>NZ_QGMZ01000001.1 GCF_003173335.1 Methanospirillum stamsii
GGAGTTAGAAGAATTAAAAGAGAATGAGGGGATTTATCGTTATGCGTCAGCGGGAATCAAGGTCTTAATGGATCCGGTTTTTCATGGAAAAAGGAGATGAGGTATGCGGTTTTCTTACTATTTTTTCTCATCCTCCAATAATTAGTCAAGATCTTTATAAATTTTCAAGATGAAACCACTTCCATCCTGGTTTCTGACAAGTTGTTATCCAGTATCCAGATCTCTTCACATTAATACTGGGTAACGATTTCCCCCTTTGAATTCATTCTGATAATTCCAATCTCCATACACAATCAGTATAAAACTATCTTCCATATCACAATACATCATTCACATTCCGGAGAGTAAAATTCTATTATACTAAACAGACTACGGCTTTTAATTAAACCTTCTTTGAAGAAACATTCATACTTTTACTCTGCCAATTATTTTATATGGAATATGAGGGTGACCCACAGGAGAATATCGGTAAGCCATATGAACGGGGTATGCTACCATACGGAGGAGGTGTTGGTAAGGGTGGACTTATCGCCTTTGTTGTTACAAAAAAAGAGTTCGATGACAAGATGCGTCGATTAGATGAGGCAGGTGTTTGTTGAAACCTGTTTTCCTCGATACCTGCATTTTTTTTGAATGTATTAAGGATTCGAAGAAAAAGACCATAATCAGCCATGCAATTCATCTTGGGTTTCCTCTAGTAACCTCAATTACCGTTATGGGGGAAGCAGTGGACCAAATGAGAAAGCGTTCAGTTAGATCGGAGCTCATCCTTTCCTTCATCAATCTTTATGAAGAATGGAATGTTGCCACCCTTTATCCTGATCAAGTTGTGGCACGTATCTGCAATTGTATGGCCAATCATGAGATAGATTTCCGGGTGGAAAAAACAGATCGTGTACATATGGGATATGCTATGTCGAATGGCTGTACCTATTTTTTAACTTCTGATAAAAATCTTATTAAATACCGAATACCTAAATTACTTGAAAATGCTGGGTTCTTTAAGCCTGAAACTCTCACCCTCGAAGAATTTACGGAGCATTTGAATTAACTCCGTTTAATTCCTATTATGCATTCCTGGTAGAACTTGCCCGATAAGTTCACTCCGGATTTTTTTGAATTAATGATTAGCCCAATAATCGGAAAGGTCTTTCAAAATGCGATGGACAAAACGATCCGTCATGTGAAGGGGTCACAACAGTAATTATTCGCTGTGCTTCTATAAGCAGGATCATTCTGATCACATGGAAAGATGACAAACAAGTATTCCGAATTACCAGAAAACATAGATTCATGAATAGATTTGGGAAAAATTTAAGGCTTTAACTCTTCATTATCGGAAAATACTCGCGATTCGCGATATTGCCATAATGGAGACAGAGGTATCTGGGAAGAAAACCCGGTTTGAGATCCTGGTGCCACAGGAAGGGTTCAGTTAGGAGAGCAAATCTAGTAATAGTTCATTTTAGTCACGGCAATTTCATATTTCAATATTGAACAAGGGTTGGGTACCTCTAGATTGAATGCTGTTTATGGACCGGGTTTTTTACAGAGTTCAAGGTATCGTTCCATGTGAAAAACCATTGAAAGCGGGATGTTTAAAAGCGAACCGTCACGATGAACATTAGAAAGGGAAGTCCTAATGGCAATCTGCGGCTTATACCGGTCCATATACACCCTGAGGCTCTTAGCCTTGACATTCACTCCAGCTTTCACTTCGACAGGAATTATTGCAGTACCATCGGAAAAAATAAAATCAACTTCAGCTGTCGCTTCTGATGTCCAGTAATAGATTGAATCGGGAATTATCGATGAAAGTTGCTGAAGAACATACTGTTGAGTTAATGCACCGTTAAACTCCTCAAAAACCTTATTTCGTTCCAGAATAACCTGAAAGGGGAGTTGGCTCATGACCCGGAGCAAACCACCATCAAGATGATAAATCTTAAAATCATGAAGATCTTCATATGCTTTCATAGGCATCGCTCCCTTTGTGATTCTTCCAACCCGTCTGATGAGCCCACAATCCAATAGCCATAATAACGCATCTTCATATTCACGAGCTCTGGCACCACTCCTTACAAACCTATAAAGGAATTTTTTATTCTCCCTTGCAAGTTGTGAAGGAATACTATTCCAGATAAACCGAAGCTTTGGGACCATCGAACGGGGTGCATGTTTCGAGAAATCCTGTTGGTACGTATCTAAAATACTTTTTAACGTTATTTCAACCTGGAAAAAATCATGCTGTTCAATCCAGGTATTCAACGCTGCGGGCATTCCTCCTATGATAAAATATTTTTTCAGGTAATCGTCCAATTTCTCTATGAGAGGTAGAGGAAGCGGCTCTAATCCGCTATTTTGTAGAGATAAAAGTAATTCATGTTCATCATTAGCAAGAAGAAATTCATGGAATGTCAGGGGCTCGAGTGTCAGAATGTCTACTTTTCCGACAGGAAATGATGTGCCCTCATGAAGTGCAATTCCAAGTAATGATCCTGCAGAGCAGATTGGATATTCAGGTGCTTCTTCTGCAAAATATTTTAGAGATGTCAGGGCTCGTGGGACTTCCTGAATTTCATCAAATATCAGGAGGGTATCCTCGGGAATAATTTTTTTCCCGTGAAGTGCTCCGAGATATTCAATAATTCTATGGGGATTAATGGAACCTTCGAATAAATCAGACATCGTTGGATTATTTTCAAAATTAATATAGAGAAAGTCTTTAAAACCAGTCCTTCCTAATTCCTTCAGGATCCAGGTTTTTCCTACCTGTCTTGCTCCTTTCAAAATTAATGGGAGACGGTTTTTTTTTGTTTCGCCAGGAATGAAGACTTTGTAGTAATAATCTCTCCATGATGTGCTCTAGGTACTAAGAGACATCACATATACATAAGGATGATTGAAAGAAAGATCACATATTAAGTAATGAATAATGTGAATAATGATCACAATAAATCAAGGAATAATGTGTAATTAATCACATACTTGGCAAAAAAAGATAATTATTACCGGATACTATCTTTCATTCTGGCGATAAAATTTTTAATATCATCGATTTTGCATGAAACCGTGTAACGTCACCATCACCTGTGGTACTTTCCGAAGTAATTATTTCAAAATCACGGAAAAATCTGTCAATATCTGAATAAATTGTGAGAATTCTTGTTTGGTGATCCATTACGCACCGATTATTCTTTTTCTAAAACGATATCTCATTGGTTCAAGATCCATATAGGACAAACTTACAAATGTAATATCCGACCACAAATAAAAAAGGATATCGAAAATCATAATGGAAGGGTTAGTTAAATTTCTCCAGAATTTATCTCTTTTTACATATTGAAGTTAATGTACATTTCACCCTTGTAGTATTTGAAATAAATAAAGATTTCAGAAGTGATGTGTTTGCCGGGTGATTTGGTGCTTTTAAAAAAAACCTGAAGAAGAATAACTTAAAAAATTAGATTTATTGGGCCTGAACCTGCTGGACCAACGGCTGTGTGGGTGTTACATTTACCGTCTGCACACTCTGGCTTTGAACCGGAGCAGGAGCCGGAGTTGCCGGAACCTGTGATACAATAACCGGAGTTGTGGTGTTAGTTACCGGAGCAGTAACAGCCGGTCCTCCTACAGTAAGGTTTATCGCAGAACTTGCACCAGGCTGATATGTAGCAGTCTGGTCAGCGGTTTTATCATTAATTTTGAAAGTAATTGCCGGAACACCATTTGCAAAATCATTTTCTCCGGTCATCACTATCAACCGTTCATCAAAGGTTCCCATACCTCCAAAACTACCTGCCTGAGTCATGGTAATTGATCCCTGAAGGGTTCCGTTGACATAGGCAGTAATTACTGATCCTGCCGGAGCAGGAGAACCCTGAATAGCAACTGTCCCATAAAATTCACACGGAAGCTGGGGTGAAGATGCAGATACAAGGCCACATAATGCGATACATACACCGGCAGCGAGAAGAGCCGGTATCCAGAGAGAATATTTGGTTGTCATAATATCATGAAAAAAAGGGATATTTCCCATTTCTGGTTTTACCAGCCGGAGTAATCATCCGGCAGGATTACGTTACTTATAGATTCCACGATATCATCGAAATACATGAAATCAGCACGGTCTGAAGACATTAAATCCAGGTTCGTAATTGATCCGGGAGTAAACGGATACGTATCACTCCAGGGAGCACTGGATAATGGGTTTTTCACTTCCGCTTTGTACCAGTATTCATATTCCTGAGGCTTTATCCAGAATGAAATCGGATCACGCTGCTCGATAGACCCGTATGGTACATCAACCGTCAGCATATCTTTTTCAACCGGGTTTCCATATTCGCCAAAGGTGAGAACAGAAACAGGATTTGTCGGGTTTGAAAGATCAATGCCTTCACGGGTAGCCATGACCCGGTCACCGACCCGGAGTGGATACCCATTAAACTCAGCCTTTCCATAGAAATGCTGGGGTTCCCATGCTGCAGGAGTCGGAGTTGGTGTCGGGGTTTGTGGAACTGTCGGAAGTGGTCCGGCCCAGAGATGAACGGTCCGGGATATTCCACCTTCGTAGGGAATTTCCCGTGTTTCGTTCAGATACGTAATCGTTTCATTGTCATCGGTATTCTCATTGATGAGCCAGGCCTGAGTATACTGCGGCCATCCATCATCCTTTACCCAGAAGGTTATCTTTGCATCATCTGGAAGGCATTTTCCCTGGATGGTCAGTTTATCTGCCCAGCTGCTGTTCCCACTACCAAAGTAAGCTGCAGAAACCATTGTAAATGGATTTTCCGGACCTGATACATCATATCCATCAATCCGTGCCTCAATCTGCCCACCAACTCTGATGTTTGGCTGGCAATTGTGGCAGACTCCTTCAGCATCCAGGAATTCTGTGCCATCAGTAATTCTGACATCTCCCTGGATGCTCATCGGAATTGAGGGAATACCGGCACACTCAGTCGGAGAAGGAGTTACCGGAATGGGTGGAATTTCTTCTGGCGAATTTTTCAGTACTGCCAGACGAAGAATTGTTTCCTGTCCTGGCTGATAAGGAACCGTCCAGAGATAAGACCCGTCATCCTGAAGAATGTAAGCCCTGCTCATCCGGTTATACTGATCAGCTACATAAAACTCAATTTCAGTGCCTTCCGGAATTCCCTGAACCTGTAATTTTGGAGAGAATGTACCAATCTTTCCAAAAACTCCTTTTGCAGTCTTGATTGGATTGAATTGTCCGGATAATTCATATCCCGGAGCTCTTGCTTCTACCGTGCCTCCACTTTGAATCGGAGTTCCATAAATCTCAATCGTCCCTACAAAGGTCTGTGGAACTGATGGAACTGCAATCGGAGTCATTGTTGGTTTCGGAGTTATCGGCCCGACTACGATATAATCTTCTTTGGATTCGGTTGAATCCAGACCAACTGCATCAGCAACCGTCAGATTAACCGAATATTTCCCATCCTTATCATACGTATGAACAGGGTTTTGTGCGGAATCTCCAGTGCCATCTCCAAAGCTCCAGGCAAATAACGTAGGACTGCCTGAAGATTTATCGGTAAACTGAACTTTCAAAGGTGCCTGCCCGGTCACAGGAGTTGCAGTGAAATCTGCCTTGAGTATTCCCCCGGAACCGGATGCCGTAATGTACTGTTCTTTGATGATAGATGCACTGCCATCAGTGTTTGAAACAGTAAGAGTGACGGAATACGTTCCAGGCAGCATATACTGATGAACCGGGTTAGAGATGGTATCAGTTGTTCCATCACCAAAGTCCCATGACCAGAGGGTTGGCCCGCCGATGGAAAGATCAGTGAAGGTTACCGTGAGTGGCACCATTCCGGATAATGGATCAGCGATAAAATCAGCTACCAGCGGTGACACTGAAGATACCGGTGGTTCAGTTACCACAGGATTCATCATCTCCGGAAGCTGGGGAGGCATGTCACTAATTGCCGGCTCTGAAATTTTGGATTCAGTTTTGTCATCCACAATAACCGGATCAGAAACAATCTCTTCTCCGGTTTTTTCTGTGCTTTCTTCTGGGACAATTTCTGTCGTTTCAGCAGGAATGGATGTGACTGAAGGCGCTTCTCCTCCAATTGAAAGATCGAGATTAAGACTAATTCCAGGCTGGAAAGTTGTTTCCTGCCAGGCTTTCTGACCATCTATCCAAAAGGTTACCTTCGGACTTCCTCCAGATAAATCACTGTCTTCTGCGACAATCTTGAGTCGTTGATCAAAAGTTCCCGGCCCTCCATACTTTCCTGCTTCTTCAAGCACATACCGGCCTCGTTCTGCATCATTGATCTTTGCTGATAAAATAGTCCCTACCGGTGCAGGGGAGCCGTCAATGGTTACAGTTCCGTAAAACTCACAGGGAAGTGCCGGAGCCCCGGCAGAACAGACAAGTACTGAAGAAAACAGGAGGAGTGTAGCCAGTGCCGTCAGGGCGGCTACTGTTCCTGTATTCATGATACCTCACACACCAATGGCTGCCAGTGTTCCTGGCGTCTCCATGTACAACCAGTATCCCTTCGATGGGAAGAGATAGGTGTTTTCACCTTGTCCACCGTTCACGATGGTAGACTCCCACTGCTGATGCTGTGCATCATATCCACGAGTGTAAATCCATCCATCCTTCACAGATTTCAGGGTGTCCTTTGCTGTTGCCGGAGTGCCACCGGTAAATCCGATTGCTGCCCATCCGCTTGGAAGGCTTCGGGTCGGTGGAGCACTGACCGGATCGTTCTTGAATTGCAGATTAATGGTATATGGAGTTACTGAATAGATCCAGTATCCATACAGCGGTGTGATTTCAGTTCCGGTCAGGACCTGGTCCCAGTACTGCTTGTATGGATCATATGCCCAGATTGCATGTCCTCCGGTTGGGACATCCTTGAAGACCACACTGGCATTGCTGGTGGCATCAGAGAGTGTCCGTGCCACTGAAATAAAGTTCCAGCCACTGAAGAGCTGAACTTTCGTCGGATCATATGGTCCGATGGTCGGAGTCGGTTGTGGACCACCAATAACCGTGATATAATCGGTCTTGGTTTCACGATCCATTTCATCTCCGAGGGTGACTGTCAGAGTAACCGTGTACTTTCCACCAAAGGTGTACGTATGTGACGGGTTCTGAACTCCTGCGGAGGTATAGCCGTCACCAAAGTCCCAGAACCAGTTCGTTGGTTCTCCGGTTGACTTGTCAGTAAACTTAACATTGAGAGGGGAAGCCCCTGAAGTCGGGCTTCCGATGAAGTCTGCGGAAATTTTTGGCTCTCTTACCGTGATGTAATCGGTCTTTGTAACCGTATCCTCAAGACCTTCTTTGTTCATCACCGTGAGGGAAACGGTGTATACACCGTCATCTGAATAGGTGTGTTTTGGATTGACTTCGGTTGAGATTGTTCCATCACCAAAGCTCCAGGACCACTGATTCAGATCCTTTCCGACAGACTTGTCAGTAAATTGGACTTCCAGGGGTTTTCCACCCTGGGTCGGGGTTCCACTAAAGTCTGCAGTCGGAACACCGTCATTTACAATCGTGAGCGGAAGGACAATGTACTTGTCATCCACAAGACGCTCATCAAGGAAGTCAGTTATGGCTTTAACAGCCTTTTCACCTTCATAGTAACCCTGTCCTTCAAGTGGGAAGAGCTTGCTCCACTCATCAGGATAAGAAGTTACCATCCAGATACGGTTTCCTTCAATCGGTGTCCGGACATCAGTCTCCTTTACCATGTCAAACTTGTGGTTGTACATCGGGTGCTGGAGTATGATGCTGTATTCACCTGGCTTGAGGTCACAGAGGCTTATGTAATTGAGCAGGTTTATCTCAAAGGTATCATCACAGTAGACCGGAATTCTGGCATTGACATACTTGTCATTACCTACTTTCTCCTTTCCGAAGATCCACATGTTGATCTCTTTGGTTACATTCTCACCATCACCGGTGTGTGGGAATCCACAAGCAGTTCCGGTCAGCATGATTGCATCCTGGTCGGTCCAGCTGCATCCGTTCGGACAGCATCCTACCGGAAGTTCCACGATTTGCGGATCGAGGACTGCATCAAAGCAGGGTTCTTCGAAGATGATTGTACGTGATGTAGTTGCTGCACAGGCACAATCCAGACAACATGCATTGATTGGCTGGCTTGCTGCGAAGATTGTGTAAGTTGCCGGATTAATTGGTGCCTTTTCAGTCTTCCAGGTGTATGACCAGGTGCCGTCACTCTTTACCGGAACTTCAATTGCTGTGAACTGGTCGGATTCTTCCTTGCAACCAAGCTCAACCATGTCAAGACCCGGCTGTATGATGTTTTCTTCTGCATCCGGAGTCTTCCAGCCGAGGAGATCATTACCGCAACCGTTCTGACATGGTCCGGTCATGAAGAGGTAAACTTTATCGCTGTCGGTGTTTGTACCGGAGAGCGTGACATCATTACCAAGGTAATACGGAGCTTCCTCCTTGATGTCCATGGTTACAACTCCCTTGTTAACCTTAACCATTCCATCTCCGTCAATTACTGATTCAGGAGTCTCTTCAACACTCTGAACATGTATACGGTATGAACGGTCAGGTGCAACGTCGGAGCCTACCGTGAATTCAACTACCTGGTAACCGGTTGTATTTGTCAGAACCTTTGCGTAGTAATATACACCGTTTGCATAGACATTTGATGCCCATGGTTTGTCATCGGTTGGGACAACATCCCTGATGTTTCCGGTCTTCTCACAACAGTCTGGTGATAATTTTGTGTCACCAATCGGGAATGTGGTTCCGGCAGGATCGTCAAATGTTATTGTTCCGGCTGAAACACCACTCTGATCTTCACGGATCTTTGGCGGGCGGTCACAGGGTGCACCACTCATCTTTTCTGCACAGCACATTGTCGGATCTGTTACACCCGGGTCGCACTGCATGATGACAATGATGTAATCCTTGTTCGGCTTTCCACCAACTGTTACGTAGAATGATGAATTTCGGGTAACATCGCCCGGATTGACGATAACATCAACAGATTCGTCAACAATATTCAGAGAAGATGTACTGGTTTCTGTTTTTCCAACTATAACACCGTAAAAATTGTCGTAATTTTCTTTCAGATTGTTCAGATCAACTACTGCGGAAAATCCATACTCACCATTGATATACCGGCGTTTTCCATCGGAATTCAACGCTCCGGTATTCCATCCGGATGAGTTGTCATCATTCTCCGGCCAATACCAGCTGTCTGCATCTACGGCCAGATCCTTGATTGAAATGTCAACATCAGGAATTCCGCTGAGAGTACCTCTGAGATTTAAATAATTTTCACTGGAAACGTTAGAATATCCATTGATATCGATGATTCCCAGATCTTCTACAGGAAGTCCTTCTCCACGCTGTTGAATTACAGAGTCAAGATTTGTATCAATTCTGAAATTTGCAAAGTCTCCGGATGAGATTTTTCCTCCGGATGCGATATACTGTTTTTCATTCTGGTTCCAGACACGGAATGCAATTGAGGGATCGTTTACTACAAATGCAAGATCGCCTGCATTCGCTCCATCCCACTGGTACCAGTTTCCTAACTTCCCGTCAAAGGTTGCCGGGTTGATATAATATGAATGAGCACTGGTGATTGAAATCGCACTGTAACTTCCAGTACCTGATTTCCAGGCCACCATGTTGCCTGAACCTAAGGTCTTGGAGATGTCAAGTCCCTGCTCACCAAGGAATACATCCCCGCCTTTTGGCACGACTGTGAGCATATTTAAGGCTGCACCGGATACATGAAGGTCAAGTGCACGGTTAACTCCCCGTTCATAGAGGATAGTTTCTTCACACTGAACTCCGTTCACGTAAAACGAAACCGGTTCACCTTCAAGAGTCTCATCAGCTCCTGCCTGAACCATCATCGGCTGTGAGTCGCTCCCGTAGACACCATCAGAAATCACGGTAGCAGTTCCGGCGACGGTTTCGTTCAGCATTGCAGTTACAACTAATCCGGGAGATGCCGGATCGTCATCAATGTAGAGCGTTCCAGTAAGGAACATCGGAACCAGTTGTTTGATCTCTACATCTTCAGCTGCAGTCAGAGACATACAGGAAAAGAGGAGAAGGATTAACAGACTGAATCCTATTCCTTTCATCGTGATATTCATCTTACTCCCCTCCGAGTAGGATTCCTTCGGTATTCATCTCAATAAGATACCCAACCGTTGGATCCATCATCTTGTCATCATCCACTCCCCTGATAATCGGGTACTCCCACCGCTGGGTTACCGGATTGAATGAAAGTGTCTTGTTCCAGGTTTCTCCCAGGGATGCAAGGGCAACATTGGCTGGTGTCGGCTGCATGGCCATGATACCAATACCGTTCCAACCAACTCCAAGATTCCGGGTGAATGCTCCTCCGTCAATGTACGTCGGAGTGATTATGACCGTGCCGGCATCAGCCTTCCAGACTCTGAGTGCTTCGAGCGGAACTACCGGATAATCATCCATTACCGGTACCCATTCGTTACGCTCATTGTCAAATGCCGCATATGGAACTTCTCCGGATTCTATTCCGGCGAAGAGTTCACTGACTGTATTATAATCTTCAGTTACCGCTTTTGGAACTGAAACATGGTTCCAGCCCTGGGTAACTTCAAACTGACTTCCGGTTCCGATGGTAATGAAATTATCAATTACCAGGGTGTCAGAACCTCCGTTGTTCGTTACCGTAAGTGAAACGGTGTAAATTCCCGGAACGGTAAAAGTGATTACCGGGTTCTGTTCTGATGAGGAACCGACAACTTTTCCTTCACGGATAAGTTCCCAGAGCCAGGAGTCTACAACTCCGGTGGATTCATCGGTGAACTGAACCTGCACCGGGAAGGAGTCAGAGGATGTCGGTTCTGCAGAGAATCCTGCTACCGGTGCATCGTTTAAGACAGTAATAATCTGTTCTGCAGGTAATACCGAACCAATTTCATTACCAATATTGAGAGTTACCGTGTAATTTCCAGGTTCAGCATATGCATGTGAAGGGCTTTGCAGTGATGAACTTGCATTATCACCAAAGTTCCACATCCATGCTGATGGATTTCCATTAGACAGATCTGTGAAATTCACTACATCATTTGCAAAAACCTTTGCAGGAGTATAGGAGAATTTTGCAGCTGGACCATCTGCAACCCTGATATAATCATTCTTAACAGTCTTATACAGTTCATCCCCATTCAGGGTGAGTGATACTGCATACCTTCCAGTATTTTCATAAGTATGTGCTGGATTCTGTTCAGTAGAAGTTGCACCGTCACCAAAGTCCCAAGCCCATGAAGTTGCTTCAATAGTACTGATGTCAGTGAAACGGACGGTTAATGGTTTATTACCATAAGTCCGGTCTGCTTCAAAGTCCGCACCACCACAAGGCCTGTCAGTTATGTTAATCTGGAGATGAACATAGTTATCATCAACATCCGGATCGTCAAGTCCTCGAAGAAGGGCAGTTAATACTTCAGTTCCAAGTTTGTATCCCGGACCTTCTACCTGAACGAGTTTCCTCCAGTCATCATCATAGAAGTACTGAGATTCCGGATCCGGAGTTTTTGTTATCGAACTTGCCCCCACATGAGTAAGGAAATCATCATTTGGATTACCTACTCCATTGCCATTTACGGTCTCATTGAAATTTTCAACAGGTCCGATGTCAGGGAAGCCAGATAGAATCCACCTCTTTTGTTGTTCAACTGGGTTTGCCCAGATTTTTGGATCCAGCTGTGTTTCTAAGATAACATCAAACTGATGGTTGTATCCGGGATCCTGTACGACAATATCATAAACACCAGGATCAATTTCACAGAGCAATACTCCGGCTTCTTCCATCGCTTTTGCAAGATTATAGGAGTACGTACCATCACAGTTGACCGGAATTTGAGTATTGATATATTTTGCACTGCCTATCTTGCCCTTTCCAAACATCCAGAGACTTAATTCCTTATCTGCATTACCAAGAGATGTTCCATTTACAAGTATTGGATGGGCATCAAGAGTGGTACCACAGGGATAACCCGGACAACAACATCGTAGAACATCATCTGCCAGAGCCGTGAGTTCAGGACCTTTCAATGTTATCTCTGCTACTGCAACGACATCACAATTTGGACAATCCTCAATTGTACAAACTGCTCCACCACAGGAAACACAGGTCGGACACCAGGCCTGATTACTCAAAGCCCAGATTGTATAGGTACCCGGATTCATTGCAAGATACTTTGTCTGCCAATACAGTGGATTTCCAGATGCATCCTTATTCACAAATATCCAATCAAAACCTTCAATCTGTGGAACACTTACTGGAACTACTTCCGGACCCATTCCAATCATTCGTGCTTTTGTCAGGTCAGGAGTAAGACCACCACCACACTCCGGCTGACATGGTCCGGTCATATATAGATACGTCGTAAGACTGTCTGAATTCAATCCGGCAATTTTGAGAGTATCACCAAGGAATGCTTCTGTAATCGGAGTGTTTGTTGCATCAGAGGACTGTGAAATCTGAACTGATATATCACCCTTCTGAACAGTTAATTCGGTTTCATCAAAGATGTGAACTCCATTACATTCAGGAGCACGTTTCTGAATGTGTACAGTAAAGACAGGATTGTCATCTGCTTTCCAGACTGTATTGTCAACATCAATATCTATTGTTGCCTGCCCACTACAATCGGTTGTGATGCTTGCATAATAGAGTACGCCATCATTAAACTCGGTCGGGACTACTTCCCTGAAGGTCTTTCCTTCACAACAGGAAGGGTATACAATTTCACTTCCAATCGTATACGGACCACCAACCGGATCAAATTTTAATGCGACATTCAGGGTATCATTGACAAACCACGGCGGACGATCACACACTTCCCCAGTCATTTTCCGTGGACATTCAATGATACCAATGATATACTCGGTTTCGGGTTTTCCAACAACTGTTGCAGTTGCCGTCTCCGTTCTTTTAATTGCACCCGGGTTTACCGTAACTACCACACTCTCCGGAACTAATCCCAGATTTGTTGTGGTTGACTTTGCTCCACCAACAACTGCATAATTGTCAATAATGTTGTTAGCCCAGCAGGTGACTGAAACTGCATATGTCCCATCAGGAGTATACAAAAGTCCCGTTGTTGGATCAATTGCATCCGTGTCCCAGGTCTGCCACTGATGAGTATTTGTCAGGATATTGATATCCTTAACAGAGATCACCGGATAATTCGGATTACAATCAGGACAATTACATCCTCCTGCATCCGGACCGAGAAGAGACTTGTAATCTTTCCCATTCGAACCTACGACATTAATATCAAAGATACCAGCGTTTGCACCATTGGTACGTTCCTGGATGTGGTACAAATTAGTCTTGATGTTAAAAACCAGATCCGTTCCAAGGAAGACCTGACCGGTTCTGTTGACTTCCGGACAGATAGTATCAGCCGGAACAAGTTCGATGTGTGGAATTGCAACGTAATATGCTACTACAGGCTGACCGCCATTCATGATAGGCATACCACTTGCCTGATCACAGAGGTAAAAAGCACCCTCCATGATTGCATCATTCAGGGTGTAATCTACCTGGTTTACAAAGTAGTCAGTTTCACTGCCTGCTGCAATCGTAAGATATCGATCCGCAGGAGTTGATCCTACTTCAGCAACACTCTTCCACCATCCGACATAGTTTACCGGAAGACCGGTGTTCGGATTAATAAGCGCATTCGAAATGTCCAGACCAGTCTCTCCGATGAATATATGCGTCCCTTGATCTACAAGAGGAACCGGAATATTCATCCCGGCTGCTGATCCCGGACTTATGAGCATCAAACTGACGCTCATCAGAACCAAAAGCCAAATCTTACTGTTTCGTTCAGATTTTTTTCCATCTCTTTCCATGTTTCACCACTCCATCCCAACGGATATGCCCTAAAGGACGGTTTTTTCTAAAACCCGGACTCATAGCGAGCGGGAGTCAGAACCCCCCTTGGGAACCGCTTATCCTGATTTTACCCATCTCACAAAGAACTGTTTGCGTTTTGAGCCCCCGTTCCATGATAATATACATCATATATATTATTGTCAATATAAATATTTCCATTATTTCTCGAAAAAATAAAAAAAAAATGGAACTCATCCTGTTATACAGGATGTAAAAAGAAAGAAAAGTTGATTAAGTTACAGTAATGCGAGCCGAATATGAATCACTCATATACGAGTTCTTTACCGTAAGCCGGGCCGGATAAATTCCTTTTTGAGAGTACTGATGTTCCACCGGACTCCAGTCACCTGAAGTGAAAGTATCAATATCTCCATCACCATATTCCATCACCCAGGAAAGAATTGATCCGGATGATGTATCCGTGAATTTTACTTTCCGGTCAGCGAGGTTTTCAGTTGTAAAACCTGCTTTTGCGGTCGGATTTTCAATGGTAATTTCCTGGGTAACTGAATCTGATCCCGCACTGTTTCCGGCAGTTAAAGTGACCTCATAGGTGCCATAATCACTGAAGAGATGTTCCGGACTCTGGGTAGATGATCCAAGACCATCATCAAAGGACCACTGCCATGAGTAGATCTCACCCTTTGAGGTATCAGTGAACTGGACCTGAAGCGGATTAACGTCATTCAGTTCATAGGTGAATGCAGCCGCCGGAGGATTAACCGGAGGAACAGCAATCGACTGGGCAATTGTGTTTGTCTTATTAAATTCATCTGTGACGGTAAGACTTACTTCATACGTTCCGACTGAGGAATAGGTATGTTTTGGACTCTTTTCAGATGATCCAAGAGTATCGCCAAAAGACCATGCATAGCCCAGTGGAGTTGCACCATAACTCTGGTCAATGAATTGAAGCGCCAGAGGTTCATTGTCAACTTTTGCATAGGTAAACCCGGCTACCGGATCAAAGAAGATCTGATCTGATGCGAATGTTCCAAAGTAGGGAATATAAATCTCTTTTGAGATTGTCCCGGAAATTTCACAGGCGGTAGATTGTACTGTTAAAGTGATAGTGTAATTCCCTGGTTCTTTGAACATATGAGTTGGAGCTCGTTCTACTCCGGCAGGTGATCCATCTCCAAAGTCCCAAAGCCATTTGTCAATAACACAGGGTTCACCTAAGGAATCATATGCTATTGATGTATCCATGAACTTATACGAGTACCCGTATGTTCCATTCCGGTCAATCATATCATAGGTAAATCCAGGTGTAACTTCTGAACCTGATGGCGGGTAAACTGTTACGTCATTGGAGTTTTCGGTCCACCCCATACCATCTTTGAGAATTACCATTACCCATGGAGAATACGTTCCCGGATACTGGTATGTGTGATTTGGTCTTTGTTCAAGAGATGTTCCTGGATAATACATACCATCGCCAAAGAACCACAACCACTGGGCCACGTAATCCTGTGACTCTTTATCAGATTTTCCATTTACAGATAGATCTGCATTGAATTGCACATCAAGAGGGGCATCTCCAGAAGCTGGTTTTGCCCAGACATTTGACAGTACAGCAGTATTTAGAATCCATACATTATACGAATCATATTGATCCGAATCTGGTTTGATCAAAGATTCATTTACTCCATGTACGTTCGAACTTTTCAGATGGACTGTGTAAAGACCCGGTGCAGTAAATTTGTGAACAGGACTTCTGAGTGAAGATGAAGAATTATCTCCGAAATCCCATTCCCAAGAGTCTTCCCATGAATCTGATTCATTACTCCAGAATTGAATGGGATCACCAACAAAGCCATAAGCCCAGGTGTTTACTCCTGCAAAATATTCATCAAACGGATTTTTATTCATCATTTTCATATCCGGATGAGGAATATCATCAGGGAATACTTCCAGTTCTCTTTCTATTGGATCTGGATTTAATCCATCTTTAGAAGCTGCCAGAGTTACTGTGTATTTGCCGGTTCCCGGGTAAACAACACGAGGAGTAAAATCATTTGAAGTTGCAGGCTCTCCACCTTCAATAGTCCACGTAACATCCCAATCTGCAGTAATTCCTAGGGGTATAAGCACAATACTATATGGAGATTTGCCATAATCCTGTATCCAGGTGAAATTTATTCCTTCATTTGATGGTTCATATGCATGAACCATATGCTCTTTACTGTCAACTGCATTTGGTTGTACATTTTCAGACGAGTATTCCTGTTCGCCATGTTGCACAAATAACCTGACAGTATAATCTCCTGCTTCAGTATACAAATGAGTTGGATTCTTCTCATGTGAAGAACCTCCATCACCAAACGACCAGGTATAATTTGGAATTACCAGATTGGCTAGGAGATCAGGATCCAGCACTGATTGATCAATAAAGGAGACATTAAGAGGTACGGTACCATTTTCTGGAACTGCAGCGAAATCAGCTGTTGGATACCGCTGTACACCTACATTTATGAAATCAGTCTTATTTTCATAGTCTGTTTCACCATGTTGATCAATGATACTCAGGTTTACCCAGTATTTACCAGTATATGGAATCTTAAACTGTGGATTATGCTCAGTTCTTCGTTCACTAGTCCAAGTACTGTTACCTATAGTCCAGTTATATGCTAACGGACCCTCTCCAATACTCTGATCAATAAGAGTAAAGTTGAGGGGAGCAAGACCTTCCCGGACAGATGAACTGAAGTTCGCTACCAACCCACCAGGATAGACCTGAATATTTTCTACCGAAGTTTCATCGCTTTCTCCGTACCAGTTTTCAACGTATGAAGTAATATTGTATATACCGGGATCGGAGAGGAGGAATACAGGATTTTTTTCCGTACTGCTGGCAACGTGTGTTCCAGTAGAATCATATACATCATATTCATAACTGAGGGACACATTTGACATCGTATAATTAACCATACTCTTGGACTGGTCAATTACACTCACATTCAAAGGCCCGACTCCAGCCATTGGAACTGCCGAGAAATTCGCAATAGGCATTACATTGTCCGGAGGGATTTTAAATGTCTTACTAATGGTCGTATAATTACCATTCGCTCCCACCGTGAGGTTAATATCATAATAAACAACCTCCTTCGACATATTCATGGTGAACTGACTTTTTCCGGTTAAATTTTTTTCTTCGCCAGTCTTTTTATTTGTTCCTTTCCACCACCATTCGGTAACATTCAATTCAGGATCAATCTTCGAGTATGAAAGATCATAGAATGTCACTGTACCATTTGGATCCAGAGCCCTGTCATCATAGGCGGCTTTTGGCATCATACGAGCAGTAATATTACCACATGGACCATACTTATAGAAATCAACCGTCAAACTAGAACTGTTAAGGCCGGTTTGATTTGCTGCAATAAGCTGAACTGTAATGGGATCTCCAGCGGATAGAGTGGTATCATAAGTAACATTACGCTTACTTGGATCAAATATTGGAGATCGTACTACTCCACCAATCGTCCAATTCCATGAACCTATTGTATCCGTACCATTCCATGATGAAATATCATTACAATACAGAATATCATTACAGGAGTAATTTGCTGATAAAGCTCCTGAATGATTTCCACTAAAAAGCGTCATACCAGCCTGATTCTTTACCGTGAAATTAGCTGATACTGCCGCAGTACCTGGCTGGAAAAATAATACCAGGAGAAGAAGCACCCCGAGTATTACAATTGCCCCGTTTAGGATTTCTTTTCTGAAAAGAAATCTCCTATCATCCGATTTCATTGCATAATCCCCATTATAAATACGATCCTTCTCTTGATCAGGATAATTATAGTAATTATTGGATATGATATATAGATTATGGAATATAGTTGAAAAGATATAATCGAAAATCTGTATTTAATATTCTGAATTATTCTAATTATCAAAAAGAAAGAAAAATTTAACTTTTTTAGCCCCTAAAAGGGAAAATATTAAAGTGTACATCAAATTTTATTTTTTAAAACGAATCGTGCGCTTTTCATTCACTTATTTATTCAATAAAAATCCAAAAAATACAAAAAAATTAGAAGGTTTAAACCGCACCAGTAACGGTAAACGTTCTGTCACTAAACTTCTGCACTCGTGAATTCCGGGCATCTAACACATATACATTTCCTTCTTTGTCCACCCCAATGCCACGGGGAGTATCAAATTCACCAGGACCAGAACCATAAGAACCCCACTCGGTCAGATATTTTCCATCCGAATTGAATTTGATAACTTTCTCATTGCCCGTATCAGTTACATAAATATTTCCGGCTACATCTACGGTCACCCTGAATGGATAGGAATATCCTACCGAATCTGAATATTTTGTTACAAAGGAAGTCAGGAACACACCCCCGGAATTAAATTTCTGGATTCGTTCATTGTATGAATCAGCTACATATACATTATCTGATTCGTCCACGAAGAGACCCCGGGGATCATTAAATTGTCCAGGATCACTTCCTTCAAAGCCCCATGATCCCAGGTAGACACCATCTGGTGAAAATTTCTGAATACGATTGTTATACGTATCAAGAACATAGACATTTCCCAAACTGTCAACACCGACATCAGAGGGATAATCAAATTCTCCAGGTCCGGTACCTGACGTACCCCATGAATCAAGGAATATTCCTTCAGAATTAAACTTCTGAATCCGGTCATTTCTCATATCTGCAACATACACATTGCCAAAACCATCAGCACATACCCCATAGGGTCTGTTGAACTGTCCGGTTTTTTCCCCATAAGATCCCCATTCAGTTACACATATTCCATCAGATGTGTATTTCAGGATCCGGTTATTGCCACTATCAGCGATGTAAATATTCCCAACATTATCAATCGACAATGCATATGGATTATAATAGTTATATGGTCCGGGAACACCAACCATCATTTGGAAGATGCCAACCGAACTAAATTTCGATACTCTGCTGTTTTCAGTATCTGTAACATATACATTTCCTACACCGTCTACACAAATTCCAACCGGATAATTAAATTCAACCAGTCCATTTCCTGTTGAACCCCACTCATCCAAAAATTTTCCATTTAAATCAAATTTCTGAACACGACTATTACCGGTATCCATCACATATACAATACCAGAATTATCTACACTTATATCATAGGGATAATAAAACTCACCAGAACCTGAACCCTTAGTCCCCCAGCTTGAAAGATAATTCCCGGATAAATCAAACTTCTGAACGCGACTATTACCGGTATCCATCACGTAGACATATCCAGGGTTATCAGCACTTACTCCATAGGGATAAAAAAACTGACCAGGTTCCGATCCATATGATCCCCATTCATTCAGGAAAACGCCGTTAGAATTAAACTTCTGAATCCTGGAATTCCCAGTATCTGCTACATACACATTCCCGGACCCATCAACGCTAATTCCAAATGGCGAATTAAACTGCCCAGGTTCAGAACCTATTGATCCCCATTCATTCAGGAATTTTCCATTGGAGTCAAATTTTTGAACACGGTTGTTTCCTATTTCTGTAACATAGATATTCCCCTTACTGTCAGCATCAATTCCGACAGGATACATAAAGTTACCCTGATTTTTACCATAGGTTCCCCATCCGGTCAAATACGTACCTGTAGGACTGAATTTCTGGATACGGCAATTGTCGGTATCTGTAACATAAATATTTCCAGATCCATCAACACAGGATTTGGCTGGATACATCAGCACAGATCCTGAACCCCAGGTTGAATTAAAATACTTGGCAGAAATGACTCCATCAGGATTTGAAACTTCAATCGAGTATCGGCCCGGATCCAACCCAGTCAGATTGAATGAAGTGGTGATATTCCTGGAATTGACATATGTAATCGGATTGATATTTTTCTGACGGTATACACCATTGGTCAGGTTTGTTGTGACACCGCGTTTAAAATTAGATCCAACAATACTCACTGATTGAGATGAGGAACTATTAAGCCCAAAATTTGGAGAAACTGAGTCAATCTTTGGAATAACAAGTCTGGGTAATGTCTGTGCAGTTATTGCAGAATTGTTTTCCAGTACCTCATCTACCCACATATTTTCTACAGTTACTCCCTGTTCCGGAAATCTCCTGTCATCCAATATGTGATGTCTGGATAAATTTTTGTCAAGACAAAAGAGGGATTCTATATCTCCTGGAACAAATATTACCATTGAGATGTTTTCGATTTCATCCGGACTACTATAATTCCAATTATTATCAGAATTGTTTATCTGCTCCCCATTACAGGTTATAAAAATGCAGAAAATTAATAGACTTATCAGTACTATTTTCTTCATTACACCCACCAATAAATATAGAAAATGATATATAAAAATAGATAAATGTTTCGATTATGTGTAATTTTTTGATAATTATCAAATTAAAAAAATTGAAACAGGAATAAAGATTCAGGGACCAAAGAACAATACCGAATCTGCTCCTGTACTCATCGGAACGGTAATGTCACCCATAACAACCTGACTCTGGGAAAGATCATTCCTGGACCATAATGATACCGTGTATGTTCCTGACTGGGCATAGATATGTGGAGGAGGATACTGTTCACTAGAGGTTGCACCATCCCCAAAGTCCCATTTCCACTTATTTGCACCACCTAAGGATTCATCATAAAATGTTACAGTATTACCATCACCTGACTTAACAGAAAATCCAGAAATTACAACACCAGGAAGGGGTTCATTATTGAGCCGGATAGTATAATCTTTATCAACTGAAGATATCACAAATGGTGAATCAGTTGATTTCTCTTCATTATTTACGGTAAGATTCTTTACTCTGGCTCCTGCAGTCGGGTTGAACGTGAATGAAAGTGAACTGCCTGGATCTGCTGAAAAAACTCCTGAAGGATTGATCCAACCAATTCCATCAGATGATGCGTTAATTGTAAAGCCATTTGCAGATACAACAAAATTTGATGGAGCAGATGACCCGCTTATTCCTTTAACGATAACCGGATGATTGCCAAGAGTATTGTCAACAGTCTCCGGGAATGTTGCATTGATTATAGTAGCTGATTCGACCACATAGGAGACAACTGAACCATCAACTGTCACATTATTTAATGCTGGAACTGTGTCAAAACCTGTTCCGGTAATAGTTACCGGGAAAGAAGTAGTGTGGTTGTTCTGTAGACAGCCCCCAGGATTCAGATTTGTTATCACCGGAAGAGCCGGATTAATGGTGAACTGGATATTGTTATTACTAAACTGACCTCCCTGGTTTACACTGACATTCCAATAACCGATACTGGAAGTGGGAGGAAGGTAAAGAGGTGTTGTCAGGTTATTACCGGACAGGATACCTGTAAATGTCAGATTCGACTGACCAATCTTTGTCAAGTTAATGATTGCCCCGGTTGCAAAATTATTCCCGGTAAGATTGACTGGAAAAGTGCTGCCAGCCAGACCTGAATTTGGATAAATCCCGGTTACTTCCGGTTTGAGTGGGGCAGTAATGTTAAACTGAATGTTATTATTACTGAATAAACCATCCTGTTTGACTGTAACATTCCACAGACCTCTTTCTGCACTTATAGGTAGGTTAAAAGAAACAGTAAGGTTGCTTCCTGAAAGCATACTGGGAAATGTCAGATTTGACCGGTTTAAACGGCTTAAATTGATCTGTGCACCGTCCTTAAAGTAACTGCCAGTAATATTGAAAGATACATCAGTCCCTGCTTTACCTGTATCTGGAAAAATTCCGGATACCACCGGAGGAACAGGGGCAGTTACATTGAATTGAATATTATTATTGCTATATAATCCACCGTGATTAACAGTCACATTCCACAGGCCTTTTTGTGCAAGTAACGGTAAATCAAAGGAACCGGTTAGATTTGGCCCAATTAATATTCCGAGTGATGTGATATTTTTCTCAATACCACTGGTAAGATTAATGATTGAACCATTTCCAAAATTACTGCCGGTTACAATGAAAGGAACATTTCTTCCGACACTTCCATGGTCAGGATTTATTCCGTTGACAACCGGAGGAACAGGGGCAGTTACATTAAACTGGACATTATTATTACTATACCTGCCACCCTGACTTACTGTCACGTTCCAGAGACCCTGTTTTGAACTTACAGGTAAGTCAAGAGAACTGGTAAGATTAGTTCCGGATAGGGTGCCTGTTGTAGAAATGTTAGTCGCATCATTCCGACTCAGGTCAATTTTTGCCCCATTCGTAAAATTATCCCCGATCAGTTTTACTGGTATTATTGAACCGGCAGAGCCAGTACCAGGAATAATACCCAATACATACGGAGTTATTGGTGTTTTTATTTCAAACTGAATGTTATCATTACTAAATTTTCCACCCTGGTTTACACTGACATTTCGCATGCCTGCAACGGCGGTTGAAGGTATTGTAAAAGAACCGGTAAGATTAGTTCCGGACAAACTTCCCGTTGTAGTAATGGTCGCCTTACCAGTGCTGGTAAGGTTTACCCGTGCTCCGTTTGCAAAGTTGCTTCCAGTCATATTGAAATGAACATCTGAACCAATATGACCAGAAACAGGATTAATGGATGTAACAACCGGAGCAGGTGAAAGGTGTAAGACACCCACCGCATAATGTTGCATGGCAGGACTAGAGCCATAAGTCCCACCCCATGTCATGGTATGATAGGTATAATCCCAGGTATCATGGAGGATGACAGTATTAGGTGTGGAATACCCCACACCTAGCATGGTATGTCCTTGTACTTGAATAAGGACTGGATAACCAGCATCTATTTCTGCCTTATACTGATCGTAGGTAAATCCTTTGGTATTCCCTCCGTACCCATAAATATACTGATTATAATTTGTAAGCACTGAATACCCACGAGACTCAGCAAACAGTTTCATCCCATGAATACCATCTCGTCCTTTTACAGATTCATTACCGGTATAATCATACAAAGGAGAGCCATCTTTGTTATAATAAAAAGTAGTGCTTCCATCAGAATTCCTCCAGTTCTGATACTGATTGGTTCCCATATAATCACCGATGCAATCTAAAGGAGTATGTTCTGACCAGGCACTGTAATAAGGATCAGTCGTAGATCCATATGCAGAATAATAGTCATTTTTATGCCCTTTGGAAACACGCCCATCAAGACCCAGTTGTGAGGCACTCAGTGGACATTGTCCCTGACTTTCAAACGAAGGACCCCATACCGAATTGTTCAAGGGGAAAACTCCTCCATTAGTCGGACCAACATAAAAATTAGGATACCCGTTCCGATCAAAATAACCAAAATACATCGCTGCAGAAGTAGCCGAACAGCCATATGACCAGTCCAATGCAGGAACATCGGTTTTGTTCACCATTATGGCTGATATTTCAGCAAGAATCGGAACATTTGCATCTCTTATCCACCCTTCGGGGGGGAGACCCGGACCTATCTCACGTTCATCAATGAGATTGCCATTATCATAAAATTGCGATTTTAGCGTCGAATCATTAGCATCCAGATCAGCATAAACACAAGGGATGCATAAACAAGAGACCAGAATAAAGAGAACAATGATCCCCCTGACCATCGACGGAGAGAAACACCAAAACATAATCCATATTATTTTGTATTATATATATTACTTTTTAAATTATAAGGACTGATTAAAAAAGATACTGTTTAATTAAATGTATTATCAAGAATTTTTAGTCCAAAAAAAAATTTTGGAAAATTACACATTCGAAAACGTGTAACCTTCTTTCATAGGTACTTCGATACTACCCTTAACAACCTGGCTCTGGGAAAGATCACTCCTTGCCCATAACGATACCGTGTATGTTCCAGCCTGTGCATAGGGGTGTAAGGGAGATTGTTCACTAGAGGTTGTACCATCCCCAAAGTCCCATTTCCATTTATTTGCATCGCCCAAGGACTTATCACTGAATTTCACAGAATTACCTCCACCAGACTCTGCAGCAAACGCTGCAATTACAACACCCGGAAGCGGTTCATTATTGAGCCGGATAGTATAATCCTTTTGAACATTCTGTAAAGTATAGGTCAGATCAGAATTATATGTAACAGGAGTCCCATCGACGGTCAGGTTCTTTACCCTTGCTCCTGCAGTGGGATTAAAGGTAAACGTTTGAGATGCTCCTTTTGCTACTTCTACCGTCCCGGATGGATTAATCCAGCCAATTTCATCAGACTGTACATCAAGAGTATATCCTTCACCGGGCGTATATGCTACTTCAATAGCGTAAAAATAATTATTCCAGTATATCCCACTTCCAGCATAATTCATATTCATTTTTAACCGGAATATCCCATTTGGACGGTTTGCATTGCTGCCCCAGCTGTTCAGGACCTCCCAGTACCGCTCATCAGGATTCGAACTGGTATCATTGTACCCTACAAGAAGGACTCCATGACCGCCTGCATCGGTTGCTGCACCATTATAGGGATCCGGATCCCAGATAACTGATTCAGCCTGATCTCTCCAGAAATCAGAGAATTCACTCCATGCCTCAATTGTTGGAAGCCGGAATCCATAATAAAGAGCCTTGTTTGCATCAATCTGTGCCTTTAAATTCGCAATCGCCTGATCCTGAGTAACAGTATAGGTAGGGACCAAGTAAGAAGAGATAGAAGTAATTGGATAATTCGGATTGGTTGCGATATACTGTGCAGGCATTTTTGTTCCGGCTGAACAATCCCCACCAGGACAGGCATTTGCATCATGATAGGAAGCATTCGTATTTGACCAGGGGATAACCTGATCATATAAGGGATTGCTGTAGAAATCAACAAATTTCGAGGCACTTCCTCCTTCACATGCCCAATTATCACCAACGCCGTTATTCAGATTTGAATTCACATATTGTATCGAAAGACGATCTTTTACACCATTCTGGACAGTATGAGCAGTCTCAATTACTCCGGTAGAGGCCCAAGCCCAGCAATTACCACAGGTCCCCTGATTTCGTTCAGAAGGTACATAGGGAACATTCACAAGAAGACTTTTTGAATCTTTATCCTGGGTAACCGGTGCATTTGGAAGAGCCTCTGAATTAAGCATTTCCATAAGTTCTTCCCGCATCTGTTCAGGAGTCTGATGCATAATTCCATATTCTGTGAATTGTTGATCATCAGTTAAATCCTGGCTTGAAATCTCCGGATTAGACATATCCGTTTCATATGGGATCTGTTTACTTACCGTTTTATCTCCAATTGTTACCGTTACATTCATTACTCCCTGCCCAGGGGATAATTCCGGAATAAAATTAATCGAGCCTGAATCTACTCCTGTAGTTTTAACGCCTGAAAAGCGGAAAGCAACATTACCAGACTCTCCAGCTGCATTACTCTCCTGTGCAAGTGAGAGGGAAAGAAGACCGTTAGAAAAATCTGAATATACATTTGATGGAACTGCAGCTCCATTCACTACTAGATCTCCCGAAAATGCAGAAATCTTACCATCATCAGTAGTGAAAGGATACAGAATAAATCCATCAGTAATCCCGGATTTCGTATCTGATTCTGTAATAAAAGATAAATCAAAATCAGCAACAATACTCTCCCCATCAGTAAATCCGGTGTATTCAATCACTACCGGCATATCCTGATAAAGCACATCCGGATATATCGTAAGAGAATCAGCGGCTGAAAGCGTAATAACCATCGATATGATTGTCAAGATAACTAGAACCCATCCCCATAACTTATTCATTGTCACACCCAACTATTGTGCAAAATATTATTTTAAAAGAATAAAAAACTTATTATATTGATAATTATATGAATATCATAATTTAGAAAGCATATATAAATTCATTTCATCTCAAATTTAAGACATAATCATCTAATAAAAAACTCTCGCGGTTTAATATGATTATTCAACCATAAATTTAAAAATAAAGAGTAATTTTCGCTTTTTTATAACCACTAATTCCATTCCGGTAAAAAAATAGACTATTCATGCTCTATTTGACATAAAAAGGGTTAAACCTGATTCACTCAAGGCTCGCTATTAAACTATAGATCTGATCCTTATATTATATCGAAAAACTTTTTTTGAGTCAATAGCGAGCCGCTATGAAAGCAGTTATTATTCTAGTTTTTTTGATCTAATCAATAGATATTTTAATTACATCTTTCTACCACTATCATCAGCCGTGGTAGATTAACGGAACCTTAACAATTGTGGTATATATCATACCATTATCTTCTTCTAATGCCAACTAGCGTAATCATTTCCTTTTTAGCTTTTTTGATTAGATCTATAAGAAATCACACTTCCAGCACAACCATCAGAATGATATTTCTCCCAATGTACTGGACCGATTTTCTTCTGAAGCACTTTTAATACTCATCGCAAGGTCATCATTTGGTTCATAATTGGAGAGAATATCGGAGAGTTTTCTTCTTTCCGGAATAATCCTAATAATTAGATCAGAAAAACTTTCACCGTCATCTTTTTTTAATTGTTTTAACCGAGTATATGCCTCTAAAGTAATGGTAATTGTTTTTGTTGCCATACATACATGATTACACATGGACATAAAAATCTATCATGAACATATGATAATATAACAGGAGAAAACATTGAATATCTTCTTATTATCCGGGTATAATCATAAAAAACCTAATTTATTTTGGATTTATGCTAATTCCCAATAACAGGCAATTAAATAGACCGAATTCTGCTCGATTGAGTCTTCCCCTTCGCCAAACTGCCAGTATAATCATAACAAATCTTCTACGAAGGTATGATTGAATTAAAACAGAGATAGAACTTTTCCGTAGCGGAGAATCCCTGATGCTGTGATATTATTTTCATGTGGGATATTGTGAAAGTATACGATGGAATTGAACCTTGAGAAATTATCAATAGGAAAATGATAATTACAGATAAGCCAAGTGGTTCTTTTAAATTAACAAAAACACTAAATTATTACAAAACAAGAAGGAACAATATGGATGATATCTCTGATAGTTATAATTTATAAATTATTTTCATCCATATTAATTAATCCTTGAAGTACCCTCAATCATCCTCATGACAAGTATAAACAAATTTAATGATAATGAGTATCACATTATGGCACTAATCATAAACCGATGATATGACAAATCAATTTAATAACAAATTCTTTGATGACGATCAGGGATTTTTAATCCCTCCGGATGTAAAAAAAGTAATAATACAATTCACTCATAAAATTTTATCTGAATTTCCCGAAAAAATTGTTAAAATCATTTTATATGGCTCATATGCCCGGGGGGATTTTCATCAGGGATCTGATGTTGATATCCTGATTTTTACCACTGACGACTCATGGAATATCAAAAAAACGATTATGGCCATGGGATATGATATCTATCCGGAATTTGGGATTATGATCTCTGCAAAAGTAATGACTGAAGAACAATTCAGAATGATGAAAAAATTTTTATTTATTCAACAGGTTTCACAGGACGGAATTGCAGTTGTCTGATAATACAGAAATTACGCTCCTTTTAAATATAACCCTCATAAAAGGTCATTAATGATTTATTCCGGTCTGTTATTAGGTGGTTGATAAAAAAATCCATATAGAGTTACTTCACACTTAAAAAAAGCCAATCAGATCTATCCTGATTCCCGGAATTAACCAGATACACCATTTATAATATAAATAATTTATGAGAGAAATTCGATTACTTTTTGATCCCATTCCTCTTTCCCGGTTCCCGGAAGTGCTTTTCCATTTGGCATCATATTAACAGGCACTTTATCTGCACCAAATTTACTGCTGATTTGTTTCCGGATACAATCATCCTGCTTGCTACCTTTACAGTACAGAACAGTGAATCCTTTAATCAAAGGCCAAATCTTCTCATCATCCTTATAAGCATTAAAAAAAGGACACTTTTCAAGTTTTTCACAATCAGCCATAATAATACAACAACATGGGTATCAGTGTTGTAAAGGATAAAATTTTTCATGAACCCGAACTGAATACTCAAAATCAAAAGTGGATGCCCTTTCAGCACAACTACAACAAAAACCGAAGGGTATCTGCTCGATTATTACTTTTTAAACTCCACATAGATCTCATGATCTCCCCGGATATCCTCGATTATACAAGAATTATGGTTTTTCTGTATAAGCCCGTCAAGATATACCTCACATACTTCATACCCGGAATCCGGAGTCCAGGATACTGCAAGAGTAGAAGATTCTAAAACCGTGACCACCCCATATGGAATAGTATTTCCGCCCGGACCTGGAGCGACTGTCACCTTGAACGATCTTTTTTCTGGCTCCTTAACCTGTAAAAACACCGTATCTGTTGAACACTGCCCATCAGGATTCTCCACGATAACATGATATTCTCCGGTCATGAATCCGGAGAGATCAAAAGAAGCAGTAATTATCTTTCCATCAGCAGAGACAATCGTTGGAGTTTTGTTTGAGATCCTCATCCCACCAGAATTACCAAGAAGAGACACAACCGAACCTGAAAGAAAACCATTACCCCGGATAGAAATCTCACACAAAGAATCCGAAGTATACAACGTCCGGGGATTGACATCTGATATAGCAGGAGGAAGATCATACACGGTAAAATATACGGTATCAACTGAACACTGGGTATCAGGATTTACTACCTGCACAAGGTATTGGTCGCCTTTCTTCATTCCGGGTGAGAAAACAGATGTAAACTGATTATTATCGATGTTTGTGCTGCTCGTTGTCACAATTTCTCCCGAGGAATTTACCATCCGTACATACGATCCATAGATGAAATTATCCCCATTAATTGTACATGTAAAGGGTTCTTCATCAATTCTGCCGGATGACGGAATTATTTCTGCAACAACGGGAAGATAGGGATAATATACGATGAAAGGAGTTGGACATGAATATCTATTATGTAAACCGGTGATTATGACAAGAGAATACTCTGCATATACCTGGCCAGTCAGGTCAAATTTTATGGTTATCAGGGAGTCAGAAATTATATTCACCAATGATGACTGAATTGGAACTATCCCCGGGTGTTCCAAAATTGATGTCCAAATTCCTTCGGTTTCAAACCCGGATCCGGTTACAGTCACCGTAACCTGCCCATTATTATACCCATAATCAGGAGAGATAGAATCAATGATCATAACTGCAGACACCGGGAGGATAAACATGGAAAAAAATACTGATAACCCAGCTATCAGGAGATATGGAAAGAAGTCATGCATGAGATGAACCAGAACGATTGGATAAATAATGATATGAATTAAGCGGTTTTATCTTGAAAAAAGATAGAAAAAGACTCATGAAGGAGCCATCTTTTATTATAGCAATTCCGTCACCGGATCAAGGAAGGAAAACGATATTATCCGGCCTTGAGTTCTCTGTTGATCCTGGTCTCCGCCATAAACTACAAACGAACGTTCAGGAACCTGCCCTGACAACTTATTCCTATACTTTATATTCTTAAAATATTCCATAAATATCGTCCTTCCCGCCTTAATCTCCACAGGAATTAATTCAATTCCGGATCTATCAATAAGACAGTCAATTTCCTTTCCTCCCTTGTTGCACCAGAAGTAGAGATTACTATCCCTCCCATGATTAAATCTATAACCTAACTTTGCCACTTTGACTTCATACAGTCAATGAGATCGTTCACTATCATGATCAAAATTTTTCAGAATTTCATCGGGAAATGATATTTGACAGGTGGCGTTTTTCGACCAAAATTTCATGTAACAACCCAATTATGGTCTAAAATTATGGTGTTGATGGCATCAAAATTGGAGTGAATGAACTTTTTTGTCTTCCTCATCCACGAATCAATCGTAACTGTCAAATTCGATAGCGTCGTTTTGATGAATTTCGTTGACGTATGCTTCAGGTCTGGGATCTCAAATCGGATTAGTGAGACAAATACCTGTACGATAAACCCAATGATTAATGCTCCGTAAATACTGTTATCGGTCCATACGCGTAATGGTTTGATCTCGATCTCGTTCTTGAGAGAGTTGAATATCTTCTCAATCGAGTCCTTCTTCCGATAGGTCAGAAGGGCTTCAGTAAGTGTCTAATTCTTACTCGATTTCAGGCAGAAAAATCCCTCTCTACCATTGATGAACTTTTCTTCAAGAAACTTGACGGCATCATCTTCGGAGAGTTCCATTAGCTTTGTCTGGATAGAGTAATCTACATCCACAAGAAGATTGTTTATTCTGAATCGCTTTGGAAGGGCTTTATTCTTGTCAATACTCTCCTGAATGGCCTTTGCTTCTTTTATCTCTCGAACAACTTTTCGAGCTCTGGATTCCAGCTGCTCTTTCTGCAGTTTTTTCGAGAAGTAAAGATAGTTTGTACTGTTCGGCTTCTCGATTTTAATTCCGCGAATACCTGATTCCTCATCAATTATCTGAGGATTATAGGTTTCAAACTTCGCGATTATCTTGTCATCGCTCTTGTTGAGTTTCTTTCCGGTGATGTACTGGAGATTATCTGCCCGGATCAACTGGATATTATCGACACTGTTCGCTCCTTTATCGAATATCACCAGAGATCCCTCTCTTAGCCGGTTATTTGACTGCTGATATGTCTTCTTGAAGTGGCTCTGATCATTGAGATTGCCAGGTTCGATTGTCATCCCAATTGGGATATTTATCGGGTCTGAAAGTTCTGTAACGCCAACCGTGATCTGTTTTTTATCGGGCCGATGATCACGGCTGTATCCATACTTTCCAAGCCGGGCCTCCTTGCCATGAAGGACTAGGCTGGTCCAGTCCATGTTGATGTTGGTATGCTCAAAATCGTACCTGGAAAAAAGTACATCCTGGATGTCAGAGATGATTTCTTCACGGGTAGAACCAAGGATTTCAAGGACACGGTAAAGCGTTCTTTCGCTGAAGGGGGGGAGGGAAAATTCGTCAAGCACTTCAGGTCGGTTGATCCAGTCGTGAGACCGTTTTATGCTGAAGTTATCAGTTAATTTGTAGCTGATGAGGGCTCGAAGTAAATCGTTGATATCGATACCCCTTGTCTTGTGTTTCCCGAAAATTTCGCGAAAGTTCAGGACTTCATATAGCTTATCAACGAGGAATATGGTGCCGATAGGAAAGGATATATTTTCATTCGGCTCAATTTCATTGGTTCTTAGTTTTGTTTGCATTTTGGTCGATTCAAACATCACTAAGAACACATATATTTTTAGTTAATGGCAAACTTGGGTTATAATTAAAAAATAACCAGCCTAATCACATTCGCGTATAAATTCTAATACCCGAATCCTGAATCTCTCAAACGAGGTGAGATTTTGAGTAAGAATTATATGCAATCTGATCATCAATATTTCCATATCAGTAAACAACAATATTTCTAAACCTTCATCTGCCTGACTTCTTCACCAAGAGACTTATCAAGGACATGATGTTGTATCAAGGTAGAGAGGATGTCATCTTCAGATTCAGGGATCCCGAATTTTAAATCTGCATTAATCATTGCACAAATATCAAGAACATTCTCAATTGAATACTCCACCCGTTTATAGATACCATCCTTCACCAATCCGAGATTTTTAAATATTTTCAGATCTGGCGGGAGATGAGAAGTAACGAGGTCGATACTATCAGCAATTATTGCAAGTATAATTCTCATTGCTTCTGATCGCAACTTTCCGGTCTTCATGAAAGTGGAACCGCTCCGGTATAATCATCAAGATATGGCCTAAAGGCATCGTAATTTTTTATTGTTTTGTATGCAAGATCTGAAAGGTATGTAAAATCTTTACAAAACAGAATGATTCCACGAAGTGCATCTTTTTGGATATAAACCGGAAGATTTTCAAAAATCCGGATATCCAGATCATCAAAAGGTCCTGATAAAGCAATCTCCTTATTAATGCTAATAAGATTTTCCTGACTTCCCTGTATTCCAATTACCAGATCTATGTCAGAATCAGGTCTAAAATGTCCCAGGGCTACAGATCCATAGAAAATAATAAAATCAATTTTTTGCGACCAGGGCCTTGAAAACAGCCATTCAATACCAGTATCTATCTTAACAGCAATTTCAGGAGTTTTTGATCTTATTAGATTTATATTAGACTCGATTAATCCATTCTGCATATACCAAAGATCTCCATATGAAAATTCAAGATGATGTTTTACATTGAATCGGTTTTCCAATGAGTTAATATTATTTTCAAATAGTTTAAACATTAACCCGGAACGACTAAAATTACATCGAATAGTAATTTTCGACCTGAGTATTCACCAGTATACCCAAAATAATTATTCATAAAAACCTTTCCTCGATAGAAGGAAGACTAATAAAAAAGTAAGGTAGAGAGATAAATAGATAATATGAATAATCTTATTATTTATCAAACATCAAAGGAGAGAACCTGAGTCAAATGATTGAGATTCGATATCTTTATGATCAAAATGGAAATCGGACTGATGTTATTATTCCAATATCTGCATGGAGTGAGGATATTGAATTAATTATTAAAGGGAAAATTTCCGAAAAGGAAAAATTTGACCCAACAAAATACATGGGGATTATTCATTATACTGGAACTTTTGAAGAACTTGACAGAGAGATCAAAAACATGAGAGATGAATGGGAAAGGATATGAGATATCTTATTGATTCAAATATTCTTATTTATTTTATCACTGCATCTGCCTCTGATGACGTGCTCATAAATATTAAAAAAATACTTATCTCCTCATTTTTTATCTCAATAATAACCAAAATAGAAGTATTAGGATGGAATAAACACACCCAAGAAAGTTATAGAATGACCAATGATCTCCTGAAATATGGAACAATAATTCCTGTTGATGAAGCAGTAGCTGCTCACACCATTCGTCTTCGACGAAAAACAAATATTAAACTTCCTGATGCGGTTATTGCTGCCACGGCTATCAATCTATCAGCGACCTTGGTGACAAGAAATTGCAAAGATTTTAACTCAATTACAGGAATAGAAATTATTAATCCCTTTAATTCCCAATAAAACAATATAATCTGTTAATAAATTACCGAAAATGATCTATATTTACTCAGAGAATATGACGAAAAGATAAGATTTTTCAGAATATCAATGGATAGATTTTATCTGGTTAAAGAAATATGGAAAAAATACGAAATTTAAGAAATAAGAAAGCAATCAGACATTATCCCAGTTCAAACGTAGTAACTCCGAATATCTCATGAACCGGAAGACTTGGAATCATTTTTGTATACATCCGTGCAGTGCCAAAAACCTCTGTCATCTTTCGTTTTTGTGCCATCAGGACTGCTGCAGTATTCGGTTCAGGGGTGTCGAAAAATATTAGCTCCCCGGGCACCATTGTGGTCAACCCTTCAAAAATCTCGTCTGCGCTAAGAGGATTATCGGCAAATATTGGACCAATCTTATAACCCTCATAACATTTACGGATAACCCCGTACCCATGAATATCCTCATCCTTTCCTAATTTTACCAGTGCTGTTCCTTCAGGCTGACGTATCCAGTTTTCGAGAAATATTTTTCTTTCAGCCGGAAAATGAGCGGTATCATACCGGAGCAGTGAATCAAAGGGAACCTTGGTTGCCAAGACCAGATCCGGCTGCTCTATCCCGGATGCAATACCCTGCCACCGGATATTCCGGTATGCAAATAGCATTCCCATCTTCTCCCGGTATTTCTCCTGCATCTCAAACACCCCGTCAATTCCAAGATTTCTCTCTCCGATATGGGTATTGATTGCCCGGACCAGATCCCAGCCCACCCCATAATCCCTGAACTGTTCCTTTACGATATAAAACCCAGCAAACGAAAATTCGGCGTCATAATTGACAGCAACCGCAGTCCCGATTATCTCTTCATCCAGTTCAGCACAGAACCAGCCTGAAGGATCCACCGGGTAATGAGACTGTGCATCATGAAGACCAGGGTTCCAGCCTTCATCACGAGCCCATTCAATCGGAATAATTACCTCATCCGGAGTAAGATTTCGAATATGATAGTTCTGATTCATAAATCTAAAGAATACATGGATTACCCGGGATAATATAGATAATGGAATAATCAGTTATTAAAAAGATTATTGTATAACCAAAGGATTCATATTTAGTTGAGAGTAAAGTAGACTACTTATAATTCAACAATAATTACATTCATAATCATTATATTTATAATTATTATTCAGCAGGTAATCTACTGATAATGATCATATCATTTGCTTGAAGCATAACCTTCTATCCAAAGAGAATGATAGATACTACATTCTATGATCTCCGATATTTTTCTATTCCTCAATGATTTTATCTTCCCGGTTATATTTATCATAAACATCCTTTTTGCAATAACGGTTGTTTTTATCGAACGAAAAAACCCGACTGCAACCATTGCATGGCTTATGGCTCTGTTCCTCCTTCCGATTATAGGATTTATTCTCTATCTCTTTGTAGGCCAGAGTTTTTACCGGGACCGGATGTTCAGAGTCAAGAAGGAAGATGACGAAACGCTTACAGACATCATAGAATCTCAGAAAAATGAATTATTCTCCCAGGATCTCACTGCATTAACCCGGATTTCCTATCAGTATAAGCGTATGATGTACATGCTGATGGAAAGCAACAAAGCACCGGTCACATTATGTAATTCGGTTAGGGTCTTTGTTGATGGAAATGAAAAATTCAAAGCTCTTTTAGAGGCCATCCGGAATGCAGAGGATCATATTCACCTGGAATACTATATCCTGAAAGATGATGAAATCGGAAATGAGATCTTTGCAGCATTAACCGAACGGGCAAAGGCAGGTGTTACGGTCAGGTTTCTTGGTGACGGTCTTGGTGCAGCAGGGCCCCGGAAATCTTTTTTTGAACCCTACCTGAAAGCGGGCGGAAAACTTGCATTATTCTTCCCATCGCTTATGAATATCTCACATCCCCGCCTGAATTACCGTAATCACCGGAAGATTGCAGTTATCGACGGTAAAACCGGGTTTATTGGCGGATTTAATATTGGGGATGATTATCTAAGCCGTGTTCCCGAATGGGCACCATGGAGAGACACAGCCGTTCAGATAACCGGACATGCAGTTCTTGCGATGCAGATCCGTTTCTTCCTGGACTGGAACTATGCTTCAAAGGATGATAAAATCCATTACGAATCAAGGTATTATCCGGAACAGATTCAACCGGTCTCATCACAAGTCCCGGTGCAGATTGTTTCTGGCGGTCCGGATACCTACTGGAACCCGGTCAAGGAATCATATCTCAAACTCATCTCACTTGCGACCGATTCAGTATATCTTCAGACCCCGTATTTTATTCCGGATGAAAGTATCATGGATGCTCTCCGAATAGCTGCTCTTTCCGGAATTGATGTCAGGATCATGATGCCGGCAAAACCGGATCACTGGTTCGTATACTGGGCCGGATATTCCTATATCGAACAACTCCTGGATGCAGGTGTCAGGGCATACACCTATGACACCGGTTTTATTCATGCAAAAACAATCGTCGTTGATGAGGTTGCTGCATCTGTCGGGAGTGCTAACTGGGATGTCAGAAGTTTCCGGCTGAACTTTGAGACAAATGCAATCATATATGATCACGAGGTTGCACGGGAACTCAAGCAATATTTTATTGAGGATTTACGTGTATGCACCGAACTGACACCAGAGCGGTTTGCAGCATTGCCCCGAAAAATAAAAATAAAACAGTCAATATCACGGCTCTTCTCTCCCCTTCTTTAAGGCCACTTCTCTTTCTTTTTTTGAAAACCTGCTACCTTGTGCCGATACAAAGACACCAGATGGGAAGTCCTTCTTTTTTGAACCGAATAATGAGCACCCAGCATCGATAAAGAGTACGGGACAAAACTCCAGGCAATTACACCGGCAGTAGCCCCCCTGGACATGTATCCACCAGGTTTTCCAATTACGAGATTTTTTCTCTTCTTTATTCCATCCAAAAATTCTTCAACCGTTTCTGCCTGAACCGCTGTTATCACATTCCCAACATCTGAAAGAATGTGTGCATCAGAACCGCCTGTGAAGGGAATATCGTGTTCTCCTGCATAAGAAATCGCCCGCTCATTAAGACTTTTTATCATCCCCCCGCATATAACCTCGATACCATCTATATTATCAAGAACTCCGGGAAGCATCTGTTTTTCAGCACACTTCAGGACTCCCCGGTTAATTCCAAAATATCCGAACGGATGAGCAGCAATCCGAAGACCGGAAAATGGTTTGGCAAGATCCAGACACTCCATAACCGGAAGGTTTTCCATAAGACCAGGTCTTTTTTTACTCCTTTCCCGGGAAAAATCCTTAAAAAATTCCTGCATATCCTCCGGAGTATAGAAATAAAAAAGCAGATGTGGCCCTTCCAGTGTTTCAAGTTCAGTGCCGGGAATAATCAGGCGGTCAGATCGATTGGATATTGCACAGAGTGAACCGCTAATCTCGTTATGATCGGTAATAGAAAAACCGATGTCATGTCTGGAGGCATACTTTATAAGCTCCGGAATTCTTGTTAATCCATCCGAATGAGTCGTATGCAGATGCATATCAACCGGATAGTAACCTTCTTCTCGAAGCAATCTGAAATCGGGTTTAATGTACCTGATATTACCCTGGTGATCCGGCATTTTTTAGTACCCTTTATTCGACTCCCAGATACAATTCATGGGTTTTCATCCACGGAGTAACAAATACTAACAGGACCGGGACAAGTATTCCACAAACTACGCTATTTGTTACGAACCATCTGAATATTGTGCCTGCTACCTGGGCATGACTGATAATACCTCCGATTTCAAGAGTGTATGCTCCCCAGACTGCTCCGATAAGATTGTTGATGATTACACATGAGATGATAAAAATACCGATATCACGCCGACTGATGAGAGCGGTATGAACATGGAAGTGTCTGAATGCCAGGTACGGGATAAGAACCTGCCATAAATCTGCAAAGGACCAATATAATGAAACACTGAATGGAAGACCACTTAACATTCCTGCACCGATCACACACCCGAAATACGCTGCGCAAATGCCAATTACTCCAAACCATAACGCACAAACAATCATTATTGCTACAATCAGGTAAAATGCAGATACTCCTGGCACTACCGGATATGAAAAAACGAAATATCTGGCCCCAAGTGTTTGTATACAGACAAGAAGAAAGAAAAGTGACAGGTAAATTATGAAAGGAGGACGGGCTAATACTGGAGAACTACAACATGAAAAATCCTGTTCCACAAACAGTAGATATGTAAGAAAAGAATATTAACTGTTACCTGAAAACCAGAGGTATCAGTATCATGAAAGAGAGATGGAACACCTGGAGAAAAGAACCAGTTTCAGGTGCATTTCTCATATCTATCCTGTTTGCACTAATCCTTTTTCCGTACTGGTGGCTTTTAGACCAGTGGTCGCGAACGTTCTTTATCGATCATGTAACCCAATTTACCTTTACTTCAACCACATTCATCGTTGTTCTGGCCATTATTGACAGCACTTTTCTCATTCGCTACTACCAGATATTACAGAAGAATAAACTTGCGCATGCAATGAATGAGATATGTGAAAATGCAGAAAATTGCAGGGCCATGGTAGAAAATGCCCCATTTCCCATAATTGTTACAAAATATCTTGATAATTCAATCCTCGTGATGAATAAGGAAGCAAAGATATTATTTTTAGAGAATCCTGAGGATAACGTAGAGAAAAAAATCAGTGAAGAATTTTTAAGCATCATTAAAACCGAACATTTTTCAGATACCTTGCCCGGAAAAAAACAGGTTTTTGGCTATGAAATTTCTTTTGATACAAAAACCAGGGGGACCATATACACATCCCTGTCAGCGAATGTTATCGATTTTCTTGGAGAGAGAGCAATTTTTACCGCTTTTGTGGATATTACCGACCGAATAGCCCTTGAGCGGGAGATCTTACGAAGAGAAGAAAAATTTTCCACATTTTTCCATGAAGTTCCAAATCCCCTTCTGATACTCTCAGATACCGGACACATACTCGAAGTAAATTCCGGATGTGAACAATACTTTGGATTGAAAAAAGAAGACATAATAACAAAAAAACTGGATGAATTAATTATTTTTTCAGAGTTCAATCAGGACTCAATTACTCAGCTGAAAGAAACTAAATTATCTTCCATTGAAACACTCATTGAACTTCCGGATGGACAGAAGAGATATGTTATACTTCATATCCGATTGATCAGTATCAGGAATATTACCCATACTCTCCTTTTGATTCAGGATATAGACGAGATAAAAAGGGTTCAGAATGCTATCAGCCAGGCAAATAACCAGCTTTCCATTCTGAATAGTATAACCCGTCATGATATCCTGAACAGGATTATGATAATAACTTCATTTGGGCAATTATTAGAGAAAAAAATCTCTGATGAACCGGAAAAACGCTGGATATCAATAATCCTGCAATCGGCAGAAGACATTCATACCCTGATAGATTTTACCCGTCAATACCAGGATCTTGGATTACATGAACCAAAATGGCAGGATGTATCAGAGATCATGCAGAAATCAGGTATTCGTTCACTTCTATCAGACATCTCGCTCCACCTGCCTGATGAATCCATAGAAATTTATGCAGATCCCATGCTTGAAAAAGTCCTGTACAACCTCGTGGATAATTCAGTCCGGCATGGAGAACGGGTAACTGATATCACCCTTTCGTATAAGAAAAATGGAGATAACCTGGTTCTCAGGTATGAAGATAATGGGATCGGAATTGATGAAAAAGACAAAAAAAATATCTTTACCAAGGGTTTTGGGAAGAATACCGGCCTTGGATTATTTCTTATCAGGGAAATTTTAAGTCTTACCAATATTACCATAACCGAACATGGAGAAAAAGACACCGGGGTCAGATTTGATATGAAAATTCCATCCGGAACATTTCGAACAGTAACAAAGGAAGCAAAGACGGAGTCCTGATAATCATCACAGACATTATCATTAACCGGCTTTCTGACAGGGTCCGGATTCTTACCTTTGATGACGGCATTTCACTTGTTATCTTCTTTGGCCCCCATCACACGTTTTTGTGTGATACCCACTTAGGTCCGGAATCGATGAAAGAAGTCATCCCCTATCTGAATCAGGATCCGGCCTTTTGTGACCTGGTTATCTTTAATTCACATTCTGACTGGGACCATATCTGGGGAAATTGTGCTTTTTTGGATTCAATAATAATCGGCCATGTTACATGCAGAGAAAGAATGCAAGAGCGGGGAGCTTTTGACTTAAACCGACAGTCATCTCTGACCAGGGGGCACGTGACCCTCATACCTCCTGGCCTGACCTTTAAAGAAGAAATATGCTTTGAAGATGATGACATCGAATTCATCTATGCACCCGGTCATACCATTGATTCATCCATCTGTTATGACCGGAAAGAGCGGATTTTGTATGTCGGTGACCTTGTAGAAGGTCCTATTCCGTATCTTGATTATGACCGGCTGGATATCTATCTTGAGACTTTGGAGATGCTTCTTATATTTCCCGCCGATATTATGATTTCCGCCCATTCAGGAATTGTTACAAAGGATTTGATAATCAGGAACATGGAGTATATCAGAGAGGTCATCAAAGGAAATAAGATAGATACGAGAACTTTCGGTCAATACGAAGCAGTACACCGGATAAACCTCAATACCCTGCTTATGCTCAGGTATGAAAAACTTGCGAAAAAAATGCTTAAGAATGCATATGATTTTTCATCGTTCTGGTCAGTTCCTTCAAATCTGGATAACATCTCTCTGGATGAACTGGAAGAATTAATGAAGAACTACCTCAAAAATCCAGGCAGTAAACACCTGGGGATTTAAGTGCTATACAAATAATTCAGCAGAGAAATTTTCCGGTAGGTTTTCTCCGGAGAACTTTTAATTGATGATGAATCAATAACTCAATACCTTAAACGTTATCTGAATCCTCCTGATCGAGTATATACAACAAAACCCAGGTGTCAATGATGGAAAAAAATAATGCATTCTCCGGACTTGAAGCAGCAATTGTTATGATAGCTTTTGTGGTTGTTGCAGCGGTATTTGGATATAGCATGATTAGTATGGGTTTTTTTGCAACCCAGAAAGTTCAGGAAGTTACCTATGCCGGAATAAAACAGAGTGCATCAGTTGCGATTACCGACGGACTCATCCGGGGTCAGTACGATGAAACGAACGGCTTAACATCACTCACTTTTAGTCTTTCGATTCCGGAGACCGGAGAGCCGATTGATCTTTCAAAGATGATATATTTTTATGCCAAAAATAGTGATATGGGAAGTGAGATACCCCTCTCATCTATATCACCAAACTCAGGAATTTTACGGGCCGGGGATAGTACCAGGGTCAGACTATCAGGACTTTCAGGACCAAAAGCGGGAGGGTCATTTTCACTTGAGATAAAGCCACCGACCGGAGCATCAACCCTCATCCAGAGAACACTGCCATCCGGATTTGATGGAGGATATATATCATAACCGGTTTCATCATCACGATAATAAAATACTGGGAATCCTTTTTTTTGTAATTGCGAAACTTTATGCAATAATCCCAAAGATGATGATCACGAATATTTTTTACTTATCGTCCGGACAATCTTTTCAATTGCATCCATACCATGCATGATTTTTCCGACGTCAAGACAATCCATGGTATCTTTTTGAGTATGAATAATCTTTTGAGTAATATCCCATTCTGCAGCAGTAGTAAATGCCATTGCAGGAATATATTTTAGACTAAATAACATATGATCACCCTGAGGCCAGGGATCTTTTTGGATGACACCCGGATACCTGCCCCTGACCTTTTCTGATATCTCCACCATATCCGGAGGACAGGAAAAGTATGCAACACTGGAAAGATGACCCGCAAGCCCTATTCCATCAATATTTACTGCAAGAAGCACGTTTTTTGGATCAAAGGAGGGTGAAGAGAAATAGGTCATTTCTCCAGGAATATTGTAACATTCCTCACCATTAAAGAAGACAAATTCGAGGGGATTTTGTGGTGCTCCTCTCCGGAGCCTATCAGCAAGTATCATAAGTGCACTAACCCCTGATGCATTGTCAAGTGCTCCCGGAGTATAATATTTCGTGTCTAAATGAGCACAAAGAATTATTTTTTTCCCTTCTCCCGGAGTCCTGCAGATTACATTAGCCGCACGTGCCTGATATGACGCAGTATTCATCATCAAATCTATCGTGTGGCCTGAATTTTCCAGGAGAATGTTTCCATATCCTGCAGGCACGGTCCCGGAGGGAATATGAAAATCACCATCAATGATTACCGGGATTGCATTGTTATCAGGACTGATGAACAAGATTGCTTCAGGATTTTTCTCCTCAAGTAACCGGATTATCTCCTGATGACTCTCCGGCTGATAGAATGGAAAATTCTTCGGCATCAGGGGTTCTATTGCCAGTTCGCCAGAAAGAACAGCGATTTTTCCGGATAAATCACTGCTTTTTAGTTCGTTAAGACTTTTTATTACAATTGCCGGAGCATTCAGGGAACATGAAGGAGAATGTGGATTTACGGTAATCGGGATACTCTCCTCCTGCAGATTACATGATGCAGCATAATAATTCCAGTTCATGCAGTCAAACAACTGATAGTTTACCGGATATCCGATACATTCCAGGTGTTTTCCGATATACTCCATTGCCTGACGATTTGATAGTGTACCAACCGGCCTCTCCCCGATGGTATTACAGAGTGTTTTCAGATGCCCAAAGAGTATGGCCGGATTCATGATAAAAAAAGGGTATAGTTACTGAAATGATTTTCCTCGAATGCAGAGCATTACCAGGTTAACTTTTCCGGACAGTAAATTCGGCATATTCCATGTCTTTTTCATTTTTCGGATCCCAGATATTTGTCATGGTTGTGCTGGGATAGATCTTCTGTTTGATTAAATCCCATCCATTTGGCATACTGACGCCTTCCCTGACAACTTCATGTGATGCATCATACACATTGACATGATAAGTTCCGGGTGCAAAAGGCACTTCTTTAACCTTCTCTGAAATCTCAGCAGACCAGGACATCTGACCGTCATCAGTTTTTGTTACCGGTACTGATATGAGTAAATAATCTGATGAGATGTTTACCGGCTGATAGGTCTTCGTTCCATCCACGTTATACCTGATTAAATTATATCCTGCTGACTGAGAACTATCGGCTGAATTTGAAAGTTCCAAAAATTTTACTCTTCCGGATTCATCTTCCTTTGCATAAGCAGACGTTGTATCCCAGATCTTTTTCGGGAATATTTCAACACCGATTTTCTTGCAGTTTTCAATCGTCGTCGTTCCCGTAATGTTAAATTTTTCTCCAATCTGGAGATTTCCGATCGGATCAATGGAAATCGTTTGATTTGCCTGGACACCAATTACAATTCCGGCTATAAGAACTACAATCAGGATAATTCTTTTAAAGAACATTTTCCAACCTTCTGAATTATAAAAACTCAATAGAAGAGTTTTAAATCATTAATGTACTTCTATCTTTTACGTTTTGTTCCCATAAGTGGTTTCTTATCTTATCAAAATTCTATAGGTAAAAATATAAAAAAAATAATAATACCATTTTCACTGAAAATAGTCACAATGAATGCCAAGCAACGTTGCTAGGCAAAAATTGATATGAAATCTATACATAGTTACTAAAATTAAAAAATTTTCAGGAAATTATGTATGATCCAAAAAAAAATAACCGGATCAATTCTTTCATTAAAACAAATTTTTTTTTTACAAAAAGAACTGTTTTTTTAAAACACCACATGATTTTATTCTGGATATCCAGATTTTATTTTAAATTGTCAAAAAATAAAAAACCCTTTTCTATTGATAAACTATTCCTCATAGTTTTTTTTCTTTTGATAATACCCAATTTATTATCCATTCCGGCAACGGCTAACCCAATAGGAAATTTCTCACAATTAACTCATTCAATCGTTTTGAACAATATTTCATCTCAGGATAATTCATTGGATTACCAAGTCATTCAGACATCTGATGAAAAAACTATAACAATATCAGGTCATGTATATACTGGAGATAATAATGATTCATTAAACCCCGCTTCTTCAGTCAGACTAATTATTGCTCCATCGTTATACCCGGATAAATTCAACGAAAAGGATATTTTCCAGGAAAAATACAGTGACAATTCTGGTTATTACCAGTTTAATTTCATCCCAGGTTATATTGACATTATTGAACAGATAATCCCCAAATACTACCATATAATACTGTATCCACCTGATGATTCAAAAGCAGTGACTGCTCGTTCTTCATCAGGAATAATATCCAGTCCAACATCTATTGTACTTCCCTTTCACAATTCAAAGACATTATTTGAGAATAATAATTTTTGGATCCTTTTTCCGCCGACTGCAGTCTTTGATATGAATCCTTCATCTGGAATAGGAACCACACCTCTGACTATACAATTTTCTGATATATCAAAAGGAAATCCTACATCAAGAGAATGGAATTTTGGTGATGGCACTACTTCTTCGTTACAGGACCCAAAACACACCTATACCAATCCAGGAATTTATACGGTAATCTTTACGGCATCTAATGAAGTTGGAAGTACAGCCGTTGAGAAAAGAATTTATGCACAAAACCAACCGATACTTAAAATATCACCATCGTCTGGAAAAACGGGAATAAAAGTTAATGCCGATGGAAGTTTTTCCATAATATCACAAGGGGAAAGATTGACCATGCTCTCCAGGAAGGTTTATGTTGCAGATGTGTTTTTTGATGATCTAAAACTCATTGATGACAATCCAATTTCTGATGATGGGTCATTTTCCATTCCCCTCATAATCCCTGACGGAGTAAAATCCGGTCCACACGAGATAACGGTATCTTATGGGAATGAAGAGGTACATGCAACATTTACTGTCACAAACATTCCTCCCGAAGTAAGTATCAGTGCAAATCCATCTTCCGGTAAAACACCACTTGAGGTTCAATTTTCTGCAGAATATTCAATGCATCCGGATGATGAAATAAAATCAATCGAATGGGATTTTGGAGACAATACACGCGACATTCAAAAAATAGTTAATCATACCTATCATATTCCCGGAAAATATCTTGTAAAACTTACTATCACGGGCAATATCGGATTATCCGGAACTGATACTACACAGATACAGGTATTCAATACCCCTCCGATTGCTTACGCAATGGCAGAACCCATGGAAGGAGCAGGAACTCTTACCTTCAGGTTTGATGGATCCAGATCCTGTGATCCGGATGGAAAGATCACATCATATCACTGGGATTTTGGTGATGGTAATACCGAAAATGGACAAACTGTTCTTCATACATTCAAAATCCAGGGATCATATCACGTAATCCTTACTGTAACTGATGAACTAGGAAGTTCAATAGACGATACTCTTACCGTAAGAACCGTAAACAGACCTCCCGTAGCCATTATCACAATTGACCTGGAAAAAGGAGATGCCCCATTTAATATTACCAGCGATGGTTCTGAATCTTATGATCCAGATAATGATAATCTGACATATTCATGGAAATTTGGAGACGGACAAATCGGGACAGGAAAGATAGTTCATCATATCTATAAAAATGCAGAAGAATATCCACTTACCCTCACAGTTACAGATACTGGAGGCCTGACTAACAGTACAACAGTAACTATAATTGTTAATTTACCATTCCCGCTCCTTTTAATTCTAATTTTCCTGACAGGGACCGGAGCAGCATTGATGTTTTATCGCCATATTCAAAAATCAAATATTAATAGAACATCCGAAGAAAACAAGGAAACATCAGAAAAAAACACCTCCCCTAAAAAACCAGCTCAATACCCGGATTTAAGTTACGAATTCAAGAGTGGGATCGAATGCACAAATCCCAATGAAATCAGACATACAGACATTAAAATGGAAATAAATACAGGAATATTAAAAAAAGGTGAAAATAATGAGTTATAGTATTGATTTTCAACCAGTCATTCCAAGTGCCATAACACAGGCACTTCATGAAGTTGTGGAAGGAGGAAAATCAGATTATCTCGCAGAAACATTAAAATGGTTGATAAAAAGCGGATTGAATGATGATGATGCAACCAATCTGCTGATTTCATCGTTATCTAAAAATATTTCACATGATATCAGTCATGGAATTGTTCAGATAACCATCGAAAACCTGGATGATAAGATGGAGATCAACACGAAAATTGAAAAACAACTCGATGATTTCTTCCAACATGTTGAAATTATTATAAAATCCGGAGTGATTGATCTCATTTGTCAGACCTTCTGGTTTAAGGTATCATCTCGGGTCGTCATTTATGATCTCAAAGTTAACCTGGAAAATAACAGAATATCGGCTATAGATTCCGGGATGCTCAATGCATATATAACTCTGGCATATTGTGGACTTAAAAAAGAAAATGACAATCCGGATATCTTATTCAAAAATGAAAAAATATTCGAATTGGATCTTTCAAATATTATTAAGTTCAGAAACGATGATGATAACAAAAAATCCTGAATTTTTATTTTCTATTTGAATTACGGATTAAAAAAAAGATTATTTTCCTGAACTTACCAATGCTGATCCCCTTTGAAGGGCAATCTTTCCGGTCCTGACAAGTTCGAGTATTCCATAGGGTTTAAGGAGGTCTTCTATTGCGGTTATCTTCCCACTGTCACCGGTAACCTCAACCACCAGGGTATCCAATCCGACATCTATAATTTTTGCCCGGAAAATACCTGCTATCTGCATTATTTCTGACCTGGCAGTTCCAGGTTCTGCCCGGATCTTAATAAGAGCCAGTTCACGCTCAACATGTTCATATTCAGAGACATCAAGAACCTTGATGACCTCAATCAGTTTATTGAGCTGTTTTTTCACCTGTTCAATCTGGACATCATTTCCGGTAACGACTATCGTAATCCGGCTGGTATCCGGTTGTTCACAATGCCCTACTGCAAGGCTCTCAATATTAAAACCCCGGCGGGAGAAAAGACCAGTCACCCGGGATAAAACACCCGGACTATCCTCTACCAGGACACTGAATATATGAGCAGTCATATCACCCCTCCTCATGTTCAGTGTGGTGCCCGACGATCATTTCACTGATATTTGCTCCGGCTGGAACCATCGGAAATACATTCTCTTCACGCTCAACACGGATGTCAAGAACATACGGTCCGGGATGGAGAAGAGCTGTCCGGATTGCTGCTTCAACGTCCGATGCCCGGGTAACTGTCGCACCTTCTATTCCGTATGCCTTTGCAATCCGTTCAAAATGAACTTCCGGAAGCTCTGTATACGAGTACCGGTGCTCATAAAAGAGCTGCTGCCATTGCCGGACCATTCCAAGAAACTGGTTATTAAGCACGATGACTTTCACCGGAATATTATACTGGGCAACAGTCCCGAGCTCCTGGATATTCATCTGAAACGATCCATCACCGGCAAGAACAACAACCGGCTGATCCGGACAGGCAAAATGAGCACCCATTGATGCAGGAAATCCATATCCCATCGTGCCAAGACCACCTGAACTGATCCACTGCCGGGGCCTGGTGAATTTAAACCACTGGGCTGTCCACATCTGGTTCTGCCCTACTTCACTGACAATAACCCCTTTATCAGCAAGAATTTTGGCCAGGGTTTTAATTACAAACTGCGGGTACAATTTTCCGTCAGAATTGTACCTGAGCGGGTGATTCTTCTTCCACCCAGCGACTGTTTCAGACCACTCCGGATGTGGACAGGACTCAGGAATCTTTTTGATAATATCGGTCAGAACACTTTTTGCATCACCGACAATAGGAACGTCAGGCTGCTTATTCTTCCCTATTTCCGCAGGATCAATGTCAATATGAATGACCTTTGCCTGTGGAGCAAATGCCTCAATCTTTCCAGTCACCCGGTCATCAAACCTGACACCAATGGAAAAGAGCAGGTCTGACTCGGTAATGGCATAATTAGCATATTCGGTCCCATGCATCCCGAGCATTCCAAGATTTAACGGATGATCAGTCGGAATACATCCAAGTCCCATGAGGGTGGTTGTTACCGGCATACAAAGTCGTTCAGCCAGCGTTACCAGTTCTGTCGACGCATCAGACAAAATAACCCCGCCTCCGGCATAAATAATCGGTCGTTTTGCCTGAAGTAACAGATCAACAGCCCGCTGAATCATTCTGCTATGACCCTGGCACCTTGGTTTGTATCCCCTGAGCCGTGGCTGATCATCAGGGCCGTCAGTATCCGGCACCATTGCGGTGCTGACATCCTTTGGAATATCAATAAGAACCGGACCTTTTCTTCCGGTACCTGCAATATAAAATGCTTCCCTGATGATCCGTTTCAGATCACGGGCATCCTGAACCAGGTAATTATGCTTGGTAACCGGCATGGTGATTCCGGTAATGTCTGACTCCTGGAACGCGTCATTTCCAAGAAGTGAGGTAGGAACCTGTCCGGTTATTGCAACCACCGGAATAGAGTCCATATATGCGGTTGCAAGTCCGGTGACCAGATTGCAGGCGCCCGGACCCGAGGTAGCAAGACAGACTCCGGTTTTCCCGCTCGCCCGTGCATAACCATCTGCTGCATGAATTGCGGCCTGCTCATGACGAACAAGGATATGACGAATATCTGCATCATAGAGTTCGTCATAAATCGGGAGAACAACACCGCCCGGATAACCGAAGATGATGTCTACTCCCTGTTCCTTTAAACCTTCAATCAGTATTTGTGCTCCGCTTTTCATGATAATCCCTCAGAAGACGGTTCATCCCCGTGATGACCGCCTCCACACTGGCCTGGATAATGTCAGTCCTGGCACCGCGTGATGTTATCGTTTGTCCGTCTTTTCTAAGTTTTACGGTAACTTCTACCATGGCGTCGGTTCCACCGGTAACCGCATCCACATGATACTCTTCAAGCCTGATATCTCCGGCAATCGAAACCGACTCCTGCAATACCCGGAGTGCCGCATCAACTGGTCCATCGCCGGTTGCAGCTCCGGTTACATCCTTCCCATTTACCTGCATCGTTACTGATGCAGTCGGAATAACATTTGTGCCGCTGACCACGGTGTACTGTTTAAGCGAGATGACCGGTTTACACTCAAGCATCATGACCGAATCGGTGATGGCCATGACATCGGTATCAGTAACCCGCCTTCCTTCATCACCAAGAGCTTTTATCCGTTTGACAATCTCTTCGAGCTGGCGGGGATTTGGTGAATACCCAAGTTCTGTAAGGGCAGATTTTACCGATGCAGAGCCGGAGTGCTTTCCAAGAACTATCCGTCGTGTCCTTCCCACAAGTTCAGGAGCAATCGGTTCGTATGTCCGGCTGTCCCGGAAGAGCCCGTGGGCATGAATACCACTCTCATGGGTAAATGCCATCGTTCCGACAATCGGTTTGTTGATTGCAAAGGGAACTCCGGTCAGACGAGAAACCAGAATAGACAGAGGATAAATCTTCCTTGTTGCAATACCGGTGTCTATTTTGTACAGGTGTTCAAGGGCCATGACTACCTCTTCAAACGGGGTATTTCCTGCCCGCTCTCCAAGCCCGTTGACCGTTACATGACAGCACGATGCACCAGCTTTTAGTGCTGCAAGGGTGTTTGCAAGGGCCAATCCAAGGTCATTGTGACAATGAATACTGAGTGGGGCGAGACAAAGAGGAGGAATTATCTCTGCTGTCACTTCAGGTGTCAAAACTCCAACCGTATCACAAAAACAGAGCCGGTCTGCACCATGCTCTATTCCTGCTGCATAAAGAGATCGGAGGAACTCAGGATCTGCCCGTGAAGCATCTTCACCGGAGAGTTCAACAATAAGGCCCCTTTCTTTGGCATAGGAAACAGCCTCCATTGCCATTGAAAAGATCTGTTCACGGGTCTTCTGCATCTTTCGTTCAATGTGCAGGTCTGAAACCGGAACGACAAGATGAACTGAATCAGCCCCCGCATCAGCGGCACAATCAATATCCTGCGCTAAAGCCCGGACATATGTGCAGCATTCTGCAGAAAGACCAGCCTGTGTAATAAGCCTGATAGCTTCACGTTCTCCTTCTGAAGCCACGGCTGAGCCTGCTTCTATGACATGAACCCCGATGTCTGATAATGCAGTGGCGATTTCAACCTTGTCAGAAGGTGACAGGGAAACCCCCGGAGTCTGTTCGCCGTCACGAAGCGTTGTATCCAGGAATCGAAACTTTTTATTACGCAATAAAGCACTCACTCATAGGATTATACTCCTAAAAGAATGTCGTCTTTACAATGCATATAAATTTTGTATGGAAAGAGGATCCTATTTATATGCTGGTGCATAGAAGAGAATGTTTTGGTGCATGACGCAGGAGCAACGAATAAAAAATTGGGCACTAATGAAAGTGAATTATCGTGCCTTTGCCTGCACTCGCGGCTCGATAAGTGTCCAGAGCCAGTCTGCCATCTCGCGAATATTCTTAGTCTGCACATATACTTCTCCAGGACCGGTGATATCAGTGACAAGGAACTCTCCGCTCAAAAGGGTTTCCTTCCATCCGCCAAACTTTGTTACCTGATACTGACAACTGTCACTGAATGCAACAAGATGATAATTATCAACAATAAGCCGTTCTCCTGCTCCAAGAACATGTTTGTCAATAGCCCCGAATGTATTGATAAAAAGAAGACCTTCTCCGGACGTTTTAATCATAAAAAGACCCTGTCCAAAGACACCTTTGGTAAAACCCTGCCATTCTATGTCCAGGTTCACTCCTTTTTCAGATGCAAGGTACGCTGCTTTCTGAATGATGAATCCTTTTCCGGGAACAACAGTAAGAGTGTCCACATCTCCGAGTGGCGCTGCGGAAAACCCGGCTTTACCAGCCGCATTTGTTGCGGTAAATTCATTCACAAAAAAAGACTGCCCTCCGATAAGAGCCAGACCGATTGTTCCAAGCAATCCTTTTTTCCGCATGTGTGTATGCACTTCAATCGTCGGATGCATCCAGCTCATGGACCCGGCTTCAGCAGTAATCGATTCACCCGGCTTAAGATTTACTTCAAGAAGTGCATATGATGGTTTATACTTAATCTCATACTCCATAATGGATTCCTAGCAGATTCAACGATGTAAGATAATATAAGCACTCTGGTCTTTGTCAATTGAAACCTGGTGCGATGAATGCGCGATGGTGCACCACATTTACAGACAGTGGTGGTGAAAAGGGAAAATTATGCTGACTCTGGGGAAAAATGATATCACGTCCACCCCAATGAATGCTAAGATAACAAGACAAGAGGCTATCATGTTAGAGAAATATTATGACAAGGATGCCGATATGTCTGCCATCTCATCAAAGACGATTGCAGTCATCGGGTATGGATCCCAGGGCAGAGGTCAGGCGTTAAACCTGAAAGACAGTGGCCTTAAAGTCGTCATCGGTCTTCGTCCGGGAAAAAGCTGGGACCTTGCAAAGAGTGAAGGCTTTGAAGTGATGGAAGTTGCCGATGCTGCAAAGAAGGCTGATGTAATCCAGATCCTCATCCCTGATGAACACCAGGGTGCAGTATATCGGGAACAGATTGCAAAAGGGCTTACCAAGGGCAAGACGCTCATGTTCTCACATGGATTCAATATTCATTTTGGTCAGATTGTCCCTCCCGGCGATGTTGACGTGGTAATGGTTGCACCAAAAGGACCCGGTCACATGGTACGCCGTACCTACACCGAAGGGAAAGGTGTACCGGCACTCATTGCCATTGAGCAGGATGTAACAGGAAAAGCAAGAGCCATTGCACTTGCATATGCAAAAGGAATCGGAGCTACCCGTGCGGTCGTCTTTGAGACCAGTTTCCGTGAAGAGACCGAGACAGATCTTTTCGGAGAACAGGCAGTCCTGTGTGGCGGGATGACCTCACTTATCAGGGCCGGATTTGAGACCCTTGTTGAAGCAGGATATGCTCCTGAAATGGCATACCTCGAGGTCCTGCATGAGACAAAACTTATTGTTGATCTCATCTACGAAGGTGGATTTACCAAAATGAGAAACGCAATCTCTAACACCGCTCAATTTGGTGATCTGACCCGCGGACCACGGGTTATCGGGCAGGAGTCATACCTTGCCATGCAGGAAATCCTCGAAGAGATCCAGACCGGAGCATTTGCAAAAGAGTGGATGCTTGAGAATATGGTAAACCGCCCGGTATTTACCGCTCTGACCCGTGCTGACGAAGAGCATCTCATCGAAGAAGTAGGAAAAGAGATCCGGGCCACCATGCCCCAGTTTAAAGATCTGAATAAATAATCATATCTTTTTTAAGGCCTTACAAAGGACCATAAACCGTTCAAGATCCGGCAGAATATCAGATGCACGTTTTCGTATTGATCTAACACTGTCGTTTCTGAGGTTCATCCCACAGTGAGCCAGGTTATTTCGTAAATCAGAGATCCGAACCCAGATGAGCACCATCTCTTTCCAGTCCGGATACTTGGTGAGGATATCAGAATATTTTGTCTTTTCAAATAATTTCTGCTGCATGAGAAGTCCGCCACCAGTCAGGGTCCGGGATACCTGGTGACGAATATCTGCATCCCTCCAGAGGGTTTCAAGATCCATCAGAATCATAAGAAGCGTAATCAGGACTTCCCTTGCCAGAGTTACGGCCTGCAGATACAATCCTTTTTCAATCTGAAACGAGATAAGAACAATCTGTTTTTCAACGTATGCGAACGAACACCGGTCAGGTTCAGGTTCTGCTGCCATACCGGACAGATCCCTCGCAGCAGCAAGGACCGGGATTAAGGTCGGAGCAAACCGCTCGAGCTCTTCGTTAACCTCATCAATGTCACGGACTATTCCGGATGCAGCATAGAGAGCTTCAACCGGCCGGGCCAGACGGACAGAATCGCTGAATTGTTTTAAAAGAGTTGCAAACCCGGTCAGCCGGACCGGAGGATTTTTCTCCGTTCCTGACCGGTGAATGGTGCCCTGGAGATTGTTGAAGAGAGTATACACCGGTTCTGCATCAACATAACTGGTCACTGCCCTGACTCCTGCGATCCAGTCAGGTATCTCCATCATCGGTTTAAGGTCAACAAACCTGCAAAACCCATCATCCTGCACCTCTGGAGCATATATGATACCGGATATCCGGACATTGTGTACTGATTTAAGGTAGGATGCGGCAAGAAAGGTCATAAACGGAAGGGAGTGGCATCCTGAAGTAATGTCAAACATAACCTCTTCCTTTTCATGTACTGCATTGCACATTGTGCTGAATATCTCAAAGAGCTGGGTTTCATCAGTCCCATACGGAATCCAGGTCTTTTTTACCGGAATATTTCTACTTTCAAGGAGTGAGGCCAATCCTGCTGCAGCTGGATCTGAAAGGAGGAGGGTGATATCTTCCGGATGATAGAGATGATAAATTGCCTCCTGCACGATATCTGTCTCAATACAGGTAGTATCACGACAGTATCGTCGTTTTTTCAATGAGCCCTGACCAGCAAAAGAGATACACCGCATCTGATTCATTCATTTATCCACAGGCCTATATGTAATTACATAGTATTCACGGCATGATTCATGAAAATTGCATTTGTCTATGATGTGCTCTATCCGGAGACCATCGGCGGAGTCGAAAAACGTATTTACGAAATCGGGACCAGGCTTGCTCTCCGGGGACATGAAGTACACCTTTTTCCCATGTCAATAGAAGGAAATGGGACAATTTTTCGGGATGGTCTTATCATCCACCAGGTCTGCAGACCGGTGGGCCTTTATACCGGAGGAAGACGATCGGTATTTCAGGCACTCTGGTACACATTTCATCTTTTTCCGGTTCTGTTCAGGGTCAGGGTAGATGTCATCGATTGTCAGAATTTTCCATATTTTCCGGTTTTCGTCTCCAGATTAATTGGGTATCTGAAAAAAGAGCGATGTATTATCACCTGGCATGAATGCTGGGGTCAGTACTGGTACCAGTATCTTGGAAAAGCAGGGCTTATGGGGAGAATCATAGAGAAACTGACTCTTATTCTATCCAACACATCCATTGCCGTATCCCGTCATACTGCAATAAGAATGAAAGAAGAGGGGTATGACAAAGAAATCAGTATTGTCCCAAATGGAATTACCCTCTCAGAAATTAATCAGGTCATGCCGGATGGAAAACCAATCGACATCATCTTCATCGGACGGTTTATTCCGGACAAACACCCGGAGATGATTGTAGAAGCGGTCAGGATACTAACCCGCGAATATCCGGACCTTTCATGTATCATGATTGGGGACGGGCCGATGATGTCCCAAACCAAATCGTTGATCAATCACCATGCTCTTTCGAAAAATATTCAACTTGCAGGATTTATTACAGATTATCGTAAAGTCCTGGGTATACTTAAGGCAGCACGGGTGTTTGTACTTCCCAGTGAACGGGAGGGATTTGGTATTGTGTGTATCGAGGCAATGGCCTCTGGTCTTCCCATTATTACAACCCGGTACCCGCTCAATGCCGCATCAGACCATGTCCTTTCCGGATGCGGGTACTGTGCAGAGCCTTCCCCGGCAGATATTGCCAGAGGAATAAAAACTTATCTTACCCAGGAACCGGATTATGAATGTATGCGAACTTATGTCAGGGAACATGACTGGGACATAATTTCCCGCTCGCTTGAAGCGTTCTATCAGTCTGCGATATGTAATAAATAACGAATCTTTTCAGATATCCTGCATGTCCTTATGCCATCGCATCAAATCTGGAGTATGGAAGAGAAGAAATTTTCTCTGGATGGAAGAGAAGTCACCGGTTATATCATTCCTATCGGCCCGGTAAATCTGGTATTTGCACAAACAAACAAGGGCCTTGTCGGATGTGGCGCTATTGATGTTATCGCACTAGAAAAATTTAAAATTCCGGCGGTCAAAGTCCGTCCGACAACTGCAGATTCTGTCAGAAATATTGATGACCTGCTAAAAGGCGTCGTTGCTCTAGCTAATTCTTTTGCAAAAGAAGCAGGAATTGTTCAGGATATTTCAGGAGAAGAGGCACTTAAAAAACTTCTCTGAACAAATTTTTATCCGATAGTCCGGACGGGCACTTTTTTAAGGAAGAATGAGATAATGAAGTGTATGTTTTCCCATATTCTCACCGGAGTCGATGGTTCAAAAGAGAGTTTTCGTGCTTTAAACTACGCATTATCCCTGGCTAAAGTGTATAACAGTAAGGTTGATGTCATGTATTCCATTCCTCCACGGGTATATGCAGAACTTGCAGACCGGGAGGTTCGAATTGAAGAACCATCCGGAGATGTAAAGTTCATCAGTATGTTACAGCAGGAAGAGAACCATATCAGGGATTTAATTCAGGGTGTTGCAGGAGAAGCAGGGGTTGAAATTGGTTTTCATACCCGTGTCGGAGACCCTGTTGATTCCATGGTTGAGTATGTAACCGGTTCAAAAGTAGATCTCATTGTTGTCGGATCAACCGGAAAAGGGATGGCTGACCGGCTCATTCTTGGAAGTGTCAGCACCGGAATAGTTCATAAAAGTCCGGTTCCGGTCCTGGTTACAAAACCGGAAGAAGAAAAATAAATCTTTTCTCCTGAATTATCAGGATATATTATCATAGACATTCGCATTTATCTTTGCGATAAAGACTGACCAGAGTGGTGTCAGAATGAAGGCTGCAAGCCAGCCGATAATGGGTATTAGTGAAAGTCCGGATAGTATCAGGAACAGGACAGACATCAGAACCCAGACGATTACCCACATGACGATATAACCGCCCCAGCCAATTCCATCAGATATCCGACTGGTAATGGCTCCGACACTAAAAGCATCAAGGAGTCTTCCGGACCTTGAAAAATGAATAAATGCCATGTTCATGATCAAAGAGATCAATAAAAAAACCAGGAATGCAACAAGGATTCCAAGACTTCCAATTAAAAGCCCACTGATCTCAACAATTTTTCCTTCCGCAAGGAATCCAGCAATGAGCGAAAGCACACCAATTGCACCAAACGCAACCGCAATGATGATAGCCGGAATCAGATAGAGAATTGTGACGATATTCATCTTCCAGCCGTCAATGAAAAGTCTGCCATATTCATCAAGTTCCGGAGCAGTGTCTCCCGGAGTTCCATATACTCTTACCAGGTACCCACTTGCAAGTGGGACGAGGTTTAAGGTTATGAGCTGGATTATCGAAATTACAATCAGGACAATCCATCGTTTCCAGTGATCAATCAATCCGGTTTTTACGTAATCGGATGCATTTGATAAAATAAGGGAATACGATGCCATGATAAAAGTATATTTTCAGAGAGTATAAGGCTATTCATCCGGTTAATTTTAAAATATGCTCAATCATTGAGGATAAACATGTGCGAAGTTATATCTATGGTATTCCGGGTATGCCTCGAACCCGTCAAGGAATGGAAATTGATTATTTGTCCAATAAATTGAAGGGGTGTAATAAAAAATTACTGTATTCCATCCTCTATCAAAAAATTTGGCATTACAAAGTTCCTCTCCGTGATGTCTAGACAAACCACCAGGGATTGAATCAGATTCTTCAGTGGTATGCCCTGCCCCTCCTGACTTTGATGAGGGAAGGGAATGCGATTTCCAGATGTTCTTCACATGAAATGGCTATGCCATGAGATCAGCTGGAGGTATAGAAATGGAAGGAAGAAAGTAGAAAGAACCTCAGTATTCAATGAATTACCTGGTACATGAGGACGTATCAATTTTTCAAGTAAAAAAAATATTCACTTAAAGTAAAGATGATAAGAAACAGTGAACCATATGGGATTTGGAATTCTATCTCAACCCGGAGGCACCATACCAGTAAACCGTTGTTTACTATTAAAGCAAAAACGGGATGCTATTATGGTTCTTGCAAAAAAAATATGGAGTATATAATATCAGGGTATGTGGCTCTGTGGCAAGAGGAGAAGATACTGCTTTGAGTGATATTGATCTTCTTGTAGAAATGGAGCAGGGAAGAAGCCTATTATCACTTGGTGCTTTTCTCATGGATCTTCAGGATCTTCTCGGATGCAAAGTGGATGTTCTCATGGAACAGGGTCTTAAAAAACGGGTTCTGGAACGGGTTTTAAAAGAGGCAATTCCTTTATGAGGGATGATAAAGACCTACTTCAGGACATTTTCGATGCAATCGAAGCAATAGAGAAGTATACATCTCTGGGAAATGGTGGTACATGACATTCCTGTTCTGAAAAATAATATCAAAATCCTCATGAGCAAGTTTTCATCATAAATCCCCAAAAAGAGAAAGGACACATAAAGATTGGATCTACAACCAGGCTGTGTAATAATATAAGATTACTACCGATCAATATATTTCCGGATCAAAAATATTATTTAATATATTCCGGATCGAAAAAGAAATTACACGTACAATGTCCGGCCTGTTCAAGCTCATGCACATGAAATGCACATGGGCAGACAAGAACCTTGTCTTTTTCTTTATCTCCGGATCGAATACGACACGGGCAGTACCGTTCCCCATACTTTTCTGACATACGGGAAAGACCTTTTATCACTGCATTTCGTTGTTTTGCATCAGGATTCAGGACCCATCCCTTCGACCGGGAATACTCGAGAGCCCAGTTTTTAATTTCTTCTTCAGTTTCTGCCACAGGATCTCCCTTCTATCTCTTAAACCCGCACTCACTTCAATATAATGGATCGCAGATGAGAAAAATTCAAAATTTTGGTGAATACCTTTCGGGAGTGAATGATACTCCACCCTATACCGTAGTTATACCCCGGCTCCCGGAATGATTCGGTTAAGCACATTCCGGTATGCAGTGATAACATCTCCTTTGTCAAACCGGTACACATCCTTGTCAAATGATTCACCGGTCTTCTTATCCCAGAGCCGCATGGAGTCCATGCTTACCTCATCACCAAGGAAAATCTTTCCCCCTGCTTTTCCAAACTCAAGCTTAAAGTCTACAAGACGGATTCCACACTCATCAAAAAACCGGGATAACACAGTATTTACCCGAAGTGCCATCTCCTTCACCTGTTTGAGTTCATCAGCATTTAGAATATGAAGCACCTGGATTAGATCATCATTGATCATCGGGTCTCCCCGTTCATCATCCTTGTAATCTGTGGTCACTATAGGCCAGTCAAGAACGGTCCCTTCAGTTACCGGATATTTCTTTGTCATTGAACCGGCAGCAACATTCCGGACGATAACCTCAAGAGGAATCATCGTAAGACGCCGGACAATCATGGTATCGGGGGAGTTCATCCGGATATAATGAGTAGGGATACCCTCCGACTCAAGCATCTTCATAAAAAACTCGGATGCGGTAGCGTTCAGTTTTCCCTTATCAGTAAACTGGTCGTGCTTGACTCCATTGAATGCAGTCATGTCATTTCTGAAGACGACAATCAATTCATCAGGGTTTTCGCTTGCAAACACTGATTTTGCTTTCCCCTTGTACAGGGGTTCTGCCGGTATCACGAATGTACCTCTCGTATGTATTTTGTTCTCAAGACAGATGATACGATCCCCAAGTCTTTCATGAAACCATCCTTTCCGGATATACTGAGGATAGATACACAGACGTTCACGCAGTGTATATCCGGCGGTTAACGTTACCAGTTCATCAAAAGCAGGCCATGGGTGCTCAGGATTTACATAGTCAATTGTCACCGGGGAAATCCCGCCAAGATCAGTAACTCCACATGGCAGAATTTCTGCAGCATCTGCAAGATTGGGAGGAATCTGAATCGCGATATCAGAAGGAAGAATTTCTTTTGCCATCCGAACCGTATCCTGCATATCCTGAAGGGTTGCACCCGGAAAAGAACTCATATCTGTTCCGGGTTTTGGACAGAAATTCTGGATAATAATCTCCTGAATATGTCCATACTTCCGGTGCAGGGCAGCAATAACCTCTAACGATTCCCTCCGGTCAGCGATAGTCTCCCCGATTCCAAGTAAAATTCCGGTAGTAAACGGAATTTTCAGTCTTCCGGCATCCTCTATCATGGCAATCCGCCGGCTTGGGACTTTTCCCGGACAGTTCCGGTGAGCAGGAATATCTGCGGTTGTCTCCAGCATCAGACCCATACTGGCATTCACATCAGACAGATACCTCATCTCATCAGCGGTCATAATTCCGGCATTGGTATGAGGGAGAAGACCCAGACGAAGGGCCTCTTCAGCCATGTTATGACAGTATTCAAGGATGGATGAGTACCCGTACCTCTCAAGAAAAGGCATAAATCCTGCCACTTCTTCAGGATGTTCTCCGAAAGTGAAGAGTGCTTCCGTGCACCCGGCCTCAGCTCCGCGCTTTAGTATTCTCATAACCTCTTCAGGTGAAAGAACACACCCCTCTCCGGGCGGGCGACGGAAGATACAGTACCCGCACGCATTTCTGCAGACAAAGGTAAGCGGCAGAAAAACATTCCGCGAATACGTGATTACCGGTGACATCGTACCAGTGCTTTATGCATGGGATCCATATGGTGGTTTTGAGTCAGACAGTTGATGTCGATCCTTTTTTCCATTCCTGATGGCAACGTTTGTTTCAAAGATGCGAATACCTGTAGTTATACCATATAAACCAATAAACCCAAAGACCCGTCTTTCCTGTATCCTGACAGATGAAGAACGACAGAACTTTGCATATATGATGCTCCGCGATGTCGTTGATGCGGTGAAAGATGCCGGGTGCTTTCCGCTCATCCTCGCAACCGCACCAGTAGAGCTTGATGATGTACCGGTTCAGATCCTTGAAGAAGGGCTCAATGAAACTATAAACGGATTTTGTGAGGGAAATGATGACCCTCTTGCTATTGTCATGGCAGATCTTGCTCTTGCAGACCGGTCATCTATCATCTCCCTTCTCACTTCAGGAGGGGATCTCGCGATTGCTCCCGGCCGGGGAGGAGGAACCAACGCTATCTATGTCAGGTCAGCAAAGACATTCAAGGCCCAGTATTATGGAATGAGTTATGAAAAACATGTAAAATATGGTAATGACAACAGCCTGATGATAAAAATTATCGATTCATTCAGGCTGTACTGTGATATTGATGAGCAGGACGATCTCATCGAGGTGTTTATCCATAATCAGGGCCATTCCAGGGACTGGCTTGTCGGGCATGGTTTTGAAATTGCCATGAAAAAAAGCAGAATCGGGGTAAAAAGGCCCGGTTTTTCTCTTTCAGACTGATACAGGGTCAGGAAGCATCATCGCAGTCTTTTCATCAGGAACAACCGGAATATCGATTCCGAGAAATTCCATGATGACCGCTTCAATAATAATATAAACTTCAGCAGTCTCCCGAAGGCATCCGGTAAGGGCTTTTCCTCCCCTTCCGGCAGATACATGAAGGTGAATTGCCGGGCCATCATCTCCTGACCGGATAAATCCGGTCCCGATTACTTCATGGGCCAGACCAATATCTTCACGATGAGGATCCGGAGGCAGAACATCTTCTTTTGGCCCGGTGACAAGAGTTCCCTTCTTTACCGCTCCGATAAGATGAATAACACCTGACCGGATCTCATTTTCCCGGACAAATGAATTGATAATTTTTATCGGATCTTCACCATGTTCAATGTGCAGGTAAAATACCCGGCCTGCTGTTCCGGCTGCATATTTCATACCCACAGGTTGACCCTTAAGGTACATCAGGGATGTGGTAGGTCAGGTCTTTTTCCCATCACCCGGAATTGCCGGATCAATCCCATAATCCCTCCGGGTATATGAATATTTATCAGAAATGCCTCCCTGAAGCACAATATAATACCACTCGTAAATTGTCTTCCAGAATCCGAATTCGTGATACCGCCGAAAATCAAATCCGACTTTCATATCCGGGGCAAATTTCACTGCACCTTCTTTTCGCATCCGGACTGCAATCTCAAGGTCATCACCGGCATCCATGATCCGATACATCCCGGCACGCAGGAGTGCAGCTTTTCTAAAAGCAGTATTACATCCGAGTGTATAGTAATACAATCGTGAATGGGCACCAAGCCGAATCAGACCGTTAAAAAGAAGGGCATATCTCCGGTCAGTTTCAGTTTTTTCAATGGGAATTACCGGACCGAAAGAAAGGACCACATCCGGATTTGAGAATGCCCCGATTGCTTCTTCCACCCAGTTCGGCGCAACAATGCTGTCAGCATCGGTTGTTGCAACCAGGTCGTACTGTGCCCGGAGAAACCCGTCATTTCTTGCTCCAGCCACCCGGGAGGACTCCTGGATAAAGACCTGGTCTGCATATTTTTCTGCAATATCGCGGGTTTTATCCTTTGAACCTCCATCCACGACTATGAGTTCATACCGGTCACGGGGAATGGTCTGGTTTGTCAGTGCAATAAGGCTTCTTTCGATACGTTTTTCTTCGTTATATGCGGGAATTACAATCGATATCATAAAGCAGAAAATTACCTAAGTCAGATAGAATACTTATATACTGATATCCCCTTACATAGAAGGTTTACCAATAATACCATTTCTGAACATAAATTTATCATCTGGAGCTGAAAAATCCTGAAACTCTCATCCCGCACCCTGTTTGCTATCTCATTACTCTTTAGTTTCTCTGTAATAGTGCTGGTTTTTGCGACAACATTTACCGAAGAGACCATCGGTTACATCCTTTCGTTTAATATTTTCTTTCTCCTTTTAGCGATAGGATTCCGAATTCTGGCCCTGATACTCTGGGGACTAAGGATTGTTCTGATGTCCCGGTCACTTGGTTACCGAGTAGGTCTCTTATATTCTCTGAATATGGTATTAGCTGGGCTCCTTGCAGGAACGATTACTCCGGGTCAGGCTGGCGGTGAACCGGTGAGGGTGCATGAACTCTTCAGGGCCGGAGTAAAGATTGGGGATGCAACTGCGGTTGTCATTATGGAACGGGTTCTTGATGGAATTATTCTCACCATCATGGGAATTATCATCATGCTCATGACAAGAGAGATGTGGAGCACTTTTAGCACCAGTCTTATCATCCTCATCATTGTTGCCTGGGTATTTCTCATGAGTTTTCTCTTTATCCCCTTCCTTGCAATCAGGTACCCATCCAAAATGAAATACCTCATCCTCCGTTTCATTTCATGGATAACCGGAAAACTTTCAAAGACAAGACTTTCATCATCCAGGATCTGTGCCTGTGCCGATACAGAAATTGATAATTTTTTTGAGAGCATCACCCGGTTTACCGGATCATCCGGATGGGGGCTTATTGCAGGGGGAGGAGCAACGGCTCTCTTCTGGATTACCGAATTTTTGGTAGCCTCAGTCATCCTGATGGGCCTTGGACTTGAGCCGTATATCGTCCTCTCATTCTTCTTCCAGATCCTGATAGCAATTATCATGATGATACCAACAACACCCGGATCATCAGGTATCACAGAATTATCCACATCATCCCTCTATGCTCTTATCGTTCCGGCCGGAATGCTCGGAATATTTGTCCTGCTCTGGCGGTTTGTTACATTTTACCTGAATATTATCCTGGGGACGATAGCAGGCATGTTTATCGTCCACCGGGAGATTAAAACCAGGGCAGATAATAATGAAGAAGAACAGGAAGAAGCAGAACCAGAGACTAAGTAAAAGAGGTGACGAAGAAATTTAAATCCGGTTTGCTGCCACAGATGCAGAAACAGGGGATTCTGATACCGGGAACGATGCCTTTTCCCACCGGTCAAGGACTTCAGAACCCTCAATGAATGCAAGATTGTGCCGGTGTGCATATCTCATTGCATCTTCCTTGGAGAGGGCATACCCGGATTCATCGTCAAGCATCTCACAAATTGTTATGGTTGGGTTAATTCCCGCCATTTCGGCCATGGCAACTGAGAGTTCGGTCTGACCATGCCGCTGGGAAAGGAGCTTTTCTGCTGCAATCAGGATGGGCATGTGTCCGGGAGTCCGGAACTGCTCCTTGAAAGATGGTCGTTCTCCACTCAGAACCGCCTGAACTATTTCTGCGATAGAGGTCACCGTCTTTGTCCGGTCACGGTCAGTAATTCCGGTAAAGGTATCGCGGTGATTTACCCATAGTGAGAAGGACGAATTATTAGAAGGATCGTACGGGATGTCTCCGAGTTTTTCGACCATGGCACAATTCCGGAGGACTTCCCGTGCAAAGGGAAGACCTAAGGTTTGTGCTGCAAGGAACGGAATTGCAGTGCAGATAAGCCCACCGGCTTCATTTCTCATCCGGCAGATATCCGGAGCGGTTATCATATCCGAACGGATGGCGAGATCTGTTTCACGTTCACGGTCATCAAAATCATACAGCAGGACCATTTCACCCTGCCTGAGTGCAGAATATGCGTCAATATTCATAATGTCACCTCTATTGATACTTCATCCCCGTCTTCAAGAGAGAACCTCTTTCGAAGCCCTTCAGGGGAGATAATTTCAAGGAGTTCTTCCGGGTAATGAGTCCGGCCAGGAATGACAATTCCACACGGAACATCCCGAAAAAAACAGGGCAGACATTTAACATTCCCAAATGTCCTGCCTTCTGATTCAAACCCCTGGGCTATCTTCCAGTCAGCTCCGGAGAGTCGTTTTCGCTGGAGTGTTGAAGTCTGATGTAGTCTGACGTTCAGGGTTCCGGGAAAGGGAGTAAACCCAAGTAATCCCTGAAACTGATCAGTGTACTTAGGAAGGCTCATATAATATGCACCTTCACCAAGTCCGGACTGGACTATCCCGCAAAGAATAATGGTCTTTTCCTGTCTGCCAAACAGCCGGTAATAATCACAGTATTCCTGCCGGAGTGCATCTTCTCCGGTATTTGTAATGGTTACCTGTTGTCCGTCGGTTCCAAGCACCCGGGTTATCAGTTGCTGCTGCTCTAACGAGCGTAATCTTCGGGATGCGGTCTGGGGACTAAAGCCTAATTCGGATCCAAGACTTAATGTTTTGAGGAAAACAGGAGCATTCAGACCACCCATGAGGGCAATCCGTTTGATACATTCCAGATCCTCCGGAGCAACCATATAATATCATATCTGGGATGGATCCTATTAATGTGTTTCCATATATGGAAGAGATCCCACAAATGGAAGGTGAGGTATCACTGGTCATCGGGGAGATTCAGATTTTACTTTGAAAAGATAATAGATATGGAGTAGTTGTAAACGTCTGGATAAAAACGCTGATCCGGGATAATAATGAAAGATATTTGCAATAGATGTGGGTATTGCTGCAGTTACATGGCCGATGTTTTTGGTATTGTGGAGCAGACGGGCCCCTTTGAATACCGGATACAGTATCTTATAACCGGAGTAGAGCAGATTGTCACCATCGATCCGGATAAAAAAGATCTTTTTACCAATACGACCATCCACGATAAACGTCCACTTGCATGTCCCTTTCTCCGATTTGATGGTGATAACCTTGCTGTCTGCACCGTTCATCAAACAAGAACGGATCTCTGCCGGATGTATTTTTGTGGGAGATAATCTAAATTCTTACTCCCACCCGACCCCGAGTCAGTTGAGCTGCTGCTCCAGATCTCCAGCATGCCAGACATCGTCAGCATCATAATATCCTTCAAGAATATGCCAAAGGTTCAGACAGAGCGGGCAGCGGATCTTCTTCTGCTCCGGATCCATCAGAAATTCATCCGGACGGAGAGAATCCCTACTCCATACTATAATGCTATTGCCCGAGAATCCGGATGAGGATACCGAAATCTCCTTTTGCAGAGATCAGATTCACAGGAGATTGATAACATATCAGAACTAATAGGAATATACTATGACTGGCGAAGGAATTACGAACGCCCCCGCTGCCCTAAAAGATCCAGTCTCGTACCCGATACCTCCCAGTTCAAGCCTTACCAACCGGATTTATGGGGTATTTCAGATTCAGGACGAATCAGTAATTGAAGAGATTGCTGAAAGTGACATCCTTGAATAATATCAGAGACTTGCCCTCCGGCCCAGGGTAATTGTTGATACCAACATTTTTGTGTACCTCACGGCTCCTCACCCACGGTTGGGACCAGTTTGCAGAGATCTCGTCTATCGTGTTGAAACCGGAGATATTCAAGGGTACATTCCTCATCCGGTTGTGTATGAAATCCTGCACCGCCTGATGATAGAAGAGATAATCAGGTCAGGAGAGGCACCTGAAGGTATTTCAGCGGTGAGATACCTGAAAAATAAACCTGAAGCGATTCAACACATGACCCTGGCATGGGATGTATTCTCTGTCCTGAGGAGTATCGGATTTGAACTGATACCCGATAGCCCGACCACGCCGGATCGCACCTTCCATCTCTCACGTACCTGTCAGCTCCTTGCGAAAGATGCTGCAATCGCAGCGATTGCACAGGAAACAGGAATATGCAACATTGCGACAAATGATCTCGATTTTACAAGAGTTCCATTTTTAACCGTATGGAGACCCTGAATCCAACGGAGAAAAGATTTCAATGAAATATCCTGATAAAAAAATGTCACTCGCCTCAAACTCACCCTACTGATCAGTAAATCTCATACCCGCTTTTCCTGAAAAATGCAATTGTGAGTGTAATGGATATACCTATGACGGATAAACAAAAAACCAGGGTAATTGAAGCCGAAAAAAACAGAGTGGTGAGGTTACCATCACCCAGATATCCGAGTATCTGATTTCAGCAGGGGTTGAGAGTTGTCCCTTGTTCAATACCCTAAATGAACTAATCCGGACCAATAAAATGATTATTGATAACCAGGGACTTCTCTGCTGGACCTATAATCCCACTCTAACAGCCCATTATCGAGCCCATCCAGAACTCCGTGTTCGATGAAACAGTTTAGTACAAGAATTATAGAACCTGACCAATTCCTTCTCCTTCGGATGTCAGGGTCAATATTTAATTTAAATCTTGAAAAATCTCAACAGGCCTGACATTGAAAATATCAGACAGTATGTGTGATAAACAAAGTTCCCGATAAGTTATCTGACTCATTCGCTTGGATGTGACCGATACAGGCGGATCGCTTCTCTGATGAGTTCACGGCCCTTATTGGTTATTGTTGGATTTTCCATGTATCTATAGAACTTTTTCGCATCATCCCCTTCCAGGACAAGGCCGATATCTATTGGTTTTGCCATAAATACTCACCCCCTGTAAGATATGATAGGAATTGTAAGAATAAATAATTGATCTGATAAGGAAAGGAGAAATATATTAAAACAATCCCAGTAGAATCAAGATCCATTTATTAGATTTTGAGATTTTGAGCAATTTGTCGGGCCCGTCTGGCTGCAGCTTTGCTCCGGTCATTTTCATATTTAAACGGATCACTATCGTATTCATGAAAACGCCGGGCATCATCCTTTGTGAGAATTATTAATGTATTGAAAGGTTCTGCCATTTTCTACCTCCTAACAGATATGAAATTTCGAAAAACCTGAAATTTACATTATTTATGTATTGTAATACATTAATTCATTCCTCTCATCCTTTTGATAGATGAAGAATTTTAGGTCAATTCGGGCAATTGGATACGTGGATGGAAAACCAAGTCCTGACAGAAAAGGGAAAAGACAGGCATGGGCCATATAACATGCAATCTCCCAGGATATCAGTTAATTAATACACATATCACGATGACTTACGAATATACGCCTGATCCGGATGAGTCTTCTTTTCAGGATACCGGGGAACCAGAAGGCCCCTTTGCACCATGGTCCGGATATAATTATTCCGAATCACTCTTTCACTCCGGTTTAATATCAATGCAATATCACCAAGGGTCTGAAAATGATCAGAGCAGATATCAAGAATGAATAATTCCATCTCTTCCTTGGGGATATTTTTCCGCCCCCTCATTCCTTTTTCAATCCTCTCTGCCAAGGGAACAGAACCGGTACTTATGAGCGAAAGAGACAGGGCATTCTCTGAATGTGACAAGCTGGGATCCAAATGTGACAAGCTCCCCTCTGAATGTGACAAGCCGGACTCCCCTTTATCATCGGTAAGATGACTCATGGTGATGGTACCCTGAGGCCGTTTCTTCGGATAATAGACTCTTCCTCGTGACTCTCCTTCCGGAACGAGAAACCCCTGATCCACCAGAATCTTCAGATCTTTTGTCAGATCAGAAGGATGGATCCCTGACATCTTCCGGATCCGCTTATGAGTTACTTCACCATCAGAATAGGCCAATGCAAGAGCGATCTTCTGCTCATGGGAGAGTGCATGAAATAATACTCCATAAGTAGAATCAAGATATGACAGAATATTCTCTGGGAAGAGGTGTATCATGCAGAGGGTCAGGGTCGTCGTATCCGGTCCGAATGACTCGACATAATGAGGATTGCGGTACTGCTCCTGTGCCCAGTTTGAAAAGATACTGGGAATACCTGATCCTGCCTGGTCCCCAAATCCTACCATCCGGAACATGACCTGCAATGCACGGTTCCGGCAGTCACTTGTACCACCATGAGCTGCCAGTTCGAGAGGGATCCGCATTGTTCCAGGATTTCTGAATATGATCCGGTCCACCCGCTTTTCAACAAGGATAGAGACTGAACTTGAATAGTCTGCATGAATGAGAGCATTTACTAATGCTTCCCGGATGGCTGCCTCTGCCGGGGTATCTTCCACCCGTTGCCCATCATGGAGATGAAACCCTGATCCGGGTGAATCAAGCACGAAAGGATTACAAGGAAGGGAAATGTCAGACACTTTCGGAAGTAATGGCAGAACTTGGAGACTCTTTTGAGTAAGTTCACGGTTTTTATCTCTCCCGGAGCAAAGCACGACCTGGCAAAGCTTCCTTGGACCTGCACGAAGACCCTCTAATCAACCCTTGCGGAACTGGAACTAATTAGACAATTCCAGAGAAAAACTGGGACCGTTGAAAGGGAAAGGAAAAGGATTGTACTCAATCCGGACCGGTGAATACCGAGCGATATTAGAGATTATAGACGAGAAACTGGTGCTCCTGGTCATCGAAGCAGATCGCCGGAAGACGATATACCGTAAATACCAGAGTTGATTGGACAATCTTTCTTATCTCTTGTAATCTTCATACTCTCTGATACGAGGTAAATTGACCTTATTTCCGGGTATAAATCCGAGACCAGTATGGGACCGGAACTTGTTACAGAGATATCGGCAGTAAGAGAATCATCTCCCCTCATAGACCGAGTGATCTCTTAAGCATCCGCAGCCATAACCCGAGAGGCATATGTCCCGTTGTCGGTCTGCCCTGAACTCGCAAACAGGAAAGATCCATCGGTGGTGAATAGTAGAGACATAATCAGCAGCATCGAACAGACCGGCGAGAACCAGGAGCAAACCCCCGGAAACAACAAATTTCCAATTCATTTTCCCGCCTCGGCTCTGAAAAAAGAAAAGGGATTATGCGAGAATACCACCGTTGTCAGGTATTGGCACAGGTTTCGATAGCAGTGACAATTGCATCTGCTTCGTAAGTAGACGGTGATAGAATCACGTATCCGTAACGGTATATTTCTCCCCGCTCGGGTGATTGAACTTGATCTGAACACTGAACCCATCCTCATAATTGTCATGGATGGAATAAACCATTGCCGAGTTCAGGACTGCGGTCCTGAAGACGGTTCTGATATGAGTGTTTAAACCTGCCAAAGTATTGTCAGTGACACTGATCCCTCCAACCGTCTTGGCCAGGGCATTTTCATAGACCACTTTTCCGGAATACCGCTCGGTTCTTTTCAGACAACCATCAATGGTTGCCCCGTATGACATAATCCATACAACCCCAGGGGTTGTTGGTGATAATGTCAGTGATGAGATTCTGGAACGTGGTCATGTTCTCAATCGGTGCGGTGAGCATCCGTACAGAACTCTTTACGGTGCTCTTTGCAACAAAGTCTGACCCTTTTTGCCTTCCTCCATCCGGATAAACCGGTGATAGTAGATTTGGTTTAAGTATTTAAATACCTAAAAAAGAAGAGAGAAAGGAGGAGAGTTTGTTTTTAATTTAGAGAACGGATAGCGTGTATGTGTGGGTAGCTGAGATAATTGAACATGCAACAGAAAGTGATCCCATTTTTGTGTCACGATAGTTTGGGGTGTTTCGTCATATTCATCTCACAAATTCAATTCTTTGCTTTCCCATTGAAATTGAACGATATTGTTGAAGAATGAGGTATTTATATTGAATGTGAAATTGAAAAGATATTATGCAAAATGATAATCAACGAAATTTATTAAGTAAAACATATAACATGGCTACTCCTCCGGAAATGGCAATGAGATGGGAAGAATATGAAAACCTTATTTTCACTCAATGGCAAGAATTACTCAATCATAATCCTAAACCATCAGAAATAGAAATACAATCATTTTTAGAACAATATCCTTCTTTGGTCCCTGGTGCATACAATATTGTTGGTGGTGAAAGCGGACACCCACCTACCCCTCATGGATTAATTTCTCAACCAACGCTTCCATCCTATCATAGTTACATACCTGATTTTCTGTGGATATCTCATAATAGCTCATGTGTTGAGCCTGTTTTTATTGAAATTGAATCCCCTAAAAAAAGATGGTTCACAAACAGTGGGACTTTTTCACAGGATTTTAATCAAGCATTAGGTCAATTAGAAGATTGGAGAGTGTGGATAAAAGAACCCATTAACCAGATTTCTTTCAAATCATTTTATGGATTAGATAAATATCCATATAATGAGAGAGCTTTTGTCCCATATTTCGTATTAATATATGGGCGGAGGGAGGAAGCCACATCGAATCCAAATTGGAATAAAAAGCGTCACGAAAAAGAAAAGGATGATCTCAAGATTATGACATTTGATAGATTAACACCACATTATTAAACTCGTCAATGTGTCTGTCTTAAAGTACTTGAGGTAAACGGGAAGAAAATCTACAAAACGATATCTGTTCCCGCTACCTTAACATGGTCTCCTGGACTCGCTCAAGAACGATCATACTATTCAAATTTAGATTCTGCAATTTCTGATAATATCCACATACCAGAAGCACGAAAGGAGTTCTTAATTCAAAGACTTGATTATTGGAATGAATGGTCAAAAAATCCAAGTGTCTATGGATTTGAAGAAGAGTAAAATCGCTTGACCAATTCCATAGGGCAATTATTTTATTCCTAATTTTTGGATTCTTTAAGTAGGTTGAATTTTTCTTTCTAAATTTAGAATTTTTTCTTGATTCTTTAGAGATGGATAGGCATTTTGTATCAATTTAACCAGATTTAACGATTCTAAAAAGAAATTTTCAGTATGATAAATTTTTAAGACTGGAGTTATTCTCTCAATATAGATTTCTCTGTAATTATCAGGTAATTCTCGACCATATCCTAAATACTGATTCTCTAACTCCTGAATTTTAATGTTAAGTAAATCAAACTTGAAATACGTTTTAGCAACAATCTCCCGCATTCCTTCATTAAACCCTTCAGACATATCAGATCCAAAGAATCCCTTAGTGATAAAATAGTAATACGCGGTATTTGGGAGATATTTAAGATAGAAATTATTGCCAGACCCCCAATTAGTGAACGATGATAATTTATCAAATCCAATCCAATCGCGATTTGTTGCTCTATCCCTAACTCTTTCAAACTGATGATTTAATCCCTCATCAGATAACCGTTCTAAATTATCGAATAATTCATCGACAAGATTAGACAAAGCTTCAAAAAATTCTTTTTCTTGGTTTTTAGAAAAAGTATAGTTTATGAATGCAAGCGACAAAGTAACGGTAATGAGAACCTGGATTACTAAATTAGGAATTTCGCGAGCATTTTGATCTATCGTAAATAAATGATATGTAATGAAATAGTACAATCCCAAAATAATGAATATCACAATTAGATAGATAATTAAATTCCATATTGCAGAGGATTTCATCCATATATTAGAAAGGTGCATAACATTATTCCTTTTTTGATTAATAAAAATAAGACGCAATACTGTTTTCATGCATACCCCCTGCCATCCCGATCCGGGATAACAAACTGATTCCCATCTTTCTCCAGCCTCCCATCTTCAAGCAACCGGGCGACATGCCGGGAAACCCTCTGCCGGGCAATGTTCAGGTTCGCAGCTACAGTAACTTAACTTGCACTCATTTTTTAATCAATTATACAACTGTTTCTGGACCAAAGGCCAGGGATGGAAAATTTCCATACCATTCAAATAATCGCATAAATTTTAGTTTGTGAATAAGTGGGGGATTCGCTCCGCTCTTTGTTGTTGAGAGAACGATCTTATTCAGATTTCCCGAATAGGTATCAGTACAGATCAACTTGTGATCAACATCTTGTGATGCTGAGTTAGTAAGATAGATTTTCACGGTTCCGTTTAACCGGGTGATATAGTACTGATTCCTGCTCCAGCTTCCGGTTAATCTCATTGCAGTATTCTTTCTTCCTTCGATATTTGTGATTAAGAGCGGGCCAGTAGGGCTTCCACTTCCTACCGCGTAATCCTGCATGCCTACAATAATCTTCGCTCCGGTCCCATCCCCTAACATGACGAAGGCTTCGCCCATATTCTGATTTGCATTCGAGGATGAATATCCCGATACAAATTCAAGAAGAAAATTATCTGGAAGTAGAAGATTTTTAGAAATTCCATTTATCCACGGATAATTAATGCTTCCTTCTTTCGGGATGAGATCCAATCTATCCCCATTTATCGTTGTAGATGCAACACCCGAGAGATCCCAATCCGGGAGCGGTTGGGTAAATATCGTTGTTATCCCGCACTGACTAGTATCGGCATCGCTCCACAACGCCGGAGCACTTGGATTATTGTAGTACAGGGTTGCAGTGATTCCTTCCGGAGGGAGGGAGGGGACCACAACGGAAAACCTTCCCCAATAGGAAGAGCTAAACTCTTCCCGTTCAATTTTAAATAGTGTATTACCAGGACCGACAATTCTGATATCGTCAAAACTCGCTTTCATATTACCGGTATTCACAAAAATTGTTGAGACTCCCTTCTTTGGATCTAAATCGTATCCAGTCTGCCATCCTAAATAAATTTTAAACGGTACAAGATGATTTTTTAAGGTTGCACCTGGAACACCGTTTATGGTGATGGTTCGCTTTAAGAGAAACCCTACTGCCGGATTTGCCGGAGGAAGAATCGTAAATCCATCAGAAAGTATCGATTGTCCGTTGTTCTTGTTTTTTACTTTGATATCACAAACTCCCGCATACCCGGCAGGATAACTAAAGTTTGCGCTCATTTTGCCTGGTGAAACGATCTCAACATAATTTGGCATTAAAGGCGGCTTTGTATCATGAATAATTTGAGTGACAACACCGGATTTAAAATTAGTTCCTGATATCTCAAGAGTTGAGGTCTCATTTTCTGTCACGATATTAGGGGAAACTCCCGATATCGTTGGGGGGAGTGCCGATAATGTTGTTACCTGGGAAGCTGCAGCGGCTACGGGAGAACTCCAGGAATACCCTCTTAATCGTATTTCGGTCGGAGAAATATCGGCATAATACATTCCGGATGTCGGATCATTGCATCGAAGCACTACGAGCCCGGAGTTCATTTTCTTTTCAAGATCTGTCTGTTGTGCTCGAAACTTCCGTTTTGTTGTAGCAGAAGCCCTCTTCGCTCCGGTTGTGGCCTCTAATATTTTTTTACTAATTTCTGCATATAGGTCATTCGAATCAGAAAGAATTTTTATCGCTTCTTGTGGTCCGGTACCATCTGTATAAGGAATACACCCCCATGGATTTTCAGCAATAATATATGCGGCAATATCTCCAGGGGATTCATTAAAAGGTAGAGGAATTGACGCGGTTCATAAAATATATTTGAGGTCTGTTGTTGGCGATCCCATTCTATACCGCCTTACCGGAAATCCAGTGAATAATATGACGGTTCACGGCACCATCTTCACCGAAGATCACATGAGATTCAAAACAAGTATTCATGTACCGAAGTACCAGGGCTTCCTGGGTGAAACACCCGAGACACCGGAGATCAACAATAGCCTCTTTTGTTTCAAGGTTCAGTTCCTCAAATGGGATATCCACTTCCATCAGGTTGCCTTCAATTTATCACAGTTTGGACAGTTATCCATCGTGTTCACAATTATAGAACTCATATTTTTCCCCGAATTATGGTAACATGAAAAATTTTGTCAATTCTGGATTTCAATATCAAGGTCGGGGCCGTTGTACCTCACTCATGATGTGGCCCCCTGGGCAGAGGAAATATAATCAAATGCCCACGAAACCGGATACTTTCCAAAAACTTTGGTGCCAGGTCGCCGGTTCACCAGTTCAGAGATCACCATCCGAAGTGGAATCTCCGGAAGTTCTCCGGCTCTCGGGTACTTATGCCGGTTCTCACGGATCTCCTCCTCGATCACATACCGGGGGATAATCGTCCGGTTCATGGTCTGAACACTCCGTATCGCTTCATCAATCTCGTATGAATACACCGAAACATCTCGTGCCATACTCACATCCTCCCGAAAATAGCAGAGGTACTCATGGAGACTCCTCCGGGATGGTCCCGGTTCCTCCGGCATTTGCATAACAGGAATCACAGATCGAGATCTGGTTCTCGGGATCTTTCCAGACAGCTTTCCCGGTATTACAAACAGAACACCGACCTACATCCACGAAGATCCGCTCCATCCCGGCGGTGTTCAGGGTTCCTGGAAGAGTCCGGAATGATCTCTCCTTCTTCTTCTCAGCGTTCTTGTAGCACTTTTTACAGATTCGCCGGGATGGTTCGTTCTTCCTGGCAAGCCTTCCGGGAGTTATCCGTTCAATATACTCGACATACCGGGCATTGCACCGGTCACATGGCTCCCGGATAGGAACATCAAGCTTCTTAAAATCAACCGAATCTACCTCATATGGCTCAGGCTTCCTTTGTTCTGCTTTTGAAGAAGAAGGATCTATGAGAGCAGAATATGGAGAATGAGCGGATCCCTTCGCATCTTTCTCATTAAATAATATGGAGGTTAAGCGTTCGAAATGGAATAGGCATATGAACCGGATTTATAATGAAATAGTTTGATCTTTTACGTCTTGGAAGACATCAGAGAAACTTGTCCGGACATAATGAATACTGTTTATTTCTAAAATTCTAAACAAATTGTCCTGAATATTAAACCATGATCCATCAATTTCAAACATCAATAGAGAATTTGTCAAACAGAAAATGATTGTGCCAAAAACAGCTTTTATCCGGACACTGACCTTATGAGCGGGGATGAAACCAGTAAACCCCATCATCCCCGGATTGATATGAAAACAAAAACAACCCCACAGATTACCAGGATCATAATTCTTGGAATTCTTTTAACCATTGGAGCAGCACTTACAGGCGTTGCAATGGCTACAGTAGAAGAAGAGATTACTATAACAGCAACAACCAAGCTCGAATGTACTGATTCATTGTGCACCGTCAGCAATGCTGACACCGGAGAAATTCTGGAAACGATGACTCCTGCCGAGTTAGAAATTCAGGTAGTTGAAACAAAAAAAGATTTCCGGATAGAAGGTCCGGATGCAAGCGGAAAATTCACATTTTACGATAAACAAACTGGAAAACCGGTTGGTTATGGATATAAAGGGTAATTCCCTTAATAGCCCTCCCCCTTTTTTTTCAGGGAAAAGAGATGTGCCAGAACAATTCAATATAAATAGGACAAATTAGTTAAACATGATGTTCAGGAACCGGCAAACATTATCTTTCCTCATACTCCTGATCCTTATCAGTTTGGCCGTTATCTCTCCTGTTCATGCTAATTCTGATTCAAACTATGCTTTTGCCTCTAAAGATACTAATAGTAATGAAGTAACCGTCATTGCAATAGGAGACAAAGATAACAATTCGCAAATAAAATATGGGACCATTCAGGCAACCTCTTTTGGAACAGAGAATATTGTTATAACAATTATATCAGATGAACCTTTCTCAACCGGAAACATATCTCCCGTGTATGAACTACTAAATCCCGGAGAAACCAGGTTTTTTTCTGATATCATATCAAAGGATCAGACTAAACAATATGTCCGGGTGACATATGACAAACCTGCACCGGTATCACTGCAGATTTTAACCCCGGATGGTGAGTACGGAACATACTCTGATATCGATGATGGTATCGAAGACAACGCAATATTCATGAGAATTTATTCAGAAACCGGCCTTGATCCGGGAAGATGGTATTACCAGGTTCATCTGCCGGATGATGCAAGCCCGGCATCCTTTCAGATAGAATCATGGGATGAGTAACATGAGAATTTTACCCATTTTTCTGTTCATACTTCTTCTCCTTCCGGTCCAGGTCATGGCAGACCGGTACATCGTTACCAGTGCATACGAGGATTTGCCGGATACACAGTCAAAAAATCCGGATAAGGTTCAGATATGGGAGCTTCCCCTCTGGTTATTTATTACCCAGGTTGTGCTCTTAAGTCCCATCTTTATGTTAATGAAACAGATCCTCTTTCTTGGGTACCGGGTAATCAGTAGAAATACCCTGTTTGAATCCAGGTCGAGAAGAGAGATTTATGAATTTATCGTTCAGAACCCGGGAATTCACCTTCGGGGAATTGCTACAACTATGGAAATGGAACTTGGAACTGTCCGGTATCATCTTGATCAACTGACACGGTTTTCCAAGGTGACAAAACTCCACTCCGGAGGGTTTGCAAGATATTATCCACCCGGATACTCTGCGGATGAGAAAAGATCCTTAAACCTTACCGCTTCCCCATCAAGGCACCGGATTATGTTGATGTTAAAGGAGAGTCCGGGTCTTACCAGGCAGGAGATAGGAGAGAGATTAAAAATTTCAGCCCAGGCTGCAGGCTGGCACCTTTCACAACTTTTGGATGAAGAATTAATACGGACACAAAAAACCGGTAGAACCGTGAAATACCAGGTAACAGAAGGATCAGATCCTGCGTTCCGGACAAAAAGAGAAGACGGAAAAGTGTGCCCACCACAGACCATATGACAGAATATATGGTGATACGCAAAGAGGAATATTAATTGCTGATTGTTTACGTAAACCAGCAATGATACCACAAAGATACGGAGAATTACACCCCGAAAAATATCAATTGATTTCACACCTCCAATTTTTGTCAGACCTGCTGCGAAATATTCAATCAGAATCGACACACCCGCCCTTCTTTCCAGGATCTCCATGATTTCACAACATTTTTCGACGTACTTTCCCCCAGTTTAAATAGATAGAGATGTCTCTAATATACCCCCTAAAAGAGCCTATCATTGTAATCATCATGCCATCCATTGCCTCATCTACAGGCATTAATAGCGACCCCTTGAGAAATCGATTTTTAACACCTAATCCGAAAATGAAGCCCAAAATAGTAAGATAAATATTTCCTCCCGACAGATAGGTAGAAAATTTAGGTATTTTCACAAATTAAGGTAAATTTAGGGTATTTCAGATATGTACCTCTGACCACATATTGACCATACTCTTCTTAATTTATTACTGTTTCATTCACCAGTTGATTATGATAATAACCTAAATTTCCTTCTCGCCAGTTTCCGAATTGTGGTTTTCAATAAATCAGATTCCATAAAGTTACACTGACGATTTTTCAGATCCATTTATCTCCTATTGAACCGGAAAGATTCACAGAGTTTTGTGATCGTATGACGATATCAAATTACAAACGATTATTCACAATTTTTTATGGATACAGGCGATGGCTGCTTCTATCCATTATTTTGAATATCATCGTTGCCGGAGGCACCCTGGCAATTCCTGCCCTCAGTGCTGCCTTGATAGATTATGGAATCCTCACCGGAGATTTTGAAAATGTCCTGGACATAGGGTTTCTCATGCTGATAGCGGCAATCATCGCCGGAATTTGCCAGATTGCAAACGCATCCATTGCAGTGTGGTTTGCAGGATATTGTTCTCACATTTTGCGAAAACAGACATTTGAAAAGATCCAGACCCTTTCGTTTGGGAATATTGACCGGTTCAGGGCAAGTGATCTCCTGGTCAGACTGACAACCGACATCATGAACGTGAAAACAGCGGTCATGCAGTCTATTATGCAACTGATGCAGGCACCACTTCTCCTTATCGGGACCATTATCATCCTGCACTTCATGGCACCAAGCCTTATGTGGATCATGATAACCCTCCTTATCCTTCTCACCATATCACTTCTCATCTATTTTGTAATCGTGGAGCCTGCATTTTCACAGAAACAAAAGAAGATAGATGGCGTTAATAATGCCCTCCGGGAAACACTCACCGGAATCAGGGTAGTAAAGGCATTTGTCCGGCAGAATTATGAAATCGAAAAATTCCAAAATGCAACAAAAGAATTACGGACTGCAGCCCTTCGCCCCCAGCATGTCATGGCGTACCTGATGCCGGCCATCATTGCCATCTCCATCATGGGTTTTGGAGCGGTGTATTATTTTGGTGGAATGGAAGTTATTACCGGAACCGGCCTTCAGATAGGGAATGTAACATCTGCAGCCCAGTACATCCTTATCCTGATGATGCCGCTCCTAATCATTGCAATCGTGCTGCCGTTTATCACCCAGGCAAATGCTTCATTGGTTAGGATTTTCGAAGTACTGGACTCAACTCCGGAGATCAGGGATCCGGAAAACCCTGCCTTGCTTAATCCCGAAACAGTAAAGGGGAGAGTGGTCTTTGAGCATGTATCTCTTTCATACCGGAATAATGCTGGTGAGCCTGAAGGAGAAGTACTCAAAGATATCAACCTGGTGGTAAACCCCGGAGAGACAATAGGTTTTCTCGGTGCTACCGGCTCTGGGAAATCATCACTCATATCACTCATTCCCCGGTTCTATGACGTAACTGAAGGAAAAGTCACTATAGACGGAGTTGATGTCAGGGACATTACACAAAGTGTTCTCAGAAAAATCGTGGGAATCTGCCTGCAGGAACCAGTTCTCTTTTCCGGAACCATCAGAGATACCATCACATTCGGAAACCGGGAAATGACCGATGATGATATGCTTGTTGCATCAATGGCTGCAGATGTGGATGGGTTTGTAAAAAATATACCGGAAGAATATGACGGAAAGGTCGCCAGAAGGGGATCGAATTTTTCCGGAGGGCAGAGACAAAGACTTGCCATTGCACGATCTCTGGCAACAAAGCCAAAAATACTCATCATGGATGACAGTACCAGTGCCTGTGATGTAGCTACAGAAGCCAGGATTCAGGATGCAATTGTAGACATGATGAAAACCGCAACAAAGTTCATCGTTGCCCAGCGGATTAGCTCGGTCATCACGGCAGATAAGATTGTCCTGATGGAGCATGGCAGAATCATTGCCACCGGAACACATGCAGAGTTACTAGAGAGTAATGCCCTCTACCAGGAGATCTATGAATCACAACTGGGCAGGGGTTTTCGTGCCGGAGGTGCTTCATGAAAACATATGCTGGAACAGCGGACAAAACCGAATCAGAATCCGGTTCCATGATAAAGACACTAAAGCGAATGCTCTCATATCTCACCTATTACCGGTATCGACTTATCTATGCCCTCATTCTGATGCTTGGTTTTTCCATCGCCATGGGTCTTCTTCCGACATTAATGGGAACTGCAACCGATATTATCACCCAAAAACAGTCCATTGCTGACCTTCAGAAGGTTTTCCTGTTATTTATCCTTGATGCCGTAGCACTATTGATTTGTGGTCATTTTTCACAAAAACTCCTCTCCGACATATCCCAGGATGCCCTCTATAACCTGCGAAATGATCTGTTTACCCATTTACAGATATTATCCCTGGGATTTTTTGATCGTCAGCCAATCGGAGAATTGATGAGCCGGATATCCAATGATACTGATGTTATTGATCAGTTCTTCTCAAACGGTATCCAGCAGGTCCTCCAATCCCTAACCACGATAACCGTTCTGACGGTTGTAATGCTTATCATAAACCCGTTCCTGGCCTTACTTGTATATCTGGCGGTTTTTTGTATTATCTGGATCTCTACAACCATCGCCAGGGTTTCCGGCCCGGCATTTGAACACATGCAGGAACAACTCGGTGAAATGAATGGCTATGCAGAAGAGCACCTGGCCGGACAGAAGGTGGCTATTGCGTATAGGCAGGAACAGTCATCTGTCAGCGCTTTTTCAGTTCTTTCTGCACATGTTGCGAGGACCGGAGGCAGGGCTGAATTTGTTGCACTTACCTCCATGCCTGCTGCAACCATCATGGCAAACCTCCAGATGATCATTCTTTTGATAGTAGGTGGAGCCATGATCATTCATGGAAATATCACTCTTGGTGAACTAGTTGCATTTCTTGGATTGTCATCAAGTATATCTTCGCCTCTCTCCCAGATCTTCTCATCATATGCAGTCATCATGAATGCATCCGCCGGAGCAGTGCGGGTATTTAAAATCCTTGATGAAAAACCCGTGGTTGCAGATAAACCTGAAGCAGGACCAATGCCATCAATCACGGGAGATGTCAGATTTGATAACGTTGATTTTGCATATGTTCCTGGCCGGACCATTCTCCGAAACAACACATTCAATGCTCTTCCCGGACAAATTTTCGGCCTATGCGGACCTACCGGAGCAGGAAAAAGTACCATTATTAATATCCTGACCCGGTATTACGATATCATGTCCGGATCCATAACGGTTGATGGAACCAGTATAGATTCGGTGAAACAGGACAGTCTTCGGTCCCAGATTGCCCAGGTCCTTCAGGAACCGTTCCTATTCTCAGGGACAATCATGGAAAACCTCCGATATGCCCGGGAGGGTGCAACGGACGATGAATGTATTTCTGCTGCAACAAAAGCCGGGGCATACGAGTTCATCATGGCTCAACCTGAATGTTTTGATACATTTCTCAGTGATGGCGGTGCTAATCTTTCTCAGGGTCAACGGCAGATGCTGACCATTGCAAGGGCCATGGTAGCCCATCCACGACTTCTCATTCTTGATGAAGCAACCAGTAATGTGGATACCAGAACCGAAAAGATAATCCAGAATGGACTATTGCACCTGCAGGAGGGAAAAACGTCATTCATCATTGCTCACCGTCTTTCAACAATCCGGCATGCAGACTGTATCCTTGTTATTAACCAGGGAGAAATTATCGAACAGGGAACCCATGATGAACTCATGAAAAAAGAAGGGTTTTATTATAACCTTTTCATGAGTCAGTTCAGAGGGAAACTGAGTATTATTACCGGTATCTCATAATTTCCCAGCATATCTTTTTATCATCGCCTTCATACGATTAAGGGAATCAAAAACCGTTAAAGGTTATTTGAACCCTAATAATTCAAAAATAGATACTTTCTTGAGATTCATTCTATTTCTACTAAATAAATAGAACCCAACATTGCCACTAACAAAAAATTAATGTGTTCTTCGTGACGTATGAATCGAGCAAAATAAAAAATAATAGCACGATTGTGGATGATCTCGTTGAGAGTCTATTGTCAAAGTGGCAAACGGAGGATCTAACATGGATTCATATCGAAAAAAACATATCGTATACAGAGCGAGAAGAATAATGAATCGTTACCTATCATCTGGATTCATATGTTTATTCATCCTGGTTTTACTGGCAGGAGTCTGTACAGCTGATGAATCTCCCCGGTACGTAATATACGTTCAGGGCGGTGAAAGTTCCATCATTCATGGATCAGAAGGGATAACGGATATTATTGTGAAGGATATCATTCCATATGCCCATTTTTCAGATGGAAAGAAAAGTCTTTTGATTCCTGATAAACTATTACGGTATATCACCTGTCCGGTAAATGCAGCGGTTGTCTTTTCCGGTGCTGGCGGTGAATCAGTATCTCTTATAGGGATATCTAATCTGTCGTTGTCTTATGAAAACAAGGATCTTACACTTCGCGTAAATCCGCTCGGTTTTTACGAAGGAGAGGCTCTGAAATCTTTTGCTAGTGAAAAGAATGAACTTGATGCTATCAATGTCGAAAAGTTTGAAACCACTGGTTTTTATCTTGAAATAATCGAGACAGGACCTGAAAATAATAACTGTCTGGCTCAGGAAATTGCATGTCTGAACGCCGATGATATGAAAGCTTGTTTAGGAGAATGTGGTTAAGGCCAGAGGAGAGAATAAACCTCATCTTCTCGAAATGGCAAAGTTTTTTCCTGATGGGACTAAAAAAAATCCTAATATATCCAGCAATAATTATAGATGAAGGAGGGGTATATTTTCACTTATCATCCGGTTCAAAGAATGATGATAAATCTGTTCCAGGATAATGATATACAAACCAGACAAAAGACGTGAGTATTATTAGCATATTCTCATCAGTTACCGGAAAAAAACCTGATAAAATTTTAATACCGATGACCTGTGACATGCTTTCAGGTTTAGAGTCCAGACGTGACCTTGGAGAGGCAATTGCAGATCTGGTTCTTGATTACTCCCCAAGATACCTGACAAAAATGAAGGTAAATTTTTCTGATAAGATTGATTCTTTTCCGGATGATTATAAAAGAGAACTGGAAGAAACAATAGCATCTTTTTTAGACGGCACATATCAGAAGATCCGGCTCATGAAGCAACAGGGTAGTTTTTCTACACTTGATACAGCAGTTTCAGAGCATGCAAAAAAGTACTGGGGGATGGTGGCTATTAAATGTCCGGGTGATGATATCGGATCCAGGATTCGGTTTTTAAAATATCTGCTCTCCGGGTTTTGTATGTTTGTCCAGGAGATACCCGGTCATCCGGTTGGTATGCCTTTTCCCGGAGGAGACAAGGTAAATTACATCGACGGGGTATATTATTGTCCGGTCAGAACAAAAGCCCATGATGTTGATGCAGCCCTCTGTCCTTTTTGTCCGGCAAAGCAGACTCCGGAGGTTGGGTATCTGAAACCTCCGGTAAAGGGAAGTAAACATAGAAAACAGGAGTACATAAAAGATATGTACGATTATCACCATTTTAACGGATAAAACCAGGCACACATAATAATGGCCGGATAAAAATATAATTAAGAGGGAAATTTGATTTTCATCTGCAAAAACCATAATTATCAGTGATATTTCCTGACTCAATGAAACATCAGTTTTTCTTTATAAGTAACAGAAATAGGTCTCCCCTCATATGGACCTTTCCAGTAAATAGATTTTCAGAAATATTTTACCGTTCCAGATACATAGGGATATTCACTATCTAGAACCTAAATCTCCTCTCCGTGAGAAGAAAAAATTCAGCGAATTATTATGGAAATCAGCCCAATATCAGTATTATATGTAGATGACGAATCTGACCTTCTGCGTATCGGGAAGATTTTTTTGGAAAAAAATGAAGATATCCGTGTTGATATTTCGCCTTCTGCCAAAGATGCCTTGAAACTTTTACAGTCCGGATCATATGATGCCATTATATCTGATTACCACATGCCCGGAATGGATGGCATTGCATTTTTACAGGAAGTTAGAAGAATGCCTGGTGATATCCCTTTTATTTTGTTTACGGGGCGTGGGCGGGAAGAAGTCGTAATCCAGGCAATAAATAATGGTGCTGACTTTTATCTCCAGAAAGGAGGGGAACCAAAGTCTCAGTTTGCCGAGTTAGCCCATAAAATCCGGCAGGCAGTACGGAGAAAGCAGGCAGAACGAGCCGTCCGTAAATCAGAAAAACGCCTCTACGATATCATTGATTTTCTCCCGGACCCTACTTTTGTTATTGATACATCAGGAAAAATCATCTCCTGGAATAAGGCAATGGTTGAAATGACCGGTATATCTCCCGATGAAGTCCTTCTGAAAAATAGTGGAGATGTAGCTTCTATTTTTTATAATTCACACCGTCCGCTACTGATTAACCTCATTGATGAATCAGAAGAGCATATTCAGAAATACTATTCAAATGTCAGAAGGACTGACAACGCTCTCATGGCAGAGACCGATTTGATCATAGTAAAAGGAAACCGGATAAGTGTATTCATTAAGGTCAGCAGGCTCTATGATGAAAACGGTGAGGTCTCTGGTGCCATAGAATCCATACGTGACATCACCGAACTAAAAAAAGCCGAGAAAGAGCTCAGGAAAACGGTCCATGAACTCGCCCTTGCTCAGGAGATCAGTCATATTGGATCCTGGGAATATAATCCTGCAACAGAGGTTTACCGTGGTTCTGTCGAAGCTCTCAGCATATTTGGATTTCCTCCCAATATAAAAGAGAATCAGCTTGATGAAATCTATCGTTGTATTCCGGACCATGAAAAATTGAACATGGCATTAGTAGATCTCATCAGAGAGAATTCGGAGTACGATCTTGAATACACTGTGGTTCCGGCTGATGGTTCACCTCCCCGGATTGTTCACTCCCTTGCCCGTGTTGAAAGGGATGAACAGGGAAATGCCACCCGGATAATCGGAGTTATCCAGGATATCACCAAACGAAAACAAGCTGAAGATGAATTAGCATTTAAAAATCTCATCCTTACTACCCAGCAGGAGGTCTCTCCGGATGCTATTCTCATTGTTGACAAAAACGGAATTATTCTTGGATATAACCGGAATTTTGTTACGATATGGAACATTCCTGAAGAAATTTTGGCATCAGGTGAAGATGAAACAGTGCTTTTGTTCGTTGCTTCTCAAACACTCAATTATGAAGCATTCCTCTCACGAGTCAGGTATCTCTATTCACATCCAGAGGAAAAAAGTTTCGAGGAGATACTTCTCACTGATGGAAGGACCCTGGAACGGTTTTCTTCCCCGATGACAGGAGAGGACGAGGCCAATTTTGGGAGAGTTTGGTTTTTCAGGGACATTACTGAACGAAGGCAGGCAGCTCGTGAACTGGAACAAAAAAACCAGGATCTTGTTGCATCATATGAACAACTGGCAGCTTCTGAAGAAGAACTGAAAGCCCAGTTTGATGAACTCGTGGAACGTGAGCAGACCATCCGGATACATGAGACCAGACTTCTCATGGCCCAGGATATCGGAAATACCGGATGTTGGGAGTATAATTTACAAACTGATAAGATCTGGGGTTCTGCAAAAGGACTCTCTATTTTTGGATTTCCCGGAGTAGCCGGCGATTTTCCTATTGAGGAGATAGAAGATTGCATTCCTGATCGAAAACGGGTTCACCAGGCCCTGGTAGACCTTCTCATTCGGGAAAAACCCTATGATCTTGAATATGAAATAAACCCTGCAGACGGTTCTCCTCCCCGGTTTATTCATTCGGTGGCAAGACTCGAGAAAGATTCAGATGATCATATCATCCGGGTGATGGGAGTTATCCAGGATATTACCGAGAGGAAAAAGAGAGAACTGGTTCTGAAAGAGATCAATGAAGCATTTATCCAGGCTCAGAAGATTGCCCGGGTGGGTAGCTGGATTTGGAACCTGAAATCCGGTACCCTTACCTGTTCAGATGAGTTATACCGGATATTCGGTTTTGAACCGGGAGAAATTGTTCTTGATCTTAAAATCATCAGGGCACGAATTCATCCGGACGATCAAAAAGATCATGAAATTGTGCTTGAACATGCTATCAGGACAGGATTATTCAGGCCTGAAGAGTACCGGGTGATATATCCTGACAATTCCATTCACTTTGTAAATGCAAATGGTTCGGTTGAGATGGATGCAGATGGTACGGCACTTCGAATAATCGGCGTTTGTCAGGATGTAACCGAACAGAAACAAGTGGCACAGGAACGAGAACGGCTCATCGAAGATCTCGGGGAAACAAACGAAGAACTCAGTGCAACATATGAATCATTGCTTGGAACAGAGCAGGAACTCAAAAACCAGTATGATGCCTTAGCCATATCTGAAGAGAACCTGCGTCAGACAAATGCCTATCTTGAAAACCTGTTCGCTATTGCAAATGTTCCGATTGTTATCTGGGATCCCTCATTCCGTATTACCCGTTTTAATCATGCCTTTGAACTTCTTACCGGCAGAACCGCAGAAGAAGTAATCGGTCAGTCTATCCGGGTTCTCTTTCCTCCTGACCAGGCAGACCATATCATGGAACTTTTACGTTCCACTCTTAAAGGAGTTCGCTGGGATACCACAAAGATAGATGTCATATGTAAGGATGGAACGCTCCGGACATTGATCTGGAATTCAGCCACTTTGTTTTCTCCGGATGGAAAAACTCCGGTGGCAACCATTGCTCAGGGTCATGACATCACTGAGGAAATACTGCTTGAACAGGAAAAAAATACGGCATTAAAACAGATTCAGAAAAATCTTGCATACCTTGCAATCCTCAATGACGAGATTCGAAATCCTCTCTCTATTATTGTTGCGTATACAGAAATGCTGGATGATTCGAAGAGCCTTGATCTTATAACCGAACAAGTCCACCGGATTGATCAGATTGTTGGACATCTGGACCAACGCTGGATGGAATCTGAAAAGGTTCTGAATGCAATTCGTAAACATTATAATCTTCATATCCCTTTTTTGGATGATAAAAATGTCAACGCTCAGGTTGATAACAGATGGATTTCTCCTGAAACTTTTCTGAAATCGGGTAAGTTGGATGAGAGAGGGGTAAAAGAAGTCCAGGCACAACTGTACACAATTCTTGATAGTTTTGTTTCGGTGATTTATATTGCGGATATGGATACCAATGAGATCCTGTATATCAATTCATATGGGAAGGATCATCTTCGAAAATTCTCCGATCTTCCTTATTATTCAGATATCACCATAGGTCGTGAGAAATCTTTTCTTTCGTGTATGAACTCTTCATCAGATGAATTAGATGCTCCGGATAAGATTCACCAATGTGAATTTTTCAATCCTCACAATAAATTATGGTATGACTGCCGAAACCGGATAATCCGGTGGAATGACGGCAGGATGGTCAGACTGGTGATAGCAACAGATATTACCCCACGAAAACGTTCTGATAAAAAACTTCAGGAATTACATGAGTTTCAGAATGCGGTTATTTCTGATGCACGGGTCTGGATCATGGCGGTAGATAAAAAAGGAGTAGTCCTCTTATGGAACGCTGCTGCAGAAGAGATAAGCGGGTATTCTTCAGATGAGGTAGTGGGAAATGATAAGATATGGGTTCTCCTGAATCCGGATAAAGAAAATTTACAACAGATTATTCAGATTGCAAAAGAGAGCATTGACTCTGAAAGGGGTGTGGATCAATTTGAGGCTGCTATCCGGACAATTGATGGAGATCGAAAGATAATTTCCTGGAATCTGAATGCGATTCGTGATGATACCGAAGATATTACCGGATATGCCATAATCGGGATTGATATTACTGATTGGAAGCTTGCCCAATCGGCACTTGAGCAGCAGTCTTCCTTCCTTCAGGTTCTCATAGATACTCTCCCGGTACCAATTTTTTACAAAAACCGTGATGGTGTGTATTCCGGATGCAATGCTGCTTTTGAAAAATATTTCGGAAGAACGCGAGATCAGGTAATCGGTAGAACGGTTTATGAATTCTGGCCTAAACGTGAAGCAGATGTTTTTTATAAAGCAGATATGTCTGTTTTTAATTCCCCCCATATTCAACAGTATGAGACGGAGATGCAGTACGCTGACGGATCAGTTCACCAGGTGATGTTTTACAAGGCACCGTTTTTTGACGATACCGGCCAGGTATCCGGACTTGTCGGGACCATTATTGATATTACCGATCAAAAACGGGTTGAAGAATCTCTTCGTGAATCAAATCAGAAACTTCGTCTTCTGACCGGGCTGACGCGTCACGATATTTTAAACAAACTCTCTGCAGTACAGCTCCTTTTGGATATGGCTCTTCAATCATCGGATATTGCCTTCATTCATAAGAACATATCATATGCTCTTGAAGCTGAGGAAATAATTGAGAAGACTATCGGATTTACCCGGGAATATGAAGAGTTTGGAACTGTCTCTGCAGGGTGGTATCATGTAAGGCCGATTATCGAATCAGCAAAAAAAGAGGTTACTCCTGGTGACATTTTTATCGATAACCAGATTCCAAAAGGCCTTACCATCTATGCAGACCCGATCGTACGAAAAGTATTTACTACGCTTCTTGAGAATGCAATCCGTCATGGAGGAAAAATCACCCGTATTTCTATTTCCTGTGTCCTGGAATCAGGAAATCTTATTATTGTCTGTGAAGATGACGGAATCGGAATTCCAAAAGAAGAGAAAGAATTGATATTTGATCATGGATACGGGATGAATACCGGAATTGGTCTTTTCCTTTCACAGGAAATTCTCTCAATTACACGGCTCGCTATTCGTGAGAGAGGAGTTTTTGGAAAAGGTGCCAGATTTGAGATTTTCGTTCCAGCAGATAAGTTCAGGTTTTCTGATCCGGATACTCCATCATACCACAGTCCGGGAAATGGGGTATGAACCCAGGATATTACTCCTCATACAATAGGTCACCATATTTTTCATCTGATGATCCGAAAGATACCTGTTGATGATATCAGGCAGATCTTAAATTCACACAATTGTTGAACTGAGTAGCAGTATCACAGGCAATTTCATCGCGTGGGTAACAATTGAATAAAAAAATGGTTTAATGGATTTTCCATAAAAACTGTAATTTTTCTTCGAGTAACCCACCAGATATAAATCTGAATACGTTTTTTTACTTGACATTTAGAGATAGAAAATTTAATCACTATATATTTTTTCTTTCTCTATCGCCTCATTTATCCGGACATCTATCAGGGAACTTACATTTTCGAACCGAATATTTGGCACCAGAGATGTACCCTCATCAACCAGTGATAGAGCCTCTGATCCCGGAGAGAATTTCCCGGATACACATTCTTCTATCTCATTGTATACTACGGTGTCAAGACTTTTTACTGCAGAGGCAATCACCGTATCAGATGCAAGTCCGGACTGGTCGGCATCGGTTGCAATGATGAAAAGACCGGAGAGATTTTGTGCCGTGCTGATTATTCCAAGTCCGGAACCTCCGGAAACAGCATATATCACATCGGTATTATTCCGATACATTTCACGGGTAATTTCTCCGGCCTTTTCCGGCATGGAAAATCCGGAATAATCATCAGCAATATAGGATATTGTAACATTCACATCAGGATCTTCAGCCCTGACTCCATCCTGAAATCCTTCGGTAAAACTCTGAATGACCGGAGCATTCACACCAGCAATCACTCCGACATTTCCGGTTGTTGTCTGATTTGCAGCGAGAACTCCGGCAAGATAACTAGCCCCGTACATAGAAAAGGATATAGATTTAACTGACGAATCTAAAATCTCCGGCCCGTCTATCATTACAACAGGAACATCAGGGTTTATTTGTGAGATTTCCTGTTCATACCCGTTCATGATGTCCCCCATAACAAGAACCATTGAGGATCTGTTTCCGGCCCTATCGATAACCGGATCTTCCGGGGCTGAAGAATTCCAAAGAATCTCTCTGACGGTGAGATTAAAACCATCCCTCGCTTTTTCAAGACCTGAAAACGCCTTCGAGAGATAACTGTAATCACCTTTATCTCCGACATAGACCATGGAGACAATTGTTGGGTCTGACCCGGATACCGGGAAAATGATAAATATAGATAGGAAAAGGCACATGAGGAAAACAGAAAAAGAGTAATACCGTACTGTCATGGAAATATGCTCCTGAAATTGTACATATAATCAGTGATATAAAGAGAAAAATGGAACGGATTTTTCTTCATGGCAATTTAATACAATCGACAGGTATAATCAATCCCCAAGATGAAATAAGTAGAGATGAGTAAGTATCCACCTTATTTTGAAAACACAATTGATATAGCAGCAGATATCTTCCGATCCATGCATCACTATTTCTAAAGGTGTCACATGACAATACAATGTGAATACTGTCCAAGAGGATGCAGTATTTCAGAAAATAAAACCGGATATTGTCAGATGTATACCGTTCAGAACGGAGTAATCATTGAGCGGTTTCCTTATTCATGGTCAGGGCTAAACCAGAGTCATATTGAACAATTCCCATTTTTTCATGTCTATCCGGGAAGCCGGTCACTCATGATTGGAACGGCAGGATGCACCATGGATTGTAAATATTGCTCCAATGCATACATCGCCAAATGTCCGGTTGAAGAAGTTCCATTAATGAACCTCTTTCCGGAAAAGGTTGTGACCATCGCAAAAAAGTCAGGCTGTCAAAGTATTGTTTTTGCAATAAATGAACCTACAGTAAGTCTTCCCTCCTTTCTCGAACTTGCAGCTACCGCAAAAAAAGAGGGAATTCTGGTAGGATGCCTTACAAATGGGTACCTGACTAATACTTCATTGCAAAAATTATGTGAAGCATGTGATTTTCTGAATATCAGCCTAAAAGCTTTAACAGACCAGGAATATGCTGATTTAACAGGCGTTACATCAATATCACCAATTTGTAATTCAATTACATATGCATCCTCTGTCTGCCATCTGGAAATTACAACCCCGGTATTAGAGCCGATCTCATCAGAAAAACTCGGGAAAATCTGCCGTTTCATCGCACAAATTAATCCGGAAATACCATGGCATGTATTGCGTCTCCTTCCGGAGTATATGCTTAAAGATGCTCCACCGCCAGACATTCAAAAAATTGAACAAATTTTGCATGATCTTAGAAAAATGCTCCCCTACACCTATTTTGGAAATTATGTAGGGGCTCAGGGTCTCTCTACGATATGTCCGGTATGTGGAAATATTGTCATAGAACGGATAAACACCGGAACCTGTGGTGGAAGACTTATCGGGTATAATTTATCGAATGGAAAATGTCCTCATTGTAATACCAAAATCCCCATAACCGGAAATTATGTAGATTGGGAACATTTGGAGAATGGTTCATGAGAGCAGGAATTATCAATGCAGGAGGGTGGCAGACTCATGTAGATATGAAATCCGGCAGGCAAATATCATTATCCGGGTATCTGCCTTCACTTCTCAGCCCTATTTTGGAATCTCACCGGTATCCGGGAGACAGGGATTCTGGTGCCATCCCTTGGGTAACCGATGTTGCTCAAGAGATCGTGAATGCCTATGAACCAGAATTCCTCATGCTCGATTATGCTACCCCTTATTTTCTCCGGTTTAATGAAGGTATGGAGGGAAATGAATGGAATGAAATGATTTCCGGACTTCTGGATCATGTGTCTGGTTTTTGCGAAATAAATGGATATAACCCGGTAATTGTAGGTACCGGAGCGATGATAAAGCACCAGGGAATTATTGATCTGACGGGATTATCCGGACTAGCAGACGCAGGAGGACCAGTTCATCACCTGGCAACGATCATGGAACCCTCTGGTAAGGACCTGAATTATCTCCATGCTCATCCACATGTTTCCGGAGTATACTCAAGAGAAGAAATTTTGGAAACATTCCAAATGTCCTTGGAAAATAAAAAAGACATCCCTGACCTTCTCGTAATTGCAAAACCGGGATATACGTTCAGAGCTCTTGGATCCTGCATCAGGCCATATCATTTTCTACCCGGACAGAATGAAAAAATTCCGATATCTGGACTTGATTCTTCTGTGCATGATATCACGGATATTTCCGGAGGGGTATTACGATCACTTGAATCAGAAAAAACTGCTCTTATCATAATCGAAGGATTAGGTACCGATGATCTTCCCTGCAGAATGGTATCTAACTCCGATCATTGGTACCGGTACACCATGTCCTGTGAGCAATACCTGGCAATAACGACGGGTAAACATATAAGTAGCCAGCCCTGGCCTCCGGGATACAGGGGATTCATTCACGACGGAATGAAAAAAGCCTATCCATTCTCCGGCATAATAGATCAAATTCCTCATGGAACCATCGGAGAAATTTGGCCAGGAAAAAGTGCAGCTGTTGGAACCAGAAGTGTATTTACTCATGTCAGTTCCGGAGCGGATATAACAATTGAATGTAAGGTATGTAATCAATATAACCACGGTACCATGGCAATCTTCTCTGAAAAAGGAATATCCCAACAGGAATAACCATGAAAAAATTGCCACATACAAACGAAGAAACATTCACAAATCATATTGAACATATAAAAAAATCTCAAAAAAAACAATTATTAATCCTCTGTCTGATTCCTGCGGCTCTTTTTTTTGTTTCCCTCTCACTTGGAAGATATGACATATCACCCTGTACTGCTGCAATGATAATGATATCGCAGATCTGTTCTCTTCCGGTCACATGGACCGATGTGCAGGAGACTGTTCTGCTTCAGATCCGATTGCCAAGAGTGATAGCAGTTATGCTTGTCGGAGCAGGACTTGCTGCATCTGGATCAGCCTTTCAGGGATTATTTCGTAACCCTCTGGTCTCATCAGATATTCTGGGAGTTGCAGCGGGAGCCGGTTTTGGTGCAGCACTCGGTATATTGATCTCCGGAGATCCGATAATTATCCAATTACTGGCATTTGTATGGGGTGTTATTGCAGTTGGTATTGCATATGGACTGAGCAGAGTGTACAAGGGAGGATCATCCCTGATTCTGGTACTGGCAGGAATAATTGTCGGATCGTTTTTTTCAGCCATGATATCACTCGTGAAATATGTGGCAGATCCCTATCAGAAACTACCTGCTATTGTTTTCTGGCTGATGGGCAGTATGTCATCAACTAACTGGAAGGATGTGTATGCCGTTTCAATTCCTATCATCAGTGGATTGATAATTCTGATTCTCCTTCGGTGGCGGATAACAATTCTTGCATCCGGAGAAGAGGAAGCTCATTCACTTGGCATAAATACCACCAGAATGGCCCAGATTATTATCATCATCTGTACAGTAATTACTGCATCTGGAGTATGTATCAGCGGAATAATCGGATGGGTAGGATTGGTTATTCCCCATCTTGGCAGAATGATAGTCGGACCGGATTACCGACATCTCCTACCAGTATCAGTAATCCTTGGAGCTTCATACCTGGTTGTAATTGATGATTTAGCCAGAACACTCACCACTCAGGAGATACCACTTGGAATTCTTACATCAGTCATCGGAGTTCCTTTTTTTGCATACTTGCTAAGCCGAAAAAAAGTAGGGTGGGCCTGATGATTGAGGTAAATCATCTCTCTTTCGCATATGAAAAAGATAAACCAGTATTTTCAGATATTTCCTTTCATCTTCAACCAGGGAAGATATTTACGATTCTTGGACCGAATGGAACTGGAAAATCCACCCTGATAAAATGTCTGGTGGGACTTCTTTCACCTGAATCCGGAGATATTCACCTTTCAGGTGAAAAAAAGGAATCAATATCACATCGTAAACAGGCACGAATAATGGCCTATGTTCCCCAGGCTCATCAGATAATTTTTCCATTTCCAGTCCTGGATTATGTACTGATGGGAAGATCACCTCATTTACCGGTCTTTGGACAGCCTGGATCAAAAGACTACCTGAAGGCAATGCAGGCATTAAAAAAGGTTGGTGTAGATTATCTGGCAGACCGGCCAATATCAGAAATTTCCGGAGGAGAATTCCAACTGGTTTCCATCGCACGGGCTCTTACTCAGAGTCCATCCTTGTTGATTCTTGATGAACCTACCTCTCATCTTGATTTTGGAAACCAGTTTAAAGTTTTATCAATTATTGAGGAATTAGCCGGAGAAGGATTGTCAGTTGTTATGAGTTCTCATTTTCCGGACCATGCATTTCTGATATCCCACCTTGTAGCAGTTATGCAGGAGACCAGGTTTATTGGTATTGGAACTGCAGACGAAGTAATTACAAAGGAATTGATGGAACAAGCGTATGGTATTGATGTAGTAATCAGCACCGTTTCAGAATGCGGGCGCACTGTCTGTCTTCCGGTCAGGAAAAACAATCAGGTAATGAATTGACCTGTTATACCAATTGGAATCGTCATTCAATTCAATATTTAAATATGTGTAAAATGTGATGATGCTATACCAGCAGATTATACTTTACTGCTGGATATTTCGAGGGAATGAATATGAAAATGAAAGTTGGTTTGTGTGTCATATTATGCTTTATTCTTCTCAGTTTTCCGGTTTCTTCTTCTGATAATCCGGAAAAATTTGTTGTTGATATGAGTGGGAACGAGGTCAAAATTCCTGAATCGGTCTCATCTGTTGTATGTCTGGATCCCTTTGCCACCCAGATGGTTCTTACAATTAATGGCGGAGAACTCTTATCTTCGATATTTTTAGGCCCTGCGGATAAAAAAATCCTGCATGAAGTAAATGCAAAAGTTGCCGAACTGAAAAGTGTTGGAGGCCCTTCTGGGACAAATCTTGAATCACTCACCGCAATAAAACCAGACCTGGTAATCTCCCAGGTTGGGAGTGATGAGATGAATCAGAATATCCGTGATCTTGGTTATTCAGTTATTGAGATAGATTCAGAATCACCGGACAAACTGATTGAGGGCATCAGACTTATCGGAGATGCGATTGGAAAAGAAGAGCAGGCCGATGATTTCATTTCATGGTATTCTGAAAAGATGGAGTACATACAAAACCAGACAGCAGATATTCCAAAAGAAGAACTTAAGACGGTCTATATTGGGGGGCTTGAACCTCTCTCAACGGTTGGAGCAGATTATTATCAGCACTATTTAATTGAAAATGCTGGTGGAAAAAATATTGCCGGAGAATTTTCAGGAGGCTGGAATGATGTATCATTAGAACAGTTATATACCTGGAATCCGGATGTAATTCTTTTTGCTCCGTATTCAAAAATTTCTGTTGACGATCTCCAGGCTGATCCGTCATGGCAGAAACTGAGTGCAGTAAAAGAAGGAAAGGTGTACCGGATGCCCAAATATATCTCATCATGGGATGTTCCAGCACCCGAATCAGTTCTCGGAATGATGTGGCTTTCTGAAAAAATTTATCCGGAGAAAGTAAATTTTGAAATTGAAGATGAAATGCGATCTTTTTATAAGAAATACTATGGGTACGATATTGCAGATGCAACAATCGCATCCATACTTGAAAAACAGGATCTGTTGGATGTAAATCCAACCATCATCAATTAATTTTTTCTCCTAGTCCTGGAATTTCTTCAAAAAAATTTTGCATTTTGGACTGATCGGTAATAATTTGTTTGATATCTGCATTTGTTAAATCTAATCCATAAAATGTGGAATAAAAATCTTTAAACTCCTCATTCAAATCATATTGAACATTATCCGGATAGAGAATGGTTGCCATCCACATAATTCCCAGTATCGACTCAGGTCCAGGCATATCATATGCCATAATATATTCAGGTAACCGGTAAATCTGATTATTTTTTACTGCATCAACCTTTTGCCAGGCAGGATCCTGTGCAATTTCTTCAGGGTTTGCACTGGTATAAGGCATCATGATTATTACATCCGGATCCCAGGAATAGACTTCTTCTAGTGATATACTATTCCATCCTCCGGTAAGGTAGCCAGCAACATTGATACCTCCGGCTGCGGTAACCATGTAATGCTGATAATAATCAGAACCCGCGGTATCAAGAGGGCTGCTGCCCATAAGATATATTTTCTTTTTATCGTTCTCGGGGATTTTTTCTGTTTTCTCCCGGATTTGATTCAAGGTTTTTTCAAAATAAGAGATATACTCATTGGCTTTATCTTCCTTATCCAATGCTTCTCCTAATAAAGAGACACTTTTTAACAGTTCTTCAGGATTTTCCGGATAAATTTCCACTACATCTAAACCGATATCCCGCATTGATTGAGTACTTTCATCGTACCCGACTTTTGATATGACAAGATCCGGGTTCTCCTTTAACAGTTCTTCAAGATTAACACTATTTGGATCACCAGGCCAGGGCAATTTTGAAAAAACCGGATTTATTTTTTTCAGAAGTGTCCGGTTCGCCCATCCGGTACAGGCACCGGTGAGTTTATCCTCCTCATCAATAATAATTAAAAACTGATAACCAACCGGTTCAATAGTCGCAATTCTTTCGATGGAATCCGGAAGAAAAACCTCAGTGCCGCCCAGATCTGTTACCGTCTTATCAGCGAAGCAACAGGAAACTCCCATCACTATACTCAACAGAAGTAAAAATGAAATCAATGATTTGATAGAGAAGGGGTACACAAATACCCTTCCTTGAGAATTCATATGATCCAATATGCACTCTGAATTTATCTATGATATGAAAAAGGTTCTGCGAATTATCTGATATACCAGATGATATATCAATCTAATGAATCTTTGTGACTTTTACAATGAAATAGATATTTTTAGATTTAAGAAAGGATAACAATACCATGTATGTACGAAGTGTTTTGGAGTGTGACCACGAAATTACTTTTCCTTGTCACATTAGGTGTATTTCTTATCTCACCGGTTATTGCAGATGAGAATGAAGAATGGACAATTGATCTTATAGGAGTGATTAATAAGACATTATCCAAATCAGATTTCGAAGAACTGGCTGCTACATCATCAGCGTCATTCACCGATGAAGCAGGAGACATTTTTTCAGGAGTTCCATTGATCACTCTGATTGGTCTTGTTGATGATGGAGAAGGAGATGCATCATTTAACAGTGACGCTGCAAAAACAGGATATACCGTGGAAATTATTGGGGGAGACGGATATTCTGCAGAAATTGAAAGTGCAAACATCTCTGAAGAAGCAGAAATAATTGTATGCAATCTCCAGAACAACGAATCCTTTGCCTCAAGTGATGTACCTCCATATCCCCTTAAAGTGTATGGCGCTGATATCACCATGGGACAAAGCGTTGGAAATATTGCGGTTATCGAATTAAAAGGCATATCAGTTTCTGAACCTGAACTGAATGATGAAGAAGATGTTTCAGAAGATAACAGCACAATGTTTGCAGGAGAGATCGAATTATCTGATGGAACCATTGCAATAATTACGGGATCCGGAAAAACCTATGATGTAAATGAAAAAACTCCTCTTGGAGCCCTTGCTAAAGCAGCCCAGGATGGAGGATATACCTTTGAGGTTGCAGATCATTCCTATGAAGACCGGGAAATTCTTCTCTTAGATGCCATCAACGATAACCGATGGGAAAAGGATACATCTGACCTTGTTGTTGCAATTAATGGAGAAATCGTAGAAGATTGGGGAACAGATACTGAAAAGTTTTACAACATGTTACCACTTATGAGCGGAGATGTCGTTACATATCTTGTCGGAGTTCCCCCGGTCACTTTAGAGAACGGAATTAAAATTGTAGAATTAACAGTGTTGTAACACCATTTTACTTCTCTTTTTTCATCACCGACAATAATGTGAAAATATCAGGAATGTCCTGATCCATTGAAACAAAAAACCAATTTTCTTTTTCTTTAATAATTAATGCAAGAGGATTTCCTGACAAGAAAAATCCATTCTCTAAAGACCACACAGTGGTTCTGACAACCGGATAGATCTCCCTTTCACCAAGAAAAACAGGATGTTGTATTATCCTGATTTCATGACAAACATTTTTCATCTGATTTACCATTTACTCGAGTCCTGATTATTGCTGGGATAAATAAACGACAGGCAAAAATTATCAAAGAAACAGGAGTTCGTATCAGAATATTCATTCCAACCTCACCTCGAAGAGCAGGCTTTTCAAAATCCGGGAAAATAGAAATATCATGGCCTTTTTGCCCAAGTATCGGAACGAATGCCTGGATATATCCATAGGTAATTCCGGTTGTAAACGGGTCTCCACATCCAAAACAAACATGACAGGATAACCGGTCAATGGAGATAAACCGGATAATCCTTCGGATGTATCTGATAAAAAGAGGTAACCAATCAATTACATCACCAACAGAGTTATCAAACATACTGGTTTCAGATTTTTCTTCTTTCTCCGGAACTTCCGGTGAACTCACAGGAAAAGACCAGAGAGGTTTGGAAAAAAACTCAATTGTCCCTTCCATGGATCTATTTATCGGTAAAATAAACCGGATAACACCAAACTTTATCGCAACATTTCCAGCCAGGTGAAGATTATCACGACTGAAAAATAACGACAACGCAATAGGAATCGTAAACAAAAACCAAAATATAAAAATAAAGAAAAAAACAATACCGACCGGTATAAGTATTGCACCAGTCGTCTGGATCATATGATATTCCTGTTATTCACTTTTTTCTTCTTTGCTTGTTTCATTGCCAGCAAAATCTTTGTCCTTGATAAGACCGATTACCTGGGGAACCAGTGATTCACTCAGAGCAGTAATCACCTGTGCCACCGGGTTTTCCTTCCGTAATGAAAAGACCTGAACCCCTTCTGCTCCGGTGATCTCTTTATGAGATACCAACAATGCAATCGGTTCAAGGCCACCACCAACACCTGCCCCGCTCCCATCGCCATCTTTGCCCTTCCCGCTTCCAACTCCAAAACCTACGCCAAACCGGGTGACAGGAATCACTACCTTATTACCAAGATCCACAGGCTCTCCAAGAATATTATTTGCATTCATGAGTTTACTCAGCTCATCTGCTGCCTCGTGAAGAATTTCTTCCGTTGTCATATAAGAGATGAGTATATTTCTTATTACATAAAGTTGTCTCTCCAAAAAGCAGATGAAAAGATAGAATAGAGAAAAAACTGAACACAGACATCTATCTTAAAAATCCTAATTACCCCTTTAAATCTCTATTTTTAAAAAATATGAGATTAAAATTGAGATTAAGAAGTCAAGAGGATTTCAATTTTGATTTTAAAGCCCCACACCCCTAAAATTTCATTTTAAAGAGATTATTTGCAAAAATGAGCCTACAAAACAGTTATATCACCTCAACCCTTAAGTGTAACAGGAATGGGAAGATTCTTAACATGGACGGTAAGATAACGTGGAGACTGATGATACATCAGAAGAAATTATCGAAGTAAGAAACCTTACAAAGATATTCGGTCCAAGACCCCAGAAAATGTTGACTCACTTGCAGAAAGGATGTACAACAAAAGAGATCCGGGAAAGAACAGGTCATGTCGTAGCATTAAAAAATATCTCATTTTCTGTAAAAAAGGGCGAGATATTTGTATTAATGGGGCTTTCCGGTTGTGGAAAATCCACACTACTCAGATGCCTGAACCGGCTAATCAGCCCTACAGCCGGATCAATTCTTCTTGATGGTGAAGATATCGCTTCAGTATCAACCGAGCGGATGAGAACCATCAGGAGATCCCGGATGGGAATGGTTTTCCAGAGTTTTGCACTTCTCCCTCATAAAAATATCCAGGATAATGTTGCTTTTGGCCTTGAGATCCAGGGAATTTCAGCAGAAGAGAGGGCCGGTATTGCAAAAGAGACATTAGACCTTGTCGGACTTTCAGGATATGAGAATTCGTACCCGGACCAGTTATCAGGCGGAATGAAACAACGGGTGGGTCTTGCACGAGCTATTGCAAGTTCACCGGATATCCTTCTAATGGATGAGGCTTTCTCAGCACTCGATCCCATGATCAGAAGAGATATGCAGAATGAACTTCTTGACATTCAGGATCGTCTTGAAAAAACCATTATCTTTGTCTCCCATGATCTTGACGAAGCACTAAAACTGGGAACACGAATCGGTCTTATGAAGGCTGGAGAAATTGTTCAGATAGGAACGCCTGAAGAAATTTTAACTCAGCCGAAAAATGAATTTGTTGAACGATTTGTTGAGGACGTGGATTTATCACGTGTCCTTACGGCGAAAGATGTCATGAAAGTTCCGGATCCCATGATCCATGCATCATCAGGACCACATGTTGCCTTAAGAATGATGAAGGAAGCCGGAATTTCAACGATTTTCGTAGTTGCAAAAAATCGTGAACTAAAAGGTATCATAACTGCAGATGATGCATTACGTGCAGGAAAAGAAGGACTGACACTTCAGGACATTATCATTCCGGATGTTGTAACACTTTCTCTTGACACACCGGTGGCAGATATCATTCCGGTTATTGCTGACAGTAAATTCCCAATTGCCGTAATTAATGAAGAAAAACGACTGAAAGGGGTTATTGTAAGAGGATCAGTTCTTGCAGCTCTTGGCCGGACAGGAGCATCGCTATGACACCTTCGCCTTTCCCACGTCTTCCAATTGGTTCGTTTATCGAAGAACTGGTAGAATGGATTAGTGATAATCTGGGCTGGCTGCTTGATGCCATTACTGATATTCTCAGTGCAATGGTAAGCACATTATATGGACTTCTTAGTGCGATTCCACCAACTGTGCTCATCATTCTCATTTCAATTATTGCATTTGCCCTTAAATTCAAGGCAATTTCAAAGAAAAAACATATTAAAAAGAGAATCCTGGGATCTCTGGACCTTCCCATTCTCTGTATTGCCGGCCTTTTATTAATCTGGGACCTGGATTTATGGGACCATTCAATGGAGACACTGTCACTTGTTATTGTGTCAACTGTGGTGGCCCTTATCATTGGAATACCCTTAGGAATTATTGCTTCACATTCAAACAGATTTAACCAGATTATAAGGGTTTTTCTGGATTTGATGCAGACAATGCCTTCATTTGTCTATCTTATCCCCGCGGTTATCTTCTTTGGGCTTGGAAATGTTCCGGGAATTATCGCCACCGTGGTGTTTGCGATGCCTCCTGCAATCAGGCTCACGAACCTTGGCATCAGGCAGATCCCGGTAGAACTTATTGAAGTATCAGATGCTTTCGGAGCTACACCAATCCAGAAACTTGTAAAAGTTGAACTTCCGGTTGCCCTTCCCACCATTATGGCCGGGGTAAACCAGTGTATTATGTTAGCGTTATCCATGACGGTTATTGCTTCCATGATTGGAGCAGGAGGTCTTGGATACCAGGTGCTTTATGGAATACAGCGTGTGGACATTGGTTCCGGATTTGAGGCAGGCCTTGCCATTGTAATTATTGCAATAATTCTTGACCGGCTGAGTCAGAATCTCGTGCCGGTCAGAGAGAGATGAATGAATTTAGGAAAAAATTATATTATAGGAGGAAAAACATGAAATTTACAAACCAGGCAATTTTGTTATTAACAGGAATATTCCTTGCCGGATTTATCTTTTTGGCAGGATGTACCGGGAGTGAACAATCAGCATCAATGCAGAAAGGAAAAATCATTGGGATTGAACCAGGTGCCGGCATCATGCAGAACACCGAAGATGCCATCACCGATTATGATCTTGATTACACCCTTGTCTCAAGCAGCAGTGCCGGAATGGCATCCGAACTGACAAAGGCAATCAAAGACAACAAATGGATAGTCGTTACCGGATGGACACCGCATTGGAAGTTTGCACGATTTAATCTCAAGTATTTAGACGATCCAAAAGGTATCTACGGCGGTGAGGAATACATCGGGGCTCTTGCAAGAAAAGGATTTGAAGCTGATAATCCGGGTGCATACGAGATATTGTTTAGATTTAAATGGACTCCGGATGAAATGGAATCAGTAATGCTTGCTATCGAAGATGGAAAAACCGATGAAGAAGCAGCAAATGAATATATTACTACTCACCCTGACCAGGTATCCAATTGGATAGGTAATGTTACCGGAGACGGTTCACTCGTGAAGATCGGATATGTCCTGTGGGATTCAGAAATCGCAAGTACCAATGTCCTCAAAAAAGTTTATGAACAGGCAGGATACAAAACAGAACTCATCGCAGTTGATGCCGGACCACTTTACCAGGCAGTTTCAACCGGAGATATAGACTGCACTATATCAGCATGGCTTCCCAAAACCCAGGCAAATTACATGGATAAATATGGTGATGACCTGGTTGAAGTAGGTAAAACTCTTGAAGGAGCAAAGATAGGGCTTGTTGTTCCTGATTATGTGACCATCAGTTCCATTGATGAACTGAATAGTGTAAAGGATAAATTCCAGTAATTTTTCTCTCTTTTTTGATCTGAAAAACTGTTTCAGAAACCTTGCGGTAACAAAAAAAATGGAAACTATTATCCATTCGCTCATGGATATTTCCATGATATTATGAGTAATGAAGTACCATCGAATGCAGAAATCGCTGCTTCAGTAGGAAGTATGCCCTGGTGGCTTGTACTTGTCTGGGGCCTTATGGCAATTATCATCGGAATCATGCTTATCACAACTCCGGTGATTACAACATATTACCTGGTCCTGTTCATGGGGGCTTACTGGTTTGTCGGAGGAATTTTCACTCTGGTCAGTTTATTCCAGGACAAATCAAACATGGGATGGAAGATATTTCTGGCGGTTATCAGTATCCTTGCCGGAATTGCCATTATGTCATATCCATTATGGGGTGAGGTAATTGTCCTGACCATGCTCGTATTCCTCATCGGGTTCTGGGGTCTTTTGATCGGAGGAACAAAGCTCTATGAAGCATACCGGTCAAAGGATGCAGGTTCAGGTATACTGGGTATACTGAGTATCATTTTCGGTATTATCCTGCTCATCTTCCCCTATGGAGCGGCATTAGCCCTGCCACTTGTTGCCGGTGTATTTGCACTTCTTGGCGGAATTAGTGCAGCGGTTATGTCATTCCAGATTAAAAAAGCTCAGGCTTAATTTTACCATTTTTCTTTTTTTAAAGCTCTGCACCCTTATTTACCATAAAATATAATTATAAGAGACTCTCCGGAGACATGGAATGAATAAGGATAAGTTAATAAAACGAAGGATTCAGGACGCAGAGAAATTTCAAAGCAGGGGACACCATGACCGTGCCCTGACTCTCTACGAACATGTTCTCCGGCTTGAACCGAACCATGAAACAGCCCTTTTAAACCGATACAAATGCCTTATTGCCACAAACCCACCCAAATATGCTATTAAAGAAGGTGATGAACTGGTAAAATTAATTCCGGAAAATGCAGATTTCTGGATGAGCCATGGTATTGTATGTTCTCAGGCCGGTGAATATGACAAAGCAGAACATGCATACAAAAAATGCATTAAATTAGAACCGGATAATTATCGTGCACTCCACAATCTTGGATCCCTTGTTTTTCAATCTGGAAAAGATGATGAAGCAATTTCGCTCCTTGAACAATCAGTAAAAATCAGGCCGGATTATCAGATTGGGTATGTCACATTGTTTACAATGCATCACCAAAAAGAGAGATATGATAAAGCAATATCCGCAGGAGAGCAGGCTTTTGAACTTATCGAACCTGAAATTAATCTCCTTCACTGTCTTGCTGATTGCTATTTTGAAGTTGGTAATTTTTCCAGGGCACGTACATTATATTCGGATGTAATCATTCGTTTAAAAGAGGAAACTCAGAAATTCGGCCTTCATTTCCCAATCGTTGATGATAGTATGAATTACGATCATATCGGAGAGTACTCCGGAGATGATCAAGAACAATTAATTGCGTCATATTATCGTATTGTCCTTACGTTACTGAGAAAAAGAACGTTTGAATCTGATGAAATACATGAACTGGAATCAGCCATTACACATATTCTTCAAAAAAATCCCAATCATGTTTACGCAACCCTTGCTATGGCTGAGTTACTGGTAAAAAACAAGAAATATGATGAAGCTCTTTCATTTGTCAAAAAAGCAGAGGCTATCATGTCTGAGGACAATACGTTCCTTCTGCAAAAAGCAACAATACTCATGGAATTGCATCAATATGAAGAAGCTCATCAGATTTATACAAAAATATTAGCGAATGATCCCGTTCATTTTGGAGCTCTGCTTGGGGAAGCTATTGCTTTAAGCCAATTAGGGAAAAAAGATGAAGGTATTAAGTTAATGGAAACTATTGCAAAAATTAATCCCTCTTTCATCGATCGTATAATTGCGGGTAGTAATATGGCAGCTCAGGGATCTGAAAACCAGATGCCGGATCTTTCTTTGCAGAAAAGACCAAATAGAGTTAGTTTTAAAGAGAAGAGAGATGAAAAAGGCAATATTACCTTTGAATCTCAAGGTTTTTAGAAGAGATAGATTTTCCTCGTTTTTTTCGTCCATATGGACAGATATACATACACAAACCGCAGACGGGTTTTTCATTCCGGATTTTCAGATCATCAAAGTATTTATCACACAACTGTGCGTTAAATCTGACTTCCCTTGGTTCTCGCTCCCGGAATGGTTCTCCGGTATATGCCCCGACCGGACAGATATCAACACATGCCCGGCATTTCCCGCATTTTTCTTTCATTGGTGCAGAAATTGCAGGAAGCGGTGCATCTGTCAGAACACTTCCCCACCGGACTCGCGGACCATGTTCGGGAGTGATAAGCATACAACTTTTCCCAATCCATCCAAATCCGGCCTGCCTAGCTGCTAATTTATGGGAAAATATTGAAGAGATATTTTCTTTGTCATACCTTTGGGATGCAGGAAGAGGGAATGCAGTATATCCATTATTCTGTATTATATCGGCGATTCGTGAACTCAGAAGATCAATCCGGTTGTTGATTACCTGATATCCGTGATGACTATAGAGATTTTTCAACCCCGGATTTTTCAGGGGCAGCATATCCACAAGGCTATTCTGCAGGACGATACCAAAGACCACAGCCTTTGAATATGCCCGGAGTATCTCCCCTCCCTGTCTTATTACTTCATCACGGAGAGGAACAAGATCCGCAATTCCACTATATGTTGCGTCATGATCCCTGCAAAGGGATAATATTTGATCATGTAGTTCTTCCATAATATCCCTAAAAGAACTATTGTTTTTAAGTAAAATCATTCTATTGGTAATACCCGGATGATTAACCCGCGGTTCTTATTACCCATTCCTTTCATCTGGTGCAAGAAAGGAACTAAATTCCCAAAATCTGTTATAGTTTTTTTATGAAACCACTTATATGAATAAATCATCAGAAATTATTGAAAACCCACCAATTACTTTAAAAGATCTGGGATGGGATGAAGACTGGAATTTTCTTTTCTCTTCCTTTAAAGGGCCATATATTCCCGGAAGAGTAGTCACTGCCCATAAAACGAGGTATGATGTTATAACTCCTGATGGCATCATATCACTTCCCATATCAGGAGCGATGAAGACCAAAAAGATGATTCCCGTTGTAGGGGACTTCGTCGTGGTACTCTCGGACCCGGATACCGGAACAAAGATGATTGTCTCGATATTGGAGCGAAGAACTACAATCTCACGAGGCGGCTCTGGTGAACATACCGGAGAACAGGTAATCGCTGCAAATATAGACATGGTTTTTATCATTACTGATCCCGGACATGATTTCAGTATTCCCCGACTGCTTCGGTACATGCTCATCGTCAGGGCATCAGGAGCACACCCGGTGATTCTCCTTAATAAAGCCGATACCTGTGATGATATCTCACCCTTTATTAATCAAATTCAACGGGAAATAGGAGATGTCTCTGTTTTTCCGGTCAGTGCCCTACAGTCCTCGGGTCTTGATGTACTAAAGCCCTACCTGGGTTCACAAAAAACCGTGATATTCCTTGGTTCATCCGGAGTTGGAAAATCCACCCTTATGAATGCCCTGACCGGATCCACGGATCAGAAAACCGGAGAAATTCGTGAAGATGACGGGAAAGGAAGACATACCACGACGGTAAGACATCTGACAACACTTCCCTCCGGATGCTGCATCGTGGATACACCAGGTATGCGGGAAATCAGGGTATGGACTGCCGGAGAACATCTGAGTGAAGAATTTTCAGATATTGAAAGTATTGCAGTCGGATGTAAATTTTCTGACTGCACTCATCAGAATGAACCGGGGTGTGCGGTTATTCAGGCAATAACAGAAGGAACTCTGATGCCCGGTCGCCTGGAACAATATCTGAAGATACAAAAAGAGATTGCTTTTGAAAAGGACAAGGCCAATATCGGATTAAAACGGATGGAAAAAGAAAGATGGCAGGGAATTTGTGAACTAGGGAAAAATTATCGTGAGAAAAAAAGATGGATTCAAAACAGGTAAATTCAGGGACTTTCAAGGCTTTTAGAGAAATTCACCTTGTCCCTGATTCATATCAGTAACACTCACCTCCGGATGGTGATATCTTCCCCTTCCTTTTGTTCCCCGGAGGAGTGAGAGATCAATTGCCTGGACCGGACAATAATTGAGGCATGCACAACAAAGTTCACAATGATGATGGTAAACCGGCCGTTCATTCTCAAATGAAATATTTTTCACCGGACAGACTTTCACGCAGGCTCCACATCCGGTACATGCATCTGACACTGAAAATTTCTCATCCAGGGTGTGAACACTTTTTGCAAAACCTCCGTATAATGCAGCCTGCATGAGTGACGAAAGAATAAACATCCCAATCTTCTGATGTTTCTCTTCACGGATGCTTTCTGCAATTCGTTTGATCCGGATATCTGCATCCTGAAGGATCTTTGTAACTTTTAGTCCGGATGGAGGAACATAGAGCGGCGGAAAATTCCCTGGCATTTTTACAAGAAACCCTGCATCAAGACCTTTTGTATTATGTTCGAGAAGGTCGTTATTCATCATCTTAAGAGCAGAACCCCCTGTTCCTGCAAATGTTGCAATGCCAAAGACATAGGATGAATTCCGGATATTCAGACGGGATAAAAATTCTCTCACCAGAACAGGTATTCCAGCATCATATACCGGACAGATAATACCAACTTTCCCGGAAGGAGGAATAACTTCAGAACTCTCTTTCATTACCGACGGAATGGAAATAATATTGGTATCTCCAAGAATTGACGCAAGGTTTTTGGCAACTGAAAAAGAATTTCCGGTGCCTGAAAAGTAATAAAGAGTGGTGTTCATGTCTTTTCACCGGCAGACCGAATAAGGGAACTCAGATTTTCTATCATTTCAGGATTCTGAACATCTTTTTTATCAAGAACTGCATCTCCTGATACCTGAAGACCCATATCATTCATTCGTTCTCTGAATGAAGAAACTGCTTCCAGTCCGCTATTTTTTGCCCCACATGTCAAAAAAAGAAATGCCTGTGACCCTTTACACCCATTAAGAGCACGGATAGCTCCGTTTATTACCGGAGTTGGTTTTCCTGCCCAGACCGGAGATGCCATTACCACCATGTCATACCCGGAGACATCAATTTTTTCAGGAGTCACTTCATCCACCTCTCCTTTCATAGCCCGATAGCACCCTTTCGGATAAACCATTAAGGATGAATAGGGATGTTTTGGCACTATTTCAATAGAGTCAGCAGAAAGAATGCTCTTAATTTTTTCCACAACAGCTTTTGTAATTCCTGAATAGGAATGATAAATTATAATCGTTTTCATATAGTCACCTGCACAGCAAATTATTCATAAGATTTTTTCGTCAAAATTTGTATACATCAAGAATCCGGCTTACAAATTCATTACGCTTTTCATGATCAAAGGCATCTTTTCCAAGAAACACCTCTTCATCCACAACCGTAACTCCCCGTTCTTCTAAACTTCTTCTCAGGATAGGAAGACAATCACCTGGATTATTGCAACAGGTTGTACATATCACCACTTTTTTTCCTTCACATCCGATAAGGCCTGAAATAATGCTATAGGAAGCAGGGGCCGGTTTCCATGCCCATACCGGAACTCCAAGAACTAAAAGATCGTAATCCGAGACATCGATTGATTCCGGAGTAACCGGATCCGGCTCTTCTTTTCGTGAACTGATACATCCGGTGGTATAAGCAGTAAAAGTCCCATACTTTTTCTTTGTTTTAACAAGAACAAAATCACCTCCACAGACTGCATGAAATCCCTCCATCAAGGCTTTTGTTGTCCCGGTATAAGAGAAACAGATAAACACAATGTTCAAAGGATTTTCAATCTTCTTCTCCAGAATAATCTGTTTATCACACCTGGACTGCACCAGCGACTGCATGTCATGAAAAAGACCGTCAATCTCTGCCAGACGACTCCGGTTAAATGAGAAGAAGACATGAAATCCTATCCTCTCCGATTCCACGATACCTTCATTTTTTAGAATTTTCAAATGCTGGGATACCGCAGGTTGGGAGATCCCAAGCTCTCTGGCAAGGTCCCCGACACCAAGTCTTCCGGTCTCATCCATCGCCAGAAGATACACAATACAGAGTCGGTTGTAATCACCGAGGGCTTTGAATACCGGTGCCATTTTTTTTGCTACCCGGCATTCATCAGGACATGATTCCGGATATGGTAACTCAGTCATAAAGGCTTATAGCTAATTACTTATAATCTTATAATATGTTTTTGATCTAAAACAGAAAAAAATTCAGGTAAAACCAGCCAATACAAAATTTTGAAATATCCTCTGAAAAATTATGAATATCCGGCCAGTAAGGAATTCATGATCCGGTTTTCAGCTTTACGAAGATGCTCGGCAACCGTTGCCTTTGAAAGACCGGATAGGCGGGAAATATCTTCCAGGGTAATTTTCCGGGGATTTTGATAATATCCCTGTTTCTTTGCGAGCATAATTACTTCCTGTTGTTTTTTTGTGAGTGTCTGCATGAGATCATAGGGACCGAATGTTGCCTTTTCATAAGAAATATCCCTGATCTCACCGAGTAATGTTTTTGTAAGCCGGAGCATATGATTCAAAGATTTTTCATCACCAATCACGCTGTAAATAATTCTATCATTCGTCAGGATTGTTGGAGTTGTCCAGATAATTTCATGGAGTAAAAAACCGCTGAAATACTGATATGAAGAAGGGGCGGTTCCACGAAACAGGAGGATGGATTCTTCTCCTGATTCCTGAAATACCGAAAGAATATCAGCTCCGGGAGGAAATTCAATATCATTTAAGGAGTATCCCGGATTACAGATAAATTTTGCAATGCCAAGTTTGGTTCCTTTTTCTACATCAAGTCTTATGATTCTGATAAGTTCAACTGATTTTACCACCTCGAAAAATTTTTTATTATAAAATCTTCTTACAATGCCGGATAACTGGCATTCTACTATCATCTTCCTCATAAAATCCCTTCAGGGTTTCCTCACGGATATACTATGTTCATTGTACCTCATGGTAATTGAACCATACATGTATGGCAAAGCCCCTATGTATCCGGAGCATAGATTCTTGTATACTGGTGCTGATACTTCCATTTATCGAATAACCACCCCAAAACGACCAGGAGTATGACATTTAAAATGTATATCAAAATTTGTATAATCAGTATTGCTCTCCTCTTCCTCATGGGAGTTTTTCCGGTGCAGGCAGCAGACCCTGCTATTGTCATCACCGATTACGAAGTGACTCCTTCGGTTCTTATGCCGGATGAAAAAGGTATTGTTACAGTAACACTTTCAAACACCCAAGTCACCGGAACCACTCCGGTTTTATCACCAGATGAATCAGATTCGGATTTTAGTTATCTTACTTCATCTTCGATAATTGACAGCGTATTTCTTGATGGAAAAAAAGATATTGATGTTCTTGCCGGAAACGGCCAGTTTGAAGGTAAGATAGGAGAAGGACAATCAATTAAGATATCTTTTGTGATACGGGCACCACCACAAAGTGGCCTTTATTTTACTCAGCTCCTGATTAGGATCAGAGACCATGAATACATAAAATATCCAATTGCAATAAATGTCAATACTCCGATTTCCACTGTAAGGCAACCGGCACTCATCCTTTCTCAATCATCTTCAGGACCTATTAAACCAGGAGAATCATTTCCGGTGAAAATTACCCTGACAAATATGGGCATCAGTCAGGCAGAAGATATCACCCTCCGGGTCAAAGAAACCGGTTTAAATATCGCTCCCCTGCAGACAAATGCATTTCATATTGCAAAACTCCGTCAGGGAGAAGAATCTTCCGGAGAAATTACCTTTAACACAGATAAAAAAACTACATCAGGTATACACAAGATTCCAGTTGAAATTGCATTCACCACTCCGGATAAAGGTGAAACCCAGGTCACCGAAACCATATCCCTTGATATCAGGGGAGAAGCTGATGTCTCCATCATGTCACTGGAGACCGACCCGGAAAGAATACAGGAAAACTCTCCATTCGATCTGGTAATCAGGCTGGACAATTCAGGGACAGGAGATGCAGAGTCGGTTCGTGCCTCTCTTGACCTTCCGTTTCAGGGAACAAAAGAAGCGTTTGTAGGAAGAATTGAACCATACAATGATGCTCCGGCGGTATTTGTCCTCGAATCCGGAGAACCCGGAGATTATACCTATAACCTGAATATTGAGTATAAAGACGACTGGGGAGAACACCAGAGAACAGAAAACCTGACACTAGCGGTCATAAAGCCCCCGGACAACACAGTATCGTATATAATTTTCCTCATTCTGGTTATCACATGCCTTGTCGGGTACCGGTTCTGGTCACGGAGAGGAGACGTGTGAATGCTCACCGACTTCAAAATTTCTTTTTTTCTGGCTGTCCGGATGCTCAGGCGTTCAAGTAAGACCGGCACCCTGCTTACCATTTTTATTATCGCGATGGTCTTTACCAACATGATCTTCCTGTCCTCGGTGATCGGAGGTTCTATTGAACTCATGAACGAACAGACAGTAGATTTCTATATTTCAAATATTATTATCAAACCAAAAGAAGATATCCGGTTCATTGACAATACATCAAGTCTTGTATCAAAAGTGAACCGGATTCCGGGAGTTTCTCATGCATCTGCCAGGTATGAACTTGGTGCATCATTAAACCATAAGTCAAACGAGATAGCTCTTCCTGTCATAGCATTTAATCCGGATGATGAGAAACTGGTAACTAAAATCCATGAGATGATGAAAGAAGGCCAGTTCCTGACCAGGGAAGACAGGGGTCAGGTAATCATCGGGAACTATGTCGCCGGAAACGTGGATGAAAGCAAAGACTTTTTTGAATCACTCGGAGGAGTAAAAACCGGAGATTCGATTACAGTCAGTTTTGTGAACGGAGTGTCGAAGGATTACCGGATTAAAGGAATATTCCAGACAAAATCATACCAGACCGACTACAAGGTATTCATCTCCTGGAATGAAATGGAAGAAGTCCTTGGGTATCCCCTTGACCAGTCAAACGAACTATTGGTAAAAACCGAAGCAGGAACAACTGAAAAGGAAGTAAAAAGGACCATGCTTTCCTATGGGATACAGGAACAAGTGAAAACCTGGAAAGAACAGGCAGGTGGTCTTTTTGATGAATCTATTGAAAGTTTCCAGATAATAAATAATATTACCCTGATTGTCAGCCTTATCATTGCAATTATTGTCCTCTTTATCATCATCATGATAAAAACACTCCACAACAAAAGAGAGATAGGAGTGCTCAAGGCAATCGGAATTGATGAAGACATCATCATCCAGAGTTATGTAATACAGACACTAATCATCGGAATACTAGGCATTACCATTGGGTTTTGTATCATCCAGACACTTATTGCATATTTCCTTGCCTACCCTATAGAATTTCCGGACGGAAATGTATCACTCTATGTTGAAACCGGGATCATGATTGAAAGTGCTGTCCTGCTTATCATAGCTTCTATTATCGCCGGATATCTTCCGGCTTCACGGATTGCCAAAGAAGAGATACTTACCGCCATGAGGGGATAGAGAATGGCAGTAATATCTGTTAAAGATCTCTACCGGGTGTATAAACTTGGAAAAGTGGATGTACATGCATTAAACGGAGTTACCCTTGACATAACAGAAGGCGAATTCGTCGGAATTATGGGGCCTTCCGGAAGCGGAAAATCCACCCTTCTCTACCAGATGAGTCTGCTTGACAGGCCGACATCAGGCTTAGTTACCATACAGGGCAAGAATGTCGGAGGACTTACTGATCACCAGAGAACGCGATTCCGCTTAAACCATTGCGGGTATGTATTCCAGGATTATGCCCTTGTTCCGGAACTGACAACCGAAGAAAATGTGTACCTCCTCCCCATGGCCCAGGGAAAACCGGATACTGAAAGTATTGATACAGCCAGGGAAATACTTGGAAAGGTCGGACTTTCAAACCGGCTGTCACATCTGCCTCGTGAACTTTCCGGCGGAGAGCAGCAGCGGGTTGCGATTGCCCGTGCCATGGTAAATAAACCGGATATTATTTTTGCTGATGAACCCTGTGCAAATCTTGACAGTGTGAATTCAAAGCGAATTCTTGAGTTGTTCAAAGAACTCAACCAGGAAAACGGTCAGACTATTGTCATGATCTCACATGAAGATGAAGATATTGAGTATTTTGACCGGGTAATCCGGATATTTGACGGGAAAAACCGAGAAAGATAAAATTTTTAGGTTTTTTTCTTTCTTTTAACAGGCTCTTTCACCCGTTGATCAACCGGACCAGTTTTACTCTTTTCTTCTGAAGCAATTTTTTCTATTTCATCCTGGTAGGTTTTACCCCAGCTAAAAAGAGCACATAATACCGGAAACACCGTTTTTCCCAAATCAGTAAGACGGTAGTCCACCCGTGGAGGGATCTCCGGATACATGGTTCTGATAATTATCATATCTGATTCCAGTTCCCGGAGCTGTTTTGTCAGCATCATCTGAGTAATACCTGGGATACACCGCTGCAATTCTGAAAAACGCTGAGGATTATCTCTGATATGCCAAAGGATCAGCGGTTTCCATTTCCCACCGATTACTGACAAAGAAATTCTGATAGGAGATTCATCTTTTGGAAGAAATGAACTCATACTATAATTAGTATGATATTGCAGTGTATATATGAAATTGCAGACCACTCAATTTTTCATACCGCTTCACACATAATAAGTAATGATAAACAACGTACCGGATAAAGAAAAACTGGTAAAAATTTCAACAGATCTTTGTAATGGGTGCGGAATATGCAGCACCGTATGTCTGTTTCAGATTATCACCATGAATCCGGATACTCATCTTCCGGAAGTAACCTCACCGATTGATAAGGCTTGTAACAGGTGTGGGCAATGTGAAGCATTTTGTCCAAATTCCGCTATAATAATCTCTGATTCTCCTGATGAAAAAATAAGAAGAACAGATTATGCCCTTTTACCAAAAGAAAAAGAGATCCGGGAACTTGTGCAAAACAGACGTTCCATCAGACATTACATGAATAAACAGGTTCCAAAAGAGACCATAGAATCTATACTTGATATCGTCCGGTATGCCCCAACAGCAATGAATCTGCAGGAAGTCAGATGGCACGTGATTTCAGAGCAGGAAACAAAGGATGAAATTATTTCTCATACAGTCAACTGGATGAGAAAACTCATTTCAGAGGAACGAACAGGTGATTTCAAAGCCGGAGAATTATTCTCAAAATTTGTAGAGAGGTATGACAGGGGAGAGAACATAGTAACCCATAATGCACCTCATCTCCTTGTTACACATTCACCACAGGAAATCACAACCGCGTTCCAGGATGCAGTTATTGCGACCAGTTATCTTGATCTCATAGCTCCGGTCTTTCATTTAGGGACATGCTGGGCCGGACTCATAAAAAGAGCAGCAGATAATTCCCCTGATGTCCTGAAATCCCTGGGACTTCCACAAGATAACATTCCTCACACCATCATGATGCTGGGATATCCCCGTTTAAAGCCTGTGAATATTCCAAAGCGAAAACCAGTATCAATAACTTGGAAATAACATACCCTTTTAGATTCCATTTTATGCCAGGAATGCATTGAAAGGAAAAAAGCCTTTAAAGGAAGATTTACATTTCCCTACCATAATGCAGGGTGAAAAGCCCACAATACTCATCCGCATAACAGGTTGAATCAGACCGGAGTGTAAAATCAGGACATAAGACATTTTTAAATAACTCAATCCATTGTGAACGGAGCATGTGATATTCAGTTCTTGTGCCCCGTGGTTCAGTCAATAGTGAAACCAGTTCTGTCATCAGGAACGAATCAATGCAATCAATCACGATTTCTACCGGAGCATCATAGGAGAAAACAAAATCCATGATTCTGCCATACGATTGGTATACAGATAATGCAAGTTCAGGAGAATCTAAATCCGGAGTGTCATTATTTGCATCCATTTCAAAAAGAAGAAAATTATCAATCCAGGGTTTAAGTCTTGAAAGATGGACCTTTTTGTCTTCTATGGGCATATGGTGATAGGCAAGAGAACTCATCGCAATATCAAAATGCCGGTCTATTGATTCTGAACAGTCCTGAATTCGTGCATTATCAGTTGTAATTAAAACATCAGGAAATGCAGCGGATACTTTTTCCCGTGCCATTGAAATCATGGCTGATGAGGGATCGATAAGCAGAATTTCTAAAAAACCAGGAACTTTTCCTGTTTCTAAAAGATGTTTTAAAAGCCGGACCGTAAGGGCTCCATCCCCACACCCGATATCCATATACCGGGTTTTCTCAGAATATTCCGGCAATGAATGAGCGAATTGTTTTATCATGTTAGTCCGGGCCAGTTCCATGACCGGAACAGTAGAAAAATGAATAAACGGACGTGGATCTTCAAATGCCACGGCAGGTTTTTTCATCATCCCATTATGACGTTTTAAAAACCCGAGCAAAAAGGTAGACGAATAAAGCCCGGCCTCTTCACACAATGTTCCGGCATACAGCCAATCTCCGGTCCGGTCATATTGTCCCTTACTTGCAAGCAGAGTTCCGATATAATAATAAAATGCAGAACGAAGATTTGACCGGATCAACGATTCATAATCCGATGGGGCTTTGGAATTTTGAAGAATGCCCTGTGCATATTCATTCCAGAGAGTTCTTTCACGATCTGATAAGAATAACATGATGTATTCATTCCCATTTCAGAATATGAATTATCACCGATATCAAAGATCCGGTTTTCACAATCATGATTTTCTATATGCAAAAAACTTTATAGTGCCTCATAACAGATTGAACATATTCTCACGTAAAAAATGGGATTTCTAGGTTTCTGTACATTTTATAGGGCGAGTATCGAGGGATCATGAATGAAAACCATCTATGTCCGGCAGGAACGGTGTGTCGGGTGCAGACATTGTGAAGTAGCCTGTGCTATTGAACACTCTCATGGAAAGAGTTTGCTTTCAGCAATCCATGAAGAAACAAAGTCAAACCCACGCATCTTTGTAGAGGTCATCGACAATTACCAAAAATTCCCAAATCGGTGCAGACATTGCGACCCTGCCCCCTGTATGCAGGTCTGTCCGACCGGATCACTACACCGGGACGAAAATACCGGTTCTGTCCTTGTAGATTACCTGAAATGTATCGGATGTGCCGTCTGTGCAATGGCATGTCCCTTTGGTATCATCCAGTTTCGAAAAGTCCCGGGACTGGAACTTTCCCGGGAAGTCAATGCAAAATGTGACAACTGCATCGGCAGACTTGAGGAAGGACAAATTCCGGCATGTGCAGAGGCATGTAAAACATCTGCACTTGAATTTGGCGAGGTAAATGACCTAATCCGGGTAGCCAGAACTGATTTTACCACCCGGATTATTACCTCACGGGGAGCTGAAACCGAAGTTCCCGTAATTCCGGAAAATATCAAGGCATTTCAGGCAGTAATGGAAAAACTTGCAACATTATCATAATCAGGGGAGGGAAAAAACATGACTGGAAAGGAGAGTATTGAGATAGCACAGCAGAGAGCAATGGACAGAACCGACCAGGAGATCATCACAAAGACGATTGAAGAAGGAGTGGAAACTGCATGGGACCGGTTTGCATTACAACAACCCCAGTGTGGATTCGGACAACTTGGTGTCTGCTGTAACAATTGTGCCATGGGACCATGCAGGATTGATCCTTTCGGAGGAAAAACATCACGGGGAGTCTGTGGTGCAGATGTCGATACCATTGTTGCAAGAAACCTGCTCGATGATCTCTGTGTCGGAGCTGCTGCTCACTCCGACCATGGAAGAGAAGTTGTGGAGGTTTTACTTGAGACTGCTGAAGGAAAAGCACAAGGATACCAAATTACCGATGTTGAAAAACTAACGGTACTGGCAAAAGAATATGGCATAAAAACCGATGGCAGAGATCCAAAGGATGTTGCAAAAGATCTTGCAATCGGAATACTGGAAGAGTTTGGAACGGTTAAAAACAGGCTCCAGCTCTCCGAGAGAGCTCCAGAACCGACCAGGGAAATCTGGAAAAAAGCAGGAGTCATGCCCCGGAGTATTGACCGAGAAATCGTGGAGGCAATGCACAGGATTCACATGGGAGTCGATGCTGATTATGTAAACATCCTCCTTCACGCCATGAGAACCTCACTTTCCGACGGATGGGGGGGATCAATGGCTGCAACAGAGTGTTCAGACATCCTCTTTGGAACACCTACACCCATTACATCCATCACAAACCTTGCAACACTCAGCAAGGATAAAGTCAATATTGTCCTTCATGGCCACAATCCCCTGCTCTCTCAGATAATTGTTAACACTGCAGAGGATGCTGAGCTGAAGCGACTTGCCGAAGAAAAAGGTGCAAAAGGCATCAATCTTGTCGGCATGTGCTGCACGGGCAATGAACTCCTGATGAGAAGTGGTATCCCTATTGCCGGAAGTTTCCTGGACCAGGAACTTGCAATTGCAACCGGTGCAGTCGAGGCAATGATCGTTGATTACCAGTGTATTTTCCCCTCGGTTCCGGCTACTGCAAGCTGTTACCATACAAAAGTGATTACCACCAGTTCCAAGGCCAAGATAATCGGGGCCAGTTACATGGAGTTCAACCCGGAAAATGCCGTGGATACTGCAAAGAGTATCATAAAGCTGGCTATTGAGAACTTCCCGAACAGAAATCCGGACCGGGTCAGGATCCCGGAACGGCCCATGAAACTGATGGCAGGATTCTCCGAAGAGACTATCAGGAAAGCTCTCGGAGGTTCATATAAAGCACTGATTGATGCCATTGTTGCCGGAACCATCAAGGGATGTGTCGGAATTGTCGGCTGTAACAATCCACGGATTAAACAGGACTATGGACACATTACCCTTGCAAAAGAACTTATTAAGCGAAATATTCTGGTTGTTGAGACCGGATGTTCTGCAATTGCCTGTGGAAAAGCAGGCCTCTTAGTCCCTGAAGCTGCTTCCCTTGCAGGAGAAGGGCTTGCATCGGTATGTAAACTCCTGGGAATTCCACCGGTCCTTCACATGGGATCCTGTGTTGACTGTTCAAGAATCCTGGTGCTTGCTGCAAATATTGCAAAAGAACTCGGAGTAGGAATCGGGGATCTCCCCATTGGCGGAGCCGCTCCGGAATGGTATTCACAAAAAGCCGTATCAATCGGGACCTACTTTGTCTCTTCCGGAGTGTACACGGTCCTTGGAATCCCTCCAAAGATCTTCGGAAGCAGCAATGTATTGAACCTGCTTGCAGACGGGCTTAAAGGAATCACCAACTCTGCCTTTGCGGTGGAACCGGACCCGGTAAAAGCTGCAGACCTGCTTGAAGCTGAGATCAACCGGAAGAGAAAGGCACTGAACATCTGACCTTCTCTCCCCTTTTGGAGAAAATAATGGATGAAAAGATCCTTGACGAGATTATTGCACACTATCCATCCCAATCCGGGAAAACCCTCGGAATATTACGGGAAATCCAGATCAGGGAGAAACATATTCCGATGGACACCCTGAAACTGCTTTCAGGAAAAATCGATGTTCCGCTATCCAGGCTCTACGCACTTGTTACCTTTTACTCATTCTTCAGTCTCAAACCGGTCGGTGAACACCTGATTACCGTCTGCATGGGCACTCCCTGTCATGTGAAAGGAGCAGAAAAAATCCTGGAGTCCCTGGAGGAGCATCTTGGGATATCCGAAGATACACAGGATGGTAAGTATCTGCAGACGACGCCGGATAACAAGTTCACGGTCGAGATTGCACGATGTTTTGGTGCATGCAGCATGGCTCCGGTCCTCCGGGTAGACGGAGAACTCCACGGGTATGTAACACCCGAGATGATCCCGAAAATCCTGGAAAAATACGGGTGGAAACGATGATCATCACATCACATGAAGACCTCGAATCTGTCCGGAAGAGAGGACTTACAAAAATTCAGCCCAAACACCCGAGAATAGGAGTCGGCACTTCATCATGCGGGATAGCAGTCGGAGGCATGCAAATCTTTGACCGGATGCAGGAGTTAATACAAAAAGAAGGCTATGATATCACGCTTGTAAAGACCGGATGCATCGGTTTTTGCAAAGAGGAACCGATTGTCTCGGTCACTATCCCGGGAAAATCACAGGTACTGCTTCACAAAGTCCGGCCGGATGATGCTGAACGGATAATCGCCCTTGCACTAAAAGGAGAAATCCCGGAAGATCTTGCTCTTTGCAGAATTCCTGACTGGGATCATATCACCGGAAACCTGGTATATGGAGACGGGTTTGAATCAGTTCCGGACTATGGAGAGATACGATTCTTTTCCCACCAGAAAAAAGTAATTCTCCGGGATTCCGGGCTCATTAACCCTGAGGATATCGATGAATATATCGGCATTGGCGGATATTCTGCTGCCTTTAAAGCCCTCAACAGTATGGATCCGGATACTATCATCGAAGAAGTGAAAAAATCCGGGCTTCGGGGACGGGGAGGTGCAGGTTTTCCTGCAGGTCTGAAATGGGAGATCACAAAAAAGGCCCCCGGAACTGAAAAATTCATCGTGTGCAATGCCGACGAAGGAGATCCCGGTGCTTACATGAACCGGAACGAGATGGAGAGTGATCCCCACATGCTCCTTGAAGGTATGCTGATCGGGGCATACGGGATGGATGTCCATGAGGGACTTATCTATATCCGGGCAGAATACCCGCTTGCTATCGAGCGACTCACCCTTGCTCTTGACCAGGCACGGGCATACGGACTGCTTGGAAAAAATATCCTGAATTCAGGGTTTGATTTTGATATCCAGATCGCAACCGGTGCAGGAGCATTTGTATGTGGCGAATCGACAGCCCTTGCAGCATCCATCGAAGGAAAAACCGGCAGACCAAGGCTCCGTCCCCCAAGACTTACCGAGAAAGGAGTCTTTGGGAGACCCACTGATCTCAATAATGTTGAGACATGGTGCAATGTTCCGGTTATCATCACCAAAGGAGCAACCTGGTATTCTGATATCGGGGCAAAAGGGAACACCGGTACCAAGGTCTTTTCCCTTGTTGGGAAGGTTGAAAATATCGGCATGGTTGAAGTGCCTCTTGGTACTTCTCTTCGGACTATCATTTATGATATTGGAAGCGGGGGTGCAGGAGGTAAAGAAGTAAAAGCGGTCCAGACCGGAGGGCCGTCTGGAGGATGTATCCCGGTCAGGCTCTTTGATACCCCGGTTGATTTTGAAAACCTGAACATGGTGGGTACTATGATGGGTTCCGGTGGCCTCGTTGTTATGGACGAGGATACCAACATGGTTGATATTGCCCGGTATTTTATCAACTTTGCTTCAAGTGAATCATGCGGTAAATGCGTCCCATGCCGTGAAGGATTAAAGCATCTGCTCCTCATCCTGAACCGGATCGTATCCGGAAAAGGAACACGTGATGATATCGAAATATTGAAAGAATTGTCTGATACCGTTCAAAAAACATCCCTCTGCGGATTAGGCCAGACCGCACCAAACCCGGTCCTGACAACGCTCCAGTATTTTGGAGAAGAGTATGAAAAACTCATTGCACCGGAGGGGAAGTAACATGTCACTGCTCGGAAATGGCAAACGAATGGTTACGGTAACCATCAATAAAAACCAGTACCTGGCAGAGGAGGGCGAAATATTCCTGCTCACTGCTAATCGACTTGGTATTGACATTCCTCACCTCTGCTATGAAAAAGCCCTTGAACCCTATGGAGCCTGCCGGCTCTGCATGGTTGATGTGGTGACCTGTGGAAAGACCGATATGACTCCGGCATGTACGATTCGTGTCCAAAACGGCCTTGAGATTCTTACCGACACCCCGCAGATCATAAAACATAGAAATCTGCTTTTCGAACTCTACCTGGCAGAGGCTCCAAAGTCAGAAGTCATCAAAGAGATGGCTGCAAAATATGGTGTCACAAAAACACGGTTCCTGAAAAAAATCGTCCATGATGATCCTCTACAGGGAAAATGTATCCTTTGCGGGCTTTGTGTCCGGGTCTGTGAGGAGATAATGGGAGCGAGTGCCATTAGTTTCATTAACCGGGGGCCATACACGGTAATAAACACCCCGTTTTATGAACATAATCCGGACTGTGAAGGGTGTGCTGCCTGTGCCAAAGTTTGCCCCACGAATGCAATCGTTTTTGAAGACATCGGAACAAACCGGGTCATGCAATCCTGGTCAGATACCACGGTTCCCCTGATGATCTGTCCGGAATGTGGAAAACCCTTTGCACCACAACGGCTGATGGAAAAGGTTCTGACAAAACCTGAATCCGGATTGATCGAAGAAATAAAAGACCTGTGTCCTGAATGCAGGAGAAAATATTTTACATTAAGAGAAATCCGGAAGATACCAACAAATGGAGGTCAGGCATGAAGATTGACGATTCAACCACTACTTGGAGACAAATATAGATGAGCGGACAGGGATTCAGGGTAGTGATTACCGGAAAAGGAGGAGTCGGTAAAACCACAATCACCTCGCTCCTCTCTCATCTTTTTGCACAAAGAGGATATTCAGTCCTTGCAGTGGACGAAGATCCCCAGATGAACCTTCCCTATGCTCTTGGTGTTCCTGCTGAAGATACTGAATTAATTGTTCCGCTCTCAAAGAACCTTGACTACATTGAAGAAAAAACGGGAGCAAGACCTGATTCCGGGTATGGCCTGATGCTCTCCCTAAACCCGGACGTATCAGACGTAGTGGAGAGATTTGGCATGAAAGGTCCGGACGGGGTGAATATCCTGGTGATGGGCACGGTGGTAAAAGCTGCAACCGGTTGTCTTTGTCCGGAAAACACCCTTCTGGATGCAGTCATGAGGCATATCAACCTCCGGGAAGGAGAGATTATTCTGATGGACACCCAGGCAGGGGTTGAGCATTTTGGAAGAGCACTTGCAAAAGGATTTAACCAGGCGATACTGGTTGCCGACCCGACATTTAATTCATTACAGGTCGTGAAACATGCCGCAGAACTTGCCAGGGAACTTGGTATTCCGGATATTCACCTTGTCATAAACCGGGTCAGGTCTCCGGGTGATATCAGGAAAGTGAACCAGTTATTAACAGGCTTCGAAGAGTTATTTTCAGGAAAATACTTCATACCCTATGATGAGATGATGATTATGTATGATCCGGATGTCCGTCCCATGCTCAGCGAGCAGTCTGAATTTGTGGACGGAGTCAGGGAACTCCAGATGACGCTTGAGATGCATGGGCTGATGAGAAATTAAAAATCGATTTCAGATTGTGGATTAAATGGAATTCTAAATGAGATGAAATCATATATCATGAGAGGTATTATATTTGATACCTTATGTCCTTCATCTCTCCATCGGATGACATTCGATCAATTACAGATCTAAAACATCATACCCGTGAAATTTTAGACCAAATCCATAAAACAGGCCGCCCAATTTTTCTTACCGTAAACGGCCGTGCCGACTCAGTACTACTTGATGTAAAGCAATACGAAAAATTAGTCCAGGCAGGAACTATTGCCGGATTACTCAAAGCTGCTGAAGAAGATATTGAACAGGATAAAACCAGGCCGTTTAAATCCTTTATCCAAGAGTTCAAATGTCTGAAAAACATTTAATGTTGAAATCACTCAATCAACAAAGACTGATTTGGAAAATATCTGGGAATACATCCAACAGACTGATCCAGAAGCAGCACTAATCTTCATCCATACCCTTGAAAAGCATATTTCTTCATTAGAGCAATTTCCTTTCCGGTGTCAACAGATTCCGGTAAAGACTCGTCAGAGTGACTGTTAAAACAGGTGAAACTTAGCTTGTCTGGCCGGAATCCGGATTAATCATCAGTGAAGAAACATCGACTGCTTCAAAATCCGTCCCTTTGATATCCCGGAGTGTCTTTAATGCTTCATTATCCCACCGTTCATCCGGAGTACCAGATAAATCCCATGATCCACCTGCATTATCAGCAACAATGACTCCGTATTTCTTCATTGCCTCCATGATGACTTTTGCCTGGTCCGGATAACCGGAGGTATCAAATGATGACTTCAATCTGAATCTCTGTCCCATAGGCGGGTATTCGGGACTTGTAATGTCAGAAGCATAATGTCTGGCCGGCCAGACAAAGGCTTTCTGTGTTGATATTGCTGTTGTTCTAATAGCATGTCTGATCTCTCCGGAAGCTACTTCATCATATTTTACAAGGCCCGGGAGAATGGGCAGACCAGCAGCATCCGCCGAAGTGTAACAGATCGGCCGGAGCGTATTACTTAAGAGATCGTAGACTGCTCCGGCTCCTGCGGTCCAGGTACCGTCAGGATTTTGAATTGCTTTATAGAGTTCATACAGGATTGCATTATCCTTGTCAATAATGAGCATATGATAATCATGATCCTGTTGAATGAGCGGGTTTTCCGGGATCGGGTATGGCCCACAATCACTTTCAGTATAATAATGAATACTGACATCGACCTTTGGCTGATCTCCTGATACTACATTATAGGGTATTCCCCAGGGGACACCATTTTTGAATCCTGAATAAAATTGTGGTTTTACCGTCTGGTCTTCTCCTCCCATAGTCCGGATATAATCTACCGAACGATCATCGACCGGAAGAGTGTCAATCGGAACATTCCAGATATTGTCACTTGGAAATATCGAAACTCCCTGAATTGATGGTCCGGAAGTTGTGCTGAAAGCAGTTACCTGATTTGTATCAGTTATTGTCGGTGAAACCGGATCTGTAATAAGATCACTCACAAGTGGCTGAGATACTACCGGAACGGACTTATCCATGGAGGGTTTTGAAATAGTTGGTGTTTGTGAAGAAGGTATCGAGGGTTTTGGTATGTTTAATGAAACACTGGTGGAAATTGGTGAAGATGATCCAGTATCCGTGGCAGTCGCTACGTTTATGGTCATACCCACAAACAGGAATAACATAATAATAATCACGGTAATCTTTTTTGATATCATAAATGTGCCTCAAAAAACACCGATAACCATCATCCTGATCTTAATTCATCATATCAGGGAAATTTCCTAAAAAAAGCAATGAATGCACTACAGATTTTAAAAAATGAAAATAAAAGCCGGACAAAAGATCACAACACATAGATAGAGCATTGCAGCCACAAGTTATATATATTACTAATTTTTGCTCTTCATTATCGAATACTTACAGAAAATATCTACCTCAAATTCAAATATTGCTTAAAATAAAATTCCTCTTATTATCGCTTTTATTCCAAAATCTCTGAAACCTTACCAAAAACATACACAATTATCTATTACCCCGGTTATTCTCTATCATGAAATGGCACTCCTGGATAGGAATAATATCACTCATTTTTTATATGGTTTTTTTATCTCCGGTACTGGGCGTATCAGTGGTTTCACCCGAAACAGAACAAATATTCCAGAATATGACCCCGGAAGAGAGAGTAGGACAACTCTTCATGCCAGCAATATCATCCGGATCCTCAAACGGAACACAGGAGATGACTCCGGAATTAGAAGAAATGCTAAGCCAAGTCCATCCCGGAGGAGTTATCCTGTTTGCACGGGACATCTCTTCAGTAGAACAACTGGTAACTCTCACCGATAATCTCCAGAATGCTGGATCACTTCTTGAAAGCGGAGAAGAGGTTCCGTTATTCATTTCAATTGACCAGGAAGGAGGACAGATTACCAGACTTCCCTTTGGTCCCCGGATGCCCGGAAACATGGCCCTTGGTGCCAGCCGGTCGGCAGAAACCACCAGGGAAGTTGCCCGGACCATTGGGGATGAAATCTCTTCACTAGGAATCAATATGAACTTTGCTCCGGTCCTTGATGTTGAAACAAACCAGAACAACCCGGTTATCGGGATCAGATCATTTGGTGCTGACCCGGAGTTGGTCTCAACACTTGGAGATGCATACATCACTGGAATGCATGATGCAGGAATCATCTGCAGTGGAAAACATTTTCCCGGTCATGGTGACGTTGATATCGACAGCCATCTCGGACTTCCACTTGAGAACCATACAAAAGCCAGGATGAACGAGGTAGAACTGGTCCCGTTCAAATCTGCCATTGGATCAGGAGTGGATGCCATCATGACCGCCCATATCATATTCCCGGCGTATGATAATTCCACCAACATTCTCGAAGACGGCACAGAAGCCAAAACTCCGGCAACTCTTTCAAAACCCATCCTTACCGGACTGCTCAGGGATGAACTCTCTTTTGACGGACTTATCATCACCGATGCCATGATGATGAAGGCCATCGTAGATAATTTCAAAACCGGAGATGCAGCAGTGCGGGCCATCCGGGCCGGAGCAGATATCATCCTCTTCCCGGACCCGGCTATTGAGGCATATACTGCAGTTCTTACATCATATAAATCAGATCCGGAGATACGGACCAGAGTAGATGATTCGGTAAAACGAATCCTTGCCATGAAAGAGAAATATGGAATTATTGATCTCTCACGTTCCGGCAATACCAGTGATTTGAATAACGATTCACGAATTGCATATGCACAGAAGATATGTCTGGGAGAAGAGGCCTTTATGGTCGAACAGGAGGAAGCAGATAAAACCGTCACCCTCGTTTCAGACAAAAATAATCTCATCCCCCTTTCCGGAGAGAATCTCCGAAGTATCATCATATTCTCTCCGACAACCTCATTTACTAATGAAACATCAGAGGCTGTGAATGAAACTTTACAACGTCAGGGTTATTCCCCGGAAATATTCTCATTTACATACCAGAACCAGGTAAATCTTTCAACTGACCAGAAAATTGCTGTGACGAATGCTTCACTAATAATTCTTGGAACAAGTTCATCCAATGCAACACAACGGACTGATAACTATTTCATCCCACTGTTTTCACGTGATTTACTTGACTTCGCCAGAGACTATGATCTTCCGGTAATAGGCCTTTCATTAAACCAGCCTTATGATATCATGTATATGCAGGACATCCCGGTGTATTTTGCTACCTATGCAGGAAGAACCGGAGGTCAGAATGTCCGGTCTGCAGTCAGGGCAATATTTGGTGAGATCCCAATAACCGGCACTCTTCCGGTTGATATTTCAGAGGAAAATGGGACCATAATTTATCCAATGAACTCCGGAATCATTGAATAAATTCTTTTTTTGGATTCGGTCGAGGTATAATACAGCTGGATAATCTGACATATGAATTGTTTAAAAAAAGACTATTCCAGGTCCTCATCATATGACCCACCTTCATATGCACACATACCTGTCCGGGGAGAATTACATATCGGGAGCAGATAGCATTCATCAAGATCTTCGTCAGAGCTGCAATCAAGACACAGGACCGTATCATCATCGTTTTCAAGATAGTGATAAACCGCAGGTTTTCCACATTCAGAACAGGCGATTTCCGGCTTAATGTTCATGGCTAACATGAGCATTTTTTTCGGATCCTTTTCCCAGAGAATAATATCGGCAACTTTCAGCCTGAGTTCAGTTGTAGTGCCAAAATCATACTCATAGGAAAAAAACATCCCCGGACAGAGAACCTTCTCGAGTTTTACTTTTGTAGATTTTGTCGGGTAAAATGAATCATCCGGATCTGAAGATGGTGCCTGGTATTCAATTCCCTCAATAGTAAAAGCACTAAGGTGACCACAACATTCTACCCATATGTCACGTAATGCCTCGTCCAGATCTGCAAGGATTGCATTGGGTTTTGCGAGAAGAATCATCCAATAGGGAGATGAATAAGGAGTATCAACCAGAATGATGAACCGTTCTTCACCTGATGTCACCGCATGTTTTTTCTTCAGATGTGTCGCAGAAGTTCGTTTCGTTAATGGCTCCTCACAGAGATAACATCTTCCGGGTGTCGGGATCTGTTTTGCCATAGTAAATTATATGGCTGATAAGTTATTTGAATTTTCGAGATTTCTTATCATTGATTCTCCTGGCCGTCACGACCTCTGACATCATAACCCGGAAAATCGCTCCCCGTTGCTATTGTCCTTTAAAAGCTCATATCTAAACTTTTTCAGTACGGTGAACTGAACCGCTGAATATGGAGAGACGCAAGATTGATGCAATTCTGACCATAAATAGGAGAGTAAAAAAAGTTAAGTAATGGAAAGCAGTTTACTTTAATTTTTTCTCGAGCTTTTTGAGTTTTTTCTTAGCTGAATCACTACCTGCTGCCGCCTGCTTCGCAAGTTCTTCTGCCTTAACCTTTTTCTCTCTATTGAGCTTAACCAGTTGTTTTTTACTTGTTGGCATATTACTTCTCACTAGGATTTAGGCTGATCGTATTTGGTTTTATCCCTCTTCACAATATATTCGGGTTATGGAATCAGATGAAATCAGTTTCTCTGATTCACCTATCACTTCCTGATCCGGAATTGACTTCAACCATTCAGAAAAATGGAGTGAACATATAAAGACCAATATTACTCATTTTCTTTCATCACTATTACAAACAGAATTGGCATATGAAACAATACGAGGATACAGTCCGGAGATTATATCTGCTAGGTTTTTCTGTCCATACGAGTAGGGAGCTTTCCCAAGCAGGCTTATCGGAATAACCTCCTGACCATTACATTGAACTGGCTCAACCGGCCCATCTCCTTCAAAAGTAAAAAATCCTACAGGATTTTCTGTTTTTGGTATCGTGATTCCTGAAGAAAGGAACCCGGATTGCACAGTTTGAGGAACACTTATCTTTGGCAAATCAGATCCGGGACGGATCTTTTTCACCGCCTGGATTATCTCTTCCCTGCTTTTCCCCCGGATATAAAAAAGAAGCCAGGGATTTTCATCCAGGGCCTCTGCAATAAAGTAACATGCAGCGATGACATGAATACAGGAGTTATTCACATCACCACAACTACAATAGGCATAAAAACCGGTAGAGATTGAGGGAATAAAATAAAATTTGTGATCTTGTAATATCCGGACAAAAGTCTCTGATAACTCTCCGGAGATCAATGCCCCGCTAAGTGCCGTATCTGCAGCGATGATTCTAACCAGATTTACCCACTCTGCGTCTTTTAACTGAGATACTACAAAATCAACGTCACGAATAGTATATCCGGAACAACTGATACCGATCTTAATCCGTCCGGGCTCAATAATCAGTCTGCATGCTTCTCTTTTCCTTGCACATAAAAGCCCCTTTGAAAGTCTTTTGTTCTCAGCTGAAGACTCCATTATCCGGATAAATTCCCGTGAACACCATGTTTTACCTACCGGTTCAATCTGAGCTTTGAGTTTAAGTTTTCTTTCAGGAGGAACATCATTGATGGTTTTAATCCACCAGCGGTTTTTCCGTCTCATTTATCCTCCTCATCGGAAAAAACACTATCACGAAGTGAAACAATCTCCAGCAGTTCCTGTGTTGAAAGATTTGTCAGATACTCATCTCCATGAGCCAGCACTTCCCGGGCAAGTGTTCGTTTTTCCTGATTCATCACATCAATACGTTCTTCAAGTGTTCCGGCTGCAATCATGAGATGAACCTGGACTTTCCTTTTCTGACCAATCCGGTACGTCCGGTCAGTTGCCTGGTCTTCCACTGCCGGATTCCACCACCGGTCAATATGAAATACATGAGTTGCACGAGTCAGATTGAGACCAGTCCCTCCAGCTTTTAGTGAGATTACAAAAACGGATGGTTCATCAGTATTTTGAAACTCATCTATCAGTTGTTCACGATTTTTTCGCGTTACTGATCCGGTAAGAAGTAAAACAGGAACACCGGTGTGTTTTTTAATCATCTCCGCCAGTTCCTGTGCAAAAGTTGCATACTGACTGAAAATGAGAGTAGAATCTCCTTCTGCAAGAATCTCGTCAAGCATCTCAAATAATCGCCGGACCTTTCCGGAACGATCTGACTTTTTCTTGTTATCCCCGGTAACAAGTCCGGGATGATTACATATCTGTTTAAGGCGGGTTATTGCAGCAAGTATGGCTCCTCTCCGGGCAATACCTTCTACCTTATCGACATTTTCTGCAAGTTCCACGACTACGGCCTGATACAGGGTTGCCTGTTCCTTTGTAAGAGTACAGTACTCCCGAGACTCCATTTTTTCCGGAAGGTCGGAGATAACATTCTTGTCAGTCTTCATTCTCCGTAAAATAAAAGGACTGATAAGAGAGCGAAGTTCTTTTGTCAATTCAGGATCTTTTTCCTGCTCAATAGCCCGGATATACCGGGACGTAAACGCATGCTCTGTTCCAAGATATCCGGGGTTTAAAAAGTCCATGATTGACCATAGTTCAAGTAACCGGTTTTCTACCGGAGTGCCGGTAAGTGCAACCCGCCTCTCCCCGGAGAGAGATTTAACCGCTTTTGTCTGGTTTGTATGGGGATTTTTGATATTTTGTGCTTCGTCAAGAATAATTGCAGACCATGTAACCTGGCTTACATGATCAAGATCCCGGGCTGCCAGGTGATAGGTTGTCAGGACCAGATCATATGAATTTATGAGTCTGACAAATTCATCTCCCTTGCACCGGTCAGTTCCATGATGAACCCATGTCTTCAGTGATGGAGCAAACCGGTTAATTTCACGTTCCCAATTTCCAACAACAGACATAGGACAGACAAGAAGTGCCGTATTCATTCCGGGATCAAGTTCCCGGAGATAGAGTAGCCAGGCAAGTGTCTGGGGGGTCTTTCCAAGCCCCATGTCATCTGCCAGACAGGCACCAAAGCCTCTCCGGTTGCAGTTAAACAAAAAAGAAAAGCCTTCCTCCTGATATGGCCGGAGAATTCCATGAAAGGTGTCTGGAACAATACATGAATGCTCTTTCCTGTCATTTCTAATAAAATTCAAAAGGTCTGCGACCCAGTCATCTTTAGCATGAACTGAAACTGACAAATCCGGATCCTGTATCCCAATCAGCGAGAGACGAAGCAAATCTTCGGTTGAATTCGCACCTTTTGTAGTTCGTTTATGAAAATAGTCAAGAGCACGCTGTATTGCATCTGTATCAAAAGTTATCCATCTGCCACCTATTCTGACAAAGGGAGCTTTCAGTTTCACTGCTTCCCAGAATTCCTCCGAAGAATATGATTCTTCGCCGATTGCAATCCGGTAATCAAATGATAAAAGTTCATGAAAGCCCAGCATTCCGGTCTGATAACCAGGATTTTTCCTTCCGGCATGGAGTTCAAGCCGTGGTGTATATGTTTTATCTGTCCACCAGGCAGGAAGAAGAACAATTACTCCTTTTCTGCGGATTTTTTCGAGGTCTGACCCTAAAAATTCTGCTGCTTCAGTGAGGGTTAACTTGGCTCCGGTGGGTTTTTCGATGGAGAGATATTTCCAGAGTACCGAGGAAGATGCGGCTGCTTTGCCTATTCCTGCAATGAGCATATTCCGGAGATATGCCGCCGGCGGAAGTAATCCTCCATGTTCGTTTGGTAAATTCCATATTGTTTCAGCAGGGATGATAAGGGATGAATCTACCTCAGATATCAGAAAGAGACTGACCTCCCAGGGTTCTGTTTCTCCCTCCGGGGGATCTCTGACAAGAATGCAGCATTGAAATTCTGGAAACCTGTCTACACGGGCATATGTCAGCCATTCCCTTAACTCACGGGAAAAATTTCTATCATACCCGGTTTCCTGTCCGGAATAGGTACATCCGGTAAGGTCCGAAATAAATCGCAAACAGTTCAGTTCTGATTGATACCGTGGTTCCTGCTCTTCATCCAAAGAAAAATTTGTAAAAGCACGACGAATGATTACCTGCATCATCTCCAAAAGCACATTCTGGACTCTTTCTCCCGGCTTTGGAAACGAGGGTTCTTTCGAGAGACGAGGCAGAGAATACCTGCATACTTTTGGCATACGACCTGATATCTCAGTTACCCATGCGAAATCTTCAGGAGAGAGTGCAGGAATCCAGGATGCATGATATCCATAGAAAGTCCGGTCACTAGTTGGTTTGAACTTTCCTCCTTTTACAAGGTTTACGGCACTTTCAGTTAGAACGGTAAGATAATGAAACGAATCACCTGCGATAAACCGGTCCTGTCCGGATTGGTGATTTTTCCAGAGATCAAAGAATGAATCATAGGAAAATAGAATTACAGGCACATACACCGGAACCAGAGGTAATTTTTCAACTTTTTTTGAATTTTTGCCGCTTGTTAAGAACACCGATGAAGGAGGAACCTTATCTGATACAGGGAGGTAAAGGATCCACCTGGTTTTCTTATACTCTTCAGTGGTATCAAAACTTTCACGGATAAGTGTCTCTAAAGAGAGATGATCAAGGGCATGAGGATATTCACCCGGTTTGTCCGGATCATTCTTTGGTTTTTTCCGGAACGCTTCCGGATTATCGGTAATATATTCTGCAAATAGCGCAACTTCTCTGACCGCCGGATTTGTCAGGGCATGTAGAACAGGGAGTGAAGATATTGATGATTCTTCTTTATGCTTATATTGAACTGGTGATAGGGATTTGTAACTCACACCTTGGCCCTCAGTTGGTATAGCAAGGTATCCTCCTGCTCTCATAATAGAATTGTTATGAGATGGAATAACGTGAAAATTCAGGGTTTAATTTTTACCAGGACTAATCCTTCTTCCTCCAGCCAATCCCAGGCTCTGCTTTGAGACCGGTCATCTTTCCAGGTATACCATTCTTGTTCGAGATTTAGATATGCCCGGATAAAATCTTTGAATCTTCGAAAGGCTCCTGAACCCTTGATGGTCTGGGAAGCGAGGTTTTGGATAACCGGATCTTTTATCTCATCAATAAAGAGTTCCATGTTTGTATACCCATCCTGTGAGTTGGTCCGGATTGGAAACAATACATATCTCCCGGTGTCATGATCAATCTATTCTTATATCACGGTATTGATCCTCTTATATGAAACATTTCAGGGATCTCACGTATGAAGATCTCAACACATGGTTTGGGCAAAAGACTGTTTCAAGAGGGAAATCATACCAGAAAGGCGGACAGGTGGTAAATGTATATCAGATTGCGGATGACGTACTTTGCGGGGAAGTTCAGGGCAGCGAATTATATCATACAGTAGTTTCTTTATCAGGCAATCGTACCTCAACCTGTTCATGTCCGGTGGAGATTGATTGCAAGCATGGAGTAGCATTGATCCTTGAATATCTAAACCAGATAAAGCAGGGAACCACGATATCAAAACCGCCTTCTAACGAATATGCCAAAAAATATAAACCTCTTCTTTCATCTGAATCGGAGAGCCATGATCTTCCCATTCTATCTTTCCAACATGAAAAACCGGTAACAAAGGATTATTTAAAAACACTCTCAAAGGATAAACTAATTGATATCATTCTATCAAGTATCGAGGGATCCCGGAATATTGAAGTGTATCTTGACCGGAGACAGAAGATGGAAAAAAGTTCTCCGGAATCTTCAATCGATGCGATTATCGCAGAGATAGATGAAGTGACATCGGAGGAATTGGATTATTCTGACTGGTATGATATGGATGAAGATGATGCACCTGATTATTCCGGGATCCTGGAAAGTTTCAATGTTCTGTTAGAAGAGAAACGATATGCTGATCTCATCAGACTCGGACTGATTCTTCTTCAAAAAGCCAATCATCAGGTTGAGATGGATGATGAAAATGGAACTATTAGTTCCCGGATTTATGATTGTATTGCAGTAGTCGCAGAAGCAATTGAATCATCAGATCTTCCTCAATATCAAAAATTATTATATGCGATTGAGTTTCTTCAGGCAGATGAATATTCCCTGGCAGATGACATCAGGGATTTTTTCAATCGTTCGCATCCGGAATCAGAGTGGTCAAAGGTTGCTGATAAACTCCTGAAAGAGCAGAATTCTAAAAAAATAAAGGAAGGATACCCGCCCAGTTATCGAAAAAAATCTCAGGCTGACTGGATAGAAATGGCACTTGAGAAATCCGGAAGAACTAATGAGGCGATTGGTTTTTCTAGGATTCTTGCTGAAAAAGAGGGTAGAATTCTTGAATTTATCGAATTACTTGACCATACGAACCATAAGAGAGAAGCAATTGAATGGATCAAAAAAACGGTTAACCAAAAGCCTCAAGATCCACATAGAGTTGTCCTATTCCTTCATAAGATGAAAAAAATATTTGAAGAGTCAGGTGATTGGCTCATGATGACCGCTCTGGATACTGAAGATTTTTTCCGTGATCCAAGGATCGGCGGTTATAAACAAATGATAGCATCAGCAAAGAAAGCAGATATTGCAGACTCACTCATGCCATATATCCAAGATTATCTAAAAGAAGGTACTATTCCATCTTCTGCGAAAAATGGGAGTATCATCCCGGGAGTACTCCCGGAAACCGGTGTTGTGTTAGGGAATCGGTATGCTCGTGTAAACCCTCCGGTAAAGCCAATCCTTCTTGAAATAGCATTGGATAGTAATGATCCTGATGGGGTATTGGAATGGTATGATCCGAATGAGAGTAGAATCAGGTATGGCTCAATAACTAGTCCGGATGATAGGATTGCAGATGTACTTGCAGAAAAATATCCGGAGAATGCTATTGATATCTGGAAAAAACAGGCGACCCAGATAATAAATATGAAAGTCCCGGACCATTATCATTTTGCAGTTCAATACCTTATGAAAATCCGGGATATATCAGTAAAAACCGGTAAAACCGCTGAATTCTCTGAATATTTACAAAACATTAAGACAGAACACGCACGGAAAAAAAGATTCATTCAGGAGCTTTCTGTCCTTGAAGGCAGGACCATACTCGAAGATATATGAATTTTATTGAGAATCATTTTACCTGGATTTCATCTTCAGACATTCTTTTCGCCATGCTTCAAGCCCGGTGATGATATCCGGATTATTATTTTTTGTTTTCCACCGTTCAATAACATCATATGTCAGCCCATCATCACTGTCCACAGCCCAGTCAGCAAATTCTCCGGCTTCTTCTGACATGTAAACACAGATTCCTTTCATTATCCCTTTGCAGTATGAAAATGCATCATCAACCATGTTCCGGTCAAGGTACCGCTCCATATCATCTAAAAAAGGTTCTATTTTGTCTTCCATCATTTCATAGGAATGTTCATAGGGATCTACATATCCATGATAGGTTTTTCCGGATTCTTCCCAGAGAACATGGACATCCAGATCAGACAAAGCGTCACAAACACTCTCTGATATCTCTTCTTCATCGGTTCCGGATAGAAGGTCCTTTGCAATCGCAGTGGCTTTTGAAATAAGTTTGGGGTTTTCCTGGAGAAGAAGAGTGAGAACTCTCCGTGCCTGGTCATCAGTAATGGTGGAAAGGAATAAGAGATCATCTTTTTTTGTCATCAGAGAATATTGGTTATCAAAGAAGAAAAAAGTCCGGATAATTCTCTTCGAAGCGAGTGGGTTTTATTTTAAAGAAACATAAAGAATATAAAAAAAATAATTAACCATATCTATCCAGGACAAAGAAAACGATCGAATAAAAAACCTGTTATTTTTCTATAATCAGTACATGATACTATGGTAGATATTCAGAAAGTAGAGAAATTAGAGGACATTCAGGCTTTAAGAGATACAATAGTTACAATCGCTCAATCTCATGGAGCACATAATATTCGGGTTTTTGGTTCATTCATCAGGGGAGAGCAAAACCCGGACAGTGACCTGGACCTCCTTGCTGATATTGATCCGGACAAAAGTCTACTCGATCAGGCAGCAATTATCAGGGAATTGGAAGGACTCCTGAATATCAAGGTGGATCTTGTAGAACCGGGTTGTCTTCATTGGTACATTAAGGATGCCATTATGCAGGAGGCAATTCCTCTATAAGATGATGGGTATTATCCTACCCTGATGAATGAATACCAAATAAACAAAAAAATTACCGATACCGGCACAACTGGAAATAATCACACCGCTCACACTGCTTCCCGGGCTTTGCCGGAAACTTTCCTTCGGCTATCTCATCAATTATTCCTTCGACCACTCCCCGGACACGGTCAACTTCTTCCGGACAGACCGGGACCGGATCCACCCGGGCATCCTCGACATATGCAATCGAACCGGAAGAAACCGGTTTTCCAAGAATTTTCATTCCAAAGGCATAAATCTGGATCTGCATGGCTGCATCAGATGGGGAAATTACATCGTCAGATGTCTTGTAATCCCGAATCTCACACCCTTCCGGATGCTCAAGCATCACATCAATCTTTCCGATAATTGTCCCATTCCTAACCGGATATTCGATGCGGTATTCAGTCCCCCTGACCGACCGGAGATCCGCCTCACGTTCCTTTGCAAAAGACAAAAGACGTTCCCGGGCTACTTTTTTCAGCCCCTCAAAACGGTTTTTTTCTGCATAGGGAAGGAAAAAGCAGGTATCTACCACCTCGTCAACGGCAGATTCCACCGGATAGTTATTCTTGAGCCGGACCGAAATCTCTCCGAGACATTTGTGAAGGGCATTACCATATCCAAGGTCCGGAGAAAGGCCGGGGAGAAATCCCCACTCCTTGTTGAGCCTGTACCGGTACGGACACTGCCGGAAGAGTACCAAATCCTTTGCAGAAAATGAGAGGAGTTCTTTTTCCCTGGCAAGAGCGTTACACTTCATTCTGGGAACGCTACCGGGATTTGAAACCAGTGTCACTTCACCGCTTCCGATCTCATCTTCCACAAAGAGTGAAGGAAGAGTCAAAAAATCCCGGTCTTCATCATAATAACTCAGAATAACCTGATCTCTGGCCCGGGTTACTGCAACATAGAAGAGCTGTCTCTCACCTTCCACATTCCCCTCGTACCGGGAAGCATCAAAAAGTTCCCGGGGAATGAGCCATTCATTAATCTTTCCGGTCAGAAACGACGGGAATTTCCCGTCTACCATCGCCGGAATAAAAACAACCGGCCATTCAAGACCTTTTGCCTGGTGAACGGTGGAGAGGGTAACTGCATCAACATGGGTATTTCGCTCTCCTGCTACCTCCTCGTACCTCCGGAATGCATAGAGATACAGGTACCAGAAAAGCGATGAGAAAAAGTCCGGGTCAGAACTTGTTCTCCCGCCAATATGCTGGGAACTCTCAAAATCGACGAGCACTTTCCCGAAACTTGCCATGTTTCCCATCATCACTGAATGTTCAGGATTTTCCGGGTCAAGGGACTGAAATCCAAGAATGGAGAGGAGGTTATAATATGCAGTGGTAATGGACACATATTCCCGGGCAAGTACCCGTTCTTTCCAGTTATGAATATTTTCAAGGAGAACTGCCTCGGTCTGTCCGGACGGGACCACAGGCAGCCAGTCATCAATTCCGGACCGGAGAAGTTCCTCTCCGGAGACAGTATCTTTCCGGGAGTGAACCGTCCGGGGAAAGAATCCCTTTTCATAAAGCCAGGCAAAGAACTTACCAAGTGAGAGGATCTCCCGTCGTTTGAAAAGGCCAACCTGTCCGGAGAGGGTAAAGGGAATATGAAATAATCTGAACTGGTTGATAAACGGTGTTCCAGACCCCTGGACGGTACGGAGCAGGATACCGATATCAGAATACCGACAACACCCGGACGAAACAAGGGATACTATGACCTCTGCAATTCCTTCCGCTTCATTTACCGGGTCCGGGAAGAGAATGAGGACCGATGAACCTTCATCAGTCCGGACTCCTTCCATGGATTCATACTCGTGTCTTTTAAAATGTCCGGCCAGTATATTTGCAAGCCGGACAATCTTTTTTGTACTTCTCCGGTTATCGGCAAGGGAAATGTCCCGGACATCCGGATATACCTCTGAAAACCGCTCAAAACATCCTTCATCCGAACCCCGCCACTGGTAGATTGTCTGCCTTGGATCTCCGACAACAAATATCGAAGATAGTGCCCCGGCTGCCCGGATGAGGCCTTCCTGTGCGAGGTTGATATCCTGGTACTCATCAACGATCAAATGCCTGACATCGCCGGAGAGTTCAGGCTCTCTCTGCAGGTGGGAAAGGGCAAGGGCCACCATCCTATCGAAGGTCAGGAGATGACCGGTTTGTAAAATTTTTTCATACCGCTGGACCGATTCATAAAAAAACGGGGCCTTCTCATTTAAGACATTCCGGTCAAGAAGATCATTATACATCACCGACAGGCTCTGCTTGAAGAGAGTTGCCTTTTGAGTAGGGGTATTTCCCTTAATTATCTGGATAGGGTCAGCCACCCGGATAAGATATGCCATCTCCTGGTTTTCATCAAGGACTGTCCAGTTTTCATACCCGCACTTTTCTTCTAAAAGCCGGTGACAATACCCATGGATGGTCCCGATAAACATCTCACCAAGCTGGTGATAGAGGGAAGTATCCCCTAAGGCAAGAACCCGGTCATATATCCGGGTTTTCATGGCTGTCGCTGCTTTTTCGGTAAACGTGAATGCAACAATTTCCTTTGGGAGAACTTTCCGGCAGAAGAGAAGATACAGGATTCTCCGGGTCAATGTTTCAGTCTTTCCAGATCCTGCTCCGGAAATAATCCGGGTATAACGAGCCGGGGAGAGGACTGCCTCCTCCTGGGACGGAGAAAGAGTAAACGGTTCATGGAGAATTCTCCTTGTATACTCTTCAGACATGATAGAGGATTTTTTCGAAAGATATGAACTTCCAGCGAAAGGCAATGTTACGATTATAAAAAAGAAAAAAACGGGGTAGAAAATTATAAAGCCCGTGTCCCGTTCCAGTTGCTCGTCGAATCCTCTGATCCATAGCCGAATGTGCCGTTAAAGGAATTCCCATCTTCTGAAAGAGTAAATATAAACAACCCCCCATCAGAATAGGTTCCGGTCAGAATTTTTCCATCCTCTGAAAGTAATCCATCAATAGTAAGAAGGACATCTCCCGGGGTGACATATGAACCATAGACGGCATTATCGTCCTGGGTAAGATTTGTAATGGAATTCATGCCAGAATCCCAGGAACCGGACCATGGATGTTCAGGATCTGCCTCATCTAAAAGTGTTCCGTTCCAGGTGCTGTCAGAATCATAATCAACATTATTCAAACCTGAGGAAACATAGGTGCCGTTAAAGGATTTCCCATCATCAGAAAGGATAAACTCAATTTTCCCGGTGTCAGACCAACTGCCGGAGAATACCTTTCCATCCTCTGATACGTTTCCTTCCATCTTCAGGACTACCATATCTTCTGGTTTTTCATATGTACCTATGACCACATTCCCGTCCTGAGTCAGATTTAACGTATTTACATCGCAATTCCAGGTTCCGGACCAGTCGGAGATAATGTCAGAACTTGTATCCATCTCTTCTTCAGCCACGCAAACAAAGACACAGGAAAGAAAAAGAACCATTACCATGGTTATATACGTAATTATTTTCATGGAAAAACTCCAGATGCATAGAATAATCACAGGCAATGACTGATGAATATTTCGATTTAACTATGCCTTCCTTTCCCGGTAAAGAAACCCGTCTATGAATGATTCAAAACCAGAATAGTTCAGGTTTGTTATCTGAAAAATATTCTGAACGAAAAAAGAGATATAATTGTATCGGTGCAATTACGCAACTACACAATAGGATTTATTTCATCAGAGGAGACTTCCTCAGTTACCGTTCCGGAGAGTGCAGCATCAAGAGCGGCTTTATCTTCTGCTGCCTGCACAGTAACGTTTTCAATTTTGGCAATTGTTGCTGAGATGTTTGCATTGATCTCTTCAGAATCTGCCAGAGTATTAATAAGTGTATCATACTGTTCAGATGCTACTGCATTCGCTGCCTCTATTGCTGCCTGTAATTTTGCTAACTGAGATGATGGAGAAAAGTCATTTGATTCCTCTACTTCTTCATCCTCAGTGAAGATTACCTCATCGGTATTTTCAATAGTTTTAAGATCAGTAACCGCTACAGTAACGACATCACTTGAACCCTGGACATTTACTACTGATTCTTCTGCAGCGGCCACCCCACAGAAAACACCCAATGAAAGCATGCCGATAATGAAACTTAAAATTATAATGTGAATTTTTTTATTCAGACTCATAAATAACACCAACACCCGGAGTGTTACATCTGGATGTCCAAAATAATTGTTGTGCAATTATCATATATGATTTTCCTATCAAAAATTACAATAATTCTTTCTTTTCAGAATAGATAGAAAAGTGTCTCATATTATCCATTAATTGCAGAGTAACTTTTAGTAGTGATTCTGACATTCTTTATCTGAAGTCTGATGAAATGTATTGGAAGTATGGAAAAATACTCATACTTTTCAGGTTCCGAATTAAAGAAATACCGAAATCATTATCTTTTCCGGAAAAAGAATTACCTATCAGGAGGATTGGAATTGCAGAGAATTATTCTGACCGGAATCATCATCACCCTCACCTTGTTTAGCATTGGATTATGTACAGCTGAAAAATCTTCTGATAACTCTATCATTACTGGAAACCTCTGGAATGGAACATGGGAATCAGATAACTATTCAATTTCCATAATCCAGAATGGAAAGTCTATCGCCGGAAGCTATGAGCCAAAGGATCCGAAAATCCATGATCCAGGACTCTTAAAAGGACAACTCTCTGAAGATGGAAGAGAATTTTCTGGAATCTGGACAGAAGCGGGCAATTTTTTGCTGGTCTTGTCTCCGGACAAAATGACTTTTACCGGAGTGTCAAAAAACCGTCCCGAATTAAAGGTAACCGAATCAGACCCTTTCACGGCAAATGGAACAAGGATAGGCAGTGCGGTAGATCCAAATTATCCCTGGACTGGATCATATAAAACAAAAAAAGCGGATTATACCATCATTCAGAATGGAACAGTTGTTACCGGATCATATACACCTCTAAAAGACATTGAAGATGAACCCGGTATTATCGAAGCCCAGGCTTCCGAAGATGGAACCAAAATTTCTGGAAAATGGGTAGAAACAGGTAAATTTTCATTTGTCATCTCTGATGACCTGAAAACCATTGAAGGAACACAAGGGACAAACTTTACTGAATCTCCGGTAATAAAACCCTGGGTTGGCAGGAAGACATCTTAATTCTTTTTTTCCTAATACCCGGGTTTTCGGTCTTATAGTACCTAGTGGTTCAAGACATCTTAATTTGTGGGTAAAGTCGCTTCAGTTTTATCCGTGCATCAGCAGTTGTAAATTGCCAATCAACTCCTTTCTGTAATGTATTTCTATTTACCTTCCAAAAATTCACTTCTCTTTTAAGAGTTTCAAGATCGCCCATTCTTCTATCTAAACATTGTCTAGTCAAAGCACTGAGTTCGCATTCTGCAATATTTAACCAACTCCCATGTTTGGGAGTATAATGAATTTCCAGACGTTTCAATAATCTTGAAGCCTCTTCAGGAGGAAATGTTGCGTAAAGTGCTCCCATGGTATGTGTTGAATAGTTATCACATACCAGAATTACCTTATTGGCATTTGGGTAATAGACATTCAGAAGTTCTTTAATTTCTAATGCCCAATCAGTTTTCGTTTTAGTGATTCGAACAGTAGCATTTCTCCAAGAGTTTAAAGGCTCTGTAAACATGAAAATATTTGCAGTCCCATTTCTCTTATATTCATAATCGATTATTTCTGGATGGTTTATTGTTGCAGGGATTGGAATTCGAGTTTCTCCAATTAACTGAATCGGTTGTTCATCCATACAGATAAGAGGAAAATCAGGATCATATGGTCGATGATATAAATCTAAAATATCCTCCATATGTGCAACGAATTCTTCGTTTTGAGATGGTGGGATAACCCAACACTTCTTTATATGGGGTTTTATTTCTGTTTTTTTAAAGTGCGTCCCACGGTTTTTGCGGAGATATCATCTACAATATTAAGAATGACGAGTTCATCTGCGAGTAACTGCAGAGTCCATCTACGCCTTCCCTCCGGAGGTTGACTGCATGCAATTGCAAATAAACGAGTTTCTTTATCACCATCTAATTTTCTAGGAATCGGTGAATTTTCTCGTTTTTTTCTTTCTAATGCAGATTCTAGCCCAAATTCTACGAATCGCTTTCGGACATTTACAACTGTTTGACTATGACAATGTAATAATTCAGATATTTCTTGATCACTCAAATTTTTATCATTAATATTCGAATTTAAAAGAATTTATGCATGTTTTATGCGATAAGAGGGCCCTTTACCTTTATTTACTATTGAAAGGAGCATTTCTCTTTCATTATCTGATAAATCAACGATATATTTCTTATTCATTGATTTTTATAGTATGTACTATTATAAAGTACTTTTGATTAACTTCAACTTATAAATTTAACGGTCCCTAAACACTAGAAAAACCTAAAGATTATTTTTTATTGACTGTTAGTATTATTCATTTTTCCGATACCTGCCAGTAGGGACATCAATATCAAACCTGCTTCCTGTTCCATATTGTCCATGCTCAGCAATTGAGATCCCGGAAATTGAGAGGATCTCCCGGACCAAAAATAATCCATATCCGGTATTTTTACCAAAGCCTCTCTCGAAAATTAGTTCTTTCTGATCATCAGGAACTCCGACTCCGTTATCTTCAATTGAAATCCGTAAACCGTTATCTATCTCATGAGCTCTGATATCTATCCGGGTCAGACCTTCACCATGACGGATTGCATTCTCTACCAGATTGTAACATACCTTCTCAAACAATGGATCAACCAGAATAGAGATGTCAGAGATACTATTATTGATCTGCACCGGACCTGCATTTACTCCGGCAATTGCATGATCGCAGACATCCCTCACATCCTGCCAGACCGGCACCTTCATACCAATTTCCTGGTACATCCGAGTAAATGCCACAAAGTGATCAATGTCTTCCATCGAACGGAGTACTCCATCAATAAGGCTGATTTGATCTGAGCCCAGTTTAGTATCTTTTAACAAAGCCATGAATCCCTTTGAAACCATAATTTTATTGATAATGTCATGGCGGGTAATACTTGAGAGTAGATTTAATTTTTTATTTGCGATGAGCAGGGCTTCTTCGGCCTGTTTATGAGAGGTTATATCCCGGAGAGACTCAATTGCACCGATGACTTCTCCATTTGAATCATACAAAAGAGAAGCCATCACCGATATGTATTTCATCTCACCTGAAAAGTTTATCCAGTAACTCGTCTTTATTGTATCCCCGGACCGGGTGATATCATCATATAGCCCATTTGCGGAAAGAGAATCATCTAATAACAGATTTGCCAGAAGGGGCCTTTTTTCATTAAAAATTGCAACAGAATAATCATCATATCCTTTTCCAATAATATCCTTTGCAGTAATACCGGTCAGATTCTCAAATGCCTGGTTCCAGAATAAAATATCACCTTTTTTATCCACAACAAAAGTTGAATCAGGGAGATGCTGGAGGATCATCTGGATCTTGACATAAGATTCACGAAGAGCCTCCTGTTCTGCATGGGCAATTATTGCAAGTCGTTGATCAGTGATATCCCGGATATGGACAAGACTCATAACAGAATCTTTTTCAAAAAACCGTGTTAAACGGATATTCATAAACCGTTCTTTTCCATCACGAACTACAGAAACAGTATTATCAAGGTACCCGCCATTTTGAGTTGAGGTAGATTCATCTATCATATCAGCAATGGCTGTTCCGATATTTCCGAAAAGTGTCCGGGCCTCTTTTCCTGTTGCCTCAGCTTCTGTGACACCGAACATTTTTTCTCCGGCATGATTGATTTTATCGAGATTATGAAATTTAAATACCAGTATTGCATCTGCAGACGAATGGAAAAGACCCATATACCGTTCTTCACTGGATTTAAGTGAGGAAAAACTACTCTTTAACTGATCTGCCATCTGTTTGAATGAATGAGATAACTGACCCAGTTCATCACGCCGGTTCAGTTCTTTCCAGGCAGACCAGTCTCCATTTGCAAATGCTTTTGCAGATTTATTCATTGATGCAAGTGGTTTTGTAACCCATCGGGCGAGTAATATGCAGATAATTATCGTAAAAATAATAGAGGAAATAATCAAGATTCCGGTTGTCTTATTATTATTATTAATTCCCTCCATGAAATCAGATTCCGGAACAACGACAACAATCAGCCATTCAAGTCCGTAACGGTCCTGAAAAGGAGTGACCTGAACCAGTTGTCTTCCCCCTTCTTCTGGAATATCAAGTGTAAACTGCCACCGGTCTATCGGTTGATTTCCGGTCAGATTATGAGTGGAAATATACTCTGCTGCACTTCTGATTACCGCATTATTCATTTCCCGAGCTGAAAAACGGACCAGTTCATCATTCTTACGAATATAGGGTTCTTTAATAATCGATGAAGCGACAAGATATCCCTCTTCATCGATGATAAATGCCTGCCCGTTTTCTGTTATGTCTAAATCCTGTAAAAAGTCACCAATTCCGGTCAAAGTAAGGGCGGTATCTAATACTCCCAGTAATTCTCCGTTTTGTGAATAAACCGGAAGTACTGCATCAATTCCAACAACACCCTCAAGCCACATGTAAATGGGAGTCCAGACAGGGCCACGGGCCTCAGTTGCAGATTTATACCAGGGTCTTGTTCTGGGATCATAATGTTCCAATGATACAGTCTGCTTATTTTTCTGCCCGTCATGGGAGATGAGATACTCCTCAAAAGAGAAGTTCGTCTCTTTTCGTGAATACCCTAAATAAAGATCGGTCCCGTTGGCAATACCCGGAGCTCCCACTTTGGAAATGATGGTATAATTTCCCTCTGCTTCATTTCCATAACATATTGCCTCTGCGTGACGATACCGGGATATCATTCCCTGAAAATGGTTTTGAAGAGCCGAATTATTCCGGACAGATATCTCCCCACGATGAATACAATCAGAACAAAGACGGTTGATATGATGAGGAACATCCAGATAGGTATAAAGATGAAAAAAATCCGGTCTGACACCTGATTCTGGACCTGGTTGGCCATATCATTTACGGCCAATTGTCCATTGAAGAAACTTAAAAAGCCGGTTATCCCCATTGCCAGGACAACAACAATTACCAGGGAGATTATTAAAACCGTTTGTAACCGGAATCTTCCAATGAACTGCTGTACTCCAGAAATTTTTTGAGTATCTGCTGACGAATCCTCATTATCGCTGACATCACGTAATGAATCGGTTCGGTTCATGGAAGCTCCGGCTGGTTAATAGAACTACCATTAAAAACTTATAGGAGATAAATCTGCCCTTTGAGTTTTTCCGGACAGTAATGAATCAATTTAAATAAGATTGCATGACCTAAATTTTCCGGCAGGCACGATAATTTCAAACCGTGCCCCCTTCCCGAAGATGCCCTGTTCACGGATTGAAAGACCAGTAATCGATAAAATCTCTTTTGCTAGAAAAAGACCTATACCAGTATGTGTCCCAAATCCATGTTCAAAAATCATGTCTTTTTCTTCCGGAGGAATGCCAATCCCATCATCCTCGCAGACTATTATTAAAAATTCTTCGCTTGTTTCACAATAAAATTTTATTTTGGAGAGTGTTTTCCCATGCCTCACTGCATTTTCCAAAATGGTTGTGAATACTTTCCGGATGATTGGATCAACATATATTTCCAGGGATCCGGGAACATGATTTTCTACCAAAATTGATCCGGGGGTTACTTCAGAGAGAGCTGATTCGATTATGTCATACGGATGTTTCCACCCGCTTGCAACAATCCCAAAATCCTCATATTCCCGGGTGAAACTGATAATATTCTCAATTCTCTTCCCTGCTGCGCGTGCATGAGTAACATATTCATGAATTTTCCCAATGTCTAATGACTCCAGAGCCATCGTCTGGAAAAGATCTATCGTGGAGAGCTGATTGAAGACATCATGGCGGGTAAGTCCGGTAAGAAGACGAAGTTTTCGATTGGATTCACGAATCGCTTCTTCAGCCTGAATTCTCTCAGTAACATCCACCAGAAAATTCAATGTCGCCGGAGCACCCTCCCATTCAAAAAGAACAGCACTAATTTCAACCCACATTATCTCCCCGTTCTTTTTGAGCATCCTGAACTGGTATCGTGAAGGAGGATGTTCCCCTTTCAATCGTTTCATGTGCATTTCTACAACCTTTTCACGATCATCAGGATGTATGAAATTTGAAAACGGAACTGATAGAAGCTCATCAACAGAATATCCTGCCATCTCAGCCATACGGGGATTGACAAGTGTCAGATACCCGTTCTGAGCTACAATAATCGCATCATTTGCATATTCGACGAATTGACGATATTTAGTCTCACTTTTTCGTAATGCTTCTTCTATCTGTTTTCGCTCGGAGATATCTGAAAATACACTTAATATTGCAGCTGAACCCTCATATTCAATTTTAACGCTTCTGACTTCAACAGTACATAACCTGCCATGACGAGTCTTCACAGTTATCTCAAAGGGGATAAGAGAATATTCATTCATCCTATGACAAATTGCTTCAGATATTTGCTGTTGTGATTCGGGAGGGACATAGTCGAACAGATATGTGCCGATAATCTCATCAGGGGTATACCCCATTGCAGTTGCTCCACTCTGGTTAACAAAAAGAATAATCCCGTTTTGATGAACTAGTACATATCCGGGGAGATTCTGGACCAGGTTGTGATACCGCTCCTCACTTTCCCGAAGTGATGACTCGGTCTTTTTCAAAATGGAAATATCCCTGACCGTAGATATTATACAGGTTTCTCCTTGTAGCATGATAGTATCTGCAGATATTGCAACATCGAACAGTTCACCTGATTTTCTACAATGAACCGCTTTATACCAGGTAACTTTACCTTGAGAGAGAAGGTTTTTGAGAAAATTTTCCATATATTCCCTGCTTTGCCAGAGATTTAAGTCAAGGGGACTTTTTCCTATCATCTCTTGTCGAGAATATCCATAATGCCGGGTGGAGGCATCATTTACCTCTATAAAAAGTCCGCTTTTAAGATTACTAATGGTAATTATTTCTGGATTGGAAAGAAACGCTTTCGTGTACTTTTCCTGAACGATTTCAAGTTCTTCTTCAGCAATCTTATAATCAGTAACATCACGGCATCCCCCGTATATCCGATGATGAAGATCAGAACTTTCCAGAGAAACATGGGTACAATGTACATCAATCCATCTGATTTCTCCATCTTTCCTGACGAGCCGGAGAGTAGTCTTTTTCGATGCACCAGGTATGAGATTTATAATGGCTTCATCAAATAAGGGGAGGTCATCAGGATGGACAATCACTCTCCAGCATCCAAGAGACAATATTTCTTCCAGAGAATACCCGGTGATAGACAAAACCGCCCCGGCAACCCAATCAATCTCATACGGGCATTCTTCTTTTCGTGTACATGAGAAAACAAAATCAGAAGTTGAGTCAGATATGTATTTATACCGCATCTCACTCTCACGGAGCCGGATATCTTCCAGTTTCTGCCTCGAAATATCCTTGTGAGTTCCAAACAGGATAAAAGGATCTCCTTCTTTAGTCCATGATATGACACGTCCCCGGACCTCGATCCATCTCCAACTTCCATCTTTATGCTTCATCCGGACTTGACATACCAAGAACGGATTTTTACCGGATATATGATCATGAAAGGTATCTACTGCGGTTTTTTTATCATCTGGATGAATGAAAGATAACCATTCATTCATTGAAACTGGTGCCAGTTCATCTATGGAATATCCTAAAATTTTAGCCCATCCTTCACTTATTTCGCAGTTACCAGTCAGGATATTTGATTCCCAGCTTCCAAGATGATATCCGGACATAATAGTCTCAAGTTTTAGTACCGTATCGTGTAAGGCTGATTTATCAAGAGTTTCCCGGGTATTATCCGTAGAAAATCCTGTTATACCAGTAACCTTTCCGGATTCATCATATTCCCGTCTGCTCTCTGAATGAATCAGACAGACTGAACCATCAGCCTTAATGATACGGTAATCCAGCGTTCGGGGGATTTTATCCTGGGAAATTTCATCAATGGCTTTTTTTACCAGATCCCGGTCTTCCGGATGAATAAAAGAGGAAATATGGGCGTCTTCATCAAAATGACGATTGTTTTTTTCAAGACCGAAAAGGGCGTACATCCCTTCAGACCAGGTAAATTTCCGGGTTTCAAACGAATATCGCCAGACACCCAATGGGAAAACTTTTTCAATAAATCTGATGAGAGATTTTTCAATAAGGAGTTCTGTCTCCATCTCTTTACCGGTCGTAATATCGTGGGCCACTCCGATTTTTACTATCCTGCCATCAATCCACCGAATAAGTCTGGAATGCGATTTATACCATCGTCCATTCCAGGGGTTTTTATATTCATCATGATGTGATACAAACGACTCATTTATTTTTCTTTGTTCATTCAGGATGTGATTTGAACAAAACGAGCATGGCCCATCTCCTCCGGAATTTAAATAATCATAACACTTTTTACCCGTGATATTTCCAAAAATTGCACGACCACACTGATTCATAAAAATGAGGTCATAGGTATCCGGATCTGCGACATATATACAAGAGTCAATACTATCCAGGAGGGTATACAGTAAAGATTGCGTATCTTCAACGAAATACTCTGTTTCTGGTTTTGGAGTCTTTTCTGATTCCTGGATTAATACTGCAATCTCTCCTGTCCGGTGGTTCTTTATTCCCTCTTCCTCTTCAAAACTGAGATGATGGTGTTTTCGCAGATAATCCAGAATTTTTTCAGACTCAATCCACCTTTTATCCAGTTGACTGACCATCATATCTATTCTTTCTATCTGAAGTGAAATCTCTTCAATGAGCCTTTGATCACCTAATAAGTCAGAGAATGCTAAAATTATATTGAGAGGATTTCTGATTCCATCATTCAGAATAGCAAGGCAGGCAAGATTGTGTTTTATCTGGGATAATGCAATATCTCTTTCCTGTTCCAGCTGACGCTCACGAGTAATATCATGACCCTGGGCAATGGTTGCCACCGGGGTTTTCCCGTCTGAAGAAAAAAGTGTTGCTGAATTCCATTGAATCGTCCGGATAGATCCGTTATTATGAAGCAGGGAAATTTCTGTTGTATCCCACCTGACCCCTGTAAGAGTGCTTTTTAACAGTTGCATGGAACGGTCTGCTTTGTCTGGTGGAAATAACAATTCAACAGATGAACCAATTATCTCCTTGCCTGACCTTCCGATAAGTTCCTCAAAAGCATGATTCAGACGGGTAATATGAAATGATGAATCCCAGACAATAATTGGAACATTTGCAATGTTTATCAGGTTTTCCAGGTATTCATTCGTCTCTTTCAGAGAATTTTCTATTTTTTTTCTGGCGGTAACATCCTGAATTGTTCCTAACGAGAACACCGCTTTTCCGATGGGATCAAAAAAGGTTTCACACTGTTCAAACACATATTTTACTCTTCCATCATCCATTAAAAGCCGGTGCTCTATACAATAAGGTTTTCGGGTTTCAAGAGACAGAGCATAGACATGGTCTACTTCTTCACGGTCATCAGGATGAACAATACTCAAAAACGCCTCATATGAGGGTTTAAAACCGGACGGATTTCTCTCAAAAATCTTATAGATAACATCAGACCATTCCAGATGGTTATTACTGTAATCAAACTCCCAGTTCCCGATTAAAGCAAGTTGTTGAGCCTCCTTCAGACGTTTTTCACTCTTCTGTAACGCTTCATTTGATCGTTTTTGTTCAGTAATATCAGTAAAAATCGTAGCAAAACTTCCCTTGTAGGGAGAGTACACTGAAATTGAGAAATGTTTTTGCAATGGAAGAAAAAATACCTCAAACGTGAGGGGTTCTCCGGAAATTGCAACCCCTGCATAGATATCAAGGTATGGTGGAATAGATACTCCATATGCCTCACGACTTGTCTTACCAATAACCTGTTCCCGGTTAAGACCCAGGATTTTTTCAAAAGACGGATTTACATCAACGATACGATAATCTTCCGGAACTCCTCGTTCATTGAAAATAATATCATGAAGGGCTGCCCCTTCGACCATATGAACGTACAATGCAAGATATCGCTCTCTGCTCTCCTGAAGCTGCTTATCTTTTTTTATCAGTTCATCCAGATTTGAACAGAGTTCTTCTTCTGAAGCGGAAATTTCTTCATATGCTGCCTGAAGATCATTGTTTTTTGCCAGGAGTTCATATTCTGCGTTTTTTCTCTCGGTAATATCACGGATGGACTCGACAGTTCCAACCCGGTTCCCCTTTTCATCAAAGAGAGGAGTTACTACCGCCCAAACATATGCACCTCTGCCATTGTATAATGCAGGAGTGAAAACTTCTGATGAGAGGGTATATCCTTTCTTCTGTACCGGGGGATTATGTGATGCCAGTTCATCATCACTTAAACCTTCAAGGTCGATGAGTAGTTTTCTGCGATCCCCATAGAAAGGAACAGAATATGCATGATCACACAGGCCTATCATCCCGGATTGTTCAATCCCGGTCATTTCGACCATCGCTCGATTCCAGGCAATGACAATCCCGTCATTATTAATCGCAAACATGGGATCAGGAAGGTATTCTATAATATTTGCGATTCTTTTCTGTTCTTCAAGCCTTTTTAGTTCTTCTAATCGTTGAGAAACCAGATTTTTTATCGCACATGATAATTCATCAAATATTTTTTCTGTATCGGTTCCTTTGTGCAGAAAAAAATCCACTCCGGTATTCAGGGCTTCAATGATAACTTCTTCCCGTTCCCGAACGGTAAAAAGAATAAAAAGAGTTTTATCGTCTATTGACTTTAAATATTTTTCAAAAGCGATGCCATCCATCCCGGGCATCTTATAATCTGATACAATGACATCAAAAGAATGGTCTTTTAAGAGTTTTATGGCTTTTGTTGCACTATTGGATGTTTTAACAGTATAAATGCCGGTTTTCTCCAAAAATCGTTTTCCCAGGAGTAAGATATCGGGCTCGTCATCAACATACAAAACCTGAATTTTTTCTTCCATCTCATTCAGACCTAAGTGACAGCATACTCAAATCACCTGTTTGATCAATGTAATCCGGCTGAAAATACTGCGATATTACTAGTTACAATGGTACAGAATACTGCGGAGAGATATTTAAAGGTAATTGATATCAGGCAGTGGATATGATCAGGTTATGATGAAAAATTATCGTAAAGGCAAGAAAAAGACCCCGACTATGACCTCCTAATCCCATTACATTGAAAAATTGATTTGATAATTTCCATCAATTTTTTTCTGACTGACCCGAAGTGAATTCAATTTCCTCTTCTTCTGTTGAAGTTGACGAAGGAACAGACGGCTGGTTCTCTTTAAATTTCTTTTCTACATCGGTATCATTCAGGAAGAAGGCCTTGGCGAGGTCTTTTAATTTCTTTACAAAGGCATTGTTTGAGATTCCCACTAAAAACGCCATGGCACAGAAAAACATAACACTTTTAGACGGTATACAGGAAGATAATGTATAATCCGGAGTTATACCGGTAAATGTCATCAAACCTCCGGCTATAAAGAGATACGCCATAATTCCAAGAATTACCGAAGTTATCGGTCTGAAAAAGTACCACCATTTAAATTTCAGGCTAAAATTATCTTTCTCATAGTGATATATAAGGCCCTGGATACTATAGACGACACCCCCAAGACCTCCGGCTGCACCAATATAAAATAACTGCCTGATAAAACAATTTTCCGAGAGATGAAATGCATATAACGGAACTGCAGAAAAAACAACAGCACATGAAGCAGTGTATACAATAATTATCCAGATCTCAATATTTTCTCTTTCTCTTTTCTCTTTCTCTTTTTCCATGAAAAACCGGATCCATTAAGAGGGTAAAACCCTCAAATCGGATCAGGATCT
>NZ_QGMZ01000010.1 GCF_003173335.1 Methanospirillum stamsii
TCCCGGTCAGCGCATCCGGACACGATGTTCGGTTCTCTTCCGAATATTTATCTTGTACACTCCCCTATTTTTTCCCCGATGCCCCTGCAAACTATCTACACAGATAACGACAGGTTTCATAACTTTAAGAAAGATTATCCAATACGGACCCTTAATAATGCCCTTGAACGGGGCGAACTCTCTCCGGATGATGTAACCCTTATCCGGGCATACCTGGCAGAGAGAACGGTTGTAAGTCGTATAAGCTCAAAACGATTGCTCAAACTGATATCCAGTCTCGTTACTATCCGAAGGTTTCTCACAACTGACTTCCGCAATGCCGATGTTTTAACCATTTATACAGCGGTCAACTCCATAAAAACCGGGGAGACATTGAAGGGAGAACAATATTCCCAGAACACTAAAGCCGACCTTGTTCAAATCCTGAAATCGTTTTTTCTTTGGATGATTGATTCAGAACTAACCAATTTACCGGAGAAAAAAATCCGGGCGATAAAAACTCCTACAAAAATATCAACAAAAACGGATGCCGATCTCATCAGCCCTGAAGAAATTACAGCACTAATCGAAGCGTGCTGTTCAGACCGAGACCGGGCGATGTTTATGACGCTCTATGAAGGGGGGTTTCGATGTGGGGAAATCGGAGAAATGCGATGGTCACACCTGGCTTTCGATGGGACCGGGATTGTTGCAACGGTCAGATTCAAAACCGAAAAAACCCGCCATGTCCGGCTGGTTATGTCGAAAGAGTATCTTACGAAGTGGCGTTCTGTTTATCCTGGCGACCCATCCGGGGATTCCTTAGTGTTCCTGAATGAACGTGGGAAACCGATGACTCATGCAGCAATCTCCCGACAACTAGATCGATTACAGAAACGAGCGGGTATAGAGAGACATTTTACACTACATTTATTCCGACACTCCCGAATTACCCATTTGTTACAACAGGGAGTGAGCGAATCGGTTATTAAAATGATGATGTGGGGAACCATCGAAACAAAAATGTTCCGAGATTACGCCCATCTGAATGGAGATGACACTGACCGGGAAATCTTCAAATTATATGGAATAGAGCACACAACAACCCAGGTGACTGAAGGGAAGATTGAACCAAAAATCTGCCCTCATTGCCACGAGATTAACAGCCCGGTTTCAAAATATTGTCATATCTGTAGTCATCCGCTTGACAAAAAGGAACTTGCATCAACCGCTGATTTTCAGGCATGGATGTTGGAGAATGTTGACTTACTAACAGAATTTCTTCAAGAGCAGAAATCGCGGATGGAGAAGGCCACTAGCGCGAGCATCAATATGTAAAAAAAAATACAGTCTAGGGGAGGGGCCATTCGCTTCCTTTTTATTTAAAAATTTTGTAAATGAGGAGCGGTTATATTATATGCCTCGAATTTCACACCTCATAAATGCCTAATAAAAATGGTAAATTGGGCGGGTGATATCATGACCCCATATTTTGTCAGAACAGACGTTATCGAAGCGTACGAGAATCGAACCGGATTCATCGGACTTGGTGAATTCCTACAGAGAAAAGGAGCGATTGTGATGAATATGAATGAAAAACCGGTGGTACGATGCGAAAAAATCGAACGAGACTAGAGCCCCCGAACATCTCACTGATTGGTCGTCGAGGGATGGCTGCAGGGGCTGTGATGTGTAGATTTCATTTTTGTGTTGATAAAAATATTGCACGTCGACGGTTGGAGGATGTATGAGCACCGGATGGCTAGCCGGACGTACAGCGGTTCGCGAGGCGATTCATATTTTAGCAGGTGCCGGATACTCAACCGAACGAATCGCCAAACCCGTAAATTTTTTTGATATAATTGCATGGAAACCCGGTCATGTGTTGTGCGTGGTGGTGCACTCATCTAAAAAATCCAGATTGACGACATTTTCGGGATATGTTCGATTAGCAGCCCGGAGTTTATCGAGTGGGCCATGCCCAGGTGAATTACAGCTATGGTTGTGTCGATCTCCCGGGTGGGATCGGTGGGTGATAAGCGCAGGAGGAGCCGCCCCAATCGAACATTGGGACCCTGCGGTTAGGGGTGATGCGGTATGAAATATGCTGATGAATCAATTAAACGCCGAATTTGCCCGTTCATTTCATCCGGTCAGTTTATTGTCTATTGCAGAGGGGTGCATTGTAATGCTGCCCGGCCAGTCCGGTTAGACGATGGCGAGACGATCTGGGTTTGTATCCTGATTGAAGGAATGAGACCTATCTTTCCGGTTGAAGAGGGTGATGTCATTGACTGAAGACATGCCGCAATATGGCACCGGACCAATGAGATCAAGCCCGCCTGAATATTTCTTCGTACACACTCCCGAGAAATTAATCCGGCTCCGGGTTCCTGGACTATGGAAAACGGCTCTCCTTGCTATCATTGATTCCAGCCAGGGCAACCGGGAACACATGATTTCATACGATTATCTCCCCGGACCAACCCAGGTAAAAATCGTATCAAAAGAGGTTCGCGATTATATTCTCCGAATCGCGACGGGTGAGGAGTGGATCGAATGACCACCGCGGATGTAATCACCGAGGCTGCGATAATGGCCGTGGTCCGCGACTGGTATAATCAAAAACCGGATGGGTCCCGGATAATCTCACGAAAAAACATCGAATCATATCTAGGTTTTTCCAGAACCCGGGGGCCGGAGCGAAAATCTATCAGCATGAAAATCAGCCGGATTTGTGATGCCCATTTTGAGGTGTATTCTCCTTCATCGAGGACCCGGGCATGGGTAGTCTCCCCGGAGGTGATCGCATGAATGGCGTGAATTCATGCCCGCGATGCTCCGGGCATGCGGTTTTTAAAATTGAGCCGAGCGGTAGATCTCATAAATCCGGGTATTTTCAGTGCCCGAATTGTGGGCTGAAATTAGGCGAGGTTGTAGCAACAAACGCCGTGCCTGATTCAGCCATACAGGAGTATGCGGCGATCAGTTGGGATAGAAAGGCGCAGCGTTGGCGACCGGAGGATGAATGACCCCTATCATTCCATGCCCCAACTGTCATTCTCGCGATTCTATACGGATTACAAAAAAACCGGTCAGACAGGGGGAGCAAACCTTCACCTGTTTCTGTGAGAATTGCGGTTTTTCAGGGCAGGCGGTTTTGTGTGCCCGAGGGGAGAATTCAGACCGGGCGGCGATGCTGGCCTTATCATCCTATAATACGAGTGCAACCCGGGCAACCGACATGAAACGGGGACTGGTATGAGTGCCGCTGAAATACTCGAATCCTGTAAGGTCCTGTTCTCATCCGGTCAGGTTGTAGAGGTCCGGGCACTCTCCGACACGGGGACGTTCTCGGGGTACTATAACGACTTTGAAAAACTCGCGGCTGATACAGAAACTCTTGACTCAACGCCACAGTTTAAAGGAATCTACTTCACCCTTAACCCGGTTAATCCGGCCTTACTCGCCAGAAAGGTAAATCGGGTTTCAAAACAGGGGAAGAGTGATGCTTCAACATCCGACCAGGACATTACCCGGCGGGTCTGGTTCCCGGTTGATATCGACCCTACCCGGCCATCAGGGATCTCATCCTCGAACATGGAGCATGGAGAGGCCTTAGTCAAAGCAGCAAAGATCAAAGGGTTCCTCTCTGAAATGGGCTGGCCGGCTCCGATACTGGCCGACTCCGGGAATGGTGCGCATCTACTATACCGGATTGACCTTCCGAATGATAAGGAGTCAACCGAACTAGTAAAGGATTGTCTCACCACTCTTTCACAGTTTTTCAGCGATGAGAAATCATCCGTGGATACTGCGAATCATAACGCCTCCCGTATCTGGAAGTTATACGGGACGGTATCCAGGAAGGGAGATCACACCGAAGATCGGCCGCACCGGAGATCAGAAATTCTTGATTGTCCGGAAGAGTTCCGGCAGGTTCCGGTATCTGATCTGATGCTTCTGGCATCACTCAAAAAAGAGGATGAAAGTAAGAAAAATCCTACTAGTCGGATAAGTGGGGCTGATACGACTGGTAGTATAGACCTGAGCGACTGGCTCTCATCTCATGGAATCGGGTATGAAGAGAAATCATACTCCGGTGGCCGGCTCTTTGTCCTGGACGACTGCCCATTTTCCGGAGCACACAAAGACGGCGCCTATGCTATCCAGTTTAGTAGTGGTGCAATATTTGCCGGATGTCATCATAACTCATGCGGCGCCGGACAACAGCGATGGGCAGAACTCCGGGAGATGTATGAGGGGGTTCGCGAGGGCGGAGCGAAGCGACGCCCGAGCCAGATGACCTCCGAGGAATATGACCAGAAGAGGAGACAGGACGCCAGGACCCGGGCACAATCTAAGAATGAGTATTACGGGAATGTTCCGGCAGAGGTTAAATCTGCAATTGGAGAGGCGCTAGGGTGTGGTCCGGCAAACGAAGCAGAATCAGATCATATTGTTGACGTTAACAAAATGGTCGATCACACGGCTGAAGCTGCCCGGGTGCTCCGGGAAGGAGATCCCATACAATATATCCTCGATTCCTTCGCGGCTGACCATGAGGGTGATGAGGTTGTCGCCCGGTGCCTGATTATGTCATTTGCGTCCCGGTCGGTCATCAACTCGAACGGCCTTCATGTTCTGGTGACCGGGGAGTCAGGAAAAGGAAAGTCTCACGCTTTCGATACGATGATTCAGCACATCCCGAAAGAATACCGCCTCGATGGGAGATTATCAGATAAGGCACTCTTCTATGCGGAGGATCTCCGGGCGGGTTCTGCTATCTGTCTTGATGATATTTCTCTCTCCGAACAGATGCAGGAGACACTTAAGGGAGTTACCACCTCGTTTAAGAAACCGTTCATCTACCGGACGGTGAACAAAGACCGGAAAGGGCAGACCTGTGTCATTCCTGAACGGTGTGTCTGGTGGGTTGCCAAGATGGACGGGACCGGAGACGATCAGGTGTGGAATCGCATGCTTACCTGCTGGATTGATGACAGTCCGGAGCAGGACGAAAAAGTATTGACCCGCGAACTCTTCGCGGCGGCTCAACTTCCGGATGAAACCGAACATGTCCGGGATGAGATGATCGTCTGTCAACATATCTGGGCACAGTTGTTGCCGGCACATGTGGTCATTCCCTACGCTGAACAGATTAGGTTCTCGTCTGTAGCGAACCGGAGAAACCCGGGTATGCTCCTGGACTTGGTGAAGTCGATAGCAATCATCCACCAGTACCAGCGAGAGGAGACTGAGCTTAAAGTTGGCCGGGTGATTCATGCCACGACTGATGATTTCAAGATCGCCTGTCAGATGTATCAGGCTCTTAATGGTGAGTCCGGTGGGCAGATGTCGAAGCTTACCCGGTCAGAGTCTGAACTGATTCAGGCCATAGAGAAAACACACCGGTATGAATTCACTGTAACAGAACTTCGGGATCTTCTTCCGGATAAGTCATACAATGCCATCAGAAAACTTCTGAATGGTGGGTCTAGTCATCAGGCTCATTACTCCGGACTCCTTGAAAAGTGCCCGGCTATATCTGTTCTTGACCGGACAGATACTTCAGAAAACGGAGGCACCAGCCGAAGGCAGAAGGTATACTATTGGGATCATGACCGTTATACTGCCTGGGCTTCCGGTGGTGGGTGTTGGTTAGACCGGAGCAATGACCATGATGATGATACCGGCGGAAGTGGCGGAAGTGGGCGGAAGGGTGGCGGAAGTCTTCCGCCGCATAACGGCGACCAGATTGAGGACGATTCTACTAAAAACAATAATAAAAATAATTTTTATTATAATGAGCGGAAAGATGAGAATTTACAGAGCACACACGAACCAGCGATCATGTATGACTCTGCACCGGAAACTTTCCGCCTTTCCGCCACCATGGATCAAAATATCTCATCAGGCTCTTCTTCTCCGGCAGATTCAAAAAACAGCGATGGTTTAATAGGCGGAAGTGTTCCGCCAGTATCCGCCACTACCCCGCCGGTTCCGCCAGTTGAGCGGGTAGCACTATCTCAGATTGATCCGGATGACTACACCCCTATCAATGGGGTATGGTCCGGACCCTGTGCGGTCTGTGGTGGTAAATGGGTTCAATATACTGAGAAAGTCACTCCGGCCATGAAAGAAGAGAAACGGTTTACTACCCGGAAGATTTGCCAGAAGTGCCGGGACAAGGCCAGGGATAAAATCAGTAAGACCTTCACCGTTTTACCCGGGACGGTGAACATTTCCGGAATGGTCCGGACCAATGGCCCCCGTGGGCGTTGTGATGTCTGTCATCAGAATGAGATGAAATGGTACGATAAGGAAAACTACCTCGGATTGTGTGATAATTGCTTTTCCCGGGAACAGGAGAGACAGGGGATGAGCGTGTGAAGGTTAAGAAAAGTTATGAGAAGATAAAAAAAGGTGGTCGAAAATGTATCAGTTGTGTTGCCATCCCTCAAGATTGCGGCGGACTTAAAAAATACTGGATTAAATGTTCGCACCTACAATACAGTCCAAATTATTATTTTTGTGCGATTAACAAGCAAAATCACACGTTCCACACGCTGCCCGATGGGACTTTTCAGGCTTCATCATGTCCACTGGATAGGGGATTGAAATTATGAGTTTAATGATTGAGGATTTTTGTTTACAGAAAATGGTCGGAGTTGGCGGAGTGGTTGGCCCGTTTACCAATCGGATGATAGAACAAACATCATCCGGTTGGTTTGATGGTGCGGTTCTCCTCGAATTTTTACAAGAGATTGTCAAGAGACACGAAGGGGATTTCCCGAAAAAAGATATGGGAGATATCAAAATGAGTTTTTGGAAAATGTCAGATGATAATCCAAATAAGAGTGATGATGTTGGGGATCTGATCTGCCTGCAGGTTGGAGATAAAACTTATGGGGTCTGTCCGGTCCGGAGGAATGATTGATGAAGCCGGTTGTATTTACTCTTGAAGTCTGCCCGAATTGTGAACGGCTTAAAGAAAAATTAACCGAAGCCGGTATCGAATACGAAGAGCGAGACATGCAGGATAAAATGAGCATGGTTGATCTCCGGGTTCTTGGGTGTTTCGCCAGAGAGGCACCGGTTTTGTTGATAGGAAAACGGGCGTATGAGTTCAAAGAGATCCTATCCGAAGATGGGGATTTTCAACCTGGGATACTGGCGGCTCTCCGGTCTTAGATCCTTTCTCCCTCCTTTCGGACGGTATAATGATAATTTGGTTCCGGAGCTTGTATGTCCTCGCTGCTGTCTTGGTGGTATCGTGTGGATGAGTGGCCGGTCCTGGGTATTGGATCAGCCTGCTCCCCATTATCATTGTTACAACTGCGGTTTGGTGTTCCATGTTCCTTTCCCCCGAAAGTCTGAACATAATAAACTGTGGAAACAAGGATGAGCGGTTATCTAAAAGTTGGAAGATTATTACCCGGAGAAAACGATGAGATTCTTGTCATTGTTGACGGCTCCGGAGAAATTGGAAGAGTAACAAAGGCAGATGTGATCCTTACCTGTGGAGGGGTTGAACCGTTCCCGATCCTTCCTTCCGGAGAGATGGATCTTTCTACTCCCGGGAAAGCGGTTAAGTTTACGGTCAATGGAGTGTTGTTCCTGGCTATCCGGCGTCAGGTGGTGAATATGATTAATAAGTGGCCGAGGAGAAAGGCGGCTTTGTTTGGGGTAGTTGAATGAAAAAAATTTCTATTTTTCTCTCTAAAATTAATTGATGTTCCCCGCTGGGCTCCCAGCGGAGTAGAGGGCATCGGTTGACCTGCCGGACGGCCTCCCCTCCTGCCGGTCGGGAGAGTCAACTTATGCCCGAACTATCGGACCGGGGATCTGTTCGACGACAGGAGGCTTCAACCGGTCACCACCGGGCTCCCGGTGGATCTTCCCGCAGAAAAACGTTTGCATGGGACCCGGCTCCGGGACCCAAGGTGCGAGCGACGAACCCCGGCTGTCCTTTACAGCCGGACGTGAGGGTTTTTCGAGGTATCCCCCGATGGGCTTGGCAGAGGGGGATGATGCCCAGCTCTGGGCATCAAGGGGGGTGACGGTCGCAGGGGCGAACTCCCCGGATGATCTCTTTCGTAGTAGGCCGAAAACAATTTTAATTTGATATTTCAGTTACGGGGGGCTATCGTACTCATAAATCTCTAAATGGCGCTTCCCGCTCCCTCCATTTTCAAATCTTTTTAACCATATATAAATATCCGGCTAATATTAATTGTCACAACCAGTGACGGGGGGAAATCGAAAATGGCAGATTTTGTCGCAAAGTCGACCGTTAAGAGTGCTGAGCGTAAGCTTGCAACTCCATTTGCAACCAAGGATGCAATGAACACTATCATCAGCGCCATCATCACTGACAACCCGTGGGGCTGTACTTCCTATACTTCCGGGGGGGAAACGCTGTCACCAGTTCAGAAAACCAGCGAGTACTACTCCGGAAAGGTCGTTTATGAAAATGTTCAGGGAAAAAAAGTTGGACAGATTTCCGTAAAGGCGCCGACTTCCGGATCTTTTGATACGAACATTTCAACCATCCAGGGAAATGCCGCTCTCGCTTCTGCAATGGGTGGAACTGCATCACATGACAGTTCAGAGGACAGCTTCTCTGTTACCCTCAAGTGCCACACCGACACCGGAGAACTCTATAACGTCCGGTTCAGCCGCGATGCAATCAACATTTCCAGTTACGAGGCTGACAGCATTCTCACAACCATTGAGACCTGGGCAGACGCAATACCCGCTCTCGCATAATCCAATATTCTCATTTTTTCCGAGGTGATGAGATGGAATTGGGTTATGTAATCATAGGATGTGCCTGTCTTCTCATCGCCGGTTTAGTCGGTGCAGACTCGGTATCATCAACGATCGTTTGTGATGGGTCGTCCTGGGTATCCTCGACGGTCATAGGCCAGGGGCAGACATACGCGGCGAACCTGTTCACAACGAACATGGCAGTTCTCATGAGAAATCTGGATGTTGGCAATGACGGAAAAGTTTCAACCCGGACTAATGTTCAGTCGGCTGGTCCGGTTGGAGTAGATGAATACTCCGGGCAGGGAACGAACCAGACCGGACCATCTGAAAATTGTGTATTTGCTCTTCCGGAGAATGGAACGCCAAGCCGCGATGAGATAAATTACATGGGACTGATGCAGACCGGGCAGTACGTTTCAACCAGGACTCTTGATCCTTCACAGACCGGAGCGGTCACCATGGTCAACGGGTCCGGTATGATGATTGCCCGGGCAAAGTCAGTTGATAAAAACGGGACTGAAACCAGACACGCCAGCGATGTAGTAGGCAACATGAATATGACCGAGAGGATCGTATTCGGAGGGGATGAATGAACATTGAATCAATCACCGCTTTTGTATCGGTGGGGATCTCCCTGGTCAACTCACTTGCAGTTGCCGGGGTGTATCTGCGATATATGCGGAGTGCCCGGAATGTGTTTAACCTGCTCCGGGCAGATGAACACGGGAATGTTGAGATACTCGACCCGTGGAAATAACTAAGATGTTATTTGAAATGAGGTAGACTCTATAGTGCCGCGTTGTGTAGGGGCATACGTTTCTCGGCATTTGGGGGAATGGGGGTCAATTCCCTTTCTCTCATTGTAACCGGATGATAAACCTCGGGTCATCCGGTTATTGTCTTCATCGAAATTCTCGTACACGTCTGTTTTACTCTGGAATTCACCCGCCTGAAACGGATATCCCGACTCCGTTTTAAAAAATTATGATTGGGATGTAACCCAGGCTAAAGCGGATTCCCGGCTGATTTGTTTTGAGTTCCCGGGCTTTGTTATCAGTAATTTTTTTGAAACCGCACGGCTGACCCTAGAACTTCTGGTGCCAATTGGGATATCAGCGGGGAGCATCGCCGCAACATCGCCATTTGTTAACCATTCTGAATCTGATTGAATGATAATCGGATCAGTTACTATTGTTGGCTCGGTTGTTCCTGATGTGGGAGTCACTCGCATTTCTTCCCGGACCATATCCCGAATCTGATTGATGAGATCAGGGGTAAGAGTCGGGGCGGTCTGTTCCTGGTGTGTCGTGAGAATAGATGGTGCAGGATCTGCCTGCAGGCTTTTTTGTAGCTCGAGGGCTATCGCTTTTGATAGCGGCGCTTCCGGATGAACTGCGGTTACGGCGTTTATGAGTTCTTCTGGGAGAGTTATACTGATTTTTTTCATCTGTGGCATGTATCTCACTCATCTTACTTATGCGACTAGTAAGATAAATATTACTAATGCGACCTGCTACGAAAGAGATCATCCGGGGGGATTCGCCCCTGCGACCACCCAACTACCCCACCGGCCCAGAGCTGGGCCGTGCCCTTCAGCGCCAAACCCGCTTGAAGGGTGCCTCGAAAAACCCTCACGTCCGGCTGTAAAGGACAGCCGGGGTTCGTCGCTCGCACCTTGGGTCCCGGAGCCGGGTCCCATGCAAACGTTTTTCTGCGGGAAGATCCACCGGGAGCCCGGTGGTGATAGTGGAGTCCTCCTCGGGTTCGGCCCGCAAAAGAGTGCCGGACTCCTGGAGATAGTCTGCTCATACGCTTCCCCCCAGCCCCCCAGGGGGAATTGCTGCAGCCTAATAACGCACTTCGCTTTTTGGCTCCGTTGGCGGTCTGCAGGCTCCGGATCAGTCTAAAGACTGACCGGATCTATTGGAAACGATTTTGCGGGCATTCTATGAAAAACGCAATAATATAAGCAGCCGGGTGGGGGGCGGCCCGAAGGGACGACCCCTCGCGAAGCGTCCCAGCTGCTTATTTTCTGGGGTGGGTGGGTGGGTTTTTTCTAGGGGCGGCGAGATTTACGTTTCAATTGACACCGGTTTATATGTGGGGTGGGACTTTTCCGGAAATAGAGAGTGGATCTCGTGCTCTTATAGATTGATTACAGCCGGGTAAACCGAACCCGATCGATATATTCACAGCCTCGGCATCTGATAGACCGCTCTGATACCCTTCACAGCGTTGGTTTTCGGGCACGCTTATTTGAGGGAAAAAGGAATAGTCCGGGCGCTCGAATCCATCTCGCGCCTCGCAGCGTAACGGAAACGTGCAACCACAGCCGGAACATCGAATTTTATGTTGAGATGATCCCAGCCGGGAATTATGATCTATCCAACCGCTGGTATCGACAACCGGACCAACGAAGAAACGCGGTACAGGTAACCGCCCGTGAGGGCGGCCGAAATTTTTTTCCAGTGGAAGATGTGGTTCTTCGTATGTATCGTTTTGTGTTGTCCTGTGTTATTTTATGTTGTTTTTTGTTTTTTCGTGTTCTTTTAGATAGTTTTATATGCTTTTACGTCGATGTAATATAGGTGAGTTAGTATGACAAACCAGACCAAAACAAACCAAAACACTGTCCGGTCTAAAACTGCCGGATATGCCTATACCACAGAAAACTGTGCGGTACACATTACCGCCCAAGTCGCCGGAGAAGAACGGCATTACATTATCCCCGCTCAAGAGTTCGACCGGTTTGTAACCGGTCACAACGTCACCGGAATAAACCGGGATGAACTCAACGCCGGGAACGGAGAAGAGGCGTATACTACCGCCCGGTGCATCTGGGAATGTGGAGTTGCATATCTCTATGATACCTTAAACGATCCCAACCGGGAATACCGGGTTAGATTTCCGGTTGAAGGACTCGCGGATCTCTTTTCATTCACCCGGACGATCGCGTTTTTATCTGGCCGGGAACAAATCCGGTATTCGTCCCACCGGGTAGAAGAGGAGATAGGCCGGCAAATCCGGCGTGAAACGTTCGAAGGCTATGTATATCCCTACAAAAACGCAGCGGAGGCCTAAAATCCATGTCTTCGATTTATTCCACTACTACCTATGAAATTGTAAATGATCACGATTTCAACCACCTTATGCGAAAATATGTTGCAAAATGGCGACATTATTTAGAGGATGACCATACACCAGATTATGATATCGAACGGGCCGCGGTAAACCTCGCATTTCGCGATGTACTCGAATATCACCCGGAGGTGTTGATCGTCACAGCAACACTTGAGATCAGACGGCCACATGCTGATAGGATAATTGCGCAATACCACGCCCGAGAAACAGCGCCGGGGGCATTTCGGGCAATGTTCGCGGAGGCCTAAACATGTTATCAGCAATAGGATCAGCCTCTTACAAATCCTCTCTTTATACTCATCCCCGCACCGAAGATGAGATAGATAAAGAAAAGCGGGAAATCAGCGAGGAAATAACCAAAGCTCTTGATCACTTTAAAGGGTATTATTGCGACCTCCTCCCGGAGGATATCGATCATGTTTCTATGTTTCAGGACCTCGCGGAGATGCAAAAAGTATTGCCTCAATTTTTCGATTCGCTCGAAAACCTAGAGGAGGAACTGATGCGGGCGCGATACGAACCGGAACCGGAGGAGGATCTTTAATGTCCTCTCTTTCCGCTCAGGTTGCCCGGGCGCATGCCCGCTGGTTGGAACCAAGAGATCCCCGATATACCCGGGATGATATAGACGCAAAATGCCGGGAAATAAACAGCCTGCTGGAAGAGTTCGCTTCTCAATGGTGCGCATCTGTTGAGGAGTCCGGAGAGGTTGATGATACAATTATCGCAGCAGAGGATTTGATTAAAAACCTCCGCTCCCTTTCGGAGGACCTCGAAGAGATTGAAAATAATCAGGACCCGAGACAGGAGAGATACTTATGATCCTGCTGCGGTTGTCAACCGAAATTAATGGTGTTACCATCGAGATTGAGGGTGAGGCAAACACCCTCGAAGAGATACAAGAGGCATGGGAATCGTTTATCCTCACTACCTACCGCGTGGAAAACGGGCAAAATCCGGACAGCATTAAAGACACAATTATCCATGAAATGAATCTTTGTGCGCCGATTCAGGAGGTGCTATAATGGCACCTGATTTTATCCCGCGGTACACCTGCAGGTGTGGATCAGAGTGTACGGTCACAGTTATCAGGACATGGATTTATTGCACCTGTAACAACCCCAAATGCAAATATTATGGGGTCCAGCAGCTAGCCACCCGGGGCATACACAAGCCTATACTCCCGGAGGCGATATAATATGAGCGGGATGAATGGATCCCCTGTGCCGGGCGGATGTTGGTATTATCCTCTCTGTTCAAAATGTAAAGATTACGATCCTCTATTAGACATATGCAAGAGGTTTCAGCGGGCGCGTCAGGAACAGGCATTAAAGGAGGTAAAAAAATGACATTAATGACAACTAAAACTGCAGCTCAGTACCTGGCGGTTGCTCCTACAACAATTCGTTTACTGATCGGGAGAGGAGAGATCCCGGCCGTCCGGATAGGTAGAGATTACCGGATAGATGAGGCAGATATAAAAAAATTTATTATAAAAAACAAAACTCAGGTGTAATTATGTTACAAACATCAGACCCAGTTCCATTTTTTGGGGGGGAAATAAAAATAATTGACGTGGCGGAACTGCATGTGTATTCCGATACCTGTTCATTAATGGCCGTGCACTTATTAGAGAGTGATTATGAGCAGACGGTACCGATGATCTTTTATCAAGATGGTGGGATAACATTTTGTCCGCGGGATTGGCAATCAATCCCGGATCCATTTACTGCGGATATGGTAACTGATATTGATTGGGTAGATCTCCAATATGGCAAAGATGCAACCATGTTAGATGGACTTCCGCATCTGCCTCCATTTTTATAATATTTACTTAATCCCACTCCTCTTATTTATCCTACTTATCCCACTCATCCTACCTCTATTTCCACTGGAAAAAAATTTTTCCCGCCCTCGCGGGCGGGTTACCTGTACTTTCCTTTGTTCAATCGGTTGAAAACGGCATTTTTAAATTTTTTCGTACTGGTCACGCTGTCGTCCCCCTTATGACCGTTAAGATATTTTGTTCCGGCTGTTGCCACCAGTGGATCCTATGATATTATTTCCCGGCTCCCCTTCCATCAGGTGTAAGACATTTCCCGGTGTCGGTTCTTTCGGGTAAAATGATCATTCGGTTGAAGCCTCCTGTCGTCGAACAGATCCCCGGTCCGATAGTTCGGGCATAAGTTGACTCTCCCGGCCGGCAGGAGGGGAGGCCGTCCGGCAGGTCAACCGATGCCCTTTCCCCCGCTGGGAGCCCAGCGGGGAGCGGTTGGGATCTAATATCTGCGCGTGCTTTTTGTTTCGTTTCATTTACGCTGCGAGCCGCGAGATGGATTCGAGCGGCCGTTCCTATCCTGTTCTCCCTTATCGGAGGATAGTACATGAGACCCGGTTGTGAATATCGGTGTTCCTGGTTGCAGTTGCCCGGCTGGTAATATTCAAAAAGGATGGTGTTGTTTTGCGGCTGTTTTATTTCAGATTGGATTGATATGTATGTGTCCGGGTGATTAACAAAAAACGGGGTGGTTCCCGTGGTCTGGGTCACCCGGAATATCTTTTTTCAACCTATGTTATCGTCCAGGTATTTTTTCAGGTTTTCATCAGTAATTCGATATAACGCACCAATGCGAAAATGATGGATCTTTTTTTCTCTACACAATCTCCGAATAGTAGACGGTGTCACTTTGAGTATTTCCGCGACTTCTTCCGGGGTAAATATTTCCATATGTTGCTATAGGTTGTAAAGTATCATTAAATCTCTGCGCCGTGGTAATTCACAGTGTGAACCCATGCCGGACGAGTGCGGCACCTTATTCTCAGGGGACTCACCTCTCTTATGGACCGGTCAGCTCTGACCGGAGGGGGTCGGCTGTCCTTTACAGCCGAGGGTGGGGCAGGTTGCAGCATCAACACTCCCCCCTATCATCTCATACAGCCGGGCGAGTCCCCCACAGTAATGATAATCATCACTCTCAACAATATTCAACTTACACAATCGTGCGAATGTAAGAGTTATTCAACCGATTCAGCGACAGGGAACCGAACATCACGTCCTGAATCCCGGTCAGCGCATNNTCCCGGTCAGCGCATAATTCATTTTTCGTATACGTCTCCTTTTTTTTATTATTGCCCCCTTATAAGAACCAGATTACAGTTCACTGATTATTAACATCCCAGGTAAATTAATCGAAATCAGTGTTTGGGTTACAAAAATTTGCACACAACACTATGAGTATGGTAATGACTGTTTTTTAGAGATTTTAAACCCAGATTGTAGGATAAAAAAGCCAAGGTATACAGAGGGGTCCGAAGAGTACCCGCCACTCGGTTATCATTCAGAGAAAAAATTCGCTACATTGAGGGAGGAGTATTTAAACCAACGCGATTTTTCATGACCCGGAAGAATTGAAATAGTGACAGAGTATATAAGCATCTCCCGCGATGTGAGGCCCGGAAGAATATATAAATGAGGTATCCTCTAATGTGTTGACATGATTAGAGAGACAGGCAGGAAATGATGCTTTCCGATTTTAGAGAGTTTTGAGTATTATTCAATACCGGGGGTTTTAGATATAACTGGACTATCAGTGAGAATAATAACAGGGAAATCGCCGGAAAAAAGTTGTTAAAAATTAATTATTAATATGCACACTCAACTTTGCCTTCGAGGACCTTTCCCTTGCAACAGGACTCTGTCTTCGGGTTAAAGCAGGAATCTCCACACTTGGTATATCCAAGTCCATCATAGGCTTTTCCAAGACAGCAACTCTGGTTATTTGGATTATAACACGTATCACCACATTTCCGCCATCCAGAGCCCGGATATATCTGGTTGTTACAACAGGTTTCATTTGTCATATCGTAGCATTTCCCATTACAAACCCCCCAGAGTAGTCCGTCTCTCGGTTCTCCAAGACAACATGACTGGGTAGTAGGATTGTAAAATGAATCGCCACAGGTAGGAAGACACCGGGTTCCATTCACCGGAACGCCATTGCAACAGACCTGCTTTTCCATATCATAACAGGCGTCCTTACAGGTTCCCCAGTGAAGTCCATCATACACCTGGCCCTGACAACATGACTGTTTGGCAGGATCATACGTACTGTCCCCGCAAGGCAGAAAAGTCATATTTGCACCAATAACAGAGACAGATACACCTAAACTAGCAAAAAGGACCACCCCGATGATCCAGATATGTATTTTTTGCATATAGTTTTGTACAGTGTCTTCACATCATGAAGTTTCTTTATCAAAAACAATCGATAGAAAAAAGTATCTCTTACATACACCCGAATATCATATTGTATATAACGATGCCAGAAGAGAGAGACAGGAAAGTTACGATCCTGGTAATGGGCTGTCCAAAAGTCCCGGTTCAGACAAGTCTTGTCCTATATCTTGCCCACCGGATGAAAAACGCAGGGTATCAGACCATTATTGCAGGAACTCCTGCAGCAAGACAACTAATCCGTGTTGCTGACCCGGATGGTCATTATATCATGGAGATGAAAGACCTGGATGCAACCATTGCTGCCCTTGCGGAGGAAAAATTACCAGTAACGAACAGTTTTGTGTTCGTCCATAACGATGCAGGGATAAGTTATGCTGCAACTATGCAGTCTCTCACAAATAAGCCCGTAACAGCCATCATTTTCGGAGAAGAAGCAGAGCAGGTAACAAGCGAGATTACCTTTCCCTGCTCAATAATCGCAGACCCTGCAATCCATAACCCCATGCCATTAAAGCGAAAAATTGAGGAGGCAGCACCATGGGATGCTTAGAATCACTTCCCTATGAAGTCGTACTCTCGAAGATATCATTCAGGGAAGCACGTGAATTCCTGGCACGATACCCGGAAAAGTATGACATTGAACCCGGATACCGGATGTTTGATATCCACATTGTCGGAGTGCCACCAATCAGGGTTGCTGTTGATGGAGACTCCCTTCTCTTTCCCTTTACAAAACCCTGCCATGGAACCTTTCTGATCCGGGTCCCAAATGCAACTGATGAAATAGCCCGTCTTCGTTCTCGTGCATAGGTGAAAAGATGCGCCCATATGTAATCGTGAATGTCGCAGTCAGCGCTGATGGGAAACTTTCCACCCGTGAGCGCAGACAGGTAAAAATATCCGGAAACGTGGACTTTGACCGGGTTGATGAGATAAAAGCCGGCTGTGATGGAATCATGGTAGGTATTGGAACCGTGCTTGCTGATGACCCGTCACTTACCGTCAAATCCCCTGAACGAATCGCAGAACGGGTAAAACAGGGCAGACCAGAACACCCGGTCAGAATTGTTGTTGACAGCCAGGCCCGGACACCACCGGATGCAAAAATCCTGCATAAGGGATCTGGAAAAAGAATCATTGTAATTGCTGAATCAGCCCCTTCAGAGAGAATTACCGCCCTTGCCCCTCATGCAGAACTAATAAAAACCGGCATGTCGCAAGTGGATCTTAAGGATTTAATGCACAAACTTGCTGAAACCGGCATTAAAAAACTGATGGTTGAAGGTGGCGGGACTCTTATCTGGGGAATGATATCAGCAGGTCTGGTTGATGAATTAATTATGTTTGTGGGCAACATAATTATCGGTGGAGAAGATGCACCAACACTTGCCGATGGATTAGGATTTATCCATGAATCTGATTTCCCGGTGCTTGAATTAACGAGTGTCAGCCCCATGGAAAAAGGGGTACTTATCCACTGGAAAGTTAAATAGAATCCGCCTAAATGATGAAAACCTGAAAATATGCAGGTTTTTTGATCTGGATGAACATCTCGCTGTGCAAATGCGATAGCTTATTGCATCAGAAATGATAACTTTTCGAGGTTGTTGTGTCGGATGAAAAAATTTTCATCGTTGAAGATAATCCGGTGATTGCGGATCTTATCTCATGGAGGCTTACCGAAATGGGATACACAGTCATAGGTACAGCAGAAGACAGTACCGAAGCACTGGCACGAATTGATAAACTTATGCCAACCCTGATTCTGATGGATATTAATCTGCCAGGAGAAATGGACGGCATAGAAACAGCTGATGAAATAAATAAAAAATATAAAATCCCAATCGTCTATATCAGTTCCATTCTTGACACCGACGTCATGGAACGGGCAAAAAAGACAAAACCAAGGGGATATATTGTAAAACCCTTTACCGATAACCAACTTAAGGCTACCATTGAAATGGCATTGCAGGGATGAACGTTACATCGTCCCGATAAAATTCTCTAATATTGCAAGGCCTGTGTTGCCACTTTTTTCCGGGTGAAACTGAACACCTATTGCAGTTCCATTCCGGATTGATGATGCGAAGGGACATATGTATTCTGTTTGAGTTACACAGTATTCGGCTGTTGTATCTGCCCAATACGAATGCACGAAATAAACATATGAATCGTCAGGAATCCCGGAAAAAAGGGGATCGTCAGGCTGCGTGAGGTGGATCTGGTTCCACCCCATATGAGGAATCTTAAAGCCCGGATGATCAGGAAACTTCCGAACCGTTCCAGGGACAAGACCAAGACCTTTATGAAGACCATGTTCTTCGGAAAAATCCATCATCATCTGCATCCCAAGACAAATTCCTAAAATTGGAACCTGACCTTCTGATTCAATAAGGACTTTTCCAAGGTCGGCAAGTTTTGTCATCGCTTCATGGAAAGCACCGACACCAGGAAGAATGATACCTTCAGCAGATCTGATCTCCTCCAGATTATTGGAAATCAGGACAGAGGCCCCGGCTTTTTCAACAGCTTTACTGACACTCCGCATGTTTCCAAGACCATAATCGACGATTACTACTGATTTCATTCGGCCAGATCTCCGGTTTTTCCTACATCTTCTTCGCTAAACCCGGGCTCAGATAACCCGATCGTTTCCTTCCAGGAATTCACTTTTTTATCCCAGGTCTGAAAGAGAGCAGGATGGATTTCTTTAATCCGTTCTAATATCCCTACATCACTTGCCGGACACATATAGCAACCCATCCGGTCAACACCATGTTCGTACATCGAATTATAGGGTGCTTTTTCCTGGAAGATGTAGAGCCAGACATGAAGCGCGGTCCAGGTATGAATCGGTGCAAGACAGACCTGGTTTTGTACATATGAATTCCGCCATACCCGGGGATTTTTCATACGCGAGAAAGACTCGTACTTTCTTTGACCGATAAAAGAGACGATTTCTCCATGGTTTTTTTCAATATGCTGACGGAGTGGTTCGAGCTTTGAAGTCCTGCAGCACCACCTGTTATCCCTTGCAGGAGGCCCTTGTATTTCAAAATCACGCCAGAACTCTTCAAGAGTATTAATCCGGACACAAGTGAGATCGTATTTTTTTATGACATCCTGCACATTCTCTTCCGTTGATGAAAATTCAAGACCCGTGTCAATATAGAGAATCGGAAGTTTACGATATGTCTTCATAACGACAAGAAGAGTTGCAAGGCTGTCCTTTCCCCCCGAATACGAGACAGACATCGGAAGGTGCTCATAGGGGCCGATACTGTCGGCAATGAATTTTCCGGAAGCTGCCTCTGTACGGGAGAGAACATCCCGGTTCGCCCGTATTGCATCATCCCAGTCTGCAGGCCCTGGAACATATGCTGAAGGAACATTCTTTCTGGTTTTTACAACCTGCCCCCGTTCCATTTGGTCTGCCTCTTCTGCATCCACTCTCGCCCTTCCAACACCGGCACAAATTCCGGAGGGGGTCATCATGAACACCTCGTCACCTTCCCGGACAGATGGATCACAGGAGATAAGACCGGGGGCCAGCAGACTTCTCCCTTCCCTGATTGATGAAAGAGCCCCTTCATCAACGATTATAAACCGTTTTTTTGGTACCCCAATCAATGCAGCATCCGGCCTGGGAAGTGCCTCCCATTGTTTTTTTGCCGGAACATACCGGATTGCACCAACAATTGACCCACCGACGATAATCTCTTCCATCCGGTCAATATCAGGCACTTTATTAAGCAGTGCAATATATCCCTCAGGAATCAGAGTAATTCCAAACTGCTCTTCATATATACTGTTTACAAATGCAATATCATCCGGGAACGCCGGTCTTGCATCTCCGGGTGGTGTTACCGGAATGGCACGAGCGGGATTTCCGCAGGAACAAATATCAGCAAGAACTGGTGTGTGGCATGAATCACACCAGTGAAGGAGAATTCTGCCATGGTAAAGTCCACCCATATCTTCTTACATGTTTGTGCTATCCCTAGATACTGCTTTGTACTGGTAGCCATGATAACTTACAAAACCCGGTTTTTTTATTGAAATAAGAATGCTGATCGAATAAAAAATATTATATGATGAGGATAACCACCTAAAATGATCACGATTTATCATGATATATCGAGAGGGTTTGGCATTGCATTGCCGATATGATAAACGGGGACCAGTGATAGCATGATCCCCTTTTTTGTCACTGCGTTTGTGGCTTTTCTGTTTTATCTGGTGCTGGTTGTCGGATCCGGCTCTGTTCTCTTCTGGTCAACGGAGGAAATCACCGCCGGGGTAATTATTGGTCTTGTAACCGGGATACTATGCAGAAAAATATTTTGTAAATCCGAAGACTACCGGATGTTAAATCCGGTCAGACTGATTCAGATCATCTTTTATTTGTGTGGTCCGTTCCTTGTTGAACTCACCAAGGCAAATTTCGATGTTGCATACCGGGTAATTACCGGAAGAATCAGACCTGGTATAATCAGACTTCGGTCAGGGATGAAATCTCCCCTCGCGATGACCATGCTTGCCCATTCAATCACCCTGACACCAGGAACATTAAGTGTGGATGTTGATGAGAAGACACATGACCTCTTCATTCATGTTATCCACCTTGATGAAGGGGTTGAAAAGAAAGAGGCATTGGAGGCAAAAGAAGTCTTTTCATACATGGACATTCCCAAATGGATCCGGAGGATTGCAGAATGATCGACATTTTTGGTATTACAGCCCTTCTTGTAATACTCATTGCCTTTGGTGCCCTTGTCAGACTGGTCATCGGGCCTACGGTACCTGACCGGGTTGTGGCTGTTGATACGATAAACACCCTCACCGTCGCGGTAATGATTCTTCTGGGTGTTGTATACCAGCAATACATCTTTATTGATGTCGCAATTGTCTATGCCCTGTTGTCCTTTATCTCAACACTCTATGTTGCAAAATATATCGGCGGAGAACTCTGATGATCGCAGATACGTTAATACTCATCTTCCTGGCAATCGGACTTGTATTTAATGCTCTGGGAGTCATCGGCCTCTTACGGTTTCCGGATGTATATACGAGGCTCCATGCATCAACAAAGGCGACAACATTCGGGAGCATATTCCTCTTCCTCGGGGTAGTGGTCTTTGCTATCTCACAGTACCTGGGAACCAGCGATTCACAATACCTGATGGTCATCACCCATACCATCATTGCTATGTTTGCCCTTGCAATCACCAATGCTGCAGGATCTCATGCAATTGCCCGTGCAGCACATAGAAATGGTCAGAAACCACAGCAGGCTGTGGTAGATAAACTAGCGGAGGCAGGCCTGTGATAGAACTCATTCATATTCTGGTCCTTATCGGCCTTGTCATCACTGCGGCACTCATCGTCTGGCAAAAAGACCTTATTGTTGCAGCAGTCACCTTTGCAGCCTTTAGTTTTCTCCTCTCGATAGAATTCTACATACTTCAGGCCCCGGATGTAGCAATTGCTGAGGCAGCAGTTGGTGCAGGAGTGTCAACTGCTATTTTCATCATTGCAATCAGGGCCACCCATGACCAGGAGGTAACATAACATGAGAACCGTAGTTGCTGGAATTACCCTTGTGGTTCTGGCTGTTGCACTCCTCTATGCTGCGGTTTCCATCCCCTTCGGAAACCCGGCAATGTCAGATATGGATGATTATTTCATCACAAACGGACAGGAACAGACCGGTGCGAATAATATTGTAACATCCATCGTGTTTGATTACCGTGGGTTTGATACCCTTGGTGAAGCATGTGTTCTTTTTACTGCTGTATTCGGGGTTTCAGTTCTTTTCAGACTCCGGAAGAAAGAGGAGGACTACGAATATGAGTGACAGTATGAGTAAGATCATCCGGACAACGGCAGATGTCATGTTCATGTTCATCGTGGTCTTCGGTTTTTACATCGTACTCCATGGACACCTGACTCCGGGGGGAGGATTTCAGGGAGGTGCGGTAATCGCTACGGGATTTATCCTGCTGATAGTCGCTCACAAACTGGATGATTTTCTCGGATGGTTCAAAAAGAAAGCATTTCAGAATTTTGAAATGTCCGGCCTTGTCCTCTTTATCGGGACCGCTCTGGCAGCAATACCCCTCGGATACCTCTTCTTCAGGAACTTTTTATGTGGAACCGGAGGTCTTTTTGGTCAGGTGGTGCCCTATGGTATCAATCCGGGTTTTCTCAATACCGCCGGAACGATTCCAATCATGAATATTGCCGTCGGAATTGAGGTTCTTGGCGGTCTCAGTATTATTATTCTGTATATGACTAGCGGAATTTCAAATCACGAGGAAGGAGAATGATAGATAATCTTCCATTCCTGGTTGTTGCAATAACCATCCTGCTCGGCCTGTATGCCATCCTGCTTCGAAAGGATCTCATCAAGATGATCATGGGGATCTCACTTCTTGAATCCGGAGTAAACCTCTTTCTGATTGCTCTTGGATACCGGTGGGACAGCATTGCACCAATCTTTACCGGTGCACCTTCCCTTGCCATGGTAATGCCAACCGTTCAGGCTCTGACACTCACCAGCATCGTTATCGGTGTTGCGACCCTCGCCCTTCTCCTTTCAATGGTGATGATTATCTACCGGTATTATCGCACAACCGACGTCCGTGAAGTAACAAAACTGCAGGGGTAAATAAATGGACATACTATTTGACAACCTGCCCGGACTTCTCATTGCAATCCCCCTGCTTGGAGCCTTTTTAACACCGCTCCTTTCAAGAGCAGGTGATTCAGTCAGGAATACCTGGGTTCTTATCATTACCGGTCTTTCATCAGTCTGCGGGCTTTTGGTTGCATCACGGGTTCTGGAGACCGGAACCATTGTCTACACGTTTGGTGTAAACACGGTTTCCAATATTATTCCTCCGGATTCCGGAGGCATTCCAATCAGGATCATCTTTACCATCGATCCGATGAACGCCTTCATGCTGATAATCGCTGCGATCGTCGGATTTTGTATCACCCTGTATTCTGTCTCAAGCATGGAGAAATTGTCAGGGAAAGACGGGTTTTTCACCCTGGTTCTCCTGCTCATTGCCGGAGTATACGGGATGATTGCAACCGGCGATCTCTTCAACTTCTTTGTCTTCCTTGAGATCAGTTCACTTGCCGGTGCAGCCCTTGTTGCTTACCGGATTGACAAAGGTGTTGCAGCAGAAGCCGGACTTAAATATGCAGCACTTTCGACGATTGGAGGAATGTTGTTCCTGGTCGGTGTCGGCCTCCTGTTTGCCCAGTATAACTCCCTGAACATGGCAGTGATAGCAGACCGGATGCAGCTTACCGGCCTAGATATCATCGCATTTGTTCTGTTCTTTACTGCCCTTGCCATGAAATGCGGAGCAGTTCCCATGCACTTCTGGACTCCGGACAGTTATGCTATGGCCCCATCGGCAATTACCGCATTTCTGGTCGTCTCATCACAGGCAAGTCTTTATGCCCTCTTCCGGGTGTGCTTTACCCTCTATGGCGGCCAGATTAATCCGCTTACAGTCGGATGGGTCATAATCATCCTTGGAATCCTCTCCATGTTCATCGGTGTCACGATGGCAATTCCGCAAAAGGATGTAAAACGACTGATGGCATATCACGCGGTATCACAGACCGGATACATGCTGCTTGGTGTGGGAGTAGGACTTGCTGCCCTTTCAAGCACCTGTCTTTCCCAGAGCATCGGAATAATGGCACTCAAAGGAGGCCTCTTCCATATCATGAACCATGCATTATACAAAGGTCTCCTCTTCCTGACTGCCGGAGTTATCTTTTACCGCTGTGGCACAAGAAACCTCAACCAGCTCGGAGGTCTTGGACATAACATGAAATGGACCATGGTCTTCTTCATGATAGGAGCCCTGGCCATTGCAGGAATTCCGCCATTTAACGGGTTTGCATCCAAACTGATGATTTATGAATCGACGTTCCTGTTCAATCCCCTCCTTGCGGTAATCGCAATGGTGGTCAGCATACTGACCCTGGCATCCTTCGTCAAGGTTTTCCATTCCATGTTCATGGGTCCGAAACTTCCGGAATACGAAGACGTCAAAGAAGCACCAACCCCCATGCTCATCGCCATGGGAATACTTGCCATTCTTGTGGTTCTCTTTGGTATATTCCCCCAGCAGGTGGTTGACGCCCTGGTAGCCCCGGCAGCTTCTGCCCTCATCGATTACCAGGGGTATATCACTGCAGTTCTCGGAGGTGCATAAATGATAGATTCGTTCACCCTCTCCACCGGATTTGGTGCATGGAACGCAGTATTCTGGGTAATTGCATTTGTGATTGCCTGTATTATCGGATGGCTCATCTGGTCACGGGGAGAAAAAACCTATGATAGCAGTGGAGGTGCAACCGCCCCGTTCCTCTCGGGAAATAAAGAACCGGAAAAAGCAGCAGTACATATCAGGGCAGGAAACCTCTATTGGGGATACACCGATGCCCTTTCCGGATATTACCGGTTCATAAAACCTTTCCATACCGGAAACCTCTCTGACTACTTCCTGGCTTATCTTTTTGTGACGGCTCTGGTTCTTATCGTGGTGGTGGTCCTGAAATGAGACTTTCTCCATCATTTAACCGCTCACTCTGGGTATTTCATGTAAACTCAGGATCCTGTAATGGGTGTGATATCGAGATAGTCGCAGCCCTCTGCCCCCGGTATGACCCGGAACGGTTTGGTATCAAACTTGTCGGATCACCCCGGCATGCAGATGTCCTGCTTGTCACCGGACCGGTAACTCACCAGATGAGAGACCGGGTAAAACGGGTATATGACCAGATGGCTGCACCAAAAGTGGTCATGTGTGTCGGGACCTGTGGCCAGTCAGGAGGAGTGTTTTATGATTCCTATAATCTGGACGGACCACTCGACCAGGTCATTCCGGTTGATGTCTATGTTCCCGGATGTGCACCACGGCCTGAAGCAATAATTTACGGAGTGGTGCAAGCGATTGCAAAACTTGAGAGACTTGAAAAGGAGGTGAGATCATGAGAGCAACCATGAAACCACAGGAAATAGCCGACCGGTTTGTAGAAAAATTCGGCAACAGGGTTTCGGATATACGAGTTAAGGAGTGGTATGAAGGAGTGAAAAAACTCCCCCAGAAGACGGTATGGATGACCATTCCCCGGGATACTCTCAATGATGCGGTTGCTGAATTAATAGCGATAGATTATCCGCATCTCGGGGTCATTGCGGCAGCAGATAACGGTGAGATGATTGATCTCCTGTATCACCTTCAGGTCTTTTTCGGCGGAAAACACGAGGAAATTTGTGTTGTACTCACCGTCCAGGTCCCAAAATCAGACCCCCATGTTCCCACCATCTCCGGGCTTATTCCTGGTGCGGTATATTCTGAACGTGAAAAACAGGATATGATAGGCATTATCGTTGACGGAATTCCGGATGCACGGCGGATATTTCTGCCGGAGGATTTCCCCGAGGATGTATACCCCTGGAGAAAAGATGAAAAAGGAATTCCTCCATCCATGGTAAAAGAACTCTGGAAAGTCGGACGTCCGACAGACCGGCCGGCCCCCCCGGTTGCAGAACCTGAGCCGGTCCCTAAAAGTGATACAGAAGAGCCACCATCAGGAGGTGCAGCAGAATGAGTCAGAAGAAAGCACCCTATGAACTTCCAATCGGCCCAATCCACCCGGCTCTGAAAGAACCCATCAACTTTACCTTTAAGATGAACGGTGAAGTGGTCGAGGAGGTTGACTTTGCCCCCGGACGAGCTCACCGGGGTATCGAATGGATGGGTATGCGGAGAAATCCGGTACAGATCCTGCACCTCTGCGACCGGATATGTGGTATCTGCGGAGTTGCCCATGCCCTGGTCTTTGCACAGGCAGTAGAGCAGATTGCCGGGGTAGAGGTTCCTGACCGGGCATATTATGTCCGGACCATCATCGCGGAGTTTGAACGTATCCAGTCCCATCTTCTCTGGGCAGGAGTTGCAGCCCATGAACTCGGGTTTGATACCCTCTTTTACCTGGCCTGGCAGATCAGGGAAGAGTCAGTCGATGTCATTGAGTACATCACCGGAAACCGGGTGAATTATGCTATCATGATGATAGGCGGGACACGCCGGGATATAACCCCAGACATGTTCCCGAGGATAGAACAGGCACTCCAGTACTACGAGGGGCTGTTTGAAAAGATGGTAAACCTCTTCCTCAATGACAAGACGATTGCAATGCGGTGCCGGAACACTGGAATCCTTACAAAACGCCGGGCACTTGAACTTGCAACCGTCGGACCAACCGCACGGGCATCAGGACTTGCCATGGATGTCAGGACAGACTCTCCCTATGCTGCATACGGAGACCTTGACTTTGACATTATCCTTCCTGAAGTCTACAGCAATGAGACCGTCGGAGACGTGTATGACCGGATTGTTGTCCGTATCTTTGAGGTAAAACAGTCAATTGACATCATCAGACAGTGCTTGAGACAGATGCCTGATGGTCCGGTTCTTGCGGAAGAAAAATATCCCAAACTGCTCATGAACCTGAAAAAAGCATCCGGAGAAGCATTTGCACGGGTAGAAGCACCCCGTGGAGAGGACATGCACTTTGTCAGGATGAACGGCAAACAGGAAGCTCCCGAGATGTGGAAGGTCAAGGCATCCACCTATTCAAACCAGATGGCATGGATAGAGATCCTTCAGGGAGAACAGATTGCAGATATTCCAGTCATTATTGCATCCATCGACCCCTGCATGTCCTGTACTGACCGGGTTGCGGTCGTAAACCAAAAAGGAGAGGCAGATGTCCTGACTAAAGAGTACCTGCACCGGTTATCAGTTGAAAAAACACGGAGGATGCAAGGATGAGTTCCCTCCTGGTCACCATCGCCGGAGTCATCCTTGTCACCATCTTCGGGATAATCGCCGGACTCTTCCTCATGGGGGTAGACCGTATATGTGCAGCCCGGATGCAGATGAGACAGGGACCACCCCTCATCCAGCCTTTTATCGATATCAGGAAATTACTCTGTAAGGATTCACAGGTTCCAGCGAATGCAATCCCGGCTCTTTTTAATGCTGCACCAATCGTGGCATTTGCCTCTGCGGTGACTGTCCTCTTTTACCTGCCTCTTGGGAGTATTCTTCCGGTGGGAACCCCACTTCCAATGGTTGGTGAATATGGAGACCTTATCCTTATCATGTACCTCCTGACAGTCCCGGCCCTTGCCATGGTTGCCGGGGGGTTTGCATCAGGATCTCCTTACGCAAGCGTGGGAGCCCAGCGTGAGATGGTGACGATGATTGCATATGAGTTTCCGCTTGCAATTGCCATCATCGCAATAGCCTGGAGACTTGCCGTTGCTGGCCTTGTTATGCCCTTCTCGGTCAATACCCTGGCGGCAAATCCCATCTGGACGGTCGTCGGGCCCATTGGAATCATCGGATGTATCCTGCTCCTCATTGTTCTGGCCTGGGTTACTCCGGCTGAACTCTCCCGTATCCCCTGTGATACCCCGGAAGCTGAAACAGAACTTTGTGGCGGTCTGCTTGTTGAATATTCGGGGAGAAACCTTGCTCTCTTCTCACTCTCTATGGCCGCAAAACTGGTGGCGATGGCAGGTCTTGCAGTAGTACTCTTTCTGCCCTGGAACATCTCACCGATCATCGGTATCTCCGGAATCGGAGCAGCTGGAGTAGACCTCGCATTCTTCCTTCTCAAGGTGATTGTTGTTATGTTCTTCTCGGTCACCCTGGTAAGAGTGGTGATGGCCAGGTTCCGGATTAATACCGTGGTCTCGCTATATTGGGGATGGCTCACAACCATCGGTCTTATCGGGATGTTTCTCATCATTCTTGACGGGAGCATGTCCCTTGGGGGGTGCCTGTCATGATCAAACTCCCCTCGGTTCCGATGGCACTAAAACAGCTGTTTAAAAAGCCGGCCACAAATTTCTTCCCGGCAAAAAACCTGCCACCCTCAATCACCGGATTTCTCGAGGCAGTGACTGCAGGAAAGGCATCCATTCACCCACCAATCTCGACTCCGGAAAAATACCGGGGAAAAATTGTGTATGACCGGAACACATGCATCGGGTGTAAGATGTGCATCAGGGTCTGTCCGGCCAATGCCATTGAGTTCATTCCGGAGACAAAGCGAATCCGGATATGGGTCACCCAGTGCATATTCTGCAGCCAGTGTAATGATATCTGTCCAAAGGACTGCCTGCACATGTCCCCGGAATTCCTGCTTGCAACAGAAGACCGGTTTGCAGAAAGTCAGATTGTGGAATAACCAGACATTAATTTCTCTTTTATTTTTGATAATTCCGGCCCGATGCTGACCGGATACCGTGCCGGGTGTGTAAGTCCTTTCACATCAGGCGGGATGGTATGAAGCGACCCAATCACCTCTTCCCTGATACTATCCAGGGGTTTTTCCGGGCGGATGATAGTACCATTAGAGAGTGCTAGCGTAAGCAGGGGACTTCCCGGTGCCAAATCATCAATCGCGGATTCAAGTTCAATGCAATCCCCGGACATCATCCCGTTCCGGTCAAAGGAACGGTAAACCTGCTTGATACCAGGAAGAGAAGTTTTATCAGAGTGATCCGTTACCTTCATCTTCATCTCCCAACCACCATCCGGACTTTCTATTGCTGACATTTTATACACCCCGGCAATGGCTGGTGAATCGTGCCCGGTTACCAGGCGGGTTCCGACACCATAGGAATCAACAGGTGCGGCTCCTTCTTTGAGAGAAGAGAGAATATATTCATCAAGGTCACCGGAGATGACTATTTTTGTCCTGTTAAGTCCGGCCTCATCAAGCGTAACACGGACTTTTTTTGTAAGAGAAAGAAGATCCCCGCTATCAAGCCTGACTCCGGAAAGAACCCTGCCCTGCTCACCCATCTCACGCCCAACCTGGACTGCATGTACAGTCCCGCTTTGGAGCGTATCATAGGTATCAATAAGCAGGACACTGGTATCAGGAAATACCTCCACATACCGTCTGAAAGATTCGAGTTCTGTCGGGTATGACATTACATATGAATGTGCATGAGTTCCCTTCACCGGAATTCCAAATATCTTACCTGCCTCAAGATTAGATGTCCCCATACACCCCCCGAGGTATGCAGCCCGGGAGGCAGTCAGAGCACCATCCGGCCCCTGGGCACGACGGGCACCGAACTCCATAACCGTATCAAATCCGGCAACCAGGCATATCCGGGCAGCTTTTGTCGCCACAAGGGAGGGGAAGTTGATGAGGTTTAAAAGAGCAGTCTCAACCAACTGGCAGGAACCAACCGGTCCGGATACCCGAAAGACCGGTTCACCAGGAAAAACAATCTCACCCTCCCTGACTGCATGAACAATCCCGTCAAATTTCCAATTAGAAAGCCAGTTAATAAAACTATCGTTAAATATCTGAAGAGAGCGTATATACCGGATATCTTCATCAGAGAAACGAGCATTCTTTAGAAATGAGAGCGCATCGGCTATACCAGCCGTAACGATATATTCACCCTGAAACGGACAGCTTCTAAAGAAAAGGTCAAAGCAGGACTGAAGATTAACTCTCTCGGACCTGAACCAGACGTACATCATCGTCAGTTCATACAAATCAGTAAAAATCGGGGATTTAGGCAGTGACATGATTGAAGCATACCTTTTTCTTTGCAACCTGAACTTTTTCGGTTAATTATGCGTAACTTCCCATTACAGGGAAGAACCAAAGACAAAACCTGGTGATGAGCAGACCGAAATATTGATTCGGATCTCTTAAGAATATGACCTTGGTGATACTTGATGCACCTCCCCCCACTTATCCCTCCTGCTTCAATTACCCCGTACCTCTCCTGTTCAGGGGTAATCTCATGTACTAACGCAGAGATACGAACTCTTGCGAGATCAATCACAGCTAACGGCATCGATGACATCGACAGGGCCAGGATTCTGTATACCTGGGTCAGGGATTCTATTGCACATTCTGTTGACGCCGGTCAGACGAACCTGTTCTGGAATGCTTCCGATGTCCTTACTGCCGGACATGGACTTTGCTTTGGGAAATCCCATTTACTGGTGGCCTTATGCCGGGTCCTTGGAATCCCGGCAGGTCTGTGTTATCAGCGGGTTCGTCGTGAAGACGGCAGTTTTGTGCTTCACGGTCTTTGCGCAGTCTATTATGAGCAGATAGATAAGTGGGTCAGGCTTGACCCCCGCGGTAATAAACCGGGAATATCAGCAGAATTTTCTATTGATTCCGAGCAGATAGCCTATGAACCGTCATATGACGGAGAGTGGCTTGATCAGCATATTTATCCGGAACCCTGGCACGAAGTGACTCATCTTGTTGATGTTTCCCGGGATGTCTTACAATTTATTGAGAATAGCGGAGGAATACGCTCTCCGCCGGTCAATCAGGTACGGATTCAGAGTATCGGTTCAATGCAATGTATTACCTGAACCGGACAATCATAATCTTTTACCGGTGATACGGAAGTCCACGGAGTATTGTAAAAGCCCGGTATATCTGCTCAAATAAGATAAGGCGTGCCAACTGATGTGGAAACGTCATCTGAGAAAATGATAGTAGATAATCAGCCCGCTCCTTACACGCCAAAGAGAGTCCATGAGGACCGCCGATAAGAAATACTATCTGATACGGTCCGTTCACCTCACAATTTTTGATAATGTCTGCAAATGCCTCACTTAAACATTGTTTTCCCTTCCGGTCAAGGGCGATGACGTAATCATCCCGGTTTATACCACTTAAAAGTTTTATCCCTTCTGACTCCATCGCTCCTTCCAGGGATGAGACATGATTATCAAAAACCGCAGCTTCCGGATATTCAATTGATTCAATCTGACAATAAGAACTGATTCGTTTGGAATAATCGGCAATAGCGTCCCGTATGTATGGCTCTTTAATTTTTCCGATTACCCTGATTTTTATTCTGACCATTCTGTAACGTGCAGGGAATTTTTAATTCCTGATCCATTAATGATATCCGGGATTAAAAAAAAGAAAAATAATTAAAAGACTTCTACCCCGTCATCCAATGGTTCATTAAGGCGATGACCGGTGTTTGCATTGATCTCAACAATTTTTTTCCCTTTGATCTGCCAGACAGGGATATAAAGTTCGCGCAAATCAAGAGTAAAATTTTCCCGTTCAGGGGAGAGATTCTTCTCCTCGTAAAAGATAGCATCTCCTTTGACCTGTCTCAATTTGACTCTTTTTGTCATTGAACTGATAAGATGATTGAGAATATGGTTTTCAGCATCTTCACGTGACAAAGAGGGTTTTGAAATATCACTCCCATCCGGAATCTCGCGCCGGGTAATTGAGTCGGCATCTATATCGGTAAATGCACTATTGATTGCATTCATTGCGCCTGATCCGGAACAATCAAAGTTTATGTTCTGGTCTTTATAAGCTGCGTCACCCCTGCAGGTATAACGAAACTGCCAGTATGGAATGAACCGAAGGGTTACAAGTCCGGGTATTCCGGCCTTTTCTTCAGCTTCGTCACGGTGAATGCGAATCGGAAGATGAGGTATCCTGACACCCCCGTCAGGGTCATGCGTCACTCGTTGTTTATACGGAGAATTTTCTTCAGAACCATCCAGTGGTAGAACAAGTGTCTTTCCAAGCACCTTTGCAAGAACTGCTTCTCCGGCATACAGGGCAAATTCTTCAGGGTACCATACAATGCAATTATCCGAATTTATTGACGGATTGAAGGTCACCAGAAGTTTTTCACAGATCTCCTCTCCTTGACTTGTACGAATAGTATACTCAGTCTCGGAGTATTTCGCAGCCTCTTCAGGATCGTCAGTGCACATCACCAAAAGATTGGTGGGGTTTTTTATAGCAGACATATCCAGGGGCGGAGAGGCATGATGAACGTCAAATCCGGCTGCTTTCAAAATATCTGAAACTGCCTTCGATACTTTTTCCCTGGTTCTCTGCTCCATACTGTATCTATTACCGTCCAAAAAAAGAATATTTTTCTATCTACGGACTCGTACAATGAGTCATGAGTGAATTCCTCAGGTTTGTCAGTCACCAGATAGAGGATTTTGCCATGCAGGTCACCTTCAACCCAACAGAAGGAACCGGAACTGTGGTGTATAATCTCTCTTTGGTGCGTTCATCAGACCTTGAGCATACATTAGCGGTTTTTCGCGCGACTTGTGAGGCAGGAGTATCGCCAAGCGGCCTGATTAAGATACTAAAAGAAGGAGAAATAATTGAAGGATTCACCATCCCGAAAGACCAGTGTGGTATTTTAACCCTCTGTAGCACTAATCTTGACGGACTACTCCTCCAGCGGGGCATTCCTTTTAATCCCATCGGAGGGGGGGTTATCGAGGTTGCCGATAATATTCCCAAACGGTTTACTCACCTGATAAAATATGAATACACAACCATCGATCCACTCCAGGTTCTGGTATCACAGGAGATTACATCTGCTCTTCAGGTCATTAAAAACGGAAATGGAAGTCTGCTGGGAAATATCCGTGAATGTCACATGGAAGCTGAAGAACAGGTGGAGGAGGTTCTGGAAGAACTCACCGACGGGTACTTTACCGGAATACTTGATCTTGGTCTTCCAAATACCCCATGCCTCGGAGTGGCAGTAGATCCCCAGTATATGGGGCTTGCAGCACTTGGCGGGACAAACTGGATTGCCGCCCTCAAAGAAGAAGGAATACATGTGACGATGCAGGCCATGAAAGGGCTTACTGATGTCTCCAACATGCAGTTCATTTCCGAATTGTAAAAAAACAGAGCGTAGGTAATATTATTAGCATACACAAAAAAGATGAACTGATATGCAGACCATCCCATTAGTCAACCCGGATGTCAGAAAATGTTCGGAACTTCTACCGGTAATGGCAGATCCGAATTGCCTTTGTGAAGGGCCTGCTTATGAGATGTTTCGTGGTCTTTCCAATAATGAAAATGATAAAGACTGGCTTTTAAGTCACCAGATCCGGTATGACATTACCCGGATACCCGGAAGAATCATCTGTGGGGAATGGATAAAAACAAAAGGTCACTATCATCAGCACGCTCCTGACAGTTATGCGTATACAGAAATATACGAAGTCCTTGAAGGAGAAGCACTCTACCTTCTCCAAAAACAGGATCTCTCAGATATTATACTGGTCAGGGCACATGCAGGGGATCTGGTCCTTATTCCTCCCGGATATGGGCATGTAACCATAAATCCTTCAAAAGAAACCCTTCTCATGGCTAACCTTGTTTCTTCAGCATTTACCAGTGAATATATGCCATTTGAAGAGATGCAGGGGGCCGCATATTACCTGTTTGCAGATGGGAAAATTTCAAGAAATCCACGATACCCGGATACCATCCCTCATCTCCGGGAAGTGACGTGCCATGGAAAGAGTTTGCCATTGCCATTCCCACAGCAGACCCTGTACTCCTGCATCGGTGATGAAAAATGCCTGGATTTCCTGAATAAACCAGGATCCTATATCGAAGAATATAAAAAACTCTATCTTTTTACCTGAGGAACCGCCCTTTGCTTATGACCCGCCCGCTGGATCTTTTCTAATACCTGATGTTCTTCGGGTGTGACCGGTTTCCACCCCCGGTTTTCAAGATTTACAATTGCCTCATCAATCACTGCATACTTCAGTCCAAGTTCATCCTCATCTGTCTGGTTCTGCCACAGGCCGGCTGAAGGAGTTTTCTCAATCAATCGGTCAGGAATTCCAAGAACTCTTGCAAGATTCCATACCTCCGTCTTCGTTAAGTGAATGATTGGCTGGACATCTGCTGCATTGTCACCATATTTCGTGCAATACCCGAGCAGAAATTCGGTATAGTTGGATGTTCCGCATACAAGACGGTTCATCTGGTTGGCATAATAGTAGAGTATTGTCATCCGGGTACGCGCCATGAGGTTTCCAACCAGATATGAGCTCTCTAAAAATCCGGGCATCTTTCTGTACTGGTCAATGACAGAGGCAATCGGAACGGTGGTCACCTGGATACCAAGTACTTCACCAAGCATCCTGACATCCTCTTCATCACCTGAAGGAGTCACCCCGGATGGAAGAAAAAATCCCCGGACTAAAGATGCGCCGACCGCTCTTACACAAAGAGCAGCAGCAACGCTTGAATCTATACCACCGGAGAGCCCGATAACAAAGCCTGAAGAGTTGCTTTTTTTGGAAATATCCTGAAGCAGACCGATGATGGGTGAGAGATCCGAACCGGCAGTGTTCATACTTGTCCATTATCTTGTATTGCGATGGAAAAAAACCTGAGGATAAATAATTGGGAGTATTGACTATTGCCCCAGGTCACGAAGCCGGTCACGATACTTCAGTAACGAGAACGGAACTGACGGATGATTGTTTGAAAGTGCTGTTAAAAACCCCCGTACATTCCCGGACTCTGGTAAACCGGCCTCATCAAAGGGAAGATTTGTATACCGTGAATATATTGCCAGTTCAGCCATCGGAATCTCACACAATGGAGTAAGACAGATAACCGAAGCAGTATCAGTGCTTTTCATAAAAAAAGAAGAATCTCCGGACAAGAGTGAACCCAGTACCTGTGAAGCTTCCTCATCCAGAGTAGCTGACCGGATAATCCTGTCTGCTTCACCCCGGATTGCAATCTCCATGAACGATTCAGGCATGCCCCGCTCAACCCTGGTCTGTATCGAAGAAGGCAGAAAAGAAAAATCATGATTATAGAGAGAATCTTCTGAATCTGGTTCCAGTATCATCATCTTCATGCCAGGTCTTGATGAAACTACAGAGCCCAGAATATGAAGGAGCGGGATAAAGCCGGGACCATCATGGATAACGGCGATTACGGATTTTTTTCCAAGGCCTCCCTGCAGCCGGATAGTCCGTTTTACCCTGATTACAATATCTTCAGCCAGATGTCGCTCACAGAGATGTTTTCCTGAGTATTGTTGACTGTACACCGATGGTGCCCTGCATGAAAAACAGGGCTCACCAGGCATGACCATCTCCCATAATGCCATTGGGTATAACATACCGGGGCAATAAAACCTTATGTAAATGCACCTCTCCGCCGACCATATCAAAACCCTTCATAAATATGAAATCCGAATTCTCCAGTCTGTTGAATATCTCATGAACAGGTATTCCTTGGTTCCTGTAGATGAGATAGTAAAAAATTCCCGCCTTTCTTCCGGTGAGGTCGAATTCCGGATAGCAAAACTCATGGAAAAGGGCATGGTAAAATATGCACAGGTTCCATATCCGGGATATACCCTGGTTTTTAACGGGTATGACACCCTGGCCGTCTCTCACCTGGTTAAAAAAGGAATAATCAGTTCTCTTGGGAGCTGCATTGGTGAAGGAAAAGAATCACGGGTGTACGAGGCGCTCGGCACAGGTCCGGTGATTTTAAAACTACACCGGATTGGGCAGAGATCATTTCAGACCGTGAGAAAAGGAAGAAGTTACCTTCCGGAGAAACAGCACTGCCCCTGGGTTATTGCGTCACATTTTTCTGCGGAACAGGAATACCTGGCCTTATCATCCCTGCAGAACCATGTGAACATCCCTACTCCCCTTGCCATGAACCGGAATGTTATCGCCATGACCTACATACCCGGAGACCGGCTCTCGGAGAGCCCCCTGGAAAATCCAAACGAAGTGCTCGAAGAGATACTCTCACAGGTGCATGCGGCATATAAGCGCGGATACATCCACGGAGATCTCTCAGAATACAATGTCATGTATGATGGCAATCAGATCTGGATTATAGACTGGCCTCAGTGGGTCTCTCCAAACCATGAAAACGCTGCGGAAATTCTTGACCATGACCTTGAGACCATCACAAAGTTCTTCTTCCGCAGGTACCGGATATCTTCTGATATGGATTGCGTACGGAGTCGTGTAACCGGTTGCTGATATTTGGAATAGATCTTATCACCGGTTCTGTCCGGTCCCGGACAGTCCAGCCGAAATATGCTCTGGTGATAGCAAAAGAGGGAAAGATAATTCGTGAGCTGGCAGTCTCCCTCCATCGACTGATACGGCTTATTCACCGTGACCAGCCTGATATTCTGGCGGTTGATTCAGTACAGGAAATAGCCCCGCATACCCAGGACTTGTACCGGTTTCTTGAATTATTACCCTCTAAAACAATGTTTGTCGTGGTTACCGGAGGGGACAGACAAACCGGACTCATCCAGGTTGCTGCACGGTATAACATCTCCTTTGACCGGTTTGATCCCTTTGCAGAAGCAAGAGCGATAGCAGAAGTCGCACATCACGGTGCCGGATCCCAGGTTGTCGCATTTGAAAAAGAGACTGAGATAACTATCACCCGGAACAGGTCTCCGGGAAAAGGCGGATGGAGTCAGAACCGGTATGCACGAAAGATCCATGGTAATGTCCTCAGGTATGCACGGGAAGTTGAGCATGACCTGCAAAGTTCCGGACTTTCATTCTGGAAAAAAGAGTACAAGGCTTTTGGCGGGGTTTCGCGGGTTAGCTTCCATGTCCGTGAAAAGAGAGATCTGATCCCGGTCACTTCTTCACGGGGAGGTGACGTCCAGATACGTCTGTCCGGAAAACGACTTGATAGGATCCAGTACAGACCGATATCTGCAAGGCCGAAGTATCTTATCGTCGGAATTGATCCAGGAACAACCATCGGGATTGCAGTCCTTGACCTGAACGGAGAACTCATCAAAGTCCACAGCTCCCGTCAAATGACCATGGGTGATGTCACTGAGTTTCTCTGGTCACTTGGAAAACCTCTCATCATTGCGTCAGATGTTGTGCCCATGCCTTTTTCGGTTGAAAAAATCCGCCGGGCATTTCAGGCAACCCCCCATACTCCGAAAACAGACATCAGTGTGGAGACAAAATACGAACTTGCCGGAAAATTCGGATATGGCAATGACCATGAACGGGACGCCCTGACGGCAGCTATTGAAGCATACCGGTTCTGGAACCACAAATTTACTGGAATCTTAAAACGTGTTCCGTACGGGGTAGACCTTGAGGAAGTAAAAGCAGGGATTATCAGGGGTCAGTCACTGGAACAGATACTGGCCGGAAAAAGGGATACTGTACGAAGCACTGAAGAGAAAAAACCTGAAGTCATCCTTGATTCATCAGATGAACGGGTGCGAATCCTGGATGGAAAAGTAAAAGATCTCCGTCTTCTGGTAGCAGACCTTCAAAATGAGATAACATCCCTGAAACATGAGAACAAAACTCTCTCAAGACGGATTACCGGGCTTAAAACAGAACGGGATAAAGGAATCAATATTGACCCTGCCATCATCAAAAGAGACCAGATTATAGCAAATCTCAGGCACCGGTTAAAACAGGAAGAGAAAAACAATAAAAAATTACATAAACGTCTGAAAAGGCTCAAAGAAACAACCGACGAGGAAAGACCACAGGGCACCAGGGTTGTGAAGGTCATTGCAGACCTTTCAAGAGATAATGTCCGTCTCCTCTCTGAACGGGTTGGAATCATAAAGGATGATATCCTGTATGTAAAAAGTCTTTCAGCATGGGGAAAAGGCATTGTTCATGATCTTGCAAAGGCTGGAGTTGAATCAGTCATCCTGAACGAAAAATCTGCGGAGACTTTGAGTAATGAACTAAAAGACATCTTCCTTGAAGAAGGACTTCCTCTTGTCCTGTCACGGGACATGCATATCCAGGTAAAAGGGGATGTTGGAACATGCGATGAAGAACCATATGCCGATGCCCTTGATTCATGGAATGATGACTACCAGCAGTACCTGAAAGGAAAAAGTGAGATGATGCTCGATGACCTCATGAAGGAATATATTGCCGAACGGGAGAGGAAGGTGAAATGAATGGATGACCGGACTCTTTTACGTATCATCAGACCGGTCATTGGAACTGACGCATGTAGCGATGACTGTGCAATCCTTCCCCTCCCCTGTGGTATCCTGGTAACCTCAACCGATATGCTTCATGAGCGGTCAGACTTTCCCAAAGGTATCACAGACTGGCAGATAGGATGGATGTCTGCAGCGGTCACCATCAGTGATATTGCAGCAATGGGCGCAGAACCGGTTCAGCTTGTTCTTGCAATCGGCCTTGATGATGAGGACCGGCTCAAAGGAATTGTTACAGGAGCATCTGACTGTTGCAATCAGTTTGGTGCAACCTATGCAGGCGGGGACCTCGATGCCCACCATGAACTTACCATCGTCTCTACCGGTCTTGGGATTATAACCGATGGTCAGCCGGTTCAAAGAAGAGGTGCAAAACCCGAAGAACTCATCTGTGTAACTGGTGTTCTTGGAAGGGCAATTCCCGGACTGACTGATAAGAGGTTCTGGAAAGATCTCTGTGAACCACAGCCCCGTGTTGAGGAAGGAATCGCTATTCGAAAGGCCGGAGCCACGGCCATGATGGACATCAGTGATGGTCTGGCTCTTTCACTCTATGACATTGCAGAAGAATCCGGGACAGGAATGACCATCACCGGTTCAAGTATCCCTATTCCGGAAGATGTCGACCATTCAGAAGCGATGACTGCTGCATTATTCGGCGGTGGAGACTTTGAACTGCTCTTTTGCATTCCCGAAAATTCCTATCAGAGCCTTAACCTACCCTGCACCATAATCGGAAGGGTAACAGATGAGCCCGGAGTTATCATGGACGGCAGAATACTGGAGAAAAAAGGGTACCTTCACCACTGGTACGAATAACGCCAGTAGTTCCAGTTATTTGAGAAGTATGTCACACCCTGGTACAGGGAATCATATACCCGGGCAATGTAGAGATTTTCTCCAATCTTATCAAAGTAAGGGAATGCCTCATTGATTCTGCCCATCTTATAGAGTACTTTACCCATTCCGTATTGGGCATCACGATTGTCAGGAGAGAGATTAATAGCCATGGAAAAATCATCGTATGCCTTGTCAAGCTGGTCAATCTTCTGGTACGCAGCCCCCCGGTTTACATAAAATACTGACTGATTCGGGTTAATCTCAACAGACTTATTGAAAGCTTCAATGGCCCCGAAATAATTACCCTGTTGAAACCGTGCAAATCCAAGATTTGTCCATCCCTCAGTGTTTTTCGGATCAACACGGACGACCTCTGAATATGCATTCTCTGCAATACTATATTCCTTGGCAAGATCTGCTGCATATCCTTTTCTCATCCAGGCAATCGTGATATTCGGATTATTAGACAGCATATCATCATAATAATGAACCGTCTCAAAACCCTGTTGTAACTCCCGCATTGAGTCTACCAGGTACTTCCAGGCATCATCACTCACCGGATCAAGCTGGAGGGCAGTTTCAAATGCAGATTTGGCAATTTCATAATCCTTGTTAACCGATGCAACATCACCCAGCACGTACCATGTGTCATAGGAATGAGGAGAAAGCTTCGTTGCCTTTGTTGCAGACTTCTGGGCATCGTCTTTTTTACCGAGAGCTAGCTGGGCTCGGGCTTTTTGCATCCATGTTGCCGAATCATCAGGGTCAATCCGGGTTGCATTATCAAACCGATAGAGAGCTTCCTGGTACCTTCCGGCTTGCATAAGCAGGTACCCCACATTGGTTATCGTTATCGGATCATCAGGTTCTATCTTCAATGATTTGTTGAATGCATCAAAGGAAGCATCGAACTTTTTCATATTTGCATACGAGTACCCGAGATTTGCCCAGACATCTGCATTGCTCTGGTTTATCAGGAGTGCACTCCGGGATACAGCCGCTGATTCATCATATTCTCCAAGAACATTCTGAATCCGTGCGAGTGCAATCAGATAATCAATATTCTTTGGATCGTCTTTGATGAGCCGGGAGTATATCTCCTTTGATTTCTCATACTTTCCGGTCTTCTCAAGCAAATCTGCTTCAATCACCGCATTTTCAGTATTATCAGGAATTAAGGTATTGAGCTGACCATAGGCAACAGCTGCCTCATCCAGACGATTAGAAAGCTTGAGCATCTCTCCAAGCCGCTGCCATGAATGCGAATGTGAACGGTTTATTTTAAGAGCATTATCATATGCCTTTGCTGCTTCGTTGTACCTGCCGGAGTTAAAGAATAATTCAGCGAGTTTTACATGAAGGGAGAAATCTTTGGGTGAGAGATTAATTGCGGTTCCATACTCAACAAGAGCCTTATCCTCTTCCTGTAAGGCGGTATATACATCTGCAAGGCCGGAGTGGGCTGCAGAATTGTCCGGATCCAATGACACTGCCTTTTTAAAATCTTCAATCGCGAGGGAGTATTGTCCATCCCGTTCATGTATCCTTCCACGTCCAATGAGGGCCGAACTATTCAGCGGGTCCAGGGTAAGAACCTGATTAAATACACTCAATGCTTCAGAATCAATTGATTCATTAGACAACAAATCTGCGGTTTTCAGCCATAATTCAGGATCTGATTCATTGAGCCGAATAGCAGCATCATACAGGGACAATGCCTCCTGTGCACTACCATTTTGGGCTTTTTCATCTGCAAGGTCCGATAAGTTACCAGTGACGTTTTCAACATCTATTGGCCTGTCTTCAACGCACCCGCATATACATAACATTCCGGTAATGAGAACGATACTCATTACACTATAGGTGATAATTTGCATAACCATCAGGGTATAAAAAAAAGATTAAAAGCCAGTATTATAAGGAACGCTTTTTACTAGATAGTACGCTCCGTCAATATTAAGTGTTTCCTGGTATCCCCGTTCAGTCAGATACCCGGCAGAACTATTGTAAATCGTAATCTCATTTCCTTTAAATGATGCACTTCCAATAGCACCGTCTAATCCGGATGGCATTTCCACCCGGTTTTTCGGTTCAGGTGACCATCCTTCCGGAATTTCCTGCCTGACACCACTTCCCCTCTCATGAACGGTAATATAATCCAGTTCCCTGTCAATACTTGACCACATAAAATCAGTATATTGTCCCCTGCTCATGTTCAGGTACTCAGCCTTTGAAGTTTCATAGGTGTAATTGGTGTAAAGAGTAAGGCTTACATCATATGATCCCGGCGTCCGGTATGTGTGAACCGGGTTTTTTTCTGTTGATTTGTTACCATCTCCAAAATCCCATATCCGGTTATCTGCAAACCCGTATGAAACATCATAAAACCGTACCCGAAATGGCGCATCCCCTTCTGTCCTGTCTGATGTAAAATCTGCAGCAATCGTTGACACCACAAAATCATCATACGAGGGGTGACACCCATGTGTAAACCCGGAGGGTGAAGGCAGCATTGCAGGTTTTATCGTATAAGCAGCCTGAACTGCTGAAATCAACAGAATCAGAACACAAAAAAATCCAAGGACAGAACTCCACCGGGCTGATATCATAATGTAATTCCTGAGGTATAGGTAAAGGACTTCATAAAGTTTACAATTTCTCCACTCACCATGGCATGGTCACGCCAAACATTCCGTGCCGACTCATTCAGGTTTAGTCCCCTGGCTTCAAGGATGGAACCTCTGAAATCTGTCCGGACAGTCCCTATTGCAGCTTCTGTTCCAGGAATCGGACCGATACTGACCATATATTCAATACCAGCCGGCACTCCCTCCTCACCTACGGCCCGGATTTTAAGTTTAGATTCCATAGCAACCGATTCCATGTTGATAAGACTGGTCGACCCACTGACATGATCATCAAAAGCAGGCGAGACAGACCACGAATCGGCATGAATCATGGTCGGAGTTAAAGAAAATATTATGAGAATATAGATGAATACGCGAATATCAGGCATATTTTTCACGCTCATCTGATTTGTCAGTCGGTTCTAAAATGTTTCCCGGTGAAAAATTAATTTGGTTCAATCCCTGAGGTCACCACAAAGGACTTACTAAACCTGAATATCTGTCCGTCAATGGTGGTTGAATCAGCCATGGATTTGGTCGATGCAAGTTCTGTGGTATTTCCCGCACCCTCTTCATTGGTCATGGCAAATTCCGTACTTGCTGTTCCTGCAGCATACGGCATTCCGGAAGAGAGGTCCGGATGGATTCCAATCAGGTACCGGAGTTCAGCCGGAACAGTATCATCTGAACCAACAGACCGTGTCCTGGCCATGGTGGCAATCTGACCGCTGGTCATATCTACTGCAGATGCCCCTTTGTAATAACTGTTAAATCCGCCGATATAGTCGTCAATGATATCTGCCACAACCGGATTTCGGACAACAAGCTCGGAACTACTCGCGTTTCCGGAGGTATAGAGTTCCAGAGAATCAGATGAGGACATCTTGCTCCCCAGTTCCGGATCGGTCAGGTATGTGGAGACTATTTTTGAATCCACATTAAAGCCCCCCTTCTGCTGCGGACCTTCATCTATCTTCAGTCCTTTACTCTGTGACAGATACCCTCCGTTTGTTCTCATGTCGTTTTTATAGATGACAGAAGAGAAGGTTTCTCCCTGGTCTAAAAATCCTTCATCATGAGAACCATTACTGTAGGTATCCAACTGGTATACCTGATGGGAGGACATCTGACCGATTACCTCCAGATATGATTCTGATGGCATCTGCCGGTTCGTTGTATTTGTCCCGTTTGGAAGTCTGTCTGCGGCTGCTATCGTGATAAGCATCAGAATAACGCTTATTACTATAACAACTGTGATTTTCTTATTCATGAAAGGCACCGGAATTATCTTCATAGGTATTGGTATGAGAGGTATAGAAGATTGCCGGAAAAAGAAGACGCCCAGATCGGAATTCGAATCCGAGTCGTCGGCGTGACAGGCCGACATGATAGGCCACTACACTATCTGGGCAGAGCATATCCCGCCTCCCGGATTTGAACCGGGGACATCGCGGTAGCTGCGCTTTTGCCTCGAGCGGCAATTCAGTCTACAGCCGCGCACTCTACCAGTCTGAGTTAAGGCGGGATGTTGCTCTATTAGGTCAGCTTCATCCACATATATAGATATTGGTTTGGTTGTCGTTCTTCATGAGATATCTGAATCAAAATCACTGCCTTAGAAAACAACATCTATTACCGATTAAACGGAAGACGTACTCACAGGTTAGTCTTTATGACGGGAGTTCCAGATATTCTTTGGCTAGAGGAAATCAGAAAAGAGGATATTCCTTCAGTTGGTGGAAAAGGTGCCTCACTCGGGGAAATGGCCTCAATCGGGCTTCCCGTTCCTCCGGCATTTGTTGTCACCAGTCAGGCGTTCAGACGTTTTTTGGTTCAGACCAAACTGGAAGAACCATTACATGAACTATTAAAGTCGCTCAATGTTGATGACAATGAAATACTTGAATCAGCGGCAAAAAAGGCAAAAGAGCTCGTCAACAGGGCAAAAATGCCGGATGACCTCAAAAAAGAGATAAGTACTGCATATGAGAAACTCCGGAGAAGTGGTGAAATTGTTGCTGCACGGTCCAGCGCGACTGCAGAGGATCTTCCGGATGCAAGTTTTGCAGGGCAGCAGGAGACGGTTCTCAACATAAAAGGGATTGAAAACCTTCTGAATGCGATTCAGACATGCTGGGCATCACTCTATGGTGCCCGTGCCATATACTACCGGGCAAAACAAGGATTTGACCATCATACCGTAAACATCGCTGTTGTTGTCCAGCAGCTCATTCCATCGGAGAAAGCCGGCGTTTTGTTCTCATCTCATCCGGTAACCGGTGAACTCCTGACCATCATTGAAGGATCCTGGGGTCTTGGGGAATCAGTCGTATCCGGAGCAGTATCTCCGGATAAGTATGTATTTGACCGGAGACAGGAACGAACAATTGACCGGCTTATCTCACCAAAGATCATTGAGATTGTTCCGGATGGCAATTACGGAACCATCACCCGGGATGTAGAACCCTCAAGACAGGAAGTACAAATTCTTTCCGATGAAGAGGTAAAACGACTTTCAACCTATGGAATCGTTTCAGAAGAGCATTACGGCGTCCCACAGGATATGGAATGGGCAATTGTCGGGGATAAGATCTTCATTTTACAGTCCAGACCCATCACTACCATCAAGGGAGTCGTGACAGCCAAAAAAGAAACGGTAACTGCTTCTGCTGATAGCGTAATTCTCCAGGGTCAGGGTGCTTCTCCCGGAATTGCATGTGGACCGGTAATCATCATTGAAGATGTCCGGGATATCGGGAAGGTCAAGGAAGGTGACATCATGATCACACGCATGACCAACCCGGACATGGTTCCTGCCATGCGCAAGGTTGCCGCAATTGTAACAGATGAGGGAGGTATGACCTGTCATGCAGCAATTGTTTCACGCGAACTTGGAACCCCGGCCGTTGTTGGAACCAGGAAAGCCACCCAGATTCTTTCAGACGGTCAGATAATCACGGTTGACGGAGAGAAAGGACTCATTTACGATGGCGCTATAGTCCAGCCACCTGCAGCCGCAGGTCCTGCACAGACCACAGTTGCAGCAGCCCCGGCAAAGATAATCACGGCAACATCAGTAAAAGTAAATGTCTCGATGCCTGAAGCTGCCCAGCGTGCGGCTGCCACCGGAGCTGACGGTGTAGGACTTCTCAGGATTGAACACCTGATTCTTGGACTAAATAAAACCCCGAACTGGTATATTCAGAACCACCGAGAAGATGAATTCATCTCTGAACTGATGAATGGCATAAAAGTAGTCCTTGACGCATTCCCGGGAAAACCAGTATGGGTCAGAACACTTGATGCACCGACCGATGAATTCAGGAATATGCAGGGCGGGGAGAACGAGCCGATTGAACACAACCCCATGCTCGGGTGGCGTGGAATTCGGCGTGACCTCCAGAGTCCGGCCCAGTTCAGATTACAGATTGACACATTTAAAAGACTCTGGGACCTTGGATATGACAATCTTGGCATCATGTTCCCGATGGTATCTCACCCACGGGAATTTATTCTGGCTAAAGAACAGTTCCGTCAGGCCGGAGTGGATGTGGAAAATGTTGACCTCGGGGTTATGATCGAGATTCCCGCAAGTGCAGTACTCATTGAAGACTTCATCAAAGCCGGAATCAGGTTTGCCTCCTTCGGAACCAATGATCTTATCCAGTACACCATCGCCATCGACCGGAACAATGAGAATGTCACCGATATGTACTGGCCAAAACACCCGGCAGTGCTGGCTCTTATTGATACTGCCATTCAGGCCTGCAGAAAGGGCGGAGTCGAAGTATCTATCTGCGGACAGGCAGGAAGTGAGCCGGATATGGTAACATGGCTCGTTGAACATGGAATTACCAGTGTTTCATCAAACATTGATGCAATAGCAAAAATCCGTGAGACTGTCGCAAAGACAGAGCAACGGATAATCCTTGACGCGGCGAGAAAACAGTATGGATGCTGAAGGCCTTTTGGCCGACGAACTTTTTTGCTTCCTTGAGGCCAGAAGAAAAGAGGACTTTTCTTACTCCCATATTCTTTCATCCATGTGCACCACCCCGCATCCGGTGGCAGTAAAGGCTCATGCTCTTTTCATGGAGACAAACCTTGGAGATCCAGGACTCTTTCCAGGCACTGTTTCTCTAGAAGACGAACTTATCCGGTGGTTTGCTGACCTGTATCATGAGCCATCAGCAGGAGGATGCACAACGTCCGGAGGGACCGAGTCAAACATCCAGGTTCTCAGGTTTTGCAAGGCGGCAAAAAAGGCTAAAAACCCAAATATTGTAGTTCCGGCATCAGCCCATTTCTCATTTGAGAAAGCCTGTAAAATGATGGATGTTGAGATGCGGTTAGCCCCTCTTGACCATGAATACCGGATGGATGTAAATGCAGCAGGGGAACTTATCGACAAAGATACCTGTTGTATCGTGAGCGTGGCCGGAACAACGGAATATGGCATGACTGACCCGATTCCAGAACTTGGAAAAATCGCCGGGCAGGAGGACATTCATCTGCACGTGGATGCAGCTTTTGGAGGATATGTCCTTCCCTTCCTAAAGGATGCTCCAAAGTTTGACTTTTCAATTCCGGAAGTCGGCTCAATATCTGTTGATCCGCATAAAATGGGAATGGGCACCATCCCTTCGGGAGTGCTCATGGTGAGAGATGAAAAGGTGTTCTGTAACCTTTTAGTCGAGACGCCATACCTTACCGTAAAACAGGCATACAGCCTGACCGGAACGCGTCCGGGTGCATCAGTGGCAGCAGCGTATGCAGTCAGCCGGTATTTTGGGACGAAAGGATATACCTCTCTTGTTACCGGTTGCATGGAGAATACCCGGCGTCTTATTGAAGGGATGGAAGCATTCGGAGTCAGGAGAAAAGTAACCCCGGATGTAAATGTTGCAACCTTTGACCATGTGGATGTACCAAAACCCTGGATTGTGTCATATACCCGGAAAGGAGACCTCCGGATAGTTTGTATGCCTCATGTCAGCCGTGATGTAATAGAATCATTTCTTGCAGATTTTGGAGAATTTCATGTACCCAATACTCACTAAATCATTAATTACCTGCCCGATTGTAAAAAAAGGTGAATACAACTATTTTGTTCATCCGATTACCGACGGTGTTCCGGATATCCATCCAGACCTCCTTCGGGAGATTGCGGTCGGAATGATACGGCTCATGAACCTTGAGAATGTCAAATACATCGTAACCGCAGAAGCCATGGGCATTCCTATCGGAACGGTATTATCCCTCATGACAGATATTCCACTCAATATTATCAGGAAGAGAAAATATGGTCTTCCCGGAGAGTGTGATGTCTGCCAGGTGACCGGATATTCCAAGGGAGAAATGTACATAAACGGAATTAATCCAGGGGACCGGATTGTTCTTATCGATGACGTCATCAGTACCGGCGGGACCATGAACGGAATAATAACAGCACTTCAGCTTATCGGTGCAGAGATCGTGGACATCGGATTTGTCATAAAAAAGGGCAGTCCGGACCTGATTCTTCCCTATTCATATCTTGTTTCCATTGAAGTGACCGATTCGGTGAGAATAGTTGATCAAACTACCTGAACTTTGCACAAAGCTGCGTGAGAAAGGGTATCAGAGAGTTGCATTGCAGGCTCCGGAAGGACTGAAAAGAATCCTTCCCGGTCTTGCAACAAACCTCCGGGAAGAGGGGTTTGAAGTAATTATAAGCGGCGATCCCTGTTATGGTGCCTGCGACCTTGATCTCTATGCACGGGACAATGCAGATATCCTGGTCCATATTGGCCATACACCAGTTGATAACACCAGGGGAGTGTTCTACGAAACATGGCCGGTCAACGCTGACCTCACCGTCATCAAAAATGTCATCCCGCTTTTATCCGGTACAAAGGCAGGCCTTGTTACCACTATCCAGCATGTTCATCTCTTAAAAGATGCTGCAGAAATCCTGACCTCTGCAGGAATTAAGCCAATTATTGCAGAGGCATCACACCGGACTCCCTGTCCGGGTCAGGTTCTTGGATGTTCATTTGATGCAGCAAGAAAGACCGGGGCAGATGAGATAATTTTTCTGGGGACCGGTCTTTTTCACCCTGTCGGAATAAAACTTGCAACCAAAGCCCGGGTTTTTGCATGTGATCCAATCACCGGTACTATCAGTGAACCGGATGCAGACAGGCTTCTTCGGAAACGGTTTGGTCTGATTCAAAAAGCCAAAGAAGCAGAGAGTTTTGGGATTTTGGTCTCTGAAAAGAGCGGACAATGCAGAAAAGAACTGGCAGAACATCTCTGCAGCCTTTCTAAAAACGCATTTCAGGTCATGATACGTGAAGTAACCCCGGACCAACTGCTCAACTTAGGGTTTCCCTGTTATGTGAATACTGCCTGTCCCCGCCTTGCATATGATGATCAGGTCAGATTTTCTGCTCCGGTTCTGACGCCAGGAGAGTTTGAAATCCTCTGCGGAGTCAGGGAATTCGAAGACTATGAGGTTGATGAAATACTATGAAACTTCGCCAGCTTGAGATGCTTCTGCAGCGGGTTTCCGGATTTGAGCATCCTTCAGTAGAACGCGAGCAATACCAGACACCGGCACCACTTGCAGCCCGTCTTATTCATACCGCCTGGCTTGCCGGAGATATTGAAGGAAAAGAGGTTCTAGACCTTGGGTGCGGTACAGGTATTCTTGCTATTGGTGCGGCACTGCTTGGAGCAAACGTAATCGCTGTTGAGGATGACCTGGAAGCTATCTCAATTGCAGAAGCGAATGCTCAGGACCTTGGATGTAATATCAGGTTTATCAGGGCAGATATCACCGACAGTGATACACCAGGCCTTATCCCTGATGTTGATACGGTAATCATGAATCCCCCCTTCGGAGCACAGAATGAACATGCTGACCGGCCCTTTATTGACATGGCACTGCTTAAGGGAGATATGATATACAGCATCCATAATGCAGGATCATGCCCATTTATAACAGCATATATAAAAGATCGGGGCGTTATCGTCTCTTCAATTCTGGCAGGACTAAGCATCCCCCGGACATTCTGGTTCCATACCAGGGATAAACATGAAATCCCGGTAGAGATTCACATTATAAGCAGGAAAACGTAAAAAAGAGATTCTGGTTATTAATCCTTGACCAGGATAAATCCAATTCCGGCAAGCATGATTCCGATAAGAAGAGCGATGATACCAATTGCTCCCATTACCACATCGATGACATACGGCAGGAAGTACCAGATACCATAGGCACCACCGATGATGAGGATGATACCGACAATTAACATTCCAAGTCCCATTTTATCCATGTGATTAATCCTCCAATCTATTTTCCTAATATCCGTATGTTATGAAGATATTTATAAACAATCAGTAAGTTAAGGCCTGCATCCTATTCTGACCCTGGTTTATCCGGACTGGTGACAACGAGTGAGACTTCAAGGTCTTCACCATTCTGAAGTAATGCAACCATCTCACGCAGGATGTTCTGTGCCGTGTGGTCAGCATACACCCCGATGGTCCTGCCGCAGGTAAATGAAGATTTTCTCCAGACCAGATCGGTCGGATGGGTCAGTACTAATCCAGGATCACCCTGTGACAAAACCCGGACTTTGTGCGGGCCACATGATAGAGTAGTTTCAAGTACTGCCTCCGGGTCTGAAAGAGCCTTACAAAATCTGCGATCGAGGTCTGCTGCTCCTTTGTCTGCACCAACCGCAATGATACAGGTTCCGGCCAGACTGAGTTCTTTTTCGCGGGTTATCTCAAAAGTGGTACGATGCAGGGCGGTCACATTCGGATGACCATGGGCAACGAGATACTCCTCCTCTCTGACCATGTATTTACACACTCTCTTCCATGTGTATTCAATGGATCTGATAGATGCGTATTGTAACACCTGCAAAGAGGAGACAGAACAGGAGGTTTTGAGTGAATCACGCGAACTCATCCTCCGGTGCACCGTGTGCGGCCTCACAACCAGAAGACCCCTGCCCCCTGAACCTGAACCCGTTCTGGTGAAGACAATTGTCAGCAGGGAAGGTGAATCCTTTGTTGGTAAGGCAGAACTGATGAAAGGAGAAGAGGTTGAGGTTGGTGACTATATCGTCGCCGAGAAAGATGACGGGGAAGGTGCAGGTGTTGAAATTATGTCTATAGAAATCGGGGATAAACGCGTTAAAAAGGCACTTGCAGAGGAGATAAGCACCATCTGGAGTCGTGCCATTGACGATGTCATTGTCCGGATCTCTGTTCATGACGGGAAAAAAACACTGCCCATGTATGTTGCATGTGAAGGGGATGACCGTTTTACCATCGACGAAGTGATATCGATTGACAATGTCCGTTCCCGGATTGACCATATCTGCCTCAGGAATGGAATAATACAGCGAAGAAAAGGGAAATACGAAGTTGCCAACCGGATCAAGCGAATATATGCTTACCGGCTCTGAATAAAAAAACCTCTTTGAAGGCATTATAACCTTCAATATTAATTCCGGATTACTGGGAAGTTACCAGTTGGGATACCGTAACTTCAATTGTCGGATATCCGTAATTTAAGGTAATATTACCTTCGTCCCGGCTGACCACAGTTGCAGTCCGGATATATGATGCCGGGGTAGCGTTATCCATTGGTATAGTCGGCTGGTCAATAAACGCAAGAGGCACCTGATCTCCTACCTGAACATCTGCGAACATCTCTCCGGAAATGTTGACAAACTGCTCAAGACTCATCTGTCTTGCCATCTGTGAGGCATAGGGATTTGTAATGGTTTTCGACTCTCCAACTCTCATACCCTCAATTGAGGAACTGATCATCTCAATTTCAGGTCCAAACAATCCAAACTCAACAACACCGACGGCGTTATTTGGATTTACTGCCTGAACCGGCACTAAATCATCCTCAGTTGAAGTGTTTACCCGTACAGCTAAAGCGTTAGCCTTGAATGTAATGAGGTTAGGATCAGTTACCTTGGTGATGGTTGATAAAACGCTGGAGAGTACCGGACGATCCTGCGCGTCGAGGAAGGTGAAATCAACGAGAGCACTGTTTCCGGGCTTTGCCTGTGTGAAAATGTTCAGCCATGACATACCGAACATTGATACAACCATAAAGACAGCCATCAGAACACAAACCACGACAATTCCAATTTTTGTCCAGTTTGTTTCTTCTTTTTTCTCTGAAGGCTTTTGGCGGAATCCTTTCATTCCTATTACGTAATCCCTGCCGGGAGATAAAGGATACAATCCTGTCTATGAGTCAGGGACGTAAAACAGATATTGAAAACTCCCCTGACTTTGAAACGATGGATTCATACCTGCACAGGGTGAGAAGATTCGTATGGATAAAAAGAGGGTCCGGGATTACATGACTTCTGATGTGGATACCGTTCCGATGACGGGAACCGCGCGGGAAGTTATCCATGCAATCAAGGTCACCTCCCATGACGGATTTCCGGTGGTAGACGGGAATATCGTTGTTGGATATATATCAGCCAGGGATCTGCTCTTTGTGCATCCGGAAACCCCGGTCAGGGAGATAATGAGCCATCATCTCATTGTGGCTGAACCGGAGATGGCCATCGGAGACGTTGCACGGGTCATCATTCGTTCAGGAATCCAGAAACTCCCGGTTGTCAACGAAAAAAACGAACTTCTGGGGATTATCTCCAATACCGATGTGGTCAGGTCACAAATTGAACATGTTTCACCGGAGAAAGTCTACAAACTGATGGATACCCTCGAACGGCTCCATGAAATAAAACCTCACCTCTCAAAGGGTCCGGTGCAGATTCACATGCTCCTTCCCACCCAGTCAAGAATATATATGGATGAACTTGAAGGACGCATATATGAGATTAAAAAGGGTCTTGCAGAGCCGGTCATAGTAATTCAGAAACCCGGGCGTATCATCCTGGTAGACGGTCATCACCGGGCGGTTGCCGCAAGAAAACTGGGCATAAAAATCCTTGAAGCGTATATTATTGAGATTACAGAAAATATTGAACTCGGCCTTGAACGAACCGCCAAGGCCATGAACCTGAAAACAATAGACGATATTTCAATAATGGATTATGCCCGCCATCCCCTCGTTGCCGGAACTCACCGGTTCGGAGGAATGGGGACAATTGTCCCTGACCAGTATCAGGATCCCTCACACCGGGTATCATAAGCGTCATTGAGCAGGTGCTCGGTAACTGTGGTGCCGTCCGCTACCACCATGTCAGGCCATATCCGGGTATTTGAATGGACTGTTACCCGGTTCCTGATTACCGTCCGCGGACCGATGACCGATCCATGTTCAACACTGCAGGAATCACCAATCATTGCATCATTGTCAATAATTGCCCCGGATACTGAAGTTCCCTGACCGATGACCACCCGGTTATAGAGAGAAGATGAAAGAACCCGGACATTGCTCCGGATAATACAATTTTTACCAATCGACGTATATGGTCCGATGAGGACATTGTCTCCGATTGAAGTTCCGCTTCCAATGGCAACAGGCCCCACAATTCTGCTGTTATGGCCAACATAGATTGACCCGCCAAAGTCAACCGGACCCAGGATATGTGCATTTTTAATATCCATGTCCCCGGATATGCTGGTAGAGATCATCTCCTGCAGTTTCCACTTTTCAGCAATCCGGAGTGATGCAGGACTTCCGACATCTGACCAGTTCCCTCTTGCAAGCCACCCGTTGAGGATCTTTCCCTGTTCCATAAGCATCGGGAAGAGGTTTTTTGCAAAGTCAAACTTGGTTCCGTCCGGAATGTAATCAAAAATGTCCGGCGAACAGACATACATACCGGTAGACGCAAGATTTGAGAATATCTCTCCAGGCCCGGGCTTTTCCCTGAACCGACGGATACGGTTTTCCACATCAATCTCTGCAATTCCATACTCCGAGGGATCATCCACGCTGATGAGACCTATCGTAATAATCGGAGAATTTTTCAGGTGCTCCCGGTAAAATTCAAGGAGATTTAGATCGGTGACATGGTCGCCGCCGACAACAAGGAACGGTTTTTCTCCAAACAGGTGCTTTGCGTTCTTCACACTGCCGGCAGTGCCAAGTTTCGTCTCCTCGTAGACATAACTGATATTTGCCCCAAAAAGTGCCCCGTCTCCTAAAGACTGCTCAATGGTATCGCCCTTGTATCCCACGGTGATGATAATATCATGAAAACCGAGATTGGAAAGATGAGATACCAGGTGTTCAATTGAAGGTTTGTTAACGATTGGAATACAGGGTTTTGGACGTTCGAACGTGAGCGGACGGAGACGGGTTCCTTCGCCTCCGCACATGATACAGACCTTCATATCGAGTATGTAGGATCTGCGGACATTTAAGACCACATGAAAAAAGACAACGCCTAAAAAAATTACAGAGTGTCCAGGCTCACCGAATCAAAGTCCTGGACAACCTCGGAGATTTCCTTGACACCAAATGCAGTTTTCACTGCGGTTATCTCAAGTTCAGACGCAATACCGCACATGTAATCAAGCACATCAATAGAGAGTTCCTTTTTTACTTTACTCTGTTTGAGTTGCTCTACAAGGCGACCAATCATCTCCACATCTTCACCGCGAAGCTTGGCTAGGCTGATGACACACATGTATATCCGGGTAAGATTCCTGTCGGTACCCGTGATAGTGTCAAAAAAGTTCTTCAGAACCTGGGCCTGATACACCTCGCCGCCCATATGTAAACCACTTATATTAATTCTTTAGTATAAAAAGATGCGGATTTATTTTGCTGTGCTCACAATCTTGATGATATCCCCATCTTTGAGGATTGCACTCTCTTTTATCCGCATTTTTGTTTTTGCATCAATAGCATACAAAAACCCGTTCCCAATGTCTGAGTGAACCTGAAATGCAAGGTCATGGGGGGTTGATCCCTTTTTCATCAGAAATGCATCCGGGAGGACTCGTCCCTGTCCGTCGGTGAAGTGTGTTTCATCCTCCACCGGATAGAGAACAATCATATCAAGGAGCTCAAAAACGGCCCGATTGATGATATCCTGAACACCGGTGCCTCCGTGCTGGTCCATGTATGCCTTCATCTTCATAAGACCAGTCTTCTGGGCCTCACTCAATTTGCTCTCATCCGGAATGCTAAAGGACGGATCGCCAGGATGATAGGCTATCACCTGCGATGCTGCGGCAGTCCGAAGAGCCAGTTCTGCCGCCCCGGATGTAAGGATAGCACCGGATCCTTTTACCTTCTCGATGAGTTCAGGTGATGCAAGATCTGCTTTATTCCCGGCAATTATCATCGGTTTTGCATGTTTCATCAGGATCCTGGAAAATTCGATCAGGTTCTCTGATGATGCAAGCCTGAGCTCTATGCCGGCTTCCCGCTCAGCTTCCAGGACATGTTCCTCTTTTATTGAAAGGCCGGCCAGAACTTCTGCAATACCTGCATATACGGAGAATGTCTTTGACTGGGCCTGTCGTTGCATTTTTGCCCAGTGTTTCTCGATAATTCCATGCAGCCACATTGCCATCTCGGTCTTGAGCATAGGTATCTCATCGATCGGATCATGGGTGCCGGGGTTGTCAGGGTTTCCTTCAATGTCCGTACTTCCGCTGGCATCAATCACCTGGATGATTGCATCAGCCTGACGAAGATGATCAAGGAACTGGTTACCAAGTCCCTTCCCGGTATGTGCCTCAGGGACCAGCCCGGCAACATCGATCAGATGAACCGCAATGTACCTGATACCGTCAGCGCAGACACCACAGCGATGCGCAAGGGCGGTGCAGGGGCAGGGAACCCTGACATAGGCCACTCCCCGGTTTGCATCTATTGTCGTAAACGGATAATTGGCAATCTCGGCGGGAGCCATGGTTGCTGCCCGGTATAACGTAGATTTACCACAGTTTGGTTTTCCAGCAAGTGCGAGGGTTATCATAGATGGTCCTCAAATCCCAGTGCGAACTAACAGGTATGTATGGGATACTGCACCAAAAAAGTGTATTATTTTGATAAACCCGGTGAGGCAAACACCAGGGATGCTATCCGGATTGGTGCTGAACGTGCACAGGAACTTGGATTATCAACGATAATTGTGCCCAGTACAAGCGGGAATAGCGCCCGGGTGGCATATGAAGAACTGAAAGGAAAACAGATCCGCCTGATTGTCGTAACTCATGTTGTCGGGTTTTCCTCGCCCGGAGTATGGGAGTTTGATGAGAAACTGGCAGCAACACTCCGGGAGGCAGGAGTGACCATAATAACCGGAACTCATGTCTTATCCGGCCTGGAACGCGCATTTTCGTCTTCTCCCAAGGTTAGTGGAGGATCCCGGAGTGAAGCTGTCGCAGAAGCTCTCCGGAGAATAGTTGCTGTGGGACTCAAAGTGGCGGTTGAAAGTACCCTTATCGCTGCAGACCAGGGTGCTATCGGTGTAACAGATGAAGTGATTGCTCTTGGAGGAACAGCAAGCGGCGCAGATACCGTCTGTGTTATCAGACCCTCAACCACCCAGCGATTCTTTGATCTTCAGGTCCGTGAAATTGTAGCAATGCCCAGGAACAGGTAACCATGATACAAACCGCTTTGAGGAATACTTTCTCAAAACTGATTCACACACCCCTGCTTTGGATCTCCGGAGTATATGCCGGACTTATCATGACCAGTGTTATCTGGCTTGAGTTTTCCGATGGCATGTTCCTTGCAGGAAAAATAGCGATGCTCTCTCTGATTGCAGCCCCATTCCTGGTCGGGATGATGAATTTTGTTCTGCAGACAGGAGAAAAATCCCCCAGGGAAATCCTCTCTGCAGGACTGAAAAACTATTTTCCTATCGTCCTGCCCTGTATCACACTCGCAGGAATGATGTTTATCCTGATGCTGCTTCTCAGCATCCCCCTATCTATCATGGGGTTTGGAGGAGACCCCTATACCCTTACCGGCCTTACTATTGGAATCGTGATTCCAGCCCTTATCTTCTCCCTGTACATTGACAATGTGGCAGTCTGTGAAAAAAGAAACATATTTGGGACCCTGAAAAGGAGCCTGGAACTTGTCAGTTTGAATTTCTTCGGTGCCATCGGATATTACATTATTAGCGCCTTTTTCATCCTGGGAGTCTCGTTGTTCGGGGCATTCCTCTGGGGCATAATCCTGGCGGATAAATTCACCCCGTTTATTGAGATGAACATGACCGTTCAGCAGGAAACCTTTTCCCACTATACTCTTGTTGACTGGCAGAATCTCATCGGACCGGAAGGAAGTCTTGTCACCGCAATTGTTTTCGGCATTGTTTCCTGTATCGTTGTCCCGTTCCTGATTGTCTTTAAATATCAGTGCTATTCGGAAATATCACAACAGACAATTGTTGAATATGGGGAATTTGACGAAAAAGGACGCTGGTATAAGTATTAACCAGAAAAAAAGACGATTATTCCCCACAGAAGAACAGTAATAATCCCGCCTCCAAGGGTTGCGAAGAAATTCGTCCCTGCATTCCCCCACACTTTTTTATTTTCGTATAATTCTCCTAGCAGACTGTCAAGGTTTGTACCGATAAAGCCACCGATTACCGCAGCAACAAATATCGAGGCATCTGCAACACCGAGAAGAAAGGCGGAGAGGGAGATAAACAGTGCACCAATAAGTCCTGCCATCTCACCGATAACCGAGACACCACCATTTGTCCCTTCAGGCACCGGCTGAAAGGTGGTGATAAGCCGGGGTTTTCCAAAGCATACACCTATCTCTCCTGCAACGGTGTCAGCAGCAGCGGTTGAGACACTGCCCACATATGCAGCAATAAATACCGGATGCTGGGTCACACCAAATCCAATCGCGGCACAAACGGATACGAGGCCATTTGCAAAGACATTGATGTACCCTCTGACCCCTCCCTTCTCTTCCTCAACATGCAGGGATTTCTTGTAATCCATTTTATATCGGGTGGTAATAGCTCCAAGAATGAAGAAGGCCAGCATGATTAAAAACCAGGATATGCCTCCGGCAAACACAATCAATAGAACCCCTACCAGGGCAGCGGAAAATAATCCGGGGATATCTGCAGTTTTCAGACGGTATGCAAAATAACTAAACCCGAATGCAATAACGACTGCAGTGGCCACCAGGGGGAATTCAGCTTCATATTCCAGGTCTTCAATAAGCAGCATGATCATAGCAACGGCAAGAAGTTCGATGGTTATGGCATTCTTTTGTGTTTTAAGAATCGAATGAAGAAGGACACAGACCGTAGCACCGACAACCGCAGAGAGCCATGACCGGACACCAAGGTATTCCATCACAAATGCCGCAATCAGAAGACCGCAGATGAAGGATAATGCATATTCTATGGTCCGGCCCCCGGTCAGGGAGAAGATGAGTTCTTTTGTTGCGATAATAAGAATTGCTGCACACAAAACGAAAATTGGAAGAATCCCGATAAGACCCAGGAACCCTATAGCCCCTAATGCAAAAACAAGTAACCGGTCTTCGTTCTTAAACCACAACGAGACCGCTGCGATAAAAACCAGAAATCCGGGGATTCCAGGTGGAAGATATGGAGATATTATCAGGAGAAGAACTGCAAGAGCAAAAGCAATCCATCTCACTGTGCTGAACATAGGGTATGTAATTTGTTAGTAACGCAATAAATAGTTGGATGGAGGTTTTTTGATTTATTATATAAAGCCCTTTACTGTTCCGGCATTCTGAATTAAACGAAAATTTAGGTTAATTTTATTCAATTACGGTGGGGAGATGATTTTTTTCTCCATATCATCCAAGTATCATCCATGAAATTCTTTAACCTTACGCACCAATTTTTATACTGAATAATTGTGATGCAAAAATATCAGAGAACCGCCAAATACTCAATTGTTGTTCAGATATTTGTTCTCCTCTTTCTATTAAGCAATGGAGTGTGTGCAGCACCAACCTATGCTCCCACAGAAGGAAAAGCCCCTTTAACAGTCTATTTTTCATTTCCCGGAGCTGAAGAATGTGATAGGGTTCACTGGTCATTTGATGATGGAAATTCCTCGAATGCCATTACAACTTCCCACACCTACTACAAACAGGGGATGTTTTATCCAACCTGTTCCTGTGAGCTTCCGGGGGCAAATGCCTCCTATACGTATGATTATGTCTATGTGATTCCCTGGGCGTCAAGCATCAGGGACAGCCCTACCGGAGGAAACCCGAAAAGTTCACAGGTGATTCGATCATCAGAGGACCTCAGCTCAACGGATCTACAAAAGCAGGCAGAAGGACTTGCTGCAATCGGTGAACTCAAATATGCAGCAGATGCATATGCTGACCTCTCCCGGATATCGTCTCCTGATTTTGAAACCCTCACCGATTATGGGGATGTCCTCGCAGACCTTGGAAGACTTACTGAAGCTGAGGCTGTTTACCTGCAGGCACTGGTGCAGAATATTACCCCTTCGGTCCTCAAAAAAATGGCTGAAACGCAATTTTCCCTTGGGAAAACCAGTGAAGCAATAGAGACCATGAACCGGACACTTCTTCTTTCTCCTGACGATGCTTCCAGTTATGCTTCCTATGCAGCATTTCTCCAAAAAGCAGGAAGAACCAGCGAGGCCCTTGACGCATACGACCACTCATTCAAACTTAATGACGCTCAGCCAGAGTTATGGGCAGACTATGCCAATCTGCTTTCATCTATCGGCAGAAATAAGGAGGCTGCAGATGCCTATAAACATGCAATAGATATTGGAATGGGAGGCAATGATATCTGGAATAATTATTCCCGGGTCCTTCAGCAGCTTGGATTAAAGGAAGAGGCGCAGCGGGCTAAGGAACAGGCCACAAGATCATATGTTCCGATATCATCCTCGATGTTTGGTTCAAGCGACAGTATCCCGGTCTGTGGTATCGGCTCTATGTGCTGAAACCTCCCTATTCTTTTAGAATTTATTAAGTTTCTTACTCCCCTTTTTTTTCCGGATTGTTCCATCATCTACATTACCCTTCACCCACAAACGTATGAGCAATGTCGAGGGTCTTGCGGGAACTTCCCAAAACCTATGAGTATCGTGAGGTAGAATCGCGATGGCAGCAGACGTGGAAAGATGAAGACGTCTACTTTAAAGAGGGGTCAGAAAAACCCCGGTTTGTCATTGATACACCTCCACCATATCCCACCGGTGAATTTCATATTGGAAATGCATTTAACTGGTGTTATATTGATTTTTTAGCCAGATACAAGCGGATGAAAGGATTCAATGTCATGTTCCCGCAGGGATGGGACTGTCATGGTCTTCCAACCGAGGTGAAAGTCGAGGAGATCCATAAGATAACAAAGAATGATGTTGACCGGCAGAAATTCCGCGAGATGTGCCGCGAACTGACAATCGGCAATATCACGAAGATGCGGGCATCCATGCGGAGAATGGCATTTTCCATCGACTGGAGCCACGAATACATCACGATGATGCCGGAGTACTTTGGCAAGACCCAGCTCTCGTTTCTCCGGATGTATAACGCCGGACAAATCTACCAGTCAGACCATCCGGTCAACTTCTGTCCCCGGTGTGAGACTGCCATTGCCTTTGCAGAGGTCAATTACAGCGACCGGACCACAAAACTCAATTATTTCAACTTCTCCGGCCTTGAGATCGCAACCTCCAGACCTGAACTTCTTGCCGCCTGTGTTGCTATTGCAGTTCATCCGGATGATGAGCGGTACAAGGATAGAAAAGGTCAGCACCTGAAAGTCCCTATCTTTGGACATGAAGTCCCCATCATCTGTGATGAGGCAGTCGATCCTGCCTTTGGTTCCGGAGCCGTTATGATCTGTACCTTTGGAGACAAGCAGGATGTCATCTGGTGGAAGGTTCATAAACTCCCGCTCAGGAAGGCAATCGACAAAACCGGCCATATGACCGAGATCGCCGGAAAATACCAGGGCATGGATACAACCTCCTGTCGTGAAGCAATCCTTTCAGATATGAAAGCCGGGGGAATCCTTCTCAGGCAGGAACCACTCGAGCAGCGTGTCGGAACCTGTTGGCGGTGTAAAACACCCATAGAAATCCTCTCCGAACACCAGTGGTTTGTAAAAATCCCGCATGAAGCAGCATTAAAAGCCGCAAAAGAGGTCAAATGGTATCCGGAGCACATGTTCCTCCGAATGGAGAACTGGATCTCACAGATGGAATGGGACTGGTGTATCTCCCGGCAGCGTATCTTTGCAAGCCCAATCCCTATCTGGTTCTGTAAAGACTGTGGCGCAATACTGCTCCCGGATGAAAAAGACCTCCCCATTGACCCGACGGTGGATGCTCCGAAAAAACCCTGTCCGAAATGTGGCAGTACCAATTATAAACCGGAAACCGATGTTCTTGATACCTGGATGGACTCGTCAATATCGGTTATGCATGTGACCGGATGGGACGGAAGCCAGAAGGTTCCTCCTCTCTTCCCGGCACAGATCCGTCCCCAGGGCCATGATATCATCCGGACATGGGCATTTTATACCATCCTTCGTGCAGTCTCCCTTACCGGAGGAAAGCCTTGGGAACAGATCCTCGTAAATGGAATGGTACTCGGAGAAGACGGCTTTAAGATGAGTAAGAGCCGGGGCAATGTTACCGTTCCGGAAGAAATCCTGGAGCAGTACGGGGCTGATTCACTCCGGCAATGGGCTGCATCAGGAGCTGCAACCGGATCTGATATCCAGTTTAACTGGAATGATGTGGTTGCTGCAAACCGGTTCCTTACCAAAATGTGGAATATCTCACGGTTTGCCCTCATGCAACTCGACCGTGCCCCCTTTAAGGATGATGCACCGGTAACTGCTCTTGCTGACCGCTGGCTGTTTACAAAGCTCAGTGAGACTGTCAGTGAAGTATCCGAATCCCTGGAATCATACCAGTTTGACAAGGGCCTTAAAGCAATCAGGGAGTTTGCCTGGGATGTTCTCGCAGACAATTATATTGAGATCGTAAAAGGCAGACTGTATACGGATTCCTCCGAACGGGACGGTGCCTGTGTTGCAATCCGGACCTCTCTTGATGCAATCTGCCGGATGCTGGCACCATTTACTCCCTACTTTGCTGAAGAGATCTGGTCATTCATGAATGAAGGATCAGTTCACCAGCAGCCATGGGTCTCTTTCTCGTATACAGATGAAGAAGCACTCAAATCAGGGGAGACCCTTGTCCAGGTAATATCTGAGATCCGGCGGTACAAACATGACAAAGGGCTGGCCCTTAATGCTCCGCTTGGTAACGTCACCGTATACACTCCTTATGCAGTTGACGATGCCGGAGACGGAAGTAGTGCCCTTAACTGCACCCTTACCTGGAAGGCCGGAATGCCACAGCTTACCCAGGTCGTAAGTGGTGTGAAGTTTGATATGGGCATAATCGGACCAAAACTCAGAGGAAAGGCAAAAGGATTCATGCAGGCTATTGAAGCACTGCCAAAGGATCAACTGACAAAGGTTCCAAAAACCATCATGGTCGACGGAGAGGAGATAAGTGTTCCGGAAGGATCTGTTCTCCCCCAGCTTTCGTATACGGTTGCCGGGGCAAGTGTTGACCTGATTCCGGTCAGTGATGACTTGGTCATCACCATCGACCAGTAACACGAGTAATTATTAAAAATCTAACTTTTTTTATCACCATTATTATCACTGGACACACCTTTCAAAAAAAGAATTATACATGTGACAAGGCAATGTACCAGAATATTATTCACAATAATGATGCTTACATCACTTTCTATTAAAAATTTCAAGCGATTCGAAGATGTTACAATTCCCCTTGGGGACCCGGTGGTATTCATTGGCCCCAATAACTCAGGGAAAACAACCGCCCTTCAGGCTCTGACTCTGTTTTCAATCGGGCTTTCAAAATGGATAGAAAAAAGAGGATTGAATTCTTCAGTACAAAAACGAACAGGCGTCACAATCAATCGGAGGGATCTTCTTGCAGTCCCTATTCCGGAGGCTACCCTTCTATGGCGAGACCTTCATGTTCGATCATCAGAATTGACAGAGGGGAAACAAAAAACCACAAATATCAAGATTGAGATCATACTGGAAGGAATAACCGATAATGAACCCTGGACATGTGGACTTGAATTTGATTACGCTAATCCTGAATCCCTCTATTGCCGACCAATCAAGGATAAAGAAGGAAGACTCCTTTCCATCTCACAAAACTTAAAGTCATTTTCTATTGCTTTTCTGCCACCAATGTCAGGCCTTGCAGCACAGGAAATAAAATTAGAAACCGGAGCCATTAATGTAAAAATTGGTGAAGGAAGAACAGCAGAAGTCTTGAGAAATCTTTGTTATCAGATTAGTTCATCAGGAAATGATGAACCCTGGAAAACAGTTGTTCAAAACATCAGGGATCTCTTTGGAGTCATCTTACATACACCAGAATACATCATAGAACGTGGTGAAATAACGATGGAATATGATGAGATAGGATCCGGAATAACTCTGGATATCTCATCAGCAGGAAGAGGTCTGCACCAGACGCTGCTATTGCTTGCATATTTGTATTCACATCCGGGAGATGTTCTGTTACTTGATGAACCAGATGCGCATCTGGAAATATTACGGCAACGGCAAATATTTAATCTTCTTATTCAATCATCACAAAAAACAAAAAGCCAGATAATTGCAGCAAGTCACTCAGAGGTTGTTTTAAATGAAGCAGCAGATAAAAACGTTGTCGTGGCGTTTATTGGCAAACCTCACCGAATAGACAAAAAAGTAGGACTTGAAAAATCACTCAGGGAATACGGATATGATCAGTATTATCTGGCCGAGAGAAGGGATTGGGTACTCTATGTTGAGGGATCAACCGATTTGGCAATACTTCAGGAATTTGCAAAAATACTGAATCACAAAAGTCTTCCTTATCTTACAGCTCCTTTTATCAGATATATTGGATGTAATGAACCATCAGAAGCACAAAAGCACTACTACGCCATGAAAGAAGCAAATAAAAACCTTCGTGGTATTGCACTTTTTGACCGTCTTAATAAGGAGATAAAAAAAGATCCAAATCTTACCATTATTTCCTGGAAAAAACGGGAAATTGAAAACTATTTTGCCATCCCGGAAGTAATAGTGAGATTTCTGGAAAATAAACCAGACCCTGCAACACAGCAGATGGTAAACATGATGAAAGAATGTTTAACTGATGCGATTCCTCCAAGGGCGATGCGGGATCGGAAAGACAGATGGTGGACAGAAACGAAGATGAGCGATGATTTCCTTGACCCACTTTGGGCTGATTTTTTTGAAAGATCAGGACAAAAGGTACTGATAAATAAAGGCGGTTATTATGAAATTGCACAATATCTATATCCTGACGAAATTGATCCGGAGATTATTGAAAAACTCGATAAAATATATGATATAGCCGTAAAAACCGTTGATTAGTACAAAATTTTACTTATTATTTTTTCTTTTTTTTCTCTGTTCTGCATGCCGGAACCTAACCGCTTCTGATGCCACCCGGAGAATATGTTCCGGCGGCAATGTCCCGTCGATGATAACAAACCTGGATGGGTCTTCTTCTACGAGCCGCATATAATACTCCTGAACCCGGGAGAGGACATGTTCCTGTTCAAAATGTTCTCCTTCTCCTCTCTTTCCGGTCCGTTCCAGGGCAACAGCAACCGGAACCGCAAGGAGAATAGTAAGATCAGGAATAATAGTCCATCCTGAATGGACTGCCCTGAGCCATGAAAGCGGGTCAGGGATGATGCCATCAAGGGTGACCTGCTGGTACACATACCGGCTGTCTATATACCGGTCAGAGATAACAAGATGACCCTCTGCCAGGGCAGGCCGGACAATCTCCCGGAGGTGGGCTGCATGATCAGCAACAAAGAGCAGGGCCTCTGCCACCGGATCTGCCTGTTCCCGGATAGCCCGGCGGACCGCATCACCTATCCAGGTAGACCCGGGCTCACGGGTTATCACCGGAGAAAAATCCGCCAGAGCAGTTCCAAGTGCCTGATGCAGGGTGGATTTTCCACTTCCGTCAATCCCCTCAATAGTTACAAGCAAAATGTTCCCCTCCGGATATACTCAACGGGGATGATTCCAGTATGCACCGCGGTTGCAATTATCGCCCCGTCAAACCCTGATTTTGCAAGGAGAACCAGGTCATCTTCAGAAGAGACACCCCCGCCCCAGAGAAGTGTGCCCGGATATGCTGCACGAAATGCAGAGAGCATGCCGGAGGAAAGACCTCTCCTGGTCCCGACCCGGCCGATGTCCAGAAGAATTACCATCTCGAAGTGATACCTGCTGCACGAAGAAAGAAACGAAACCGGATCGGACTTCCAGGGAATGACCAGGTCATTTTTTATATCAACCGAAAGAACTCCCCCGGTAAACCGATCAAGGACGTCTCCGGCAGTTTCGGTGCCCACGATATTTTTCACCCCGGCAATGTGGAGCATGTCATCCGGACCCCGGCAACCCCGGTCAAGAAGGATACATTCTGTCCGCTCTGCGAGATGGGGTATCAGGGAATCATGATCGCCAGTGCCACAGATTCGGTCCAGATCTGCGATATAAAGATATTTTGGCTGCAATTGATCGATAAACGCGATTGGCTCTGCGGTCGATGCATGAATGGATGTTACCGGAGCGTAACTCTCCCGCATCCCACTCTTTCCGTGAACGATACAACCGGATTTCAGGTCTGTGGCTAAATAAAGGTCCATATTACAAACGTAATCACTATTTAGATGACAGATCCATAAAATGTATGCAGTTGCTTGTCAGCCCGGCAACAATCGAAGAAGCAAAGAAGACACTTTCTGCTGATATTGTTGATGTAAAGCGTCCTGAAGAAGGCTCACTTGGAGCTTCTTTTCCCTGGATAATAAGTGCAATAAAAAAACTTACCCATAAACCGGTTAGTGCCGCAATAGGTGATTTTGACTATAAGCCCGGAGGTGCAGCCCTCACTGCTCTTGGAGCTGCTACCGCTGGTGCAGATTATGTAAAAATCGGGCTGATGTTTGATGGTATTGAAGAAGCACAGACAGTTATTCAATCAGTAACCCGTGCGGTCAAAGACACCTATCCTCAAAAATCTGTTGTCATTGCAGCCTATTCTGACTGGGAACGGCTTGATACCATTTCACCTTTTGATATGGCTCCACTTGCAGCAAAGGCAGGTGCAGATGTATCAATGGTCGATACCGGAATCAAGGATGGCAAATCCACATTTGAATTTATGGATGAGGCAACCCTGGTAGAATTTACAAACCTGAACCGATCACTCGGTATAAAAACTGCCCTTGCAGGATCTCTGAAATTTCAGGATATTGATATTCTAAAACGGATAGATCCGGAGATCATCGGGGTCAGAGGCATGGTTTGTGGGGGAGACAGAAGAGCAATGGTGCAGGAAGAACTTGTTTTAAAGGCAGTAAGTATGGTCCACTGATATGTATATCGAAAAACTACAGGCAGAATCCGGACTCACTTTTGATGATGTTCTGCTTATTCCGGCCGCTTCTGAAGTTGAGCCGGACCAGGCGGATGTTACCACCCGTTTTTCACGCAATATTCCGCTTAACATTCCTCTTGTCAGTGCTGCAATGGACACGGTCAGTACCTCACCGATGGCTGTTGCACTCGCACGGGCAGGGGGCATTACGGTTATCCACCGGAACATGTCGGCGGAACAGGAAGTGGAAGAGGTCAGGAAAGTCAAACTGGAGTCCGAAATTGTCCAGCGTGAAGTTCTTACCGTCACGCCGGACTCATTGATAGCTGATGTCGACCGGATGATGACCTATCATGGAATTGGTGGTGTTCCGGTTGTTGAAGATGAAAAAGTCATAGGTATCGTCAGCAGGCGGGATTTAAGAGCCATGGTAAGCCGCATCGGAAACAAACCGGTACGATCTATCATGACTCCCGAGCCGATTGTTGCACAGGAAGGCATCTCCATTGACGATGCCTTTGACCTCATGTACTCAAGGAAGGTTGAACGACTTCCGGTGGTGGATGAGGATGGGCTTCTTACCGGTATTATCTCCATGCAGGAGCTCCTGGAAAAGAGGCAGTTTCCAATTGCAATCCGGGACAAGGATGGAAACCTCCGGGTTGCCGCTTCGGTTGGTCCCTTTGACCATGACCGGGCAATGATGCTTGTTGAAGCAGGTGTTGATGCCATCGTTGTTGATTGTGCTCATGGTCATAATCTCAATGTGGTTAAAAGTGTCAGGGATATTAAAGGGAGTATCCCGGTTGATGTAATCGCCGGAAACATTGCAACGAAAGCTGCTGCAGAGGCACTCATTGATAATGTTGATGGTCTGAAGGTTGGTATCGGGCCGGGTTCTATCTGTACTACCCGTGTCGTCGCCGGAGTCGGAGTTCCGCAAGTCACCGCGATTGCATCGGTTGCAGAGGTTGCAAAGGAGATGGATGTTCCCATCATTGCTGATGGTGGTATCAGATTCTCCGGAGATGTTGCAAAAGCCATTGCTGCAGGTGCAGATTCTGTGATGATGGGAAACCTCTTTGCCGGAACCGATGAGTCGCCAGGCCAGATAGTTACCATACAGAGTAGAAAATACAAGCAGTACCGGGGCATGGGTTCGCTCGGGGTTATGAGCACCGGTGTTTCTTCAGACAGGTATTTCCAGAAGAAAGAGATAGGAAAGACAAAATTTGTCCCTGAAGGAGTTGAAGGAGTTACCCCCTATGTCGGCCCGGTTGCTGATGTAATTTATCAGATGATAGGCGGCCTTAAATCGGCCATGGGATATGTTGGAGCGCGAACCATAGGAGATATGCATGAAAAGACCAGGTTTATCCGGATTACCCAGGCAGGGTATCTTGAGAGCCATCCGCATAATATCACCATCACCGATGAAGCCCCGAACTACCGAATATAATAAATACCTATTTTCACTAACATAGAGTTAGTGATGTTGGAACAGGCGGAGTTATCCCGGCTTCTGGATATCCTGGGAAACCGTAACCGGAGGAGAATCATTGAACTTCTTCGGGAAAAGCCCTGTTTTGTCACAGAGATATCAGAACGGCTTATGATATCCCCAAAAGCCGTCATTGACCATCTCCAGATGCTCGAAGATGCAAGAATCCTCGCATTCCGGAGTGATTGCCGGAGAAGAAAGTATTACTATCTTGAGCATGACATCAGTATCCAGGTACATCTGGACGAACAAAGCCATGATCTGATCCCGATGATTCTTTCAGGTGAACAGCGTCTCCTGATATCCTTACAAAAACTCCGGCAGATGATTGAAGAACGGGATGAACTTGCCAGGAAACTTGAGGAAAAGGAACGTGAAATTGATCACCAGATAAGTGAAGTCCTCCATGAAGGCAAACAGGCCGGATATGGAGAAGAGATTATGCTGGTTTCAGTGGCTCTTGCTCATGGAGCTGGCAATCCTGCTATGATACGGGATCTGACAGACCTTCCTCCGGAGACGGTTGAAAGTACCCTCCGCCAGCTCACGGACGAAGGAATTGTATGGAGAAAAGGAACAGGATTAGAACTCCGAGGTATATATGCCGATTAATCCGTACGATGATCTGCTGAAAAACCTGGTCCGGTTACTTGAGCAGATCACTTCATTAGAACAGAATATGCGAAAAATGCAGGACGGTACTGAGGTCAAACCAGGTATCATTGGTTGTGCAATTATTACCGGAGGACTGCATCCCCAGGATGGAATGACCCTGGGCAAAGGAAATAAGACCGGGCTTTCCTATGAGATGGTTGACGCAGAAGAGACTGCGTTTCTGACCATTCAGCTACCGACCGGTTTTGGAAATAATCCGGAGGTAGTCTTCAATGAGAAGGCATGCCATGTCGGTATGAACGGGCTGTCCGGAACGATTGACCTTCAGTTTCAAATTAATCCGGAGACATCAACATTTACCTATAGCAACGGAGTGCTTGATGTCGTCCTGGTTAAAAAGGATTCTGTGCCCGAAAAAATAAACGAAGAAGATCCGGGCATGGAAACTGAATTTTTCTAGAGATATAACTTTTTCTTTTTTTGGAATTTTTCAAAATTTCAATACCTGTGCATATATCATCCAGTTCATCTGATAATCTGTTATGATAGTCGTGATTGGCGGTGGACCGGCGGGGCGGTACGCAGCGATGCGGCTTTCCAAAGCAGGAAAGAAGGTCAGAATAATAGATAAAAGATCTACAGGACTTGGCGGCCAGTGTCTTCATCAGGGCTGCATGACTATTTGTGCCTTAAATGATGTTGCCAGGTTCATGGAACAGGCACGGATATTTCAGGACCAGGGAATCCTCAATTTTTCAGCAGAACTATCATATCCGGCCCTTATCAGTAAGATGCAGGAGATAATCGGCCAGATTGCAGGAGTCATCGAACAGGAGACACAGCAGACCGGAGTAGAGGTCATCAAAGGAACAGCAGAGATACAAGGGAGTAATCTCTTTATAAACGGAGAATTAATGCCTGCAGAGGCAATTATCATTGCTTCCGGGGCTCAACCAAAAGTTCCTGAGATCTCCGGATGCTGTCTTCCTGGAGTATACACAGCCCACACCATACTTTCAATGCCTGACCTGCCAAAAAGGATGGTAATTATCGGCAGCGGAGTAATCGCTGCAGAATTTGCATATATATTCAGTTCTTTTGGGACAAATGTTACCATCCTTGCAAGAAGTTCTCTTCTTCGGACCTTTCCGGACCAACTGATAAAAGAGGCAAAAAAAGATCTCGGCCGGGTTTCTATTGAGGAACACGTAACCGTTGCAGGTATCAGTGGCCAGACCAGGGTTTCGGGAGTCATTATCCGGGAAGATAGCAGCATTCGAGAGATTCCTGCAGATGCAGTTCTCCTTGCAACCGGGATGAACCCGAATACTTCTTTTATTTCAGGGATTGCATGTAGTCCGGACGGGGCGGTCCTGGTAAATGAACGAATGGAGACATCTGTTCCGGGCATATATGCAGCAGGCGATGTTACCGGCACCGGATATCTGACACCTATCGCAAGACACCAGGGAAGAAAAACTGCTGACAGTATCCTCGGTAACAACCACGAACCAGACCCAATAGCCGTCCCTCAGGCGATAAAACTCAGTCATGACCTCGCATTCTGCCGGATGTCCCCGACGGTAAGTAAAGCTCTTTCAATTCCAGGCCCTGCAGGCCCAGGTACATTCTGGGAAGTTCCAGGTCACCATACCGGTTCATCCCTCGTAGAATTTGATAAAAACGGACATCTGACCGGACTTGCAGAGGCTTCTCCATCCGGAGCGGTTGCCATGGCATATCTTGGGTGGATGATGAACAGTAATACCACCATTGATGAATTTGACCGCTTTATTGAGGTACATCCCTCTGCAGACGGGATCCCCTGGCTTTTAAAATACCTCAACGGAAAACGAAAATAATCCGGATTTCGCAATAAAATCTTTTTTATGCGTAATTAATTATTCATTTACCTGGGTTTTTTCATTGGGTAGTAGTGCAACACCTTTTTCAGGTTTAAAAAAAATCATCCTTATCAGGAAGAAAAATGATCAAAATCATCGCGGTAGATGATGAACCTGCATTTAATGAGATGCTGTGCATCTACATGGAGGATTTTGGTGATTTTAAAATTTCAGCCTATACATCACCAAAAGAAGCGTTTGAGAGAATAATCGCCGGTGATGTTGATGCCATAATAACAGATTATTTCATGGAGGAGATGGATGGTATCTCATTCATCAGAAAGGTCAAATCAGTGGTTCCGGAAATCCCGGCTGTATTATTAACCGCACGGGATGACCGGGAGATAATCCTGAAGGCTATGGATGCCGGAACCGATTTTATCCAGTTTAAAAGTGAAGAACCATCCAGATTATTTGCTGAAATCGCTCAAAAGATAACCAATGCCGTAGAGAGATATCGCGCAAAACAGGATTTCGAAAAGGGGAGTAAAACCCGTGAATTGATGATGAGAACCCAGCGGGATCTCATGGAACGACTCTCCGCATCATCAACCACTAACCAGGCTCTTGATGCCACTCTTACCGCAATCCGGTATCTCACCGGATGCACATCAGGCAGCATTCACCTCATCCAGGCCAAAACAAATAAATTCGAACTGGCAATCTCTCACAATCTTCCAAATGACCAGATTAAGCGGTTCACTTTCGGAGATCTGTACAAAGTTGTGTACTCTAAAAAGTCCGGTTATTATACAACCGAAAGTGGGACAAATGAGTCAGAACAGATGATATCCGGCGGACAGATCCCCATTCAATCCGGGACTGATGTTGTCGGTGTTCTCTCATTTATGATGGACAAACCACAAAAACTTCCATCAGATTTCAGGAACACCCTCGAACTTCTGACCGGATATCTTGGTAGTACTCTTATCAGGATCCACTCAGAAGAACAGGTCCGTCACCGGGAGAGAGAACTCAGTGAATTGTACCAGGCAATGCAGGAACTGGTCATTGTCATTGATATGGATGGAACAATTTTAAGTGTAAACCCTGCGACGACCCGGACTCTTGCATATACAGAGGAAGAACTCGTCGGAATGCCAGTACAGATTCTTTTTTCTCCTGCTATCAGGGACGAAGTTATATTTCAGTTCATGGATATAACCGGAACCGGAGGTTTCACCCAGAACACCTTCCCCCTCCTGAACAAAAAAGGGGATGAAATACCGGTTGAAACGAGGGGTACAACTGGGATGTGGGGAGGGCGTAATGTCCTTTTTTGTATATCCCGTGAAATCGGTGAGCGTCTGGAAGCAGAGCGTAACATGCATGAATACTATGAGAGGATATCTGCAATTCTTGCTTCCTCTGCTGCCCAGATATACATGAAGGATACCAGTTTCCGGTATCTGATGGGAAATTCCCCATTCTGCTTATTTGTGCATACAGATCCTCATGACCTTATCGGAAAGACCGATGAAGATTTTTTTTCTTCGGATATTGCTGATAAAAGACGAAAGACCGATTCAATTGTTATATCCCGGGATGTTCCGATTCACAATATTGAAGAAGAAATGATTGAAGATGGTGAACACCGTTGGTTTGTTTCATCAAAAATCCCGGTCCATGACCAGTCCGGAACAGTAACCGGCCTTGTCGGCACATCACTTGATATTACCGACCTGGTGAACACCAGGGAGGAACTTGAAAGAAGAGACAGAATTCTCAGCGCCATCAGTACCGTTGCCCAGAGCCTTGTGAGAAATGATGAATGGGAGCCGATTATTCCGGATTATCTTGAATTATTAGGCCTTGCTTCAGGTGTAGAACAGGTAATTCTGATTGGGATGAACCTGTATGACAGACCGGGATTTGAAGATTATTATTGTGAATGGGTGATGCCGGATGAAAAAGGGGATAAAATTTCGCATGGCAGCATTTGCCAGGAGATTTTCCCTTCATTTTATAAATATCTGAGCAAAAACCGTTTTTTTATTTCTGACCGGAAAAAAATTGCAGAAGAACTTGGAATTATCGAGAGTGAAAGCATCCCGTCATTTTTACTCATGATCCCGGTATTCATATCCGATACCTTATGGGGAACACTGGCAATGATGGCATGGAAAACAGACTATATCCTCAGAATAGCAGAAATTGAAGCACTTGTCATGGCATCGGAGGTGATTGGATCGGCAATCAGCAGGTACCAGACAGAAGAGCTGTTTCATAAACCGGTGGAACAGTCATTAGTCGGAGTATACCTCATTCAGGATTCTCATTTTGTATATACCAACCCCCGCTTGTCAGAAATCCTGGGATGCTCCAGGGAAGAACTTGACAATTCCCCGGTGACTGCCTTTATTTATCCGGATGATATCGGGATGGTGACAGATAACCATGAGCGTCTCAATCTAAACCCGGATATGGCACTGGATTATGAATTCAGAGGCGTGACCAGAGACGGGAGAGTGATATGGATGGAAAACCTCATCACCGGCATACTCTACAAGGGAAAACCTGCGGTTCTCGGAAGCATCATGGATATTACCGTGAGAAAGCAGGCTGAGGAGAGTATCCGATTATCATTGAAGGAAAAGGACATTCTGCTCCGGGAGGTCCATCACCGGGTTAAAAACAACATGCAGATTATTGTCAGTATGCTCCGGATTCAAAGCAGTATGGTTGATAATCCCACCGTCTTTGATGTTTTGCAGGAAAGTAAGAACCGTATCCTGTCAATGGCTATCGTGCATGAAAAACTCTACCGGACAGATAATCTGGTAAGTATTAATCTTCTTGAATACATCAGCTCACTTGCGAACACATTAATCACTGATTTCTCTCCGGACGAACCACTGATTACCCTGGATCTTATCTGTAATCCGGCCATTGAAATGACTATAGATGCAGGAATTCCTCTCGGACTTATCATGAACGAACTGATCACAAATTCATTTAAACATGGATTTCAACCACAAAAGAAGGGGACGATTAGCATTACCATTGTTACTGATGAGGCAGGTTTTCTGGATATTACCTATCGTGATACCGGAAAAGGACTTCCTTTGGGATTTGATATGGAAGCGAGTGATACACTTGGGATGCAGATAATATCCAATCTTATCTTCCAGTCCAGTGGGGAGATAGCGTTTCAAACCGATAACGGGGCAGTTGTCCATATGAAAATTCCAGTTAATGAAGGCTTTATCATAGGAGGGAGTGAGCATGCCACAGGGGAGTAAGATCGTAATTGTTGAAGATGAGATGATAATCTCCATGGAGATTAAGCAAAAGCTGAACGCAATGGGGTATGAGGTGGTCGGTCAGGCAATTACCGGAGAGTCAGCCATTCAGAAAGCTGGAGAGAAAAAACCAGACCTGATGCTCATGGATATCAGGCTCAAAGGAGAGATGGACGGAATCACGGCTGCAAAGAGGATTATTGAACTCTATGACATCCCCATCATCTTTCTTACTGCTCACTCGGATAAAACCACCCTTGAACGTGCCATCGCGGTTTCACCATCCGGGTATCTGCTCAAACCGTTTAAGGAACGGGAATTGATGACAAATATCGAGATGAGTCTGCATAAACACCGGATTCAGCAACGGGTCAGAGAAGAAAAATATCCGGAAACCCTGTCTGAACTCGGAAAAAAGATCTCTTCAGTTCCTTCTCCCATTGTCAGTTTTTCTCATGGTGGCATTATTGAAGAGATGAATCTGGCAGCAGCAGAGATTGGTGGATTTAATAAACAGGAACTCATTGGAAAACCTGCAGATTTTCTTTTTGGCTCGGAAGAAATTGCAGAGCCGGAAGATGCTGAAATGGAAAAATCGGATATAACATTCATTTTTCCGGACCAGGTCTCAATAAAACATAAAAATGGTACCATTATTCCGGTCATTCTGACTGGCGGATTTATTTTCCAGGGAAGTGGTAAACCACCACATTATATGGCAATAATTGAAAAAACCGGGAGCGATGCCTCGGATTCAATGGAATCAGGGCCCCAGATTATCCGAAACCTGATGGCAATAACTACAGCCCTCAAACTTCCTGCTTTTGTTATTGATAAGGGACTGATGCTGGCCGGACACAACCCGCTTTTTGATGAACTTGCACGAAAGGCAGGAATCAGTGAATATATGCTGAAACGGCCACTCTATGAAACCCCAAAATTTTCTTTTTTCGGGGATATGCAGGACATCCAGGAGATTTTCAGATCCGGTGACATTGAACGGAGAATCAGGAAGTATAACTTTGGAGATACCATAAAATTCATAGAATTTACCCGGATTCCACTTAAGAAAGAAGGAGTTACCACCCATTTAGTGACCATCATGGAAGATGTGACAAAATTGCGTCACGCGGTATTTGAAGCAGAAAAAACACGAAACGATTATGCTTCCCTCTACTCCCAATTTGAACAGATACGCGAATTATCTGCAGAATTGCGGACACCCATCCAGGAACTGCTCATGAAAATATCAGGGGGAATGACCCTTGAAAAGGGATATGTACTTGACATGAGTGAAAAAATTGTAGATCTTATGTCAAAATTTGACGCTGCCTGGATACGATATGCAGAACATAAAGATCAACTGAAAAAAGAGCTGAAATGATTAATAAACGGGTGTTTAATATTTTACGGGCAATTTTCTGTTTCCTGATGAATCCTGGAAAATTCCCGGGCAATCATCTCTCGTAATGCCGAAAGATTATTCATCAGATCAGAACCCTCATCGATGCCCTGGCTCATTAACCGTTCCTGTTTAGATAAAGTTTCCCGCAAAAATAAGAGCATTTTCATCTTTTTGATTGCGGTTTTACATGACAGCGCCTTATCCGGACTCATACCTGATGACAGAGCACGTAAATACCGCTCTTCACTCTCATCAAGGACGTTCTTCACCTCATCGATAGCAGCAAGAAGCATATTCCGTTCAAGAGGTTTCATGATAAATCCCTCAATAATCATACCATATTTGAGGGCTTCGGGTGCAGTCAGGACTTTTCCGGTGAGGATGATCACCGGCAATTCTGCCAATTCCGGGGAACTACGAATCTGCTCCAATACATCCCATCCGGATATCGGTTCCATCATGAGATCCAGCAATAAGAGGTCGGGTTTTACCGCTCGAATAGCATCAAGAGCTTTTGTCGGATCTGTTTCTATCCTGGCATCGTGCCCGCCTTTTGCAAGTATTTGCTGGTATAAACCACAGAGCTTTTCGTTGTCATCAATGAGCAGAATCAGCATATGTTCAACATGATAGTATGGAAAACTTAAAAACTTAAACCTATGCCTGTATCTCATCACAAAAATTTAGTTCATCTCTGATTATCCCTGAAAAACTTTCATTTTTATATCTTTCAGCGGTTTTTTTGTTACAACGATTTTTCATTCGTATGAGAAAGTATTCAAACCAGATCTACATAGTGGAATACACCGGAATCATTCAACGGGGACATATTCATGAAGGAAGAAGCACTTGTCCTTTCTGCACAAAAATTACAACAACCATCAGAGGCTTCAACGAAGGTTTTTTACGAAAAAATAGACATAATTGCAGAAAAATTAAACCATGCAATGCTGTCAAGACCGGACATTGAACGGCTTGTTGGTACAGACAACATCAATATGATGGAGAATAATTCCCGCAATTACCTCCGGTTCATGGGGGCGATGTTTCATAGTTATGACCCCCTGATTCTTGTACAGACATCCCTCTGGGCTTTCCGGATATATAGATCTCACGGATTTTTCGTCGAATACTGGCCGGCGAACCTTGATACTACCGTAGAGATACTCAAAAAAGAACTTCCGTCTCCGGTTTATCAGGAGATTTACCCCTTTTTTGAATGGTTGATTGTAAATATTCCTGCATTCGTTGACATCACCGAAAAATTGATCCGGGAAGGGGCCAGCCTGGAAAGATACTAAAAAAGAAAGATTAGAGGTTCATCACCTGGCAGGGAAAAAGCCAGATCACCCGTAACCGATTGATTATTATATGAGAGATCACGATAAAATCCGAGTCGAATTGAGATATTATTTCGACCATCTTTTTTGAAATATTCTCATTTTTCATCTAAAATTAGAAACAAACTCAGTATTTTCGAAAACTTTGGAGATGTGTTCGCCACATACAAAGACATAAGTTTATGAACGGTCATTAGGATTTTATGATATCAGCAGGGAAAATCCGGGTCTCGCATTTTGGTATAGGCAACAAAATTCTCACCCTCTGTCTCTGTTTCTGTATCATTCTTCCATTACTCGTCGGAGGAATTGCCTATTTTGTTGCTCTTGATGTAATGAACAAAGAAACTAAAATAAACCTTTTAAACCAGGTCTCTTCCACAAAAATCCTGACCGGTAGTATTGATAAGATAAGTCAGGATACCATCAATAAAAACCTGGTTGTCTTTCACGATATCGTGTATTCTTCCGGACAACCGGAGATATCCGGAGAAAAGATGATCCTCTCTAAAGGGAGCACTCAATTACTCCTGAATAATGATACAACAATCGTTGACCGGATCCAGTCTGCTGTTGGAGGGACCGCCACCATTTTTCAGATAATCGACGATAAAGCCATCAGAATATCAACGAATGTGAAAAAAGAAGACGGGACAAGGGCTATTGGCACTGAACTCTCACAGCAGGTCTATGATATTGTTATCAGGAATGGTCAGATTTACCATGGAACTGCAGATATCCTCGGGAAAAAATACCTGACAGCCTATGAACCGATAAAAAATAAGCAGGGAAAGATCATCGGTGTCCTGTATTATGGAATGCCGGAAGAGGAGGCACTTGGGATTTTAAAAGATCAGGTACGGGAAACTCCTGTTGGAACCACCGGATACATGTTTGTCATTACCAGTGATGGCGACCTTGTTATTCATCCAAATCGTGAAGGAGAGAATATCGCTGAATATGAATTTATCCAGGAGATGATGCAGACAAAGGAGGGATATATCCGGTATCCGTGGGAAGGAAGGGAAAAGGTAGTTGCTTACACTTATTATGAGCCGTTTGACTGGATAATTGCATCAGGAAGTTACATCGAAGAGTTTGAAGGGCCTCTTGAAGCGATTAAAAACGCAATTATCATCACCATCATCATCAGTTCAATTGTTGGGGGTTTCATCGCATTTATCCTTGCCAGGAGCATTACCGGACCTTTAAGGCGTGTTGTGAGCATGATCAGCGAATTGTCGTTTGGACATCTATCGATGCGGCTTTCCATGAACCGAAGGGATGAAATAGGCATCATGGCAAATGCAATGGACTCGTTCGCAGATTATCTTGAGCATTCGGTTATCCGGACCATTCAGCGGATTGCAGCAGGTGAAAAAGCAGATGAAATTGAGATGAAGGACAGCGGAGATGAGATAAGTCCGGCCCTGAACAAAATGATAGGGACCTTAAACTCACTGCTTGACCAGATGGGAATCCTTATTGGAGAAGCACAGGAAGGAAGACTTGGAACAAGGGGTGATACAACCAGATTTGTCGGTATTTACCAGGAACTGGTCAGCGGTATCAACCGGATGCTTGATGCAGTTACCATCCCCCTCAATGAAGCACTCAGAGTTGCTGACCGGTATGCGGAGGTTGATTTCGATGCCAGGTTTGACGAGAATATTCCGGTGAAAGGCGATATTCTGGAATTAAAGCAAAAACTCAACCAGATAGGGGAGCATGTCGGGACCGAACTCAAATCACTTATCGAAGAGATCTCAATCCAGGTCAGAAATCTTTCACAATCGGCTGAATCATCCGCTGCAACGGTTGAAGAACTCGCAGCCGGTGCGGATACCATTGCGAAAAATGTTGACAATGTTCAGGCAAATGCGGATATTACCAAAAAATCAGTTCAGCAGGTATTGACAGCCATGGAAGATCTGTCAACATCAGTGACAACCGTCGCAGCAAAGGTTGAGTCTGTTTCTCACCTGAGCAAGGATGCAGATTCCACATCCACGCAGGGAGTAACTCAGGCAGCTGTTGCCGAAGAGGGAATTAATGCCATTAACACAGCGGTGAACGATGTAGGTTCGATGATTAATGATATCCGGAACCAGATGACGGAGATCGGAAAGATTGTTGAGATCATCAGTAGTATTGCAGATCAGACAAACCTGCTTGCGTTAAATGCTGCAATTGAGGCCGCTCGTGCCGGTGATGCAGGGATGGGATTTGCCGTGGTTGCCAATGAAGTAAAAACCCTGGCACAGGATTCACAGCGTTCTGCGGTAAATATTGCAGAGATAATTGCATTATTACAACAAAAATCAGAAAAAGCAGCAGTGGCGATGAATCAGGCAACAGATGAAGTCTCAAAGGGTTCTGAAGCCATTACCGATACTATCTCCTTTTTCCGGTCAATTGCAGACCAGACAAAACAGATCTCTGTGCATATGAATGAAATTGCAGTATTATCTGAAGGTGAAGCAGCTTCAGTAGAGGAGATAACCGCAAGTGTGTCTGAAGTAAATACCATTGCAGGTTCAACAGCTGAGGAAGCAGTGGGAGCGGCAGCAGCATCAGAAGAAGCCGCAGCGGTGCTCAAACAGTTATCAGAGATGCAGGTAATCCTGGCAGAGGCGTCATTAAAAATACAGGCTTCAATGACCAGATTGTCCGGATAACCTAAATTTCAGAACTTTTTTTATTATTCCCATGCTTTTTTCCCGGAAAAAAGATTATATGAATGTTCAAATGATGTATCAAAATACTGAATAATCAGAGAGAAAATACCGGATAGAGTATTTTTAACCGGTCACGTTCTTTTATTCTGTCGTCAATTATCTGATTAATCTGTTTCATTCTTTTTTCTTTGCATTCTTCATCGGAGAGAACACTATCGGGGATACAGTAGGGACTTACAAACTCTAAAAGCCGGGAATATGCATGGATCTGACGAACAACCCGGACCCATCTGGCACAGATGTCGTCAGGAACTCCTTGTGTTTTTGCTGCTTTTGCATTTGAAATCAGGAGATCATACCAGGAGAAGAATTCGGTCAGGGTTTCACATAATTCAGCATCAACAAAGGGTTTTTTGATAAATCCGGAAAGATAATTTCCGTACCTGATTATTTCATCCAACTGGAGATTTTTCACAGAAAACAAAATGACCGGGATATCTACTCCGTTCGGGAGATTTCGAATCCTTGCCAGAGTGTCCCATCCGTCAACCGGATCCATGATGATATCAAGAAGAACAAGGTCGTATGACTCCCTCTTCAGATGCATAATACCATCGGCAGGGTTATCTACCGCAGCAAAATGCCATTGCCGGCTGCAGGATTTCAGGGCTTTGGTTATCGATTCGATAAAAATCAGTTCATCGTCGATAAGAAGAATTTTCTTTTGTATGATCCCAACCTCCAGGGCATATTCACTGATTCTGATGAATTATAGTATCTCTATGTATTGACATAAAACTCCTTTCTACCATCAATATGAGAGGAAACAAAAAAGTAAATACCTGGGCGATCATGAGCTACATTTATACCGGATAAAATCATAGCCTCTCTCAATAATAATAAAACCTGAAAAAATAGTAATCATCTCCAATTTCTCAGAACATACGTGAAACAGCATATTATTCTACAAAAATTTGTTTCAAATGGATACTGACGAGTCAGACAATGAATCCGGTACATGTTCTATTGGTTGACGATGAACCCTTATTTCTTGAGGCAATAACTGAATCCCTGGCAATAAGAGGGAATTTTATTTTTGATTGTGTCTTATCAGCACAGGAAGCCCTTCAGAAAATTGGGCACATGAAGTATGATGTCATCGTTTCAGATTATTCAATGCCTGAGATGAATGGAATTCTACTCCTGAAAGAGATCAGAAAAACATCATCCATTCCGTTCATCCTTTTTACCGGTCAGGGTAGTGAGGATACTGTTATTGACGCAATAAACAGCGGGGTCGATTATTACCTGAAAAAAGGAGATAATGCGGAGATTCTGTTTACCGAGCTTACCCATATGATAAGGCAGGCTGCATACAGGAGATATTCTGATGAACGTCTGCTCGAAAATGAAAAAAAATACCGTGAACTGTTTGAAAAGTCACCAATAGGGATTATTATTTTTAATCCGGAGGGAATGCTGATAGACATAAACCCGGCAGCCCTGCTATTACTTCGGATATCATCAATATCAAAGATAAAGAACAGAACACTCTTTTCGAACCATATGTTCTCTCAGGAAACACTTGAAAAACTCAAAACCGGAAAGACCATCAGATATTCTACGACTTTGGATTTTCAGGCACAAAAATCAGGAATATTTCAGGTCGATAACAGGGAGGATACCATTTTTGTAGACATCTCCCTGACACCTCACACAAAGCGTGATGGAACAATTTCTGCATACTATATTCATATTATTGATCTTTCTGCCCAGCACCTGGCAGAAGAAGCACTTCGCAAAACCGGGCAAAAACTCAGTCTTGCTCTTGAAGGTTCAAGAATCGGCCTTTGGGACTGGAATATTAAGAAGGGTGAGATGACATTTAACGAGCGAACTGCTGAAATTATCGGATACACTCTTCCTGAACTTATGCCCATGACCATTGAAAAATGGGAGAGTCTGACCCATCCTGAAGACCTGAAAACTCTTACAAAGATAATTCATGAGCATTTATCCGGAAAAATCCCTTATTATGAATCTGAAATCCGGATACGCCACAAAGATAACAGATGGGTATGGATTCAGGACCGAGGAAAAATTACTGAATGGGATGAAAAAGGCCGCCCGGCCAGGATGACAGGGACTACCATTGATATTTCAGACCGTAAAAAGACTGAACAGCAGTTAATACGCAAGAAAAATATTCTTGGAGCCATCAGTTTTGCTGCTACAAAGATGATGTCATCGCTCAGTGACGAAACAATAAATGAGGTCCTATCAAGAATTGGTAAAGCGGTCGGTGTTTCCCGGGTATACATTTTCAATCATGAATATTCCAAAGATGGAATAGCTCTTATCAGTCAGAAATATGAATGGGTTTCAGAGGGCATCATTCCCCAGATAAACGATCCGCTTTTTCAGAATCTGGATTGGAAATCCGCAGGTTATGAAAGATGGGGTTCGGTCCTTTTTAACGGAGGTATAATCTATGGGAACATACGGGATTTTCCAGATAAAGAGCAGACCATGCTTTCCATTCTGGATGTAAAATCAATCGCCATGGTCCCCATCTTTTCAAATAACAAATTTTCAGGTTTTGTCGGATTTGATTATTGTGCTTCGGAGTTTGAATGGAGCTATCTGGAACTTGAAACACTCGAAGTTGCTGCAGGACTTTTTGGTGCATCATTTGAGAGAAAAAAACTAGATGAAGAGGTAAGAATTCGTGAAAACAACCTCTCCACTTTCTTCAATACCATTGAAGATTTTATCTTTGTCCTCAGTCCGGAGGGGATTATTCAAAAGGTCAATGAAACGGTCATTCGAAGGCTTTTATATACCGAAGAAGAACTTATCGGCCAACCGGTCCTGATGGTTCACCCGGAAATGAGGCGGGCAGAGGCAGCGAGTATAATATCAGATATTATTGCAGGAAAGAGGAATTATTGCCCGATTCCTTTAATCACGAAAGATGGAAATCTGATACCGGTTGAAACCAGAGTCGTCCCGGGCATCTGGGATAATAATCCGGCGATATTCGGAGTTTCAAAAGATATTTCTGCATTAACACTTTCAGAAGAGAAATTTTCAAAGGCGTTTCACTCCAGTGGTTCGCTTATGGCGATTTCCAGATTGGATACCAAAGCTTTTGTTGATGTCAACAAAACGTTCCTTGACACCCTTGGGTTCAGTCCTGATGAAGTGATTGGGAAAACCCCTGCAGAACTGGGCATATTTGATGATGTCCGGATGCAAGCGACGATAAGTAAGCAGATACAGCAGAAAGGCAGCAGCAGAAATAATCAGATTACCATCAAAACAAAAGATAAGCGGTTAGTTACCGGAATTTTGTCAGCAGACATCATTCATATCCAGGATACTGATGCTCTGCTCATGGTAATGAATGACATCACCGAAATAATCAGGCTTAGTGATGCCCTTCTTCAGGCAAACAAAAAAATGCACCTCCTTTCTTCAATAACCAGGCATGATATTTTAAACCAGGTCCAGATTTTATTTTTAATGCAAAATAATTTTGAGAGGAAGATAAGCCCTGATTCTCCATATAAAGAAGATTTAGATATATTTACCAGGACCACCGATACTATTTACCGGCAGATTCTCTTTACCAGGGACTATCAGGAGATGGGAATTAAAGAACCGGTATGGGAAAGAGTTGAGAGGGCTGTGGAGAATGAAAAAAATAATCCTATATTTTCAAAATTACAGATAGAAGTTACGACAGGAGATCTGGAAATTTTTACCGACCCCATGTTTTCAAAAGTCTGTTATAATCTCCTCGAGAATGCAATTCGTCATGGCGGGCATGTTACGAAAATTACCATATCCTTCAAAAAAACTCCAGAAAATGGGATTATTATCTTCGAAGATAACGGGATCGGAATTCCGGATAAAGAGAAAGAAAAGATATTCGAACAGGGATTTGGCAAGAATACCGGTTTTGGATTATTTCTAACCCGTGAAATACTATCAATTACCAAAATGTCAATTCAGGAAACCGGAACTATAGGCAAAGGTGCCAGGTTTGAGATTATCGTACCTCATGATAACTGGAGATATAACCCGAGACAAACGTGAATATCCCGAATTATCGTCAGAAAATATTCGAATTTACCAATTACATAAGGTTTACATCACTGCTCACCATACCTGAATTATTATGTCAATTGACAGCCGGGAAGGATACATCGAGGTTTGCGGACACCGGATCTGGTTCAGGATGGATGGAGCTCAAAACCCCGGCATTCCACTTCTTATTCTCCATGGAGGGCCGGGTGTTCCCCATGATTACCTTACCGGATTGAATCCGCTTTCTTCAGACAGGCCGGTTATCTGGTATGACCAGTATGGATGCGGAAACTCTGATAAACCTGCAGATACCCACCATTATTCGCTCGATTATTACACCCGTGAACTTGAGACCATCAGGGAGAAACTCGGACTTGAAAAAATTCACATTCTGGGTCAGTCCTGGGGGACGATGCTGGTGGTGGAATATATGCTTGCCATGAACCCCCGTGGCGTCAATTCTTTAATCCTCTCCGCTCCCTGCCTGAGTGTTTCACGCTGGCATGCCGACCAGCGAAGATATATCGGTGAATTACCTCAGAAAACCAGGGAAATAATTCTAAAATGTGAAGAAACAGGTGATTATGACTCCCCGGAATACCAGGAAGCAATGATGGTATTTTACAAAAAGCATGTCTGCCGGCTTGACCCCTGGCCAGTATGCCTGGAAGCATCCATGAGTAAAATGGCCTTTGATGTGTATGAATATATGTGGGGACCGAGTGAATTTACCATAACCGGAACACTAAAGACCTATGAAAAAGGGCCTTACCTCTCCAAAATCGCTGTACCAACATTGTTTACCTGTGGGAGATATGACGAAGCATCTCCGGATTCCACCAGGTATTATCAGAGTATGGTCCCGGATTCACATCTGGTGATTTTTGAGGATGCATCTCATTCACATCATCTCGAGCAGGAAGAGGCATATATCAAAACAGTCAGGGAATTTCTCTTTTCTATTGAAAAACCGTAGACAGGCAGATCAATGACCAACAAAACAGGGTTTTAACCATGAAAACAACAGACCAAAAACGGACGGATACGGTATCATGACCACTGACCGGAAAAACAGGCTGGCCGGAGAAAAAAGCCCGTACCTCCTTATGCATGCCTCAAATCCGGTGAACTGGTATCCTTGGGGGGATGAAGCATTTCAGGAGGCAAAGGAGCGTGACCTCCCGGTTTTTCTCTCAATCGGATATGCTGCCTGTCACTGGTGTCATGTAATGGAGCAGGAATGTTTCTCAGATAAAACCGTTGCAGAATCACTCAACAACCATTTTATCTGTATCAAGGTTGACCGGGAGGAACGGCCTGATATTGACCAGGTATACATGACGGTCTGCCAGATTATGACCGGCACAGGGGGATGGCCGCTCAGTATCTTTCTTAACTTTGACCGGGAACCGTTTTATGCTGCAACCTATATCCCAAAGAAGGGTCGTCAGGGTATGCCGGGGATGATGGAGCTCATCCCATACCTCTCTGATATCTGGAAAAACCATCGTGGAGAGGTGAACAATGCCGGAAAAAAACTTATCAATGCAGTTATACAGGTTACCACCCATCATCCAGATGATTTTTCTGAAAAAACCATTCATGATGCATATGCTTCACTCTCTGCCGGATTTGATAAGACCTATGGAGGGTTTTCTAAAAGCCCCAAGTTTCCATCAGTTCCCCAGATTTTTTTTTTGCTCAAATACTACCACGTATTTTCACAAAAAAAGGCATGGGAAATGGCAGAGTTTACCCTTCAAAAGATGGCAGTAAGCGGGATCAGGGACCATCTTGACGGAGGATTTCACCGGTATGCAACAGACAGGGAATGGAAACTTCCTCATTTTGAGAAGATGCTCTATGACCAGGCTCTTCTTGCAATGGCATATGCACAAAGTTACCAAATCTCACCCGATCCGATCTTTCAAACCACAGGAACCGGAATTTTAGATTATGTCTGTGCATACCTTACCGACCCGGAGGGCAGATTCTGGTCTTCGATTGATGCCGACAGTCAGGAAGGAGAAGGAGCGTATTATCTCTGGAATTATGATGAGGTGATGGCAGTTCTTGGAAATGATGACGGCAGACTGTTTTGTGAGCTGTATGGAATTACCAGGGAAGGAAATGTATCCGGCCACGGGATAGCGAGCGGGAGCAATGTCCTTCATCCGGGAAAAAACCCTCTAATCGCCCTGAATGACCGGGGAGTTTCATCACCGGAGACCTGGCTTTCCCGGATGCAGGAGAAATTACTCATGGCCCGGAGCAGGCGTTCCTATCCGGCAATTGATGACAAGATCCTGACCGACTGGAACGGACTTATGATATCCGCCCTGGTTCAGGGTTTTCTGACGTTTGGAAAGAGAACGTATTATGATACAGCCGTCCGGGCGGCCCGGGCTCTTCAAAGAACCATGATCCGGGAAGATGGCAGTATCTACCATCACTGGCACCGGGGGAACACCGGGCAGCCAGGAATGAGCGGTGATTATATCTTCTTATCGCAGGCATTCCTTGATCTCTTTCAGGCAGACGGGGATATCACCTGGATGACTGCCACGAATCAACTCATGCACCAGGTTACCATGCGGTTTTGGAATCCGGAAAAAGGAGGATATTATCACTCTGCAAACGATGCCACTGATCTTCCGGTACGCCTTATGGACCTTCCGGATGGAGCAATACCATCAGTTAATGGTGCTGCAGCCCTCCTGCTTGAACGCCTTGTCCGGGTAACCGGAGATAAAACCCATGAACGGCAGTATCATCAGCTCATGAGAATAGCAGGCGGCGTATCTGGCAGGGGTTCAGGAGGTATGCTCTCATTTCTCAGTGCCTACATGGAAAAAAAGACCGGCTTTCGGATAATTGCCCTGTTATACAACCAGTCAGCAGAGATATCCGGCCTTCTTGAAAAGGCCAGAACACACTATCTTCCGGGCAGCGTAATTATTCCGGTTGTGGATCCTCTTTCTGTCTCATCAGTCATCCCGGAGGTCATGGCATATCCCCGGACACCGACCCTTCATATCTGTGGTGAAACGCACTGTTATCCTCCGGTAACTTCTGTCAAAGAATGGGAAAAATGGATAACTGATCAGGGAATGTGATACGTATCAAAAATATCCGGGGGGAACTGACGAGAGTAAAAAGTGGATCATCCGGAGTTTTTTATCGTTTTTTAAGGAGATTAACAGGTATCACTAGTGCATGAGAGATCTAAATAAATGACAGATAATAAATATTTTCTTGAGAAACTATAAGCCCGATACTAATAGTCAGAATACCATCAGGACCCCATCATGAAAGATACCATTCAACTCCTTTATGTTGATGATGAACCTACTCTGCTTGAAATCGGAAAAGTCTTCCTTGAGAGGTTTGAAAATTTCCAGGTTTTTACAGAGGAATCTGCATTATCAGCACTTGATATTCTGAATTCCCAATCCTTTGACGCGATAATATCAGATTATCAGATGCCAAAAATGGATGGAATTGAGTTCCTGAAAGTTGTCCGGAAAACAGGAAACAAGATTCCATTCATCTTATTCACCGGAAAGGGCCGGGAAGAGGTAGTCATTGAAGCCCTTAATGAAGGAGCCGATTTTTACTTACAAAAGGGCGGTCTACCAAAATCCCAGTTTGCAGAACTGGCCCATAAAGTCCGGCAGGCAGTAAAACAGAGAAGACTTGAATCCAGCATCAGGGATCATGAGCAACTTGAAGCAGACATCATGAATTTTCTTCCGGATGCAACCCTCGCAATAAATTCAGATGGCATCGTTATTGCATGGAACCGGGCAATGGAACAATTGACCGGAGTTCAGGCAGGAGATATCTTAGGAAAAGGAGATTATGAGTATTCCATCCCGTTTTATCTTACACGCCGCCCCATGCTCATTGATCTTGTCTTACATGATGACCCGGAGACATCTGCAAAATATTCTGCAATAAAAAAACTAGGAGAAAACCTCTCAACCGAAATCACTCTTTCACATTTTCATGAGGGAACAGGGGCTTCATTCTGGTTTTGTGCTTCCCCACTCTATGATAATCAGGGCGGAGTTGTCGGGGCTATCGAATCCATCCGGGAGATAACCGAAAATAAACGGGCAGAGGCTGCATTACGACTTGATGAGGCACGCCTTGAAAAACTCTTAGAGTTACACCGGATGATTGACGAACCGGAACAGGTTATTACCCGGTTTGCCCTGGATGAAGCAGTCAGACTTACCGAGAGTACTATCGGATACATCGCATTCGTACATGAAGATGAATCAGAACTTACCATGTACTCCTGGTCTGAAAAAGCGATGAAAGAGTGCCAGGTACTGGATAAACCACGAACATTTAAGCTAGCCAACACAGGTCTATGGGGAGAGTCACTCAGACAGAGAAGACCTGTTGTCACCAATGATTATGCAGCAGACAGCCCTCTTAAAAAAGGGATACCAAAGGGGCATGTACACCTGACAAGACATTTGGGCATTCCGGTTTTTGACGGGGATCGTATCGTCATTGTTGCAGGAGTAGGAAACAAGGAAAAAAATTATGAACCATCAGATATCCGCCAGTTAAACCTCCTGATGAGCGGCATGTGGGGAATTCTTCAGAGAAAGAGATCAGAACAGGATCTTCTCCGGAAAAATGAAGAGATAATGGCTGCATACGAAGAGATAACTGCAACAGAAGAGGAACTACGGGCAAATTACGAAGAACTTGTTCAGCAGGAGAAGGAACTACATAGGAATGAGCAGCAGTTCCAGTCAATGGCCGGCAATGTTCCCGGGGTGGTATACCGGGTCCATGCAAAACCTGACGGAACATTCATATTCGAGTATATCAGTGACCAGAGTATCCGAATATTAGGAATAGAAAACAATTTTAATACATTTCTGGAGAATTTTTTTCAGGGAATCATACAAGAAGACCAGGAACGATTCAAACTATCAATGCAGGATGTTGTAAAAAACAAAAAACCGTGGGATTATGAAGGCTGGTTTCAAAAACCCTCCGGGGAGAGAATCTGGCTTAAAATTGTTTCAAATCCAATCATGGAATATGGCAACCTCATCTTTGACGGAATTATTTTTGACGATACAGACCGGAGAAAGAGAGATGAACTTGTCAGGCTTCTAGCAAAAATTTCTGATGAATTCCCGGCATCTGTGACCGTTCATGACTATGACGGAAACATGCTCTATGCAAATGAACAGACCTTCCTCCTTCACGGATATACGAGTCAGGAATTTTTATCAAAAAACCTGCATGAACTCGATGCTCTGGAGAGTGAACAATTGATTAACGAACGGATGAAAATGTTGCAGGAAAGAAACGAAATCGAGTTTGATGCCGAACATTATCACAAAAACGGTTCAATAATCCCTCTTCATGTATTCGTGAAAAAAATAGCATGGGAAGGGAAAGATGTCCTCCTTAGCATCGCAACAAGGCTGACACCATAAAAAAATAAACCCTGATTTTATCATTTGTTTTCGGTTTTATTTCGCTTGAATCCACCCCATGGAACCTGAATTTCAAACCTGGCACCAACCCCCGGGGTACCGTTTTCTATAATCGAGATGTTGGTCAGAGAGAGGATTTCCCGGACAAGAAACATGCCAAGACCGGTATTCTGACCAAAACCTCGTTCAAAAATCTTTTCTTTTTCTTCAGAATCTATACCAACTCCGTTATCTTCCCAGATTACCGTAAGGCCACCTGCTGATTCACGGGCTGATAGCATGATTTTTGATACGCTCTTCCCATGCCGTATTGAATTATCCAGAAGGTTAAAGAATACCCTTTCCAACATAGGATCTGCAAACAGGGAGATTTCATCAAGATCCATACTCAAATGTATACCTTCAGGGATCAGTGTCCATGGAATGATGGATTTGAGAGAGACCCATTTTGGTTCACAGGAACCAAGTTTCTCATAAATCCGGGTGAAATCAATCTGGGTCTTAATTTCATTGGTTACATCTTTTATTATCTCAAGATATTCAGATTGTTGGGGCATTAAAGAGTCCATCTCAATGATCTCCAGATATCCAAGTATTATGGTAATCTTATTGAGAATGTCATGCCTGGTAATACCCGTAAGCAGACTTAACTGACGATTTGCTTTCCGGATTGCCTCTTCAGAACTCCGGAGAACGGTAATATCATGGCTGATACCCTGGACCCTGATAACAGTATTATGGGAATCGACTATCGGAGAGAGGCTTAAGGAATGCCACTGCCAGGAACCATTCTTATGTCTGACACGATATACATTCCCGTTCATGTTTTTTCCGGTTTTGACGGCTTTTAGAAAGATCTCACGATTTCGTGGAAAATCATCGTTATGAATTACAAGACGGGCTGATTTACCAATTAATTCTCCGGGTTCATATCCGAGTTGTGCGGTAATCCGTGGTGAGATATAGGAGAAAATTCCGTTCGTTGTCATTGAGTAGACGATATCATATGCATTCTCAACAAAGGAACGAAATTTTTCTTCACTATCTTTGAGGGCTTTTTCTGCAATTTTTACCGGAGTTACATCCCTGATTGAAACCTGTGCTCCTTCAAAGACCCCATCACAGATGATAGGAACTGCAAACAAATTCACATCTACCTGACTTTTGTCTTTTTTACTTAGACAGATCTCAATGTTACCTACGAACTCTCCCCGCAGAATCCTCTGAATTGCATGTACATATTGAGAACCACTTTGAGCAAATATGGTTTTGGAGGCGTAATTTAACGATTTCCCTAAAAGTTCATGTGATTCATACCCAAGGAGCGTCAGGGAGGAAGGAGAGACATAGGTCAAAGTCAGGTCTTCATCAAGAATCAGGGTAAGATCTGAAGATCTCTCTGCAATGCCCCTGAACCGCTCTTCGCTCTCAATGAGTGCAGCTTCTGCCTGTTTTTTTCGCACTGCCTGCTTTACCCGGAAAGCGAGTTCGGCAAACCGGATTTCTGGTGAACCACTTTTTTGCAGGTAAAAGTCAGCACCATTATTGATAGCATCAATAACAATCTCTTCACTTCCTTCGCCGATGAAAAGAATGAAGGGAATATTGCCATATAATTTTTTAACTTTCTTTAAAAAGTCAATCCCGTTCATCCCTGGCATCGAGAAATCAGAGACTATGGCATCATAATATTGTATTTGGGGATTTTTCAGGGCTTCCTGAGCAGACTGTACAGTATCTACCCTGAACTCTCCTGTTCGTTCCAGGAATATCTTTGTCAGAACAAGAATGTCCGGTTCATCGTCCACAAAGAGAACAGAGATCATCTGCTTTTTTGCGGACTGAAATCCCGGATATCTCATGCTCAAATCCTTATGCCACAGCCCTTCGGTTATTTCACCCAGCATGCTTCTTTTGCCTGAGGAGACGGATTCCAGATAATCATGCATCGTTCTGGTTTAGCCAGAGCTTTGAATACTACCATAGTGATTATTACGTAGACCAGAAAATCCCTTTATTTTATGAGAATTTTTAAGGATTTCCAGTATTCCGCAATTATCAGTTGAATAAATAGATACGTTTTGAATGAGTAAAAAGATATTCAATTGAACTTTCTATAATTCTGAAGAAATTGCGCCCGTTTTCAGAATTTGATAGAAATATGACTCTAAACATTCATACTCCTGATTGTCTGAATCATGTATCTGCCGGTTGTATTATCCAACCGGTCAAATCAGGTTTTCTTATATAAGTTAGTGAGAAACAGGGAGTACTTTGGTAGCTGATCGCTCTGGAGAATACCCGTGATTCGTTCTCAATCAGACGATCAGAATCCGAGATAAAACGCATACTATATGGCGGGCATATATGAAAGACAAAAAATGCACAACTGTGATAATAACCCTGTTTTTTGCGGTTATAATTGCTATCCTCTTTCAGGGAGTGTGTGCAGAAGTGGTAACAGACGGTGAAGAGCCTGTTATTGATGAAGCAGATAGTGATGCATCCGATACTGCACCAGATTATGAAACCGTTTTCCCGGATGATGAAATAAGGGAGATCTATATAACCATCAGCCAGGACTCCTGGGAAGAAATACAGGAAGATATGGAGAGTAAATATGGTGAATTCGGCAACCGGACCATGACCGGGCCCGGACAGATGGGCGGAATCCGACCGGAGAACTTTACAAACGTAACTCCTGGTGAGAACATGATGGAACCTCCCGGAGATGGTGGTCCGGGCGATATGATGGACCAGGAAGATCCAATCTATGTTCCGGCCAATATCTCCTTTAATGGAGAGAACTTCGAGAACGTCGGGCTTCGGTATAAGGGAGTTAACTCGCTGATGACTGCCTGGCAGCAGGGAATCGGGAAAATATCTCTGAAAATTGATATGGATCATTATGAGGACGATTATCCTGAAACAGAAAACCAGAAATTCTATGGATTTAAAGAACTGAATCTGCAGTCCGGAATGTCTGACAAATCGGTTATCCGGGAGAAAATTGTTCCGGAAATCTTCCAAGCGGCCGGAATTGTCGCTCCAGAGACGGCATTTTACCGGGTATACCTTGACCATGGGGACGGGCCGGAATATTTTGGATTATATACCCTGGTTGAAAGTATCGATGATACCGTAATTGAGACTCAGTTTTCCAACGGAACCGGTAATCTCTATAAGCCTGAAGGAGAAGGAGCCACCTTTGCCGAAGGGAAGTTAGACCTTGAAGACTTTGAGAAGAAGACAAACGAGGACGAAGGAGATTACTCTGATATTGAAACGCTCTATTCCGTTCTTCACGCTGATACCCGAAACACCAGTCCGGAAACCTGGCGGTCAGACCTTGAATCCATCTTTGATGTCGAGGAATTTCTCACCTGGCTTGCAACGAATACCCTGATTAAAAACTGGGACACATATGGTGGAAATTCACGGAATTATTATCTGTATAACAATCCGGATACCGGAACTCTCAGCTGGATCCCCTGGGATAATAATTATGCATTGATGGATGGCATGGGAGGCAGCATGGGAGGAATGGGTCCGGACGGGATGAATAGAACCGAGGGGTTCGGGATGATGCCCCCCGGTGATATGAATATGACACAACCCCGTGGATTTGGAATGCCGGAAGATGGAGGCGGACATGGAGGTATGGGCAGCACTGTTACCTTTAGTATGGATACCGTTACTGACCGGTGGCCTCTTATCCGGTACCTGATGGATGATCCGGTCTACCATGCCATGTATGTGGATATCCTGGCTAATGTGGCAGAGAACTGTTTTAATACCACCGAACTTGCAGAAGAGTTCGATAAATACCATGATATTATCGAATCATCCGTCATCGGTCCGGACGGGGAACGTGAAGGGTATACCTATCTCACCGATGATTCTGACTTTGATGCTGCATACGAAGAGCTGAAAGAACATATAAATACGCAATATGCCGAAGCAATGGAGTATTTACAGGAAGAAGAAACGAAATAATTTATCCTTTTTTTCAGTAATTCCACATTATGGCTCTGTCAATTTTTCAAGTGAGACAGAGATATTTTCAGAGTCACTTGACTCATTCAATCGTTCCATATTTTATGATCTCAAAGAAACTCAAATTACCGTTCTTGAAAAGGAGGGAGATTGAAAGAGTGATGCCAGTTGATTTCCTGACTGGGCCTTTTGAAATTTACGAAATAACAAATTTCCCCATCTCATGATTGATGAGATCTGTGGCAGCTCCAACCTCAGATATCGACTGGGAAATCTGGTCCAGAGCAGCAGAAGTTTCTTCAGTCGCTGCTGCTGACGATACTGCCTCTTCTGCGGTTTTGGTAACCTGGGTTTCCAGTTCGTGAACACTTGCAGTAATTTCCTGAACCGCAGCAGCCTGTTCTTCTGCTGCAGATGCCACTGCCGATGTATTCTCTGATATCTCCTGGATGTGGGTAACGATATCTGAAAAAACGTTAAGGGTTGCGGTTACTGCTTTATTGCCGTCAGATACTTCTGTTGATGACCGGTTCATTGCTCCTGCTGCATTTTCTGATTGTCTCTGAAGGGTTTGAATAATTGTTGATATTTTCTCCGCAGACTGCTGGGATTCAACTGCAAGTGCCTTTACTTCGTCTGCAACAACAGCAAAACCTCTTCCGGCATCACCTGCGCGGGCGGCTTCAATTGCTGCGTTTAATGCAAGGAGGTTCGTCTGGTCTGCTATCTCACTGATAAGTTTAACAATCTGACCGATATGATCCATCTGCTCTGACATTTCATTCATCATTCTGGAACTCTCTCCAATGGATGTGGTGATATTCTGCATCCCCTGTTCAGCCTGATGAGCAAGTTCAGCACCTTTGGTAGAGAGAAGGTCAGTAGAATGAGAGACTGAAGCAACTTTATCTGTCATTTCTGCAACGTGAGATATGGTGTTTGAGAGATCATTCATTGCCCGTAGAATCTGACTTACTCCGAAAAGACTAGTTTCAGCAAGTGAACTTACTTCGTTGGAACTTTGTGCCAGTTTTGAAGAACCTGCCGTTACTTCTTCCATTGAAGCAGTTGTCTCTTCAATACTTCCTGCCACCGATTCCATCTGAACTTTAACCTTCTGTACTGAAGCGGCGGTCTGTTCCCCGATCTTGTCCAAGGCATCACGAAATGTCAAAAAGTCACCTGAAACAGGGATTAAAGGATCAAACCTTGCGGTATAGTTGCCAGATGCATAAATACCTGCAAGGTTCATCGCCTCGTTAATTGGCCTTATTACTGCATCGAGGGTTTCATTAACTCCACCGATTATTTCGCGGTATTCTCCCTTGAACTGTCCAGTTTCTCCCCTTACCTTAAGATCCCCCGCTGCTGCCTGGCGGGAGATATCCCTGACGGTATTGCTCATCTGACTGATGGTATCTCTCATGGTTACCATTGATTTACCGAGCATATCCCGTTCTGAAGCGACTGGGATGTCAACCAGGAGATCACCTGCAGCAATGCCATCTGCAGCAAGAGCTTTTCCTTGCAAACTGGATAACATTCTTCTGAAAGAATCTGCTAGTATTCCAATTTCATCCCGCCGGGTTATCGTTATCTCCTCTCCAAGTTCACCCTCGGCAATATTGTCAGCATGATTTGATATCCATTCTATCGGACGTGAAATGCCTTTCGCTGCCAAATATAGAATAATAAGACCAATAAAGGTAAAAAACGAGCCGATAAGAATGAGGATAATAGTGTTCATCCGTGCTTTGGCAGTAGCAACATCTACCGGAACGGTGAAAATAACTGACCATGGCTGACCAGAATTCCCGGTATTTATTTGAGAATATGCAATAAACTGGCCATTATGCTCGGTGACATCATTTCTTCCGGCCTGAATATCTTTAATTATGGTTTCTGCATCATCAGACAAAGGAATATCTGCATCCGCAAGTGGTTTTCCCACACTATCCGGATATCCCGTGGCCCCGGTTACGATACCATCATATGAAACAAAATAAACCTTCCCTGAATCCTGATATTCATCCAGAGCATTGGCAAGATCCTGTACTTTGTCAAGGGGAACATCAACTCCGGAAATTCCGAAAAAACCATTGTTAACCATTATTGGAACCACAACGGATGAGAGGAGTATTTTTCTTCCCTGAATTTCCCAAGGGAAGGGCTGGGTGATATATTCCTTACCTGTGGTTTTTGGGACCTGGTAATAATCACTCCCTTCTTCACCAGCATTATAGGAATATACTTTATCAAGAAGAGGATTTCCTGCAGCATCTCGTGAATAATATGCCATGAATCTGCCGGAATCATCAGTTCCCGGTTTACCACTGAATGCCGAATCTTTTCCTTCCCATACATCAGGTTCAAGGACAATGTATAATCCGTTATAATCAGGGTATGCTCGCATCATACCAAGAATCATTCCCTGGAATTCTTCTCTTGCAGGTTTGTTCCCTGTTTCAACCGCACCAATGACAGAATTGGCAAGGGTTCTGTCGATAACGAATGCCTCATCAAATATTTCTTTCAACTGCGTAGATTTCTCTGAAGATATCGCCTTAACGGTATTAAGAGATCCTTCCACAGATGTTCCATACAGAGAAATACTTGCATATGCAATTATCGCTACAGAGACTATTATCAGTGCAATAGCTCCAAAAAATAGTATTTCATGCCGTATTGATCTAAAGGATAAATGTATCATAATATCATCAATTAATGATAGTAAGGAGGAGGAGAACATTATTAAAAATTTCTCTATAGAATATATTCACTCAACTATTTTTTTATGAAATATCCATAGGAAATGCCAGATTAAGGTCGGAACAAAAATTGTTCGATTACCAGCATATATACCATGGTTTTTTAATCTTCAAAATATGGGTTTTTTGACGAAATATGGCCAGATTACACATTCAGAAAACTCGTTGATCATGCAACAGATAATATGCCTATATTGAAGATAAAATATGAAATTACGGGCACAGGTAGTTTAATAACAGGCCGCTATTGAAAGTTACAGGGGGGGTTAGTTTGGTATGGCTCAGAGGTACATAGACCAATGACGACCCGCTATGTGAATCCCCCTCTTTATCACGTAATTTAAGCCCTTTTTTACTATCTGGAGATAAAAAAGCCATGCGAGCAGTAACCCGAAAGATTATATTTAGGTAAACCCAAACTAATTAGAAGTGGATCATGTGTAACAGAAAAGAGCATTTATTCAGCATCTTTGATCATCTGGTCCAAATGAAAGCTGAATGCTCATGTGGGATATTTTCGGATTGTTGTCTTTCAGATATCACCCTAAAGCAGATCCATTACCTGAAGACTATCGACATGAATGGAGAGGTAACTTTTAGCAGACTTGCTGAGATTACCAGAAATTCAAAACCCACAATTACCGAGATGATAAATAAACTCTCGAGATTAGAGTGCGTTTACCGCGAACCCTGCCCTAAAGACGGACGGATCCACTACATAAGGCTTACGAAAAAAGGAGAGATGATTGCCCGGGCTGAACAAAATGCCCTGCACCAGGTCATAGAAAAACTGGTTGAATCACTAGACGATCATGAAATAGATCTCCTCATTGCAATTCTCAGAAAAGTCAGGTAATTTTTTTGCCGGAATAATTAGTTAGGTAAAATAAAACTAAATGACGAAAATGACACACACAGAAAATACACAACCGACACAAAACCAAAAGCATTACATCCTGCCCCTTCTCAATACCGTCATCTTCCCGAAATCCCGGACAAAAATCCTGGTAGATACCGATTCCGGGAATATTCTTATGAAAGAAAAAACCCGTCCGGATAATCAGTATCCGGTGGGAGTTTTGATACACGGCAGTGAGGAGCCATCAGAGATATCAGAAAAACACTTGTGTAAAACAGGGTGCATCCTTGATATCTCGTTTATTCAAAAGACAGAAGAAGGATACCTGGTCGGAGTAAAGGCACTAACGCGAGTGCACCTTCATACCATTACCCAGGTGGATGACCGGCTGTATGCTGGTTGCACACCGGTTCCGGATATTGAAGATGTTGATTCTCAGACTCACCAGGAGATGCTGTTAGAGGTAAGAAAAACCATCCACGAGATAAGCAGTAACTTTCCCGGATCAGGTAATTTTACCGGACCCATTGACAAACTTGAATCGGTCGATGAAATAATGGGTTTTGTCATGCCGTTCATTCCCATCTCTTCAGAAACAAAGCAGGAATTACTAGAGACTGACTCTCTTAGCAAGCGGTATTTGATGTTTCTTGAGATACTTCTCGAGTTCAGGGAGAACATTAATCTCCAGATTGAACTCCGGAAAAAAGTATCAGAGAAGTCTGCAAAACTAAACCGGGAAACTCTCCTCCGGGAACAATTAAGGGCCATCCAGGAAGAACTTGGTGAAATTGACGGGCAGGGATCAGGTACTGGTGGATACCGGGATCGGATTTCAGAGTCAAAGATGCCGGAGGAAGTGAAGAAAAAGGCTTTCGAAGAGATTAAAAAACTGGAAACCTGCGGAGCCCAGAGCCATGAAAGCCCGGGAATCAGGAATTATCTGGATCTCCTTCTTGACCTTCCCTGGACAAACGGAGAAATACTAAGTATTGACCTTGAGAAAACCCGGCATATTCTTGATTGTAACCATTATGGTCTTGACAAGGTGAAGGATCGGATTGTTGAACACCTGGCAGTCCTCAAATTAAAACAAGAAAAACAGGGTTCCATTCTCCTCCTTGCCGGACCACCGGGAACCGGAAAGACCAGTCTTGGAAAGAGTATTGCAGAGGCTCTTGGAAGGAAGTATATCAGGGTCAGCCTTGGCGGAGTAAAGGATGAAGCAGAGATTAGGGGTCACCGGAGGACATATGTCGGGGCATTACCTGGCCGGATAATCCAGGGATTACGGAGAGCCGGGACAAAAAATCCGGTCTTTGTCCTTGATGAAATCGATAAACTGTCCAGTTCATATTCAGGGGATCCGGCAAGTGCTCTTCTGGAAGTTCTGGACCCGGAGCAGAACAGCAGTTTCTCTGATCATTATCTGGAAGTGCCGTATTCTCTCTCGGATGTGTTCTTTATCGCAACCGCGAACTCCCTGGCATCTATTCCTCCCCCACTTCTTGACCGGATGGAACTCATAGAAATATCAAGTTACACAAAACAGGAGATGTTCTTCATTGGAAAGAACCATCTCCTGCCCAAATCCCTGAAAGAACACGGACTGGACGAAAATACCACAAGTATCGAGGATGAAGCCCTACACCGGATTATTGAAAAATATACCCACGAAGCCGGAGTAAGGGGGCTAAAAAAGCAACTTGATCGTATTTCCAGGCATGTATCAGAGAAGATTGTATCAGGGAAATGGACAATGCCGTGTGTGATAACATCAGGAATGCTTTTGGATATCCTCGGGCGAGAGGTCCACCGGCATGAGATTGCAAAAAAGAACCTGACTCCGGGGGTTGCAACCGGCCTTGCCTGGACTCCGGTCGGCGGTGATATCCTCTTTATCGAAGGCACTTTCATGCCGGGAACCGGGAAACTGACTCTTACCGGTCAACTCGGAGATGTAATGAAAGAGTCGGCAAACATATCGATGAGTCTTATCCGCTCAAGATTTGCGCATACGGCATATAATTTCGACTTTATGGCAAGTGATGTGCACATCCATGTTCCCTCCGGAGCAACACCAAAGGATGGGCCGTCTGCCGGAATTACGCTCTTTACCGCCCTTGTATCTCTCTTTACCGGGAGATCCGTTGATTCAAAACTTGCAATGACCGGTGAAGTGACACTCAGCGGATCAGTGCTTCCGGTCGGTGGAATCAAAGAGAAGGTCCTTGCTGCTCACCGGGCAGGGATAACAAAAATCATTCTCCCAAAAGAGAATGAAGCTGACCTTGAGGAGATTCCAAAAGAGGTACGAAATGAGATGATATTCATTCCGGTTGAGACAATTGACGAGGTCTTAAAAGAAACCCTTGACATAACACTTCCTTTTCCGGTTCTGACCGGGACTGGAAATCATCAGCTCCCGACATCATATGTATAAAAAACAAACGAAAAAAGGGATGATCAATTCGTGGTCAGGAGAAAACCCCTTAATTTTATTTTGAAATACACAACTCCTGTAATTAAAAGAATTTTCTAACCCTTTTCTTTCCTTCGTCACTTAGAAATCCATACAGAGAGCCTGCCATCACCGAAAGCCAGGCAAGTATCTCTTCCCTTGTAACCCCGGTTGCCTTGGTATACTTTTCCAGGTATTTCTCTGCATATTCTTCTTTATACAGCATATAATCGATATAACTCCGGCATGCATCGGCTGCCGGATTCCCACAGGTAACCTCTGCCCAGTCGATAATCCGGTATGACTCCCCATCAAAGAGAACATTTCCCCCGTGAAAATCACCATGAAGAATAGAAAGCCCATCGGGAAGTGTGAGGAGGTTATTTTGGAGGCGTTCCCGTTCTTCTTTGGTTAGACTGGGACTTGCCAAAATCATTCCGGTCAGTGCCAGTTTTAATGGGCGAAAATCGGTTGTCTCTACTGCATGCATCGACTTTTGAAGCTCCACCACAGTATCAATACATTCATCTGCCTTTTCCGGATTCTCTTCCATAATATCAAGCAGGGATTTCCCCCGGACCTGATCCATGAGAACCGCTGTTCTGCCACAAACCGTTTCAACACCATAGACCGCTGGTGCCGGAATCCCAAAATCGGTTACGACGGCAAGGGTAAATGCTTCCTGATACACCTGTCTTTTGAGCTGACCTTCACGGTACACCTTTGCTGCAATCCCATCACGTGCATAAATCACTGCAGACATCCCACTGCCAATAAGCTCTCCAAATCGTTCCCTGAATGCCGTATCATCTCCGATCTCCCCAAAGAGATTTTTTGCCTCATCACTGGTCATAGTATATCACAATGATTATGTCAGTAATTTAATATATCCTAGATATACCATCAGGATATACCGGTTGTCAGGCACACAAAAAGGAGGAAGATTATGGTTGATGCAAATTATTACAAAGACAAGATCTGTATCGTCACCGGAGCAAATTCAGGAATCGGATATGCAGTAAGTGAAGAACTCCTGAAAAGGGGAGCGGTTGTCTACATGGCCGGACGAAATCCGGGTAAACTGACCGACGCAGCCGGAAAATTATCTGGATATGGAGATAGGGTCCATACTCTTGTCATGGATGTAACAAACCAGGAGCAGGTACAAAAAGGGATAGAAGATACCGCATCAAAAGCAGGCAGAATTGATCTTCTCTTTAATAATGCCGGAGTTGGCGGAACACTGCCATATGAACAGGCAACCCTTGAGGACTGGAAGAATATCATCGATACCAATCTCTGGAGTGTCATATTCGGAGTTCATGCTGCGGTCCCCATCATGCTCAGGCAGAAAGCAGGGCACATCGTAAACACCAGTTCAATAGCCGGAATTGTTCCGTTTCCCTTCCAGGCACTTTACTCACTGACCAAATACGGGGTCACCGGATATACCGAATGCCTGAAGTATGAATATCTTGATAAAGGACTGCATTTTTCCACGATCTGTCCGGCAAACATTGCAACCCCCATCTTCAACAAGGGAATAGACGGGACATCTCATGGTGATCTGAGAATTCCCGAGGATGCCTGGCCGGTAGAGAAAGCCGCAGCCCTCATCCTTGACCGGGTTTCAGAACAGAAAGGGATTATTATCGTCCCTGAAGAACCATACACCGACCTTTGGAAAGGGTATATCAACGGAGAACAGGAAGATATGCTCATTCAGCTTGCCCATGACCGGAGAAAGTCATTCGAGACGGGTGGCAGTTACTTCTAAAACCGGTATCATGACGATAAAAATCACATACGAATCAGACCTGACACTTGAGGTTGTTATCCTGCTCATTCTCGGAGTGTTCATGACCATATTTGGCATACTCCTCTTTTTCATTCACACCGGGAGCCTGCCATATAATCCGGACAGTATGTATGGCCTTTTACTGGTAATCGCCTCCATCCAGATAATTACCATGGGAAAGACTCCTTTTGGTGACATGAACCGTTCCTGGGCAGTCATTATTCTCGGGATGATAATGTCAGTCCTTGGAATGCTCGCATGTTTTATTCCCGGATTTGTTACCGATATTGTAAGAACTCTGGTAGGAGCAATGCTTTTGTTCGGTGGAGCAACGCTTCTCTTTGTGCTGTTTGTTTCAGAAGAAAAAGCAAAGAAATGGATGCACGTCCCCGGAGTATTACAGCATTTGATCATTGCCTGTGGCACGGTTTACATCCTCACCATATTAGCAGGATTAATCACTCTTATCCCCGGAATAATCACCATTCCACAGATAGGATGGTTCCTTATCATCTATGGCATCTCTTTCTTCTATCTTGCCGGATGTATCCAGAGTGTGAGCAGAACATATCCGGAAACCCGTTCTGATGGATTCGGAGGTATTACATGAACGCCAGTTCCCGGCTTTCTAAACGAAACATTATCTTTCGTGAGGCATCCCTCCCTCTGTCATTTGCCATCATCATCCTGCTTGGACTTCTTCTTGTAGTCCTTGGAATACTTCTCTTTCCGGTAAACCTGGGACTTCTTCCCTTCTCTCCGGACGGGCAGTTAGGACTGTTACTGGTCCTGAATGCTCTTCAGATGATGGCCCTTGGAAACACTCCGCTCGGCCAGTTCAAACGTTCGTGGATAATGGTTCTGATTGGAATCGGATTTGCATCCATGGGAATTATCTCCTGTATTGTTCCGGGTATACTGACATTTATCATCCAGTATCTGCTTGGACTCTTAAATATCGGAGGAGGAGTAATCTTCCTTGCAACCGGATTTCTCCCGACCTATCGGGCTATTCAAAACCCGCCCCCGGAATTGATTTCTTCTGTGCCGGTTTACAAAAAGATGCTGACGACCCAGACGGTTCTGAATATTGTCTCGATAATGTTTGGTATCACCATGCTGCTGCCCGGGCTTGTTTCAGGGTTTATTATATCCGGAATCGTCATCATCAATGGAATACTGCTCTTTATGCTGGTCAGGATACTTCAGAGAGTTTCATAGATTCGAAAAAAATAATCAGAACCCGGACAAAAACGCAATAAAAAGATTTATCCACTAAAAGATATAATTCAAAACTTATATTTTTCTGTAAGAATGGTGTATTCTGGTCAGAAAATAACGAAGTGATTGCTGGATCTCCGGATTTCGGGGACAACAGGAATCTCTTTTGGTACATATCAGATTATGGGGGAGATATGTATCATCCCGTCAAAAAGAGGAAGTTTTGGATGTCTCGACATTACATAGTATGCATAATAATGCTCCTTTTCATTGGTATATCAGGAGCAGGCGCTACTGAACCGGTGGATGATGATTTAAACACAAGCGAAAAGTTCGTGGCTTCTCCACTCAGTCCGGCTTTTATCTCCTACCTGGAAAACCAGGAGGTGGCCGGGGATGAGCAGCAGACGTTAGAACACGGACTTGGAGCGATTCCATCTCCTTTTTACCGTCCGGAACTTACCGATGCAGAGATGGATATCCTTTCCATACAGGAGTTCAATTCCACGTTTGATTTAAGAGATGAAGATAAAGTGACTCCTGTCCGGGACCAGGGAAATTTTGGAACCTGCTGGGCTCACGGTTCTTTGGCTTCGCTTGAATCATACCTGCTTCCGGAAGAAAACCGGTCGTTTTCTCCGAAGAATATGGTAAATCTCCATGGGTTTGATAATGGAGTTAACGATGGTGGTCAGATATACATGGCTACAGCATATCTCACCAGGTGGAACGGGCCGGTAGACGAGGCTACAGATCCCTATCCGGAGGAAAACTGGACATTATCTGAAGTTTATCCGCCACAATACCATGTGCAGGATGTTGTCATTTACCCGACAAGAACTGACCGGAACGATACTGCCAGCATCAAGGCCGGACTTATGGAGTGGGGAACAGCTTCTGTCGGTTTCTACTGGAATAGCTCATTTTATAATCCGGCATCTTTCGCATATTATCAGCCGGAAACTGCCGAAAACCAGAAACCGGGAGGCGGACATATCGTAAGTCTGGCCGGATGGAATGATACCTACCCGGCATCTGCCTTCATGAACACACCTCCGGGTGACGGGGCATGGATAGTCAAAAATAGCTGGGGAACCGGGTTTGGAGATGAAGGATTTTTTTATGTTTCATATTTTGACAAATATTTCGGATCTGTGACCAAAACCGGGGATCTAAACTATGAAACAGCCTTTGTAACCGGTGAACCGGTTGATAATTATGACCAGGTCTATTCTTATGATCCCCTGGGAGAGTGTAATGAATACTATATCGGATATCCAAAGACCGGAACGGTTGCCAGCAGGTACAAAGCCACTGAAACCGGAAAGATCTCTGCAATCGGGTTTTTCACAACCGATGTGAGTACTCACTATAACGCTACAATCTATCGGCATGCAGATGACGGCCCGGTTGGAACAAAAGCAGCAGAGATTGAAGGAAACCTTTCATTTATCGGATATCACACCGTCAGTCTTCCAACGGGTGAAGAGGTTCCGGTTGAAAATGGTGAATTCTTCTCAATTGTCCTCTATCTTGAAAATGAAGAGAATAATTACCCTGTTGCAATGGAGTATCCGATTAATGGATACAGCAGTAACGCCACTGCAAATCCGGAAGAGACCTATTATTATGACATAGACTTGGAATCTTTCATAGATTTAACCCATTTCAATCCGAATATGAGTGCTTGTCTTAAAGCATATTCCATATCTGAACCGGTGCCAACTCCAACCCCGACTCCGGAGCCTCTTTCGGCATCATTTACGGCAAAGCCGGTTAAGGGAAAGGCACCTCTTACCGTCGCATTTACTGACACCTCATCCGGAGATCCAACCAACCGGATTTGGAGCTTTGGGTCCGGTTCACAGTCAATGCTTCAAAATCCGGAGATAACATACACCGAGCCCGGACAATATACCGTCTCACTCCTTGTCCAGAAAGGAAAAGAAGTTGATAAGGAGACCAAATACCATCTGATTACCGTTCAGGAAGGCTCCTCAGCAGAAGAACAATAACCTCTCCATCAGGGACTTCTTTTTTCCGGGATTACTCTTTTTTTACCATAACTCCTGAAAATCAGGGAATTTAAAAAAGGAATCGTTTGATTCTTATTGTGATACAAATTCTGCAGGAGGAGCCTTCACTTCAGGAGTGTTAAGAGGTCCTGCAGATGCTGCAATTATCGGAGTGCTTTGGCATTTGTAACTCATCATCTTCAGGTTATACGTTCCACTTCCGGATCGTGCATATATCATGACATAGTACGTTGAACCTGACGCCGGAGAGGGTATAGAAACGTATGAATTCGGGCCATATGAGTAATATCTTGTGTAACAATACGAATGCTTCGGGTTGCAGTCTTTGAATACATAGATGTCAAAGGTTGATGTGGATGCTCCGGCCTGTTGGTTATCTGTTATTTTCGTTGTTTTTGCTGCATGTTCCAGGCCTTTCCCAACACCCGCTGATCCATATGATTTGAGTTCCCACTCAATTTTTGACCTTCCGTCAGTCGGGATCAAGTATCCATACACCATTGCCTGGCCCTGTCTTAAAAATCCGGACTGTATGTCGGTTTTATACACTCCACAGGGAGTGGGAGGGACAGAAGTCGGAATCGGAGTAGGAGTAGGTGTGGGAGTAGGTGTGGGAGTCCGGGTGTAGGTTGGGGTAGGAATCGGAGTAGGAGTAGGTGTGGGAGTCCGGGTGTAAGTGGGGGGAGGAATCGGAGTAGGAGTAGGTGTGGGAGTCCGGGTGTAAGTGGGGGGAGGAATCGGAGTAGGAGTCGGCGTAGGGGTTCGGGTGTAAGTGGGGGTTGGAATTGGTGTAGGAGTAGGTGTGGGAGTCCGGGTGTAAGTTGGGGTTGGAATTGGAGTAGGAGTTGGCGTTGGTGTGCTGATTCCAAGGGCTTTTGCTGCATTTAATCTTCCTCCGGTTCCTACCTTTCCGGATAAAGAAGAGATTATGTCACAGGAACCAAGGATTTTACTTTTTATCTGCGAACTGGTCATTGAGGGATTCTGTGCTTTGAGGAGTGCTGCAACCCCGGTTACATAGGGAGTTGCCATTGATGTTCCGTCAAGATACTTGTACCCTGCAGATTTTGTTGTGCTGTAAATACTGACTCCCGGTGCAGCAAGATCCACTGAACTCGTTCCATAATTCGAGAACGATGCAAGAGTATCATGGTAATTCGTTGCTGCGACGGATATGATATTACTACAGGTATATGCGGCAGGATACTGGGGAGTAACATCTGAATTAGCCCCGGAATTTCCGGCTGCACAGATGACTACTGCCGGAGATGCATCAAGGGCATCTTTGAGTGACTGCGAATATCCCGGACCGTTCCATGAGTTTGAGATGATGGGAACTCCTTTCTTGTTTGCATACAGGATGGCCGAGATTGCATCTGATGTATACCCGGACCCCTGGGAATCCAGGAATTTGAGCGGTAATATCTTTGAATTCCAGGTCACACCAGTCGTACCGATTCCATTATTCCCGACCGCTGCAAGTGTTCCGGCACAATGTGTCCCATGTCCGTTGTCATCCATGGGATCATTGTTCTTTGATACAAAATTCCATCCCCGGACATCATCGATATAGCCGTTCCCGTCATCATCGATTCCATTTACGGTTTCAGCGGGGTTCTTCCAGATGTTTGCTGCAAGGTCCGGATGAGTATAATCCACCCCGGTATCAATCACGGCAACAACGATTCCGGATGAGCCGGTTGTGGCACCCCAGGCAAGGGTAGCATCGATATCGACACCGGGAGTTCCGGAAAATGGTGCCTGTCCGGTATTTTTAAGACCCCATTGATTTGAAAATCCCGGATCGTTCGGATAGGTGGCCCCTGCAGCCTGCATGCTTTGAATGTCGGCGGTTTTTCCGGCTTTTTCTATCGGACTGAGTGATATTTTGTAATCCGGTTCGACGTACAGGACATCCGGGTTCGCATCGTATGCTGCCATTGCACTCTCAAGTGATGTTCCGGTGACCTGGACGACCTGCATACCAGGAACTCCGTTGTTACTGTGGTCTTTGATAACTTTTGATCCGGTCTGTGCATTAGCCACCGACTGAACAGACATCATTGCCTGACTGGACCGTACCTTATCGGTGTTATATCTGACAATCAACCGGTCCGGGGCATGTTCTTTAGAGAGTTCCTGTGAGATCTGGTACTGACTTGCCATTCCGGAAGGATACCATTGATTGTTCGGATAGAAATTCATATTTGGATCGGCAAATCCGGCCTCTATGGATAGACCAACCAGAAGTAAGAGTCCGATGATGGAGATTGTTATTGATAATATTCTAAAATGTTTCATACGCTCCCCCGGGAAATTATATACTGACTGTGAGATCTGCTGCACATGGTCATGAAGTTTCTTCATGTACGATATGATGTTTTTATAGCGAAGGCCGGGGACGAGAAGAAAGGTTTTAACAGGGAAGATAGTCCGGTTTTTACCGCATCCGGGCTTCAGGGTAAGAAGAAAAATCCGAAACAAAAGTCAGTTTTTCATTCTCACAGATATCTATTAGCCTTTTTAATCCGAATGAATATATGAATAATCAGCTCAATATAGCGTGGTTTTTACCATATTTCCTGGTTCTCTGTACCGCCTGTTTGTTTGCCGGATGTACTGGAACAGACGATAATCAGTCATTAATAGCAGAGGAGCCTTCCATCGCTTCAGACCTGATAATCATCGGAGAGATGACTTTTAATCCTGATTTGATGGTTGTGACTCCCGGCACAACGGTAAGCTGGGTGAATGAGGACTCTGTTTTGCATACCATTGAGTCTGATCCGGAGTCTGCGATTCAATTCTCTTCAGACGAACTTGCAAAAGGTGATACGTTTTCATTTAAGTTTTCAGAACGGGGGACATACCACTATCATTCATCAAATTATCCATCAGTGACCGGAACAATCATTGTTCAGACATAACCCCATTTTTGAGGGGCTGTTTCGGGAGATTTCCATGGGCTGCTGCGAGAAATATGCCGCTTTGAGTGATAGTTACCCGGTGATATCTCCCACATTTTTCCTGATGGTTTATCCACCATAGGTTGAACATTAAAAAATATCAGGAATTATCTTTTCGCCAACCGCCTTTCGGAACGATCATTTCAAATCTCACTCCGGCATTATGAACCCCGGTTTCTTGAATCCGGATATTCGTTAATAACAAAATTTCTCTGGCAAGAAACATCCCAAGACCGGTATTCTTTCCAAAACCCCTCTCGAATATTTTTTCCTTGTACGTATCCGGAATGCCAACCCCGTTATCTTCCCAAATAAGGACCAGATCACGATCTGACTCTTCTGCAAAAACCCCGATATCGGTGACATACTTACCATGCCGGATGGAATTATCAAGCAGATTATAAAACACCTTTTCAGCCATAGAATCAGCATAAATAAAATAATTTGCAATATCGGCATGCAACACGATACCGGATGGGAGATGCAGACGGGAAATGACCGTCTGTAGATTTATCCATATGGGATCATGTGAACCGAGGTCTTCATAGACCCGGGTAAATTCAATCTGCTTCTGAACCTCATTTGTCGCATTTCTCATAATGGAAATGTAATTCAGTATCCGGGAATCTGAAAAATCCATCTCCCCGATATCTAAGTACCCGAGAATCAGCGAAATGCCATTTAAGATATCATGCCGGGTAATACTGGTCAGAAGGTTTAACTGACGGTTTGCCTGACGAAGAGCAACTTCAGCCCTTTTTCGCTCGGTAATATCCTGATTTGCCCCATGAGTCCGGATGGCCCGCCCTTCATCATCCCGGGTAATTCCAAACCGTACCGTAATATACCGTATCTCACCATCCCTCTTTATTATCCGGTGCTCAACCTGTGAGATAATTTCAGAACCCACCGAGTTTATGACCTGGTACAAACCCTCCAAAACCCTGTTACGGTCATCCGGGTGGATAAATTCCCGGCCATATGTTTCAGAGGACATAACCATACCACCTTCCCGCTCTGCGGTGGTTCCATACATGGCATAAAACCGGTCATTAAAGATAAAAATGTCATTTTGGATATCATATTCCCAGTTTACCAGATTTGCCATGTCCATGGCTTCAGCGAGAAGCCGACGGTTCTCCTGAAGATTTTCTTCAATATGAGACCGCTCAATATCTGCTGCTGCCTTAACAGCAATAATCTCAAAAATCTGCCTGACATACGAAAAAGTATCAATCGGTTTTTTAAAAAAAGCACACAGAACACCGATCACATTGCCGGTCGAATCCCGAAGCGAAGTGCCGACATAACCCTGAAAGCACAATCCTTTAAGCACCTCACATTCAGGAAAGATACATGCAACTTCATCGTCACAGAGGCTGAATCCAACCTTTGCAATCTCTTCACAGGGAGTCCCGTGTATCGGAAAGGAAAACCCAGGAATCTCATTCCCGTCAAGGACAATAGAGAGAACCCGGATATTTTCTTTGTCCGGTTCAAACTCTCCGATAAGCACACAATCAGCCATAAGCCATGAACTAATTATCTCGGAGATCTTCCGGAGAGAATTAAAACCGGTAGTCTCTACAACACTCATCATCAGGGCACGATTCGCTGATTCGGTCTTCCTCCGCTCGGTGATATCCCGCATGGAGACCTGTGCACCGGTAACTTTTCCTTCATCAATAATCGGAACTGCATACAGACTGACATAGATGACAGAATTATCTTTTCTTACCAGGGGTATCTCTATGTAATCCACAGATTTCCCGAGCATTGTCTGTCTTACAGCCTGCATCAATTCCGGACCACTCTGAGAGAAGATCGTCGCTGTAGCAAAATCTGCATTCTTTCCAACCAGTTCTTCAGGTTCATAACCTAAAAATAACCGAACAGAAGGAGAGACATACGAAGCACTCATATCCTCATTCAGGGTAAATATAAGGTCAGATGACCGTTCTGCCATACCTCTGAACCGTTCTTCACTCTCCAGAAGTTTCCTTTCGGTCTTTTTTAACTCGGTGATATCCCTGATGGACTCAATCGTCCCTATCATATCCCCTTCCGGACTGAAGATCCGGGAGACTTTTACCAGTGCAGATAATTGGTTTCCTTTTGGATGGGAGAGTTCTGTCTCACCGGTAAGGGTTGTTTCGTTCCGGTAGATCTGCGTATAATACTGCGAAATAGTCTCGTCAGACTCATCAATCAGGTCAATCAGAAGTGGCCGCCGGTACCCGTAGAAGGGAATGCCATACTCATAATTTCCCTTTCCAAGCATAACCTTCGAAGGAACTCCGGTCATCTCTTCAATAGCCCTGTTCCATGCGATGACATGACCGGTCTTATCAATGGCAAAGGTTGCATCAGGAAGAAAATCCAGAATATCTGCGATATATTTCTCCGAGTTCCGGATGATTCTTCTCTCTTCCTTTCTTTTGACCGCCCGTTTTATATTTAATATCAGTTCTGCAAACTGGGCCTCACAGGACGAACTCTTCTCAACATAAAAATCAGCCCCGTTATTGATTGCATCAATTATTACATCCCCCCGGTTCCGGACAGAAAAGAGGATAAAGGGAATTTCACCATAATTTTCCCGGATTGCTTTGAGAAAGGAAAGCCCGTCCATATCAGACATGTAATAATCAGATACTATTGCGTCATATTCCAGGATTTTTTTATATCGGAGGGCATCACGAGCTGAGGTCAGGACATCTACTTTGAATTCACCGGTTTTTTCAAGATAACGTTGTGCCAGATAGAGAAGATTCTCATCATCATCTACAAAGAGAAGGGAGATTATTTTTCCCCTCGATTCAGGGATAATGGTTGAGATATTAAAATCCTGATTTGACATTTACGGCTCTTCTCTCAAGTTTAACCAGTACCGATATTACTATTTAGCATTTTTGATAATACCAAAAAAAATCCGGAGAATGAGAGTTCAGCATGATGAAACCATCACTCTTCTTCCGGACTTATCGATTCCCGGATAAATAACGCTGCTTTCTTCTTTGGCCAGTCCCGGATCATGCCCCTGACCTGTGTTACCAGCACAACATACTCTCTTTCGTCTGTGCCTGAAATTATCATCCGGTTTCCTGACTCACTTAACCGGAAGCCTTCTACCTCCACTCCGTTCAATGCCAAAAGAACATCCCTGGTCCGGACACACCTGATGACTCCATGCCCGTCCCGAACCGCCTCTACCATTCCGTCATCTATTGGCCGGAGCCTGCCTATCTTTTCATACCTGACCGATGAAGCATCCCGCTGTGATGTAATGAGAAAGGGCATCAGATCTTCTCCTGCTCTATCCTCATTCCTTCATCTCTTTCCTTAGATTCACGGGCATAACAGACATCACAGATACCAGTCTTTGTTTCATGGTCGTACCAGGTAACTTCTCCAAGACCACAGACACTGCACCGCCCATAATCCTTCTCGGCCTTTGCCATGCTGGAAATATTGAGAAGACCAGGAAGGGTAGAGAAGATCCTGCTCTTTTTTGCCACCGCAGTGCTGTAGCATTTCTGACAGATCTTTCTTGGATCCCGGCCTTCTTGTTTCATCTTTTTCGTAACCCGCTCAGTATACTGCACTATCTTACTACCACAGACAGCACAGGGGCCGGTCCATAGCCCCCGGAACTGATGAAATTGGGAAGGGTCTATGTCACCAGGCGGAACATTACCACTCATGGCGGAACCCGGCGGATTTTTCCGACTGGGGTTTTCAGTGTTTGTTTTTAAAACCAGCGCCGAATCGCAGCCTGATTGAACGGGCAGAAGGGTGTCGGCGGAAATGGCGGGATCAGTAATACAGGAAGATGATGCCGGAGGTTCCTCTTGTGAACCCAAATCTTTCCGCCTTGATGTACTATCTAAGAAATTATTTGTACTATTATTAGTATTTAGAGAATCAACGACTGTTTCAGTGAGATTTTCCCGGCGGAAATCTTCCGCTTCATGCCGCCTTGTTCCGCCGTTCCGCCGGGTATCATCATTGGTCCCATCGGTACCGGTACCATCGGTACCATCCCCGTCTTTCTTGTCAGAGCCATCATCCTGACCCAAAAGCCAGCACCCTCCACCGGATGACCATAATGCATAGATTTCAGGATTCCATGCATACACTCTCACTCTCCTGCTGGTAATCCCACCGTCATATGTTCTGGTTCGTTCCAGAAATGACAGTGCAGGGCATTTCTCCAGGAGTCCGGAGTACTGATTACCATGACTTGCATACCCGTGCAGCATCTTCTGAATGCTGGAATAGGACCTTCCGGTTAATTGCTGCATCTCTTCGATGGACAACTCATCTTTCCCGCTATCCCGGATTGCATCGACAAGACCAGACTCATTTCTTGTCAGTTTGGTCATCTGTCCGCCTGAATCACTGTTCAGAGCCAGGTATATCTGGCTGGCGTAATGAAAATCATCAATTGATGCAAAGACCACGTCTCTTCCGGAAATGACCGTTTTTTCTCTCTGGAACTGAAAAAGAGCAGCAATGGATTTGATAAGGTCAAGGAGCATCCCCGGATTTCTTCGGTTTGCCGATGAAGAGAACCTGATCTGTTTTGCATACGGAATGACCACATGCACCGGAGTCATATGTTCCCAGATCTGCTGGCATACCAGGACTTCCCTTCGTGTTATCTCGAGTTCGGTGGGGAGAGCCTGTGCCATCTCAAGTTCTCTCTCCAGAACTTTTTCATCCTGCTCAGGGCTTTCATCAATCCAGCAGGTAAGCATGCGATTCCAGACCTGATCGTCACCGGTTCCCTCCATCTTGGCTACCCACCACAGACACCGCTCCGGGATGAACCGTTTCTGCCCTTTCCGGTCCTTGTCCACCGTCCGATATACGAATCCTTTCTGAAACGCAGATGTTACCCCTTTCAAAACTTCCTGCATCTGGTCAGAGAGGGTGACATCATCAAGGCAGATTGCAGAACCGGCTTTGAGATCGTCAGCGTAAAAGAGAGCCTTATCACTCATCCGTCCGTCCAGCCGGTATTCAGGCGGGATATGCAAAAGCATGTTGTCAAAGGCATGAGTCTTTCCTTTCCCTGATTCTCCGGTGACAAGGACATGAAGACCATTTGAGTTTATCACCGACCGGGATGCAAGCGACATGATAAGACACCGGGCAACAACTTCGTCACCTTCATGGTCAGCAGCAAATGACTCAAGAAGATATTCGATGGGATTTCTATCCCGAAGCACCCGGAATGCTTCTTCGATGATATCAGGATTTACATATGCATCATGTTCCGGTTTTAGAGAACCCACCGTATTTTCAGAATTATTTTTTTCTTCCAAAGGCATTGGACGATTGCCATAATAGGCGGCTTTTGCCTCTGCCCGGTCTCGTGCTAGTTGTTTGAGGCGGTTATCATAATCCCGTTCAGTCCGGGGGGTTTTGCCTTCTAATCGTGCCCGAAGTTCACTCCATCGCTGGGTTCCACCACCACAACTGTTGTGATGGCATCCGGCGAATATTCCACCGTTTTGGAACTGGATTGCATAGGCTCCATCCTTGTGAGCGGAAGAGAACGGGCATTCGTCAAAGAGAAAGAGTCTTCCTCCGGCATAGGGCTTTTCAGTGCAGGAGATGTTATTTTCAGCGAGCCATGAACCAAGATCGATGGAGCGGGAGTCCTGCGAACTATCAGGCCGGATTTTCTGGTTTCCCGGGTTATTTTCGTTTTCATCCGGGATGAGAGCAGCAAGACGGAGGAGAAGGTCTCCGGAGACTGTCTTTACCGATTCCGGGGATGAAAGCACCCGGGATCTCCGGTGTGGCCGCTCTGGTGTTGAGTCCCCTTTTCTTGACTGCGTCCCATAAAGTTTCCAGATTCGTGAAGCATTTGAAACAGCCGTGTCAATCTCGGAATGGTTGTCTGAAAAGAATGCAGAGAGAACGTTCAGACAACTCCGGATAAGTTTCGTGGCTTTTGCATCATTTGGAAGGTCGATTAGATAGAGGAGGTGTGCACCATTTCCGGAGTCGGCACTGACAGGGTCAGGCCATCCGAGTTCAGAGAGAAATTTCCGGATCTTTTCAGCCTTTTCCAATGCTTCATTGTGTTCTTCGTCTGATGAGGATATCCCGGACGGACGCTTTGGATCGATGTCAACCGGGAACCAGTGCCGGCGGATGATATCTTCGTCTCCGGTCGTCCGGTCATCTTTTGAAAGTCTCATATCGGTCCGGTTTGCTCTCCGGGATACGAGTGCAGGGTTTACTTCGTTTAAGGTGACATAGATGCCGGTTATGTCACTTGTAGAGTCCAGTACCTCTGCATCCCGGGCAAGTTTTTCATGGTCGGTGAAGTACCCTGATGCAATTCCTCCGGATTTCCGGAGAGCACGAAGCTCTACGACATTTTCCCGTGGAAAAAGGAGAGAAAGAACCGAAAGGATGTTATTATCGTTCATTTCGACTCCTCCCTGTTTTTCTTTGTCTTCTTTGTACTCCTGGTTTCCCTGGTCTCTCTAATCTCTCTGATTTTCCATACCAACGATGATGACGTTTTCTCCGGAGAATCAGTCCAGCAAGGATGCCGGGCGTTCATTATCCTGCTGATGATGTTCCTTCGGTTTGTCTGGGTTTCAAGGGTAAGGAGCGGATACATGCCAGGGTTATCCAGGATCTGGTATTCGATGCTTTTTCGTGAAACAAGGGAACTGTTATTTCCGGAGGCATGATGGGAGGCATCGATGACTTCGGCTGTAATGTCAGGATTCATACCAATCTCCCAGAGATCTCAATTGCTCCACCAGGGAGAACCTGGTACCGTTTCCATTCATATGACTGAAAGAGCCAGACCTGTATCTCACCTGGAAAGAGTTGTTTCTGAACGAGTCCGGCAAGTTCTGCGATGAGTGATGAGTATCCGGCTATTCCTTTTGTCCGGGATCTCCTGATGACAAATCCGATGAGTTTGTCCCGGTTCCATGCGATGATGTCAAACTTCCGGGACGATCCGGTTACTTTTTCAGCGATGTATCCGGATGATTTGAGGATGGATATGGCAGTATATACCGCCGTACGGCCTGCTTTTCCAATGGTGTTCATAACCGGATACCTCCGGCAGATGATGCAGGTGTCGTGAAAAGGCAGGAGAATAAAGAGAAAGATAATGAACTTATAACATGATATATCCGGTAATCCCCTGCTGAAGTCGGCAGCCCGTCAAAGTTACTGATCAGGCGGGGGTTTTCTCTGTTCTTTCCAAAGTTTTTGTTTTCGGTACATTTCTGCGTTTTTTCTGTGATTGTATCACCTCTACGGTCGGTTATGGCCGTGCCCTGAAATGTCTGTAGAGGGGTAGATAATTCACACCATTTCCAGGCGTCCTGATGACCGAAATGTATTAACCGGTTAGAGACGTTCCGGAGTTGGAGAGGCGTTGATCGCGGAAAAATACTCACCTGAATTTACGCGCAAATAGCGCCTGAATTTTGTTTTCAATAATATATAAGGCTGTAAACAAAAACAGGATCTCCTTATATGCTCAGGTTTCCGGAGTGAAAATATCGGTTAAATGAACGGGATTTTTCTCTGCGGCATGGTCATTTCGGATCACTCCTGCTGACTCCGGGTGATGGCATGAGAGAGTGAGAGAAGCAGAGTCCGGGGGTTGCCGCAATGGGAGAATATAAAGAGAAAATAAATCCGGTTGTGGTCAGGAAGGAACGCAGAAAAATTTCGTTCAGGAAGGGTTCCGGGGAGAGAGGGATGTTGTTTTAGAGTATTTTAGATGTCTGTAGAATACTTTAGATAGTGCGGCAGGGCCTTGAGGTGATTGGTGATGAGTTTTCAAGGGGTCTTGTTCTTCCGGGTTCTATTGAAACCATTATCATATGAGATAAGAGTGATTTTTTGGATGTTAGAAATAGCATATTTATATCCATCATCAAAATCGAGGTCATATCTATTTGATCCGTATATCGATTCCGGGGGATATTCCGGAATAAATGAGGTTATTTTTTCCTTCCGATTTGAAAACCTCATTCGCAAATCGAAGGTAGAGTTCCTTTTTATCTTTATTAAAGAAGTGCAATCCGATTGAAGGAAAGGAATAATCACTAATTAAGCAGATATTCCCAAAAGTCCGGATAAATTTTATTACAACAACAGCGTGTTTTCTTCCTAAAAGTAAGTTCAGGAGAATATTTGTATCGAGGATTGTCATGCCCACATATTATTAATCCAGTTTTCAAAAGGCCAAATGTCTACACTTAAATGGTTGTAAGTAAAAAGTTTTGATTCATTATAATAACATCGCGATCAAATGCCACAAACTGTTATTGAAAATCCAGTGATAAATTCTCCATATACTGAACCTGACAAACATTTTCGCTTTTCCGATGAAGGAATTACTAATGAAATAATATCAGGAAGGCGGGTTAGTTCCTATTTTATCCCAATTCCACAACCGAAACAAAAAACGAAACAACTTACCATTACTGAAAGTGAGTGGGTGGGTGACAGAATTGAAGAGAACACCTTTATTAATCAGATACGCGACCGGGTAAAAATCTGGCGGGATAACAATTGGCCGGGGACTACTGAAGTTACCCGAAAACTTCTTCGCTATTGGACTTCTTCAGAACGTGAAAAACCCTTATTTTTTTGTCAGATAGAAGCACTAGAAACGGCAATATATCTTACTGAGGTAGCAGAAAAGCAGGGAGATTCCTGGATTTTGGAACAACTTAAATCCGCGAATAATGAGGTCAATCCAGGACTATGGCGTATCGCATTTAAAATGGCAACCGGCACTGGTAAAACCGTTGTCATGGCGATGATCCTTACCTGGCAAACCCTGAATAAGATTCAGAATCCACGAGATAGCCGGTTTTCTGATACATTTCTTATCGTCACCCCAGGCATTACCATTCGGGACCGGCTTCGGGTCTTATACCCGAATGATGTTGATAATTATTACCGTCAACGTGATCTCGTTCCTCCGGATATGCTCGAGCGACTTGGTCAGGCAAGAATCCATATAACTAATTTTCATACATTTCAGCTTCGTGAAACGGTTTCTGTAAGTAAACTTACCAAAACAATTCTTTCAAAAGGGGAAAATGGAATATTTACCGAGACACCCGATCAGATGGTCAGAAGAGTCTGCAGGAGTTTTGGAAATAAAAAGAATATAATTATCCTGAATGATGAGGCTCATCATTGTTACCGACCCAAGCCCCGTGATCCATCTGAAAAATTAACCGGGGAAGAGAATGCAATCGCAAAGAAACAGGAAGATGAAGCAAGAACCTGGCTTTCAGGTATAGAGGCGATAGCAGCAAAAATCGGTGTTCGGAATGTTTTTGATGTTTCAGCAACTCCTTTCTTTTTAAAGGGGTCTGGTTACCGGGAAGGGTCACTTTTTCCCTGGGTGGTATCTGATTTCTCTCTCATTGATGCAATTGAATCGGGGATTGTGAAAGTTCCCAGAGTTCCGGTGTCTGACAACTCAATGTCAGGGAATGAGCCCACATACCGGGATCTCTGGTATCGGATCCGGGATAATCTTCCCAAAAAAGGAAGAAAGACTGAAGCGATTTCAGGAGAGCCGAAATTACCTCCTGAGCTTGAAGGAGCGATTCATAGTCTGTATAGTAATTATGAGCAGTACTTCAAACTCTGGGAACAGGATACTATCGGTCGTGAAAATGGAAGAACTCCTCCGGTTTTTATAGTGGTCTGTAATAATACCAACGTCTCCAAACTTGTATTTGATTACATATCCGGGTGGGAACGGGATATTGACGGGCAAAAAGTTGTTGCTGCAGGAAATCTTCCACTCTTTGCGAATGATAACGGGAATGGAAGATGGCTATCCAGACCGAATACCATTCTTGTTGATAGTGAGCAGATTGAATCGGGAACTGCTATGAGTGCCGAGTTTAAGCGGGCTGCCTCCCGGGAGATTGAAGAGTTTCGAAATGAACTTCGGGAGCGGTTCCCTGGCCGGGATGTTTCCACCATTGATGATACCGAGATTCTTCGTGAAGTTATGAATACAGTAGGAAAACCAGGAAAACTCGGAGAACATATCAGGTGTGTCGTGAGTGTTTCGATGCTTACCGAGGGGTGGGATGCTCAAACGGTGACTCATATTCTCGGTATCCGGGCATTTGGAACCCAGTTACTCTGTGAACAGGTTGTGGGAAGAGCTCTTCGAAGGCAGAGTTATTCAGTCGGTGATGATGGTCTGTTTCCGCCAGAATATGCTGAGGTATATGGAGTTCCCTTTTCCTTTATTCCCTGCAGTGGAAGCACCAAGATCCCACGAGCACCAACGCCGACGACCCGTGTCCGTGCTCTTGAAGAGCGTATTGAGTGTGAGATTTCATTCCCAAGGCTGGCAGGATACCGGTACGATATCGGGTCTGAACAACTGTCTGCCTCTTTTACCAAAGCATCCCAGTTTGCTCTTTCAACCGCGGATATTCCGACACAAACCGAAAATGCCCCGATTATTGGTGAGAGTAGTATTCATACCCTGGATGATTTGAAACGACACCGGCCAAATGAGGTGGCGTTCCAGCTGGCAAAGCGGGTGTATGAACAAAAATTCCCGGATAAAAAAATAGAAGATCAACCGTGGTTATTCCCTCAGGTTCTTTCGATTACCAAACAGTGGCTTTCAGAATGCCTGTACTGTAAGGATAATACGTTTATTCAACTGCTCCTCCTTGTGGGTCCGGCTGATAATGCAGCAGAGAAGATCTATCATGCAATCGTAAAAGGGAACACATCTAATCCTTGTGTTCTCCCGGTAATGATGTCATATGATTCGATTGGGTCTACCCGGTATGTTGATTTTGACACCTCAAAACCAATCTGGCCTACATCTCCACAAAAATGTCATATCTCTCATGTGGCAGCGGATACTACCTCATGGGAACAGAAGATGGCACAGGTTCTTGAGGAGATGGATGAGGTTGTGCATTATGTTAAGAACCAGAGTCTTGGTTTTACGATTCCTTATACCATAAACGGGCAGGAACACCAGTACAATCCTGATTTTATTGCGAGGATTGATGACAGTCATGGCCCAGATGATCTTCTCTCCCTTATCGTTGAGGTGAGCGGGCAACAGCGACTTGATAAGGATGTAAAAGTTTCAACCGCCCGAGAACTCTGGATTCCTGCGGTAAATAATCATGGCGGATTTGGCAGATGGGGATTTATTGAAGTGACCGATCCATGGGATGCTGCTCATGCGATCAGAGGGTATATTTTAAGTGAAAGGAATAATTCATGAAGGGAGACCTGAATTCGTTCTCCGTAAGAATAGAAAAGGCAGGGAACAATTACTCCGGATTTGTTCCTGATCTTCCCGGTTGTATTGCCACCGGGAAGACCAGAAAGGAGACAGAGAAACGTATGATTGAAGCGATTTCCTTTCATATTCAGGGACTTATGGAAGACGAACCAGGTCTGCGAAAAGTAGAGTCAAGCTCTCCAATAATAGAATTTCAATATTCAGATAGTTCAGAATGACAGGGTGATGATAATGACAGAACGGGAAGAGGTACTTTCAATCTTAAAACGCGAATCTCATGATTTAAAAGACCGGTTTGGGGTTTTAAAGGTCGGTCTTTTCGGATCCGTAGTTCGGAATGAAGCAGGAGAGAGTAGTGATATTGATCTCTTTATTGAGTTAGATCCAGAATCGGTAACCTACAAAAAATATCTTGATCTTGAAGTGTATCTCCAGTCATTATTCCCCAGAAAAATTGAGATTGTCACTACTGATGGTGTTTCTCCTTACATCCTCCCGTATATCTCCCGGGAGGTGGTCTGGGTTTGAAAGCATCCATCCCGTTTCTGTATCACATCCTGGATGAAATTCAGTATATTCTCGATAAAACTGATACTCTGACTGTTGACGATATCAGATTAGATCCTGATCTCAGTCGTTCTATTCCCCGTTCTCTTGAGATAATCGGTGAAGCGGTGAAAAATCTCTCTCCTGATCTTCGGGATGCTCATCCGGAGATTCCCTGGAGTGATATTGCCGGTATGAGGGATAAACTCATTCACGGGTATTTTGGTATTAAATGGATAGTCGTTTGGTCAGTAATCAAATATGATATTCCTGACCTTGATAGAAAGATCCGGAGGATCATTGAGGATATTAAAACCGAATAGAGTATAATCATGCCACCAAAAAAACAACCCGCAAAATCAGGTATCGACGCAATACGTCACAATGAGAAGCGAAAAAATATTCCCACCGAAGAACTTCGTGATTTTGTTATAGGAGATGAACATAATCCATCCATTCTTCGGTATCCCCGTGATCCTTCTCTTGATCCCCAATTGGTCTGGAAGGGGAAGGATGAACAGGATGGAAAAGATCTTGAGGTTCCATCTGTTCCGATCTACATACAGGAGAAGATCCATCCCAAGGTCATTATTGAAGAGTTTTTAGAGAACCAGAAGAAAGCAGACGGAGTAAAAGAGGCAGGCAGCACCTATCAGGTCTCGCTCTTTGATGATTTTAACGGGCTTCCGGAAGAATTTGATGAGCGGGTAGAGTTCTACCAGCATGACCAGAATTGGAGTAACCGGATGATTCTGGGTGATAGTCTTCTCGTGATGGCTTCCCTGGCCGAGAAAGAAGGGCTGAAAGGGAAAGTCCAGACGATATACCTGGATCCCCCCTATGGGATTAAATTTGGGAGTAACTGGCAGGTTAGTACGAGAAAAAGAAATGTCTCTGACAGTAAAGCAGATGATGTGACCAGGCAACCCGAACAGGTAAAGGCTTTTCGTGATACCTGGGAATTAGGGATTCATTCTTATTTGTCGTATATTAGAGATAGATTAATCATCGCAAGAGAATTATTGTCTGAATCGGGGAGTATTTTTATTCAAATAGGCGATGAAAATGTTCATTTGATCCGCTCATTATTAGATGAAATTTTCGGAACAGAGAATTTTTGTGCTCAAATCGCTTTTGTGAAAACAACAAGTCAGACGAGTAAACTTGCTGCTTCATCTATTGATTATATTCTTTGGTATGGAAAAAACCGAGAATGTATTAAATATCGTCAAATTTTTCAGGAAAAAGGATTACTAACTGATAAATCAGGAGTATATAGTTGGATAGAATTTCCAAATTTAATGCGGCAAAAATTAACTCCCATGCAGAAAGCAGAAATAATAAACTCTCCAAAAATTCCAGGTAAAATATTCATGACCAGTGATATTACAAGTCAATCTGGTGGGAGTACAACGGGATATGAAATAACTTTTTATGGGCAAAAATATTTACCAGGTAAAGGATTTTGGAAAACGCATTCGGTAGGAGTTGCAAGATTAATAAGATCAAATAGAATTACACGTTCGGGATCAACTCTTAGATATGTTAGATACATTGATGATTTTCCAGCATATCCATATGTGAATTTATGGACTGACACAGGTACAGGTAGTTTTACTGAAGACAAGGTTTTTGTTGTTCAAACCTCGACAAAGGTTATCGAACGCTGCATCCTCATGACCACGGATCCCGGAGATCTTGTCCTCGACCCAACCTGTGGATCCGGGACCACTGCTTACGTAGCAGAACAATGGGGTCGTCGCTGGATAACTATCGACACATCACGGGTTGCACTGGCATTAGCCAGAACACGGCTCATGGCAGCCAGGTATCCGTTCTATTATCTCTCTGACTCTCCTGAAGGATTGGAGCAGGAAGCGAAGATTATAGGAAGAGACCCGATCAAAACAAAGACTCTCCATGACATCAGGAAGGGGTTTGTCTACAAACGAGTACCCCATATCACGCTCAAATCTATCGCAAATAACGAAGATATCGATTCCATCTATGAAAAATATCTTGCTCTCATGGAACCGGTACGTGAGAAGATCAATAAAAAGGCGAAACAGAAATGGGAAGAATGGGAGATTCCACGACCTGAAGACGGACCAAAAGAGATTACTGATCTTCTCGAAGAATGGTGGAATATACGCATACAACGGCAGGATTCCATTGATGAATCTATCGCTCAGCGGGCAGATACTGAACTTCTCTATGACCAACCCTATGAAGATAAAAAGCGGGTTCGTGTCACCGGTCCCTTCACGGTGGAATCCCTCTCTCCTCACCGTGTTCTCCCTGCTGACGGGAATATTGACGGGGTGGTTTCATCAGAAGAGAAAGAGCAGCATCAGGACTTTACCACCATCATTATTGATAATATCCGGAAAGCCGGGGTGCAGAATACCAAGAAGAATGAGCGGTTAAAACTGGACACCCTGGAGTTATTTGCCGGTTCATGGATTCATGCAACCGGTACATATCATGAGGAAGACGGGACCGAAAAACGTGTTGCACTTTCCATTGGTCCGGAACATGGAACTGTCGGGCCTCAGCAGGTGAAAGAAGCCGTAAAAGAAGCTGTTCAGGGTCTAGGATATGATCTTCTCCTGGTCTGTGGGTTTGCTTTTGATCCGCACGTCTCTGAAGAAGTAAAGAGGTATGGCAATTTGATGGTATTACCGGTGAAGATGAACCCTGACCTTGCTATGGGAGATGAACTCCTGAAGAAGACCGGAAGCGGGAATCTCTTTATGATCTTCGGAGAGCCGGATATCGATATTGTTAAGGATAAAGGGTTCATTACCGTAGAACTGAAGGGAGTGGATGTTTATGATCCGACAACCGGACAGGTCCGGAGTTCTTCGACAGATGATGTTGCCTGCTGGTTTATCGATACCGATTACAATGGAGAGAGTTTCTTTGTCCGTCATGCTTACTTTACCGGTGCAGATAAACCGTATGATAAGTTGAAGAAAGCACTCAAAGCTGAAGTGAATGAGTCTGCCTGGGAAGAGATATACAGAACGGTGAGCAGAACGTTTCTCGTTCCGGAGAGTGGGAAGATTGCAGTGAAAGTGATAAACCACTATGGGGATGAGGTGCTGAAGGTGTTTGGGGTGTGAGGGGAGGAATCGTCACAAACCATTTTCATAAATGGAAGTAGATCATAATATTCATCAATACACTCCATTAAATGTCAAATATAAGATTCTTATGAAAAAATTTGTAACTCATAAATAATTATTTCGTGAAGGAATAAATTATGGATTATTTATTAAAAGAAATAATTGATTGTTCTTGTGGTAGCACAAATATTTTTTATGACACCGAGGCTTTAAATAAAAATTTATTCTGTATCTCATGTGGAAAAAAATTGGAAAATCCAAATGTCATTGCAAATTTAGAAGAATTTGCAAAAAAGACGCTTCCACGAGGGACTAAGTTCTCTATTATGGATTCAAATATTTGGATTTCTACTCATATCGCTGGAGAATTATTGCTAGAAACGGGATTTGGAAAAAATATTAAATCTATACAAACACAAATTCGAGAAAAAATCAATAAGGGGATTATTAATGGAGAAAAAATTGGTCGAATCTATAGAGTAGCATGGCCCTCCATTTTTGATTATATGAATAAAAAGCAGAAAGAAGTGGTTCGTGGAAAATCTACAAAAGAAATTGCGTTAGAACTTGGTATTACTGTTGCAAGGTTGTATAAATATTTGCAAAATGATGATCATCCTAAATATTATGGGATTAAAGGGGATAATAATCGATGGATAATTAAAGAAAGGTAGTCAAGCAAATTGATATTTTATTTTATCTTTCTTCGCAACTCCATACCAGTCAACATTTGGTTCCCATCCTGCAGACTCAATTAGGTTTCTACAAAATTTGTAAGCATTCTCCAATTTAGGAATTTTTTTACAATAAATTATCCCATTTTCACCACAATCAAAAATATAATCTGATTTCTCTAATTGAACCAGGGATATTTTTTTTTCAATATCCTTATCTATTAAATTTTTAAGTGTCCATTGTTTATTAGATAAAATTCCTTTAATTGTTAATTCAATTAGTGGGGTAATTTTCGTTACATCATATGTTTCACCTTTAATTGTGAGAGATAATAATTGTGAGTTTTTTTCGAGTGGCCGAAATTCTATTCCTTCTAAACCCTGCCAAATTTTTAATGCGATCTTAGAAAATTCCTCAGCTCTTTTTTCTATATCGTTGATTTTCCATTGATTTTTGCATGACAATTCATTATTGATACAAAATCCAGTCTTTTTCAACTCTTCGAATTTAAATGTACAATAATTGTTATATAGTGTGCAATTAACTTGAGACGTAACTAAAGTCAGGTTACCAATCGTGTGAACATAGTATTCATGGTCATTGACAAATCTCCCTAAATGCTCTTCCCACTCTTTTGTAAGATTTTGAGGCATAATATGTTCAATAGTAAATTTCTCATCGGGATTATAGTGCACACCCATACCACCTTTACTTTCTTCAATAGATAGTAGAATAAATTGAGTAAGAAGATTAAATTCGCTTGATTTATAAAAATCGCTTTTTTGAAAATTTTTCTCAAAGGTACCATCTGATGGTAACTCCTTAAAAATGACTTTTTTCAGATTGTTCAATAAAGTGATATTAGATTCTGATGGTATTGATGAGCAAAGATCAAAAAACATTTTTTCAGCGATAACAAAATTTTGCCCACAAACTGATCTTCTTACGTAATAAGTTTCAATTGCTCTCACAATTTCTAGAATAGTTTCAATAATAATTTTTTTATTGTCTTTATAGAGGCCATAAACTTTCATTAAATAGGGCATATATTGGGTCCCTCGGAGGTATCTTAATCGTTGAAATGGGACTTTCAATACTTTATCAATTGGAGGTAATTCATTCGGATTCTTTATTATTTTGTAATAGCGAGCATATTTTTTCATTTCTGCTAAAAAGTCTTCAATATCTTTAAATTGAGAATCTGCCCTTAATTCTATTGATAAACGGTCCATTATTGCTTGGGTAAGATGATCCGGTTTAAAAAAACCATTTTTTAACTTTTCAGGTTCTTTTAATAAAAAGTAACGTAAAAAATTTGGAAAGTCTCCGATGTTATTAAATTCTGCTTCTATGTCTCGCCAAAAAGTTTTATATAAAAAATTCATTTTATCAATATCATCAAACTTTCCAAGAATATTATTTCTAATTGTATCTATTGGTTCAAGATGAATACCTGTTAAATTTATAGTTTCAAATATATATCCTGCCTTATCAGTTTTATCTAATTTTATTACAATAAACTGTAATCCATTAAGAATTGAATCTAACACTCGATAAAAATTTAATTGTGATTGCATCTTTTCAAAATTATCTATAAAAAATGCATGACAACGTTTTATTTTAGAATTTGAAAAACAATTATGGTTTTTTAATACTGCAGAAAAGTCAGAATAATTAGTTTCTGATAATTCTAATTTTGATAAAATTGATTGATTTCCATCTTTATTTTTTAAGAATAATACCGAATCAATTTCACTAGCTTTGCCATCATTATCTGATATAAAGGTTTTTAGTGCAGCCAAAGCTAAGAAGATAGTAGTTAAACGCTGTTGTCCATCTATTACCCAATATTTACTGTTACGATCAGAATTTATCTCCTTTATTACTACACTACCCATAAATTCCAAGTGTGTTGGATCATCTGAATCATATTTCCTCATCAGAGTTGTAAAAAAACCCTCCCATAAATCTTCATCCCATTCAAATGTTCGTTGGAAAACAGGAATTGTATATATTCTTGATTCAGAGAAAATTGTTGAAATTGTTTCTGAGGAGGGAATCATGAATAAATACCGATTTTTTTAATAATCCACTTTTCTTCAATAAATAATGATAAATTTTAACAAATAAGAATAATTTTAAGCAGATCAACTCTTTGAATTTACACAATATATATTATTAACGATTTAATCTCACTACTTACTATTATTATGAGAATCATATCTCTTTTATTTCTTTTACTATGAGGGGAAAATTTGGCTCTGTCTAAAAAACAAGTGATAATACAAACTCAATTATCTTCTCACATTCAAAGATCATTCGATTGGTCTTCTGAATTATAATAAACCAATATGAAAGATTAGTATGAATCAGGTGATAGAAAAATCTGCAGAATCCGAGGCCCTGATAAAACTTCCCCTAAATATTGATTCTTCGTTGTTGTAGGCATTAAAAAAGCATATTGTTATCTACAAATACGCTTGTGTGTATCTGGTGACACACAAATAATACCCATTCATGAAACCAGAACCCTTACCACCACCAGACGGGAAGGAACAGTCATATTCCTCTCATTGGGGCTGTAAATTCAACCCTGATCCGGTTTATAAGACTTTATCAGAGCATCCCGTTAATCACTCAGTAAGCTTTCATATCCTCCGGAAAGAAGGGACACAGGCAACCATGAGAGACCTGTTTCTCTTTGAAGTAGGGAAACCTACATACATCAATTATATTATCCCATTACCCCCATTTTCCAAAAACACCATTTTTCCCGCCGGGTTAACCGGTCCTTCTGTTTCGGGCTATTCGGTGAATCCGGCTGGGTCATCTCAATAAACCCTCCCTCCATGGCAGGTTTAAGATAATGGCACATGAACGTCGGAGGTGATTCAGCCCGACTCCGGACATCATCTCTCTCACGCTCATTGCAGAATTTCCAAAGCAATGAATCGGTCTGGTTACTTGTTCGGTTACTTCTATCCGCTGGCTCTCTGCAAGATATTTAGTTATCCGAACCCGCACCCAGATCTCTGCGATATCCGGCTCAAATAGCCCGAGTTCTTCAGCCTCCCGGAGAATCCTCCAAAATACTGACACCCACTGCCCGATAGGCAGGTTCATATTCACAGAATTGAGAGAACAACAATCCTGGATCATCACCCTGGAAATACTCACCCCTGTTCCCTCATCTGATTCGCAATAAACCGTTGCATCTCTTCTTTGTTCGGTAGTTCTAAAAGATATCGGGATACAAACAGATTATTATCCATCCCTGCCAGGGCATACTCCACGAGAGCATGATCCTTATGGGTACAAAGAAGGATTCCAACCGGGGGATTATCCCCTTCTGTCATCATATTTGCCTGGTACCAGCTCACATACGTATTGAGCTGCCCGATATTCTCATGAGAAAACTCCGCAAGTTTGAGTTCAACAAGCACATGACATTTCAAGATCCGGTGATAAAAAACGAGATCCACATAGTACGAGGTATCCCCGATAAGTATCCGTTTCTGCCGCCCTTCAAAACAGAACCCATGACCCAGTTCAAGAAGGAATTCCTGTAATTTGTCCAGGAGTTGATCCTCGAGATGTGACTCACTCATCACTTCCCTGGGGGTAAGACCCAGAAACTCGAAGACATACGGATCCCTGATGATTCCCTCCGGGTTCGTAGTCTCACTCAAAGAATGGGTGAATTCAGATAACTTATCCTTGTTGGTGGAGAGTCCTGAGCGTTCATAATACAGACCATGGATCTGGCGTTTCAACTCACGGACCGACCAGTTCCCTCTGATGCATTCCACCTCATAAAAAGCCCTCTTTACGTCATCGTCAATCTCTATCAACTCAGAAAGATTCGTGAACGAGAGTCGGGTGATAAGAACGGATCCGGCCGGATGCAATTGTGCAGTCACTGACTGCACAATCTGATCATCGTCCCGGGTGAGGTAATCAGGGGGAACATACTTTGTGAGATCTATGAGTCCTGAACATTGTGGAGTCAGTGACTGCACAATCCGGGGATACGTACGATAGAACTTTCGATACCGGTATAAATCTCTCCGTTCACACCGGGGAAGACCTGCCAGTGAGAGCGTTTCAGTAAGGCCGGTCCATCAACCGTTCACCGTATTCTGCACGGTCAGAACCAGACCGCTCATATTCCTCAATATAATATCCCATCACCCAGTTCCGGAGCGTGAGACTGATATTGATTGCCCAGGTTGCCTGGTCGGTTAATTCCTCATGGATATGACGGATTGAACCGAGAAGGTCCGGGAGTGTTTGTGGATGTACGATCATATCAGGAATACCTTTCCGTATGAAAACTCATGATTCGCCGTGAATTTATTCGCAGATTTTATACTCATCATTTTAGACCAGAACACCTATCAGTTTTTTTATTCATCGGCTGAAGGGTAATTTATTCAATCTATGGATTTTACTGTTTTCTGACATACATGGTCCGTGGACCTGAACCCTTTTTCTCGACAAGCCCAAGGTTCTCCAGGCGGTCAATTCTCCTGAGTATGGTATTTTTGGAAACATTCAGTCTTGCTGCAATATCTCCACTTTTCGTAGGTACCTGAACCAGTTTGAGGATCTGGCTATCCATATCATCAAGATTCGAGGGGATCTCTTTTCTGAATATCACCGTAAAAGAAGATGGAGAGACTTTAAACTCAACCGAACACATCGGATGGCTGGCGACCTCCTCTTCAATCATCTTTATGCCAAACCCATATTGCTCGATGTACCCTGAATCAAACAACAAGTTTGATAATGCAGGATTCCGGGGGATATGCTCTGGATCACTGATTTCTACACCGGGCATTAAGGAACCGGGATTCTTTATCTCAAACCGGTCAGGATACATAAGAATCTTCACATCCGCACTGATGGTGTAGTTCCTGTGAGCAATTGCATTTATCAGAGCCTCACGAATTGCCCGGGGAGGATACTCCTCAATCTTCACTCTTCGTGTGCCTGATACGACATCGATCTTTTTTATATCCCGCATGAGACCGTTATATGCTTCCTCAATTACTTTCCATACCGGCCCTTCATATTCTTCACTCCATTGAGGACCTTCATCACTCATGCCCACTTTTCTTATCCTGGCTGAGGGAATATGTTCAGTGGCCTCTGTGAAAAAGAGTATTCCAGCATTTGTTAGTTTGAAATCATTCTGTGCTCTGGCACTTCTCAGGTATCTGGCCCTGTTTGAAGCAGATATTGATTTACCTCTTGTCTCCTGAACTTTTTCAAAAAACCAGTTAATATACTCGGGTTTTGCCTCTTTTTTAGAGAGCATGGGAATTTCATCCCAATGGATAGTTCCCATCTCTGAAGAGAGCATAATTATCTCCTGAAGAGAAAGGGGCCGGACTCCGGTACCCGCCCGGATATACACAATACCACCGATCGAGCAAAGGGTAGGACTTTTATCTACACTGATTACCAGGATATCCTTACCATCAACTGATATCTTCAGTGTTTTTATCTTGGGTGGTGGAATAATGGATTGGATGGAACTGGTAACCTTTTCAATTGCTTCTTTTACATTCGTCCCGATGATCTTCCCGGAATCAGATACACCGACTAATATCTTTCCGCCATCTGAATTTGCAAAAGCGGCAATTTCATGGTGAATATTTTTGCTTTCCGATTCTTTAAACTCTAATACTTCAGATTCTCCGGATTGTATCAGGTAAATGAGGTCTTCAATATCCATAGGTATCGTTGCAATCTCACCAGACAAAAATGTAACGATAGAGAGGTTACTGTTCCATTACTCAGTGAACAGTAGTGAACAGTAAACTACTGCATAAATGACAATTACACCAGGAAGAATTATCCACCCGAAAGAACGGATTCCCCTCCATTGCAGATTAATTTAACAACCGGATCATTCTATCGTTACATATTTACCGTAACATTATGGAACGATAGAGAAGTTACTGTTCCATTTCTCAGTGAACAGTGGTGAACAGTAGACGGTCGTTATGATGCCGATAAATAGAGGACATATGCACCCAAAAATCGGGATATAACCTCAATATTACCGAAAAATAGTACTGAGTGATATCTCTATCGTTGCACACTCACCAAAGCAGCATGGATGTAGAGTGAGAGTCACGGTTACATCGCATCCCGTTCGACAACCAAAAAAAATCCATTCATCCCTGTTATCACCGGTTTTGACCTTTTTCAGATAAGAACATCACCTGTCCTTTCCGGGAAAGCCGGTATTTCTGGGTCGGGCTTTTTGGTGAATCCGGTTGCGTCATCTCTACAAATCCTCCATCCATGGCCGGTTTCAGGTAATCATACATGAATGTCGGACGATGACTCATCCCTAAGCAGGAGATCATCTCTTTCACACTGAGATCCTTATCTTTCAGACAGTGAATAAGCCGGATTACTTGTTCGGTTACTTGTTCGGTTACATGTATCTTCAGTTGTTCTGCCAGGAATATCGTCACCCTGACCCGCATACCAATCTCTTCAATAACCGGTTCAGAAAGTCCGAGTTCTTCAGCTTCCCGGAGAATCCTCCGAAACCCGGAACCCCACTGCTCAATCAGGTCAAGTTCCCGGAACACCCGTGCTAATACCCGGTTTCGGATCTTTGAAACCCCCTGCTTCACATCCTCAATAGTCATTCCAGGGAGGAGGATGCCGGGAAGGTCGATATATGTTTTTAAATTGTGGTGCGGTGAATCTGATACTATGGCAATATGGATCGCCTCCGGTAACCGGGAGAACTGGGAGGTCGTGAAGAAACACAATATCTGGGGAGTTCCGAAACGGAGCAAAGGACTGCATTCCGGGGTGAAGGTGGGGGATACCATTCTCATCTATGCCCGGTCAGAAACACATGCAAAAGAAGTATTCCCATCGGTCATCATGGGAGAATACAAAGTTACTGAACTCTATGAAGATACAATTCCGCTTTTCACCGCTCCGTCACAAATGGGGGAAGAGGTGTTTCCGTTCCGGTTCCGGTTAAAGCCGGTGAAAATATTCAAGGAGCCGGTTGAGATTAAACCGCTGATTCCGGAACTCGGGTTTGTGACAAATAAGACGATGTGGTCCGGACATTTCAGGCAGGCAATGAGGGAGATTCCGGAAGGGGATTATCGAAAGATTTTGGAGAAAGGAAGATAATTTTCCAGAGATTCAATTACAGGACTTCATCTCAAATTCATATCTCTTTTAAAAGCATCATTAATACTGTCGATTAACTCATATTGATAATAATTATCGTGATATCGCCCCTCGATATCCTTTACTTTTTCTGAAATATCTTTCTTACCGACAATCTTCCCGTCTGATAATTCAAGATCCCAAACAATCCCGTATGCAGACGGTTTCTGAAAGCCCATGTGAATATACTTTTCAGAGTGGAAATCTGCTCCAATTCTCAATAAGCCTGAATACTGGATTGGAAGATTCAGATGAAGATATTCATACGCATCATATCTCCCGGGTGATACATCAATTCCATTAATCGTGGGGTAGGTATCATGCCCATCATTTACACATAATATATCCAGATAGAGAACATTTCTCACAATTTTATAGGTACAGTAAAATCCTCTATAGCAAGCAGTATGCATAACTTGGGGAGATAATCCAAATATTTTCGGATCGAATAACTCCACATCATTTTCTTCTCCTTCATATCCCGGGAGATCATATTTTTTCTTCTTCCATATGACAGTATCAGGGATTTGTCCGGTCATAATTTCTCAATGTGATGATATTGAGATTAACAAGTTAAGAGATTTTTGATTGCTCTTCGTCGTTTCAAGTGGGTGTTGAAGTATAAAGAAAAAAGGATGGAGGTCATCCATCTGAAGGTATTTCTCCAGGTACAGAAATGAGTATTTAGAAACAAACAGCAATTTAGCATGAAAGGATATGCAAAAATTTTTGATAGTTGTTGAAAAAGGTGGTGATAACTATTCTGCATATGTTCCGGACCTTCCCGGAGGTATTGCCACAGGGAAGACAAAAGAGGAGGTCGAAGAACATATGATAGAGGAAATGGAATTTCATATTCAGGGTCATTTACAAGATGAACCTTCACCATTAAAAACAGATTCTATTCCCCAATAATACAATTTCTATATTCAAATAATCCAGAACGACAAGGTGAACATAATGAGAGAACGTGATGAGGTACTATCAATATTAAAACGTGAATCTCATGTTTTGAAAGACCAATTTGGTGTGATAAAGATTGGTCTCTTTGGTTCTGTAGTCCGGAATGAAGCCCTAGACTCAAGTGATATCGATCTTCTCATTGAACTTGATCCGGAATCGGTCACATACAAACAATACCTTGATCTTGAAGCGTATCTCCAGTCATTATTTCCAAGAAAAATTGAGATCGTCACTACTGATGGCGTATCTCCTTATATCCTCCCATATATATCCCGTGAGGTAATCTGGGTATAAGATTCCATCCACTTAAGGTAGCATATTCAAACAAAACTAAGAAGTCATTTTTTTTTTGTTAGTGGTAAATTGGGTTTTAAAACCCGGCTATGTGATTCAAGTATTCTCGTTAGTATGACTCATAACCATTACCCTGACCAACCGGATAGGATCCAGGCGAATTTCCTACTGAAAAGGGTGTGAATGCTTATGAAGGATGAATATAAGGTATTATCGGCAAAAACAGGTAATACTCATTACCTGGTGAACATAAGTGACACTCACACTAACAATCAAGGACTTTGGACCCATTCACTCAGTTTCACTCTCACTCACACCCCTGACAATCCTGACATGCGATGACGATACTGCCCTTTCACTGGTTACCCATCTCATCTATACCCTCTCTGCTGCCCACCGGGACAGTTGGTATATTGTACCTGATTGGGATATCCCAACAGAAAACAGAGATGATCCTCTCCCGGATCTCGCGAAACATATCGCACAATCCGGTATCAGGGATTACTACCATACTTACCTGACCCCAGTTCTCCAACGATATCTTCCCGGATACCCTGACACAGAGAAAGAAGCCACCATCACTATCAGGAATGGTGAGAGTTTTGCAACCCTCCTTATAGAAAAAAACAGTTCAATCACCGTTCCTGAATGTCATTATCCACTTCCACAAGATCTCTTTGAAAAAATTCCATCACACCCTCCAAAAACAGAAAAAGAAAACTATGTAGTAGAATCGTTCATCAAAAAGGCATCAGAATGTTGGTTGGATACAATCTTTCCACATTCCTGCCCGGACCCATATTTCATCCCAGCATCGCGATATGGAATCATGCAGTTATTACCCTGGCTCGATGATAAAGAAACACAATATCCCCCATTTCTTGAAGATTTTATCGCATGGTTAGAAAGCCTTGCATATCATGAAACACCGAAAACAGGATGGTGGAAGGAGTATGAAGAAACACTCCTTGATGGAACAATCATCATAAAAGAGAACAAAGATACTTTCTATGATATCAGGATAAAAAAAGGAAGACTATCACAGAACCTCTTAACCCGTCCGGGGTCAGTAATTGCTCTATCTCCGATTTTTTTGTACACAAAATATCTGTCGGAGGCCGACCAGATCATCATCATTGAAGAAATAGATGCACACCTGACAGAAAATCAGCAGACTCTAATCGGAGAATTCCTGATAGCCATGATTCAATACGGCATACAAATCATAATCACAACAAAAAATGAATATTTCATAAAAAATCTCCGGGAAACTATTCAAAAACTCCCCCCGGAAATGTTTGATGCAGGATTAGTATCGTATGACATGATCTCACTGTGCAAACTGAAGAGTTCATCAACAGGATGTATCGGCACCTCTCAACAATTGTATCCTACTAAAGATCGATAAATTTTTACCGGGCTAACTTATTCATACTATAAAATACCCGGATAGGTTATAGGTACCAGATCCCTATCATGTGATCCACAAACAAGATTGCGGGTATCCGATAACCCACAAATACCACTCCATTCATGAAACCAGAACCCTTGCCACCAACTGAAATTGACCGGATCAATCATATCTCTCTTATTGGTGCTGCAAATGCAGCCCTGGTCCGGTTTGATGGACTACTCCAGAGCACATAAAACCCGGATCTTCTCCTCACCCTGTATATCACTCAGGAAGCCGTCATATCTTCCCGGATAGATGAGAGACCGGTTTTACCAGGTTATTACCATTATTTTATACCAGGGCAGAAACAGGAATTCCCTGACGAATAAATGACATACGTAGAGACTTTTCATTTTCGTACTCTTCAGGAGTAAGAAGAATAAGATCAACAGGTACTTTATAGGTTTTAATTATTTGACGGAGAGAATTTTTAACTTCTTTTCTTCGCTCAAGTGAACTAAGACCAATAAATGAGGGAGAAACAATTGCAAGATCAACGTCACTTTCATTGGTTGCTGTTCCATCAAATTGTGAGCCGAACAGGACAATCACGGCAATCTGTATCCCCTGTTTCTTTATTTCTTCTGATAAATCAGAGATTAAAGATTCAACCCATGAATCCATGTAATAAAATCTCCAGTATCTTCAATAATCATCCGTGCAGTCTTTAGTAATATCATTGAGCAGGATGGCAATAAAGGGGTAATATTCGATCCAACATCCGGACTCAATGAGAAAAATATTACAACTCCTTCTTTTTGAATATGAAATTTTGCTTGATTTTTAGTTAATTTGTGTAGGGTTTTTCAACCAGGAAAAAACCTATCATATTGATAATCTACAAAACCTATAGAATGATACATACTTAAGAAAAATTATATACACCATATCATTAATCAGAAGTTTTTACAAAAATGAGTAATATACCTCCAATCGAACTCCTGTCAAAAATAATTCGCGACGAATTCGCGAAACAGGAGATAGTTGTCATTTCAGTCTATCTATTTGGTAGTCGTGCGAGGGGAACTGCAAAACCGGACAGCGATTGGGATTTTCTTATAATTACAGAGGGAAAAATCCCCCATTTATTGCAAAGAAAAATCATATCAGGAATTAGAAAAATATTCGTTTTTGATTATGATATCGATGCAGATTTTATCGTACTGGCAAAAGATGAAATTCAATCAGCAAACAACGACAAGGGTAGAATCTCGTACTATGCCTTACGGGAAGGATTACCCGTATGAGTATAAATATTGAAACTCTACGACGATGGTGCGTAAAGGCTGATAATGATTTAAAAAATGCATGCCATGAGATAGAACACGAAGATCCGGCTCTGGATACCGTATGTTTCCATGTTTAGCAGACCGCTGAAAAATATCTAAAAGCATTTTTAGTTTTTTCAGATAGTGAAATTCCTAAAACTCATTCATTAATCAGACTCATCAGAGACTGTATACTAATTGATCCATCTTTTAATGAACTAATACAGAAGAACATTGATGAATTAACTGATTTTGCGGTTGAAATCCGATATGCTGATGACTTTTACTTTCCAAGTATAGAAGAATCTCGGGATGCAATAAAGAAAGCCGAATTTGTCCGAGCATTCGTCCTTTCAAAAATAACCAATATTGAAAATAACTAAGAGTTTTTCGCTTTTGGAAATAATATTGAAATTCCGGATTGAAAGAAGGGATAATCCGTAATAATCAGGATTTTTTGTAGTATTGAATGGGAGGACACTTTCTTCTCAGTCTCTAATAATATCGGTACCGGATCTACACATGGTTAATCAGTTCGAGGACATCTTTTCTCATGAAAGGACCTCCATGTCCGGGATAAAAGACCGTAGCATTATCATCGGCAATGGTCCGGATACTTGAGAGTATTTTATCAGGTTCATCAGCCCAGAATGGAAATCCTGGCTTTCCGGATGGAATTTTCGGGAATATCAGATCTCCTGTAAACCTCTCACCTGAATCAAGTGCTACAGACACCGACCCTTTTGCATGGCCGGGAGTTGGAATTACCATTCCGGATATTCCGTAAGAAGAGAGATTATAGGGGGCATCGATGAGAATATCCGGTTTAAATGGAGGAAATGCCGAGTGTTTCTTCATGGAAAAAAAGAATTTTAAAAGATGTCCCGTCATCGAACAGGGCTGTAATTCACCCTGCACCCCTTTTTGCAGTAACTCTGCAGTATTTACATGCGACAATACCGGAGCCGTAGTTCTCTCACGAATAGCAGATACTGATCCGGCATGGTCCTGATGACCATGGGTGAGAATAATAAGCGAAAGATCCTGAAAGTTAATTCCGTTTTCCTTCATTATGTCAAAGATTTTCAATGCACTACCGGGTATTCCGGTATCAATAAGAATAATTCCCTCCTGTTTCACCAGGTATGCATTCACAAACCCGAGCGATATTGGGATTATCTCCAGTGGCGGTACGATGTCAGTCATGCATGAATGATAGATCTGTGAAGTAATAGGATCTTTGGTTGAGGAAAAAAAGAAAATTCAGAAAAAAGGTTCCAATGCAGTAATTCAGCACAAAAAAAGAGAAAAGAATTATGCCAGGGCCGGAATCGTGTCTGCCCAGGTCTCAATGGTTGTGAGAATGCTATCTGCTTCGTAACTTGATACCATGACTCCGGTACGGTTGAACCGGATATTAAAGAGTTCTCCGGTTTCAGTATGACATTTGAGTGTCACGGAGAAGTTATCTTCTGAACTGTCATGTGATGCAGTCCCCCCCATCGCACTTGCCATGGCAGTGTTTGCCAGAACAGTTGAGGTAATGGTGTCAAAGGCTCCGGATGATCCGGCACGGACAGTCACATACCCGACCTGTTTTCCTTCGGTGTTTTCATAGACGACCTTCCCGGTATAATACTCGGAAGTTTTCTGGACCGGAGCAAGAGTTTCCCCTCCGGAAGTGTATGGCGTGCAGTTCCACGGATTATCAGTGATTATTCCGGCGATGATGGTATTCATCGCATCTTTGCTTGCAAACGGAGCTGCGAGAACCCGTTCAGCACTTTTTACGGTTGACTTTGCTACAAAATCTGCCATGTTCGACTTTTCCCCTGTCTCGAACTGAGACATACAGTATTGAACCGGAGTGTATAAGGGAAAAAAACAAAATGAGAACATAGCGAGAATTTCAGCCGATTTAACGATTGATTGGCATTAAAGAGCGTGGCCTGGAAACCTGAAAATGTTTCCATGAAAATAGAAACCAGACCGGAGTGGACTGACTGCTCTTGGCCATATGAATAGGACCACTCATCCACAGAGAAGACAATGTCAGGCTTGCTGTATGAAAAAAGAAGCAGGGATTTTGGTCATTTAGAGGGTTTGATTAAAAAACGGAGGGGAATACCCGTAATGGACGGAAAAATTCACAATCTATGGACCGGATGGAAAAACCATCCTACTGATGGTGGCCTTTTCCATGCCCATGTTGTCCGGACTTTCCACCATTTCCGGATTTGCCTTCTAATCTTCCATACTGCATTCCGGTTCCATCACGGGGCGGGTTTTCGTTATGCGGACAAACCTCCCGGATGCAGGATCCATCAGCACCCTGCTGACCGGCATTGCTTTGATTATTCAGACCAAAGTGGTAGCCGGTTCCATCCTGGGGGCCGGTCTTTCCTGCTCCTGATACCGGAAGAGTCATGATCAGAATCACCAGTACGGCAATGATTCCAATTCCTACAATACCCATGGTGGTTCGTTTCATCATCTCACCTGGTTTCTTATCGCTTCAGGTTTTTTCCATACTGCATTCCGGTTCCATCCCGGGGAGGAGTCTGGTTAAACGGACAATCTTCCTGGGGACAATCCGGATTTGGACACGTTCCAAGGTTCTGGCCTAACTCTCCTCCACTCTGGAGCATCTTTCCATTTCCACCCTGGCCGGCTGCTGATGCCGGGAGTATAAACGCCAGAGCAATCAGACCTAATATGAGAAAAATTGTTATTCCTTTCATGATTTATCTGCACCTCCTGCAGTGCATACTCTTCCATTAGGCTTTGTGAGATATAAACGGACAAAATGGGACTGGTTCCCCCCCTGAACCGGTTGGTTACAAGAGGGTAGACATTGATATTGACCGGCCGCCAATGAACAAGTGAGATGATACATGTGAATCCGGATAAACCAGATGACCGGACGATCCTTACCAGTTCAGATCAGGAATTTATTTCTGAACTCTCAGAATATCTCGATGTTCTTGCAAGTCCCATCCGTCTTCAAATACTCTCATATGTCGGAACCAGGCCCCGGACAGTCAGACAGATCTCACATGAGATTAAAACAAGTTATGAGAATACCAAAAAGCACCTGAATAAACTGTTATCACTGGGTCTGATACAAAAAGAGATAGGGGTTTCAGATGAACCTGCAAACCAGGGTCAGCCGGTGTTCTATTATATTCTCATTCCCGATGCGTTAAAACATGCAGCAAACAATCTTACCATCTTTACCTCGGTAACAGGAAGTAATATTCCGGATTTATCAGAGCGGGCTATACAGGTAAAAACCGGATTGCACAGCATCCTCCCATCATCCGGACCCGGACTTGTTATTACGAGCGGTTCACAGACTGGAGATGTATTTGAATTAACAGAAAATGTCTACCGGATTGGACGGGTAGAAGAGGGATGGGACGGGATCTCTTTGGAACCTGCAATACTGCTCAATGACGGGTATCGATCGGTCAGCCGGGTATCACGTCCCCATGCATGGCTTCGAATACAGTCAGGATTCTGGACGATTTCAGAAGGTAACAGTAAAGGAGGGACGTATGTAAATGGTAAACCCGTGTCTCATGACCCCGTGGTGCTTACAGACGGAGACCATATTGAACTCTCACCCGAATCACTGGGAGTGGCGTTTATCTTTCGTTCAGGAAAAACCGATAATTCATGAAAACCACCATTTTTCCACCAGCAAATACGATTGCAGATAAAAAACACATCTCCGCCGGAATAGGTAATATTCTAAGCCTCATCCTTGCTGTGAATTACCTCCTCGCTTTTGTACTCCTCCTTTCTACATCTGTGCATCATGGACATGGGGGAGGAATGGGAGCCGGGCCGGGGAATGCAATCAATCTCTATATGCCTTCGTTTTTGATACTTTTCCTTCTCCTTATCCTGTTTCACCTCATCTCTCTCTTTCAGGTTCGTCTTCCTGTCCGGTTGATAGTAGTAATCGGCTTTGGTCAGGTAATATCAGGGACACTGGCATTAGGTCTGTTATTATTCTCCCGTCAATCACTCAGTCTTCTTCAGACGGTATACCCGGGCACGACGCTTCTTATCATTTCATTGGCACTATCTATTCTGAGCGGAATGGTAATGATCATAAAGCAGGTCAGACATGGACATTTTTTCGAGATAAAATCTGATTCAAGGAATATTTCCGCATTTCCTCTCCCCATGAACAGATATAAAAATGTCCGGCTCATTGGTGAGGGCGGAGTAGGGGCTGTCTGGTATGCAGAACGCATCGGAGATGGAGTTCCGGTGGTTGTTAAGGTTCCAAGAAGAGATGATGAAAAGACCGGAATGTCATTTATGCAGGAGATAAATATCTGGAAGGATCTGGAACATACGCATATTGCACGGGTTTTTTCGGCTAATATCCTTCCGGTTCCTTATATCGAGATAGAATATCTCCCCGGATCAGTTGCAGAACTGAATACGCCGGTGCAGTTGGAGCAGGCATTAGGGATTATCAGAGGTCTGGTCTCTGCTCTCATGTATGCCCATGCAAGGGGAGTAATTCACTGCGATATAAAACCGACAAACATCCTGTTAACCGCGGAAGGAATCCCAAAACTTACCGATTGGGGTCTTGCCCGGTCAGGTTCATCCCGATGGTCGGTAGAAGGATTTTCTCCAACATATGCATCTCCGGAACAACGAAAAAGTCATCCGGAGTGCAAATTTTCAACAGACATCTGGCAGACCGGGATGGTATTTGCTGAACTTCTGACCGGCAAAGCAGATATTCCTTCAGGTAAAGAACCGGTATTTCTGACAGAAAAGGGAAGTTTAATCCTTTCTATCTTACAAAAGTGCATGGCAATCGATCCAACTGAGAGATACCCATCAGTTCAGGCACTCTCCGATGACCTCTCTCATATCATCATCAGGGAATAATTGAATTATACATCCCCTAAAGCCGGAGAGTTCAGGGATTAAGCAGACTATAAAATTAGATTTAGCGGGGAATTTTCTCATTCAGGAATTTATAAAACTTCACATAGATATCCGGATGTTTTTTCATGTTCCTGAAAATTTTCTGGTTTACCAATTCATCACACGGAAGAAATGGTTCCTGTTTGTTTTTAAGATCTTGTGATGTGATGATGGTTGTTTCTCCCGAATTCAGAGAAAAGATAATAGATCTTTCTTTTTCACCCGGGCCGATGAGCGTTTGAATGGGTTCTCCATGAATATCAGTACGATATCCAAGAACTTTGTTTGGTCGTTTTTGCTGCATGGTCAAATGATACAGTATATATTAGATCTTAATCATAGATAATAGATCGGATAATCCCATTTAATTTAATATTTAAAATAAATAGATGTGATTAACCCTTATTTATGAGTGTTTTTGTAATCTACGTAAAAATACAAAAAATAGGAATAAAGATCACATTCATCAGTAGAATTAATCAACCGATTAGAGGTATCTGCGATGAAATCATCCATTATCCGGAGATATTTTTTCGATATCCCTTTTTTGAACCTCATGGCAGATAGATATGGTATTTGCTGACCTTCCGACCGAAAAAGGAAGTAGCATCTTTTCTATCTTATAAAAGTGCCATGCAGTGGGTCCAACTGATAGATATCAATCTGTTCAGGTACTCACCAATAATCTCTGCCTCATCTCAAAATCAGGAAATAATTGAATTGCATATCCCCTAAAACCAGAAAGTTCAGGGATGTAACCCCCCTGTTTTGAAAGTTTATATCTCTTGAGAATGTATAGATGATTATCCACCAGACAGGCGGTATGCATCATGAAAAAAATTATTGTGCTCCTCATTCTTCTCCTTGCATCCCTGGTAATTATCCTCCCCCTATCTGCTGCCGGACAGGGGAATGGAAACAGATTTGTAGATAATATGAATCTGACCCTTCCAGAGCCGGATACCTACAACCTGACTGATATTGAAGTTTTAGATCTCCTCTTCATCAGAGAAGAAGAACAGATGGCACATGATCTCTATAGAGTATGGTATGATATGTATTCTATTCCGGTATTTGAGAATATTGCAGATGCTGAAGAGACACATGCCAGTGAAGTGCAATTTTTACTTGACAGGTACCAGGTTCCTTCTGACATGATTGGAAATCTTTCATCAGGCTATAGTAACCCGGATATCCGGACATTGTCTGAAGAACTGGCAGAACAAGGAAAACTGTCGCTGACTGATGCACTAAAAGCCGGAGTATCTATCGAAGAAACAGATATTGCAGATCTCGATAAAGCAATTGCAAACACCAGCAAACCGGATATTATTCTGGTTTACACGAACCTCCGGAGCGGGTCGGAAAATCACTTAAGTGCATTTACCAGGCAACTCACTTAAACCGATTTTTATCTGCCCTTATTTTTTTCTCCGGGGATAGGAACATCATGCTCCCTGCACCAGATAGACCAGGATACTAAAATCACAAAATTATTCAGATTTTATAATAGTCGGGGGAATATTCCCTTAAAATGAGTGAGGTCATCTTTTTTTACAATCAATGTAAGTATCAACCCGGGTTAACCGATATTCAAAGAACCATTCGGGCATTATTGCTGCAAACAGGAAGATAATTAATTATTCACAGCAAAAACGTAAGGATGAAAAAAGTAATAATACTGCTTTTCCTTTGCTTTATCGTAGTAATGGTGCAGGGAAGTGATTCTTCCGGCACAAGTGATACCAAAAGGCTGGTTGACTACCAATTAGACAGGTTTAACAAAACACCTGATTTAATCGATACTGAACTTGAACGATTCAATAAAACACCAAAACCTATTGATATAGAAATGGAAAGAATGAACAAGTCACCTGAGTTCATTGATACTGAACTTGAAATTCTCAATAAAACACCAAAACCAATTGATATAGAAATGGAAAGAATGAACACGTCACCTCAATTCATTGATACAAAACTTGAAATTCTCAATAAAACACCAAAACCCATTGACATAGAAATGGAAAGAATGAACAAGTCACCTCAGTTCGTTGATACAGAACTTGAAATTCTCAATAAAACACCAAAACCCATTGACATAGAAATGGAAAGAATGAACACGTCACCTCAGTTAGTTGATACCGAACTCTACCGATTTAATAATACTCCATACTGACCGGGTATCCACAATTCCACAGACCATTAATCTCACCCTTTTTTCAAATTGCCTTCATGGCATCCAATGGTTAATCATAACTCAGATCTCTTCATACCAGTATCTCTGTTTAGTTACAGATACCAAAGACCAGGGAAAATATACGAGATTAAAAAAGATTCATCCGGTTTTTAACCGGAAACATATAAAAATTATTTGTTAGAATGAGGATGATGCAGTACCTCTTCCTCGAATTCATGGACATCATGCATAACCTTGTCAACGAACGAGAGAATTGCGGGCATTACTGCAATTGCTCCAATCAGTGAGAAGAGCACAGCGATAATAGTGGTGAGACCAAAGTTTGAGATAATCGGGAAGGTAGAGAGAATTAATGCCGAGAACCCAAAGAAGGTAGCAAATCCGGATACCATAATGGCAGAGCCTATCTTGCTCACACTGTTCTTGAGTGCTTCGATAACATTCGGAGTAACCTCTTTCTCCTCGATAAACCGTTCCATCACCAGGATAGTGTACTCAGCAGCAACTCCGATGGTCATCGATCCAAGACATGCCGTCATCACATTGTAATCAATTCCAAGAAGATACATCGCCACTGCATTCCACCCGACAACCGCTGCAATGGGCACAATCGGAGTGAGTGCATTGATATTCCGGTAGACAACAGCCAGAAAGAGTACCACCAGGATAAATCCTATGTAGGTGATAAGATCCTTACTCTCAACGATATCATTCACGAGGTTGGTAAACACCGCAAAACTACCGGTCAGATCTGCCTTGATTCCAGGCGGTGGCGGATAGAGTCTTAAATCTCCTTCAATATCCTCTTTAAGATCGCTCTTTGTGGTTGTGGTCAGTTTTACCGTGTAAAACTGGATTACTGCTTCATTGTTCCCATTTATGTATGTCTTTTTGGTACCTTCCGGGATCTTTTCCATTGCTGCATCCAGTTCAGCCTGGGTCGAGGGCATCACTCCGTTATTGTAGGTAATCAGGTAATCTGCAATACTGACTCCCCGGGTAATCTTTGACCGTGTTTTAACCTCAAGATCCGTAAATTCTTTCATCCAGACTATCGAGTCCAGAGTTAAAACATCAGAACCATGAATTACAATAGGTGCTGAGTCAGTTGAGCCTATCGTGCGGGTAACCTTGTCAAGAGTGGTTTTTGCCGGCATATCCGGAGGAACAAAGGAGTTTTCATTCGTATCCACCGGAATCCGGGTATCCATCTGAATACCGATGAAAGCAACGAGCAGGACTGCCAAAAGAACCGGAACAGGACGTCTTGCTATCCATACTGCTATCGCAGATAATCCGGAGTCTACTATTGCTGCCTGTCTGGAAGCCCCATGTCCTTTCGCCTTGTAATTAATGAGTATGGCAAAAAGGGGTATCCCAATCAGTGACGTCAGGTAACAGGTCACAACACCGATGATACTGACAAGACCAAAGCCCTGCATCATCGGTACCGGAGAGATGAACATCGCGATAAAACCCATACAGGTTGCAAGCATCGCAAACATAACGGCAGGTCCGGTTTTGGTGACCGTGGTATGGATGGCTTTTGGAAGAGGATTGTCCCTAGCTTCTTCTTCCAGGCGTGAATGAAACTGAATGGCGTAATCAATACCAAGACCAATCATGACCGGAAACGCAGAAATTACGGCCATACTGATCTGAATGCCTGCAAGACCAATGAATCCGAAGGTAAAGAGAAGTCCGGCTGCTACAATGACTACCGGGAGGAACCGGTGGTTTACATATCCAAAGAGCAGTCCCATCACGATAACCATGAGGACCATTGCAGCCATAATGAGGGTTCCCATGGACGTACCCATTTCAGCCTTCATTTCCTCCTGAAATGCAGCACTACCGGTTAATTTGACCGATACACCCGGTGGCTGGTTGGAACTCTCAATAAACTTTCGAAGGTTTGAAAGTGCACCTGACTTTTGTTCATCGGTTAATCCTGCATCAAGCCCGATTGAAGCCATATTCAGCATTCCGGAGGGCACATACACACTAAGCACATTCTCCGGAACTTTTGCTATTACTTCATTCATCTCTCCGGATGATGTCGGAAGAATGCCGTCATTTAAGGGTTTGATGACATCAACAATGCTTGATATGGAGTTAACGTACTGAAGATTTGTCAGGGGCTCTTCAATCGAATCAATATACCCGAGAAGTTCAGGACTTAAAGAGTTATCCGATTCAACAAGAAGTATCACCGTTTCTTTCTGAAATGTTTCTGTGTAATGCTCATTCAGAATTCCTTCAGGTGATGTGATATCCATATAGGTACTATTACCGGTCTGCATCGTGACCATGGTCATCCCAATCAGGGATATGACCATGAGAACCAGGATTATCTTAGAGAGGGTGCCTGGTTTTTTAACGATAAGATCGGCGATACCTGAAAAAATTGAATCCATGATTTTCTGCTACAGTGTTACTGTTTACTGTTTGCTGTTTTTCCGGCGGTGTTCATAGAGATAGTAACCGCCACCAAGGATGATGACTATGAGTAATCCGACAAATACGGGACTTGAGAGCAGTGCTGCAAGTCCTTCTTTTGGAACTACATCGATTGGTACTTTTATGGTATCAGATACATGGCTGTCGTTTAAGGCATCCCGGTATTTTATCTCTGAATCAAGTCCGTAAATCTTGGTGTCGGCAGTCTCATCAACAGAAAGTCCGAATCTTGCTACTGCACTCTCTCCTGGCTGAATGTCTCCAAGATAGGAGAGATCATCAGCACTGGTGAAGGGATCTACTGCACTGATTCTGACTTCTGCACCATAGACCGGGACAGAACCATCATTTCGGTACGTAACCTCAATGAAATTCTTTTTTCCTGGATTCATCTGTGGTTTCTCACTGGTTATGGTAAATTCAACGTCCGCTCCGACAAATACTCCCACCTTCTGGGGGGTTGTGGTAATTGTCTCTCCGTCTGCATTTTCATACGTCACTGAAATGCCAAGCGGGTAGTCCTGGGGTTCTGCATCTTTTGCAACCGAAACCTTGTACTTTAAGGTTTTTTCACTACCTGGAGCAAACTCTCCGATAAAGACACTGTTTGATACCGGAATGAGTGGTGAGTTTCCGATTCTGCTGATGTTTGCAATGGCATTCTTACCAGAATCAGTTCCGGTGTTTTTGAGCGTAAGGGTAATGAATCCGGAGCCTCCGGAATTAATATTCTCTGCCTGGACATCAGTTACATTCAGGTTGATTGCTGATTTAATGATGAACGGAAGTTCCATCTCGAGTTTTTTGCTCACATACCGATAGACGATGCTATCAGTTCCTTCCTGTTCAGAATTTCCAAGATAGGTATAGTCAAGAACAACCGGAAGAGCATATGTTCCGGCATTTGCCTCTTCAGGTATCCGTATCTCAAAACATACGGGTTTTACTTCAGAGCCAGTGATATCTCCGGCCATCTGCGGATCAGACTTGACGAGAATCGGAGATTCTCCAGGAAGAAGTGTGACGGTTACCATCTTTGCAGTGTTTGGAACATCGTCACTGTCAACAATTCCTGACTGGACGAATTTTATCTGGTTAAGACCCGAGTTCTGGACAAGGATGGTGAGTGGAACCGTCGTTCCCGGAGTAAATTCATTGTTCCCGTCGATGCTTACCGAGAGCTCGGGAGATCCGGTCATGTACTTGGTTCCGGCAAGAACCGGAGTTGTTATGAATGCTGACATAACCAGTAAGGATGCCAGAATTAGAAGGAGTTTTCCGGAAACAGAGAGTTCTGGTTTCCCGTTGTTATTTGTCTTCATTTTTCCGGAATTTCCGGAAAGAGACGAGTATATGAATGATTGTTTCATGAAAAGTTCACCGATGTTACATCAAAGAGAGGAGAGCCGGATTATATAGAAAATCCCTTGCTCCTGACTTTTACCTCTTCCATGGGGAGTATCAATGAGGAGGATTTCAGATTTCATGTGAGAGGTTATGGTAGACGAATTACTGGATTTTCGAGACAATGCTGACAAGACGTTCTCCGGTAGAGCATAAATCTTTTAGATCAGATTCTTCAAGGTCGGAGAGGACTGATCGTAACTGCTTTTGTATCGCTGATTTAACAACATTGAGCCTTTCAAGACCTTTTTCGGTGATACTGATGTTAATTACCCGGCGATCATGATTGTCAGGATGCCGCTCTACCAGTTCTTCTGCTATCAGGGAATCTATCAGGGTTGTCATGTAAGGCTTTGAGATATACAGCATATTTCCAAGTGCTGACATGGATATCATGGGAACAGAGGTTAACAGGAACAGCAGGCGAAATTGTGCGGCCTGTATCCCGGTAAAAGCCTGTTTTTCTGCCTTAAGCAATTTATCATGATAAAATTCCATCAGACGCAGGAGAGTATCTACAGCCTGCTCTTCAATCGTCGCTTCCATAATGTCGTACTACACAAGAGAGTTAATTCCAGAGGTTAATAATTCTTACTACGAACTATTCGTTAACTTAATAATACGCAGACAGAATAAAGCATATCAAAGCAAAAGACAAGCCTTTACCGGTTAAAGAGGTGAGAACCGGCACTGCTTTTATCAAAACCTGGATAAAATGATTAAACCGGCCTGATCAGGATAAAAACCAGAGGATTTCTCTGTCGGGTTTTTGTTCCGGGTAACAACACGCAGGAGATCTATCGCGTTTTGAAGAGGAAGTTTTAGAGACGATAACTTTATTGAAACAGAGACGTAATGCAGGTAGATAAAAGTGAAATAATTTCTGTGTTAAGGAGGCGTCATGCCCATCGGTAGAATAATCCTGCAACAATATATACTAAACCAGGAATTCATAGCCCGTATTCAGAAATATATCATAGAACCGAAATATTGGGCACTTGCTACGATTTTAGTTGGCTTTACAGGATTATTCGGATGGATTTTCTCGTTCAGACACCTTGTAGCAATCATTCCGCAAAGTGTATCTGTTGCTCCGGTCTCAGCGATTTTGTTCATTTTTATAGGAATTAGTCTTTATATCCATGAACGCAGTAAAGCAGATCCCCAGTATTCTGCGATACACCACAGTCTCCTGATAATATCTCTAATTTTAGCAGTTTGGGGAATAATTTCCATTTTTGTCGGAAATCCGGCAGGCATTAACTGGGAGGGTTATACGAGCGAACAGGTATCATGGATTACCCCTCAGGGACAGATGTCCCCGATATCGTCAATCTTGTTTCTTATTCTTATATCCGGGATCGTTTGCAGGCAATATTGCGAGACATATGGAAAAACGGTGAGTGTTATTATTACTGTTGCGGGAGCGGTCATGATCCTGGGATACTGGTTTGGATCTCCGTTTTTTTATGGAGAATCAATAAAACCGGTCTCGTTTCTTACCGCTGCCGGGTTTTTTCTCAGTGGAGTAAGTTTCATGCTGCTTACCCGCCCTTCAGCAATTGATGAGATACTCCACAATGTCAACTCAATTCACTCACAGATACTTCTCTTCTTTGTTCCCTTTATTATTGCAATCCTGCTCATTGAGGGGTGGATAATTTCTTTTTTTCTTAAAAAAACCGACAGCACTCTCGTTCTTACGATTGCGACCATCACTCTCATAAGTATCATCGTCACGGTCATTTTTTCTTCATCATTCTCCCGGATAATAACGGCCAATGTCGAAAATGCTAATAAGAAGAGAATGGCAGCGGAAAAAGCCTTACTAGACTCATTAATACGAGTGAAAATTGCTACCGATGCTGCAAAAATGGGATTTAGTTCATGGGACCTGAAAGAGGATAAAATCACCTGGGACGACAGGATGTATGAACTTTTTGATATCCGGGAGAAAAAACCCATTACCGTTTCAGATATCATGGGAGTTATCCACCCTCATGATAAACCGGAATTATTCTCCATTGAAGCTATTAAAGAAAAGACTGAGTTTCATACCGAGTTTCGTATAATCCTCTCTGATTCTCAGGTAAAAACCATCGAGAGCCACGGAAAAGTAATTCCAGGAGACGATGGAGAACCTGAACGAGTGGTGAGTGTAAGTCTTGATATCACCCCAAAAATTGAGATGATAGAAACCCTCAATCAGAAGAATGAACAGTTAAGTCAGACATATGAAGAACTCGCTGCACAAGAGGAGGAACTTCGAAGTCAGTATCGTGAACTTGCAATGATGAATGACGAAGTTACTAATACCCACCGGTTTATTGACGAAGTGATCAGCCAGGCCGGGGAAGGAATTATTGTTCTTGATAAAAATGGGATAATTAAGACCTGGAACCAGTTTATGGAAGATTTCACGGGTTTTACATCTAAAGAGATGATTGGCCGGATTTTTTCGGATTCTATCCTGGAATTGGTTCCCTGCACGGATTCTCAATGTTCATCTTGCACAAAAGAGGAGAGACCGGGGATTTTTTCTGATAACTCATTTATCCGGAGTAGTGACGGATGCACAAAATGGTATTCGGCAACCAGTACTCCCCATCATGATATTACGGGGAAGCTTTCAGGAACCATCATCATCATAAAAGATATCACAGATAGAAAAGAGTTTGAAAATAAACTGACTCAAAGCGAGTCTCTTCTGAAAGCGTCTCAGGAACTTGCAAAGATTGGCGGGTTTGAATACAATCTTCAGACAAAAGAAACTTTTTGGACCGATGAGACATACCGGATTTTTGGATTAAATCCGGATTTTAACCGTTCAGACGAACTTATTCCGACCATTTTGTCCTGTCTTCTGGAACCTGAAAAGGAATTACTGATTCAGGCAATTAAAAACTTAAAAGAAACCGGAGAATCCTACGAACTGGAACTTCCGGCAAAAACAATAAAAGGGGACCAGATCTGGATACGCACACAGGCAAGGGGAGAATGGCTTGGGGGGCAAATCAGTAAAATCCAGGGGACTTATATGGATATCACCAGGGAAAAAGATCTTGAAAAAGAGAAAACAATAGCCATCAAACAGGTTCAACGCAATTTTGCAGAACTCGCCATGTTAAATGACGGGATTAGAAATCCTCTCACCATTATCTCCATGATGACAGAGAACCACAATCAGAAATTGTACTCTGATGTCGAGGTCCAGATAAAAAAGATAGACCAGATTGTAAACCAGCTTGATGCAAGGTGGATTGAGTCTGAATCGGTATTAAATTACATCCAGAAACATTACAACATTCAGATGAAACCGGCGGATTTAAAAAATTGAGTTTTATATTGATAAATAAGCACCGGATTCAATGATTTCCGTCGATATCTAATACCACCCTTCCCAGAAAAAGCGTCACATTTTTTCGCCCGGAGGTTTGTCTTTTATCTCCAGCATTGTTTCACTTACGTTAAGCACCTGATGGACCCAGGCTTTTGGATCTTTTAAATCTCCCGGATACCGGGGAATTAGGTGAATATGGAGGTGCATGACCGTCTGTCCGGCAACCATGCCATCGTTTATCGCGATATTGAACCCTTCCGGGTGATAGGTGTTGTCAAGATGCTGTTTTCCAAGACGGACCAGGTCCCATAACGCAGATTGTTCATTTTCTGAAATTTCAAAATATGATCTGATATGACGAAAAGGGATGATAAGCATGTGTCCGGGAGTAACCGGATAATCATCAAAACGGGAGTACGCATGAGTATTACTGAAAACAACAACATCAGGTTTTGGAGAACAGAAGATACAGGGTTTTTTCATCGCATATATGTCTGAACGATATCGAAAATTAATTATCGGGATCTGATACTCAACTTGAGGTTTATGTTTTTAAGTGATAACTGTTACAAGTATATTATTTACGGAACTATCCAGGTGCCTTACAGGAGAGGGGGCTTAAAATGATTTTTAAACAGATACATGGCATTACGGAGGGGGATAATGAACATTTTTAACAGTATCTCAAATATCCGGATAGGGAGACGATTAATTGGCGGTTTTATCATCGTCACTATTCTTATGGCTTTTGTCGGGGTTGTTGGTTTTTTGGGGATGAACTCGGTGAGTATTGGAATGGACAAGGTGTACTCAGACGGGACCGTGCCCCTCTATGAAGTAACCAGTATTGAAACGTCACTAAATTCCATACGAGCGCTGACATTTCGGACCGCTGCCCTTCCTGCAGAACGCGAGCAGGATGAAAAAAGGATGCAGGATGAAATTGCTAAGATAGATGCCCATATCGGAGAGTTAAAAACCGCCGAACTTACTCCGGAAGAAAAAGTGAACCTCTCAAAGTTCGAAGGACAGTGGACCACCTATAAATCAGCGGCACAGGAAGTGTTTACTCTTCTAAAAGCGGGAAAAACCAAGGAAGGGCTGACATCTATTGCAAACGGGGGAAATCATGCAAACGCAAGACGAGCCACTGCAGGGACGTTTGAAGATCTGAAAACCGGAATTCTGACCAATAGTAAGCGTATTGCAGCGAACGGCCATGCTGAGATGGAACGGACCATTCCGCTCATGGCAGCTCTTGCAGTGTTCGTGGTAATTCTTGCAATGGGACTTGCAATTCTTATTACCAGAAGTATCACATTACCGCTGTACCAGGTGATGAACCAGTTTGATAGTATGACAAGGGGTGAAATTTCCGGAAGATTATATCTCAACCGCACCGATGAGATCGGGGATATGGCCGGAATGATTGACCGTTTTTCAGATTATCTTGAACATGATGTCGTCGGAACCATGCACCGGATTGCGGCAGGTGATCTTTTGGCGACTATTGAAAACAGAGGTGCAAAGGACCAGATTACTCCTGCATTTACAGAAACCCTTACTGCTCTCAATCACGTTATAGTGGAACTCAAAAACCTTGTTGACCGGACCTCCATGGGAGACCTGTCCGTTAAAGGTTCCCCGGGAGACCTTCAGGGATCATACCGGGACATCATTTTGGGATTTAATCGTACCCTGGGGGCCATCATAAATCCTCTGTCCGGTGCTATTGCGTTGTCCAAGGACTATTCAGAGTGTAATTTTGCTGCCCGGTTTCCTTCGGACATCAAGGTAGAGGGAGACTTTTGTGAATTTCGCTCCGCACTCAATACCATCGGAGATGAGATCTCGAAGTCTCTAGCCCTTGTATCCGGACAGTTGAACGACCTTTCAAGCCATGCTTCTCATGCCTCGGTTGGAATTGAAGATGTCAGGAGAGGTGCGAAAGAAATTTCCTCCAAAGCTGACATGACAAATACAAATGCTCAGCGTAGTGAAGATGGAATCGAGCAGGTGCTCAAAGCAATGGAAGATCTGACGGTAACCGTCACGTCCATATCTTCAAATGTTGATGCAGTTGCACAGGCCGGGACAAATGCTGATAATCTGGCAAAGAAAGGGATTATCTCATCATCCCTGGCTGACGAAGGGATGAGCAAGATAAAAGAGTCTTCAGTCGAAGTTGAGAGAACAATCAAAGACATCCAAGGCCAGATGGCGGAGATAACCAACATCATCAAGATAATTACCGACATCTCGGAGCAAACTAATCTGCTGGCATTAAACGCAGCAATTGAAGCTGCACGGGCCGGAGATGCGGGCCTTGGGTTTGCGGTTGTCGCCGGAGAAGTAAAAGCACTTGCAAACCAGACCGGAGATTCTACCCAGAAAATTGCATTGATGATAAGCGGTCTTGAATCGCAGAGTGCAAAGGCGGTTGCAGCAATGGATGAAGCCGCAAAAGCAGTGAACCAGGGTGAAGGTGCCCTGAAAGAGACGGTTGAGACTTTTGCAGACCTTACCAAAGCAGTCGAAGAGATAAGTCATAACATGAATACCGTTGCAGGGGCGATAGAAGAGCAGGCCGCTTCATTTGAGGAAATTACCGCAAGTGTTACGGATATGAGTGGGTTTATCAAAGAAACGGTGAAAGATGCCCTGAATTCTTCTGCCACCGCAGAGGAAGCGATTAACGTGGTGGAGCAGATTACCGGAATCATTAATGAGATTAATGAGGTGGTGGATGTCACCAGCACTGAGATGAAACGGTTTGTTCTTTCCTGATTACATATAACCTTTTTTTCAGGAATGAACTTTTACAGGAGGACAAGTTTCGAAGATTAATCCTTTTTACCCATTTTGTAATGTTTGAGCAGGAAATTTCTTACGGCATCTGACTGTATCCATCCCTTATCTAGCTGGTTTACCAGATTATCTATTCGTTTAACCTGATCTAAAATATCATTATTTTCCTTTGATTCAGACATGGATGCCAGAGATGCGATGATTGCAAGGGGATTGCGGATTTGATCATTGAGGATGAGAAACTGTTCCATGTTTTGTTCAATCTGCTCAATTCCCTTATTTCTAATCTCCTTCTCAATCCGGACCATAGAAGAGATATCATTTATCTGACCGACAACCTGAATAACTCCGTTTACTCCTTCCCCTCCATCATCTGCCATGACCGGAACAATAGTGGAGTCAAGCCATACCTCTTCTTCCTGGTATGTAAAGGAATGAGTGACCCGAAGAGAACCTCCGAATTCAAAAACCGTTTTTGCCTGTTCCTCCAGGGTAGTTAAAAGATCTGGCGGGAATATGGCATGCATATCAGGAGCCGCTGTCATGTCAGGAACATGAAAATAATCTTTTCCAAAGGAATTGAGATATGCAACGGAGTAATCAGGATTCAGGATAAAAATAATATTTTCTGACAATTCAGCAATAGCCCGGTATCGTTTCTCACTCTCAACAAGGGCTTTATCCATGGCATGTTTATAAAGAGCCATCCGGATGGTGGTATGAAGGGCACGCTCTTCAAGGGGTTTTATTAAGTACCCGAATGGCTCCGAATGAATAGCCTTTTGAACGGTGGCTTCGTCAGAATGGGCGGTCAGATAAATGACAGGAATATAATATTTCTTACGGATGATATCAGCAGCCTCAATCCCGGTCATCTCTCCTTTCAGGGTGATATCCATGATCATGATGTCAGGATGTAATTCTCCGACTTTTTTTACTGCATCTTCTCCATTGTCAAGAATATCAGGCACATCATACCCCAGATCCTCAAGACGTGCCCTTATTTCTAGACCGGTGACAAATTCATCCTCGACGACGAGTACTTTTTCATGCTCTTTCATGGGGACCAGACCACCCTCTTAAGAGAGAGACAGAATTTTTAGATATCCTAAGTTTTCAATCATTACCTATCAGAAAGGATTATCCAATTATCGTTTTCAGGTATCTAGGGTTATCATCACACTACTACAAAGAAGTTGTGGTAATATATCCGGACATTATTATAAAAAAAGGAATAAATTTCAGTTTTAATAAAAACAGTGCCCAGTTTAAAGAAAAAATAAAGAGATAATTAATCTGGAAAAGTGATGAGAAACCGGGATCCTGATGGCCTGTCAACGGTAATAGAACCCTGTAATTGTCCGATCAATCCATATACTAATTGTAATCCAAGGGTTTTCAGGTTATCAACGGAAATTTCTTCAGGAATTCCAATCCCATCATCTTCATACTGGATGGTGAATTCATGATTGGCTTTAGAGATTGTAATGGAAATATTCCCACTCCGGTTGTCAGGAAAGGCATATTTCAGGGAATTTGATATGAGTTCGTTGATGATAAGACTGCAGGGAACCGCTTTATCAATATTCATGTAAACTACCTGCTGACTTATCGTACAGGAGATACGGGTATTGTCAGTATTATATGATTCAAAAATATGGTGAGCAATTTTGTGTAAATAATCAGTATAATCAATATTATCAAAATCTTTTGACTGATAGAGTTTTTCATGGACAAGAGCGATTGATTTTATCCGGTTTTGGGATTCGAGAAGAACATTTTTTACTTCCTGCTGGTCAATCGTCCGTGCCTGCATGTACAAAAGACTGGATACCACCTGCATGTTATTTTTTACCCGGTGATGAATCTCTTTTAGGAGAACTTCTTTGTCCTTGAGTGAGGATTTAAGTTCTTCAGTCCTGGACTCTACCTCCTGCTCCAGTTTTTCATTAAATTTTAGCAGTTCTTCTTCTTTCTTTTTGAGTTCAGTGATATCAGTCAGAACATTGAGCGATGCTGGAGATCCGGAGTATTGAATTTTACACCCTCTGACAACAACCGTCCTGATTGCTCCGGATTTTGAGATTATCTTGATTTCATAGGGGGGAATGTCTTTCTCATCCATCCTCATGCGAATTGCTTCAGCAATCATGCGATGATATTCTGGTGTTATGTAATTTATCAGGGAAGTGCCATACAATTCATCTAAGGTATACTCCATTGCCTCTGCCACACTCGGATTCACATACAGGATTATTCCATCCTTATGCACAAGGATAAAATCAGGAACGTTTTCAACAAGGGAGCGGTATCGCTCTTCACTTTCACGAAGAACAGCCTCTGCTCTTTTCCGGTGGGAAATGTCGGTGTGAGTGCCTACCATCCGGAGCGGTTGATTATTCGCATCAAAGGTTACTACTTTCCCACGGGTGAGAATCCACATATAATCACCGGACTTTTGTCTCATCCGGAGTTCTATTTCATATGGACCTGGATTATTGGAAAAATGCTCTGAGATCTTCTGTATCACCTTATCTCTATCTTCCGGGTGAATTAATGAGACGAATGTTTCATATGATTCCGGCATTTCATAGGGTTCATATCCAAGCATGGTGTACCATCGGGGATTAAAAAAAGTCCTGCCGGATGGAATATCCCAGTCCCAGTACCCGTCATCAATCGCTTCAAGGGTATATTGGAGCCGTTCTTCACTTTTCTGAAGATTTCTCTCAATCTCTTTCTTTTTACTGATATCAAGACATATCCCGGACAATCTGGCCGGAACACCATCATTATTATATTGTGTCTTTCCAGTAGATCCAATCCAGCGATTTGTACCATCTGGGAGAATGATGCGATATTCAACCCAGGGGTCAGTTTTTTCTTTAAGACCTTCGGTAATTTTTTTTATGGCTATTGGCAGGTCATCAGGATGAACAATTGATTTCCATGTTTCAATTGATGGATGTGCATCTTTCGGAAGGCCATATAAATCCAGTAATCCATCAGACCAGGTCATGGTATTATGAAGAATGTCCCAGTCCCATGAACCGGCATTTGCCGCCTGTTGTGTAAAAATGAGCCACTCTTGAGTGTTTTTAAGGGTTTCTTCTGCTTTTTTCTCTTCGGTTACATCATCATAAATTACAACGACTTCTCCGTTTGGAATTTTATAGATGTAATTATCACGCCATCCGGAACGCTGTGAATCAGAATAAAAAGAGACCGGATGCCTTTGTGGAATCCCGGTCATCCAGACCTTTTTTATCACAGGTAAAAGGCCAAATTCTTTGACTCCGGGAAAAACCTCCAGAACAGAATGACCGATTATATCAGGTTTATGGACCCCTTCAATCTTTTCTGCGGCAGAATTCATATCGGCGATAAAAAAATCATTCCCTTCATCCACAGCAGAATAAATTACAACTCCGGAATGCATATTGGAAAATAATCCATGGAATCTGTCCTCACTATCCTGGATTACCTGTGTCTGCTGACGTATCTGATTCTCTTGTGAATGTGATAACTGCAGGTACTTATCAAGAGTTTTTTGCCGTTCCTCAATGGCTGCTTTTAAGAAAAGACTGATGATAGAAGTTACAACCATAAAAAGTTGAACCGAGAGCAATGTCTCTGTCGTTGAAAGTCCGATAAATGCTCCCCTTTCCAACACAACAAGAGAAACGGCCACCATATTTCCGATTAAAAGGGTAAAGATAACATGAGGAATTGATAACCGGAATACCGCATATAAAATAAAAATAAAAAAAAGATACGGGGTGGATCCATCAAAAATCAGGATAGAAAAGGGAAATAAGACAAGATAGTATAAAATATGTTCAATGGACTTTAACGAAGAAAGAAATACCCGGCGGTTTTTTCCGAGGAGAATCAAGGGAGTAATAATGAGAATGCCGGAAAGATCGCCAAGCCACCAGGTAAAGAGATTCAAAACATAATAAGAAGGACTGAGATATTCAAATAGAAAAAGGGTTGAGACTCCCAGTAATCCTCCAATAAGACTTGAAAATGCACCTATAACAATAAACCAGAAGACATTTTCCGGAGTATCAAAACGGAAAGATTCCACATCTAAGCGGGTGAAAAGATAGAAAAACACCAGTGCTTCAGTACAACATGCAAATCCCAGAATCAATGCTACTTCGGGAGCTACCTGTGTACTGCTCACCGCCAGGGTTGAGCCTGCAAAGACCCCTACAAGAACCGGCAGTTTCCAAAGAATAATTGCTGCGATGGCAATACCAGCCGGAATCCAAACGGGCGATACATTACTGTAACTTATCCCGAATAATAAAGAGATTCGGGCAGAAATGTAATAACTTATCGTAACGATGATGATATGAACCAGAATATTTCGATTACTCCGGAAACACGATCTCATACCTGACTCCTTTTGTTTTATCAATGGATAAAGAACCACCCAGTTGTTTCACAAGACCCTGAATGAGTTCAAGACCCAGAGTATGTGGGGATTTTTGTGAATCTGAAAGGCATAGCCCGATACCATCATCAGCATATACGAGATGATATTCACCATTCGTGAGAGAAAAATCTATCAGGATATTTCCCTTCCTAGAATCGGGGAATGCATGTTTGAGAGAATTCGAGATGAGTTCATTGATGATGAGACTACAGGGAACTGCCTTTGAAATGTTTAAATAGACCTTTTCCTCGGAAATCGTTATGGTAATCCGGCCGGTGTCCACTTTATAGGTATCAAATATATTCCGGGATATTTTATGGAGATAACGGGTATAATCAATCTGATCAAGATCCATTGACTGATAGAGTTCTTCATGCACCAATGCAATGGATTTTACCCGGGTCTGACTTTCGAGGAGAATTTCTTTTACTTTTTCATCTGTTGAAAGCCGTGACTGCATAAAAAGCAGGCTGGATACTACCTGCATGTTATTTTTTACCCGGTGATGGATCTCCTTCAGCAGGATCTCTTTCTCCCGGAGAGATCTTTCAATCTGAATTTCCATCTCCTTTTTCTTTGTAACATCACGAAAACTCCAGACTCTCCCGACTATGGAATAACCTATTCGTTGAGGTTTGGAATATCTCTCAAATATCCTGTTATCAGAAAGGGTCAGTGTGTCAAATGAGTCCTCTTCAGGATTGTCATATATAGCCCTGATTCTTTCATTAAATGACTGCTCATCCGGAATAGATTTTCGGAGTTCTGAAAGAATCGGATTTTCTTCTTTTAACCGAAGAACAGACTCCGGAATTTTCCACATATCCACGAACATCCGGTTATACAGCAATACATTCCCGGAAGAATCGGTTACAAAAATGCCATCTGTGGTGGATTCAAGGGTAGCAGACAAGATAGAAAGAGCTTCCTGAAGATTTTTTTCAGCCCTGATTCGTTCATCGACTTCAGACTGTAACTCTTCATTGATGAATGTCAACTGGTTGGTTCTCTCATGAACCCGCTCTTCTAAGGTCTGGTTAATGTGGCAGATCTTCTCTTCATTCTCTTTTATCCGGGAGATGTCGAGGATAAATGCAACCGAATCTTCCCTTTTTTGCCCAACCAGAACATACCCTACTAAAACCCAGGTACGAAGACCATCTTTTCTGATGAACTGTTTTTCATATGGAGTACAGCTGCCGGATTCTTTCGCTTCTGCTATTCCCTGCTCGTCAAGATAAAGAAACTCTTCAGGAGTAATATCAGTCCATCGGACATTTCCGGCAGAAAAATCTTCTCTTGAATATCCGATAATCCGGAGAAACTCATCATTTACCTGGGAGACTGACCCGAAAATGTCACCAAACATAGTACCAAGGACCGGAGAGTTAAACAAAGCCGATACTTTTTCCTGGTAATGACGGATTTTCTCTTCAAACTCCCTTTTTTCGGTAACATCCTGAACAACGCCGATAATTTTATGCGGTTTTCCATGTAAATCATGCTGAAGTTCTCCAACTGATGTAATAATATGGTCAGGAGAACCATCTGCTGGATGAATCCTGAATTCTGAATTAAATGGTTTCCCTTTCTCAATAACCTCAGTAATTTCTGACTGAACCCTGTCCTTCTCTTCAATACAGGCAAAAATCGAAGTTATATCAATCATTCCATTGGAGGAAGGGGAAAGCCCGTAAATCTGGTATGCCTCATCAGTACCCCACATTTTTCCCTGAAGAATATAATACTCCCAAAGTCCGACATGACCGGCACGCTGGGCCTTAACAAGCCTGGAATGCATCTCCTGGAGCTGAATTTCACTCTGGCGGAGCATCTCCATCTGGTCACGAAGTTCTTCCTGCTGTGAAGCAAGTTCTTCATATGAAGCATGTATCTCCTCATTCATCGTCTGCAATTCAACATTTTTCTCAAGGAGTTCGGTTTCATATTTTTTTCTTTCAGATATATCACGAATAATAGACTGTCTGAGTGTAATTCCATTCACGTCAATCAAACGGGTACTGTTCTCCACCGGAATGAGTGTCCCGTCTTTTTTCTGGTGCTCGGTTTGCAAAAATGTGCCTGCGGATTTACTCATTTTTATTTTATCATCTTCAATAGTCCGTTTTGCAGAATCTGACCGAAGATCAAAGAGAGTTTTTTGATAGAATTCTTCAGGAGTATACCCGTACATTTCCACTGCACGGTCATTCACTTCAAGAATACGATAATCATCATCAAGGATTATTATCGCATCATTTGCCTGTTGCATCAGGGAACGAACCCGGCCCGCAAGAAATATCTCTTGTTTTTGCTGATTTAATTCAAGGTTTATTAGATCAGTCTCCCATTTTTTCCTGAAAAAAAGGACGATTACTGATGCACAAACAAAGAGCAGAAAAAGCAGCCCCAATACACTCATCGAAAAATTTCTGAAGGGAGTATAAATTTCATCCTGGTCAACTTTTGCAACGATAAACCAGGGTGTTCCGGTAATGTTGGTAATGGATGCAACTACCGGAATCCCCCGGTAATCATTTCCTTTTACAATACCACGATATCCTTTCGCTGCCATTACCGCTGGAACATCCTCCATCGTTACCGGGATGGTTAAGGTAAGACCTGAATCGGGCAGATGCCGGAGATCATTCAAAAATAACATCTGACCATTGGTCTGCCGGGTAATTAATGACTCGGCGCTTTTACTAACAGAAGGCCATGTCTGAATCAGGGGATAGAGGTACTGTTCAGGATTTAATTGCAATACCAGGATTCCAAGTAATTCTTCGCCGGATTTGCTCCGGATTGGAACCCAGAATTCAAGTTTTTTTTCGCCGCTATCCGGATCCAAAAAGAGATCGGTACTTACGGGGCTTTCTGACCGGATAATTTCCGGGTATATGCTTTGATAGGTGAAAGAACTTATCGTACCATTTTCAGGAACAGACAAAACCTGATTTCCGGAACTCTCCAATAAAATGATACTCTGGTACCTATAGCCGGAAATTAAACTTCTCATCCATGCCTTCATATCCTCTTTCGTGACTTTATAAATTCCCGGATTTGTGAGATTCTCAAGATACTCTCGTAGCATGATATTTTTCTGGGCAACCTCTGCATCAGACCTTCGCTCATGATACCAGTCAGCAATCGATCCCGCCTTTAACTCTGCAATAGTGGAGAGCTCAGACTGAATCTCCTCTTCAGTTTCTGTTTGCTGATGTTGAATCGCTAAAAAACCGATAATGGTGATGCATAGAAAAATAAGAACCAGAGCAGTGATAAAAAAATCCCTCTTGGTTAAAAGAGATCCAGGTATCATATCCATCGCCTCTCTTCTGATGCGTTCAAGAACCAGAAATCAGGAGAGAAAAACTTCCAGTTACTTGATCCGGAATCAATCACGGTTATTTTTTCATTGTTATTATTCCAAGAGATTCGGTTAGACATCTGGCACGATAATTACCAATAGTCGTACGTAGTATAAGATGCCTTCTTCCCAATAAAATCCGCGTATTTTTACTAATTTCAAAAAAAATCTTAAATTTCCCTTTTAAGAGATAAAAAAATCGTTATGAATTCATTAAATTTTTATGATAACTACCAGCACATAATTCAGAGATATATTAAATAGATGGAGATAACATAATCCAATTCATGAAACTCCGGACACGGGTATTTTTTCTGTATCTCTGTATTATAACCCTTGTTCTTGTTTGTATCGGAGTTATCATGCCGTCATCATTGCATGAACAAAACCTGGAGAATGTCAGAACTGATTCTGTGAACCAGCTGAGGCATATTGACTTTGCCCTGTCTAATTTTATCAAAGAAGTAAAACAGGATATCTCTGAACTCCTGATGCATGAAACGGTGATTGATCCTGATGACAGGGGATTTACCAGTTTTCTGAATGTCTCTGAGGATACGTTTCAGTATGACATCGGAGACAGGGAAGCCAGGATAATTGATGATCTGAATGCATTCCGTCTTACCCACCCGGCTGTCAATTCTGTATACATGGGAAGAGAATCCGGATCTTTTGTCAGATCTCATCCAAGACCAGTTCCAACCAGGTATGATCCCCGGACAAGGCCGTGGTATACCTTAGCAAAAAATAATCCGGAGGCTGTTATGATAACTGAACCATACCAGTCGGTCACTTCTCCGGATGTGAATATTGGAATCGTAAAAGCCATGATGTATCCAAATGGAACCGTCTATGGCGTTCTTGGGGCAGAGTCACCTTAATTAATCTGACAGAATATATCTCATCAATAAAAGTTGGAAGGTCCGGAGAGATAATGCTGGTAAATGAATCAGGAATCATTCTGGCCTCAAAGGATTCGAAAAATACTTTCTCCGATATCAGAAATATCATTGGTAACCAGACTGACTATCTGCTCAATAACTCTGAAGGTATCATTACCCTTCCCTCATCATACCTCATCTTTTACACATCGCCCATGCTGGGATGGAAACTGCTCATCACCATTCCCTATAGTCAGATAGAAGAGGAGATAATAAAATCAATAGTATTAATCCTTCTTTTTGTATTTGCAGCCCTGATTCTTCTGAGTATTATTACTCTTATCATTCTAGACAAAACCATCATCCGTCCCCTTTCCACGTTGACAGATATTACGAAAAATATCACCGAAACAGGAGATCTGAATCAGAAGATAGATGTTGATATGAAAGGAGAAGTGGGAGAGCTTGCAAGTTCATTTACCCTGATGATTGCAAAAATCCAGGAGCAGGAAGGATTAAAAAATAAGGCATTTGCCGAGTTATCATCATACCGGGACCACCTGGAAGAGCTGGTTCGTGAACGGACAGGTCAGCTGGAAAAAAGTAATCAGGAACTTGTCATCGAAAAAGACCGGGCTGAAGCAGCCGACCAGTTAAAATCGGCATTTATTGCAACAATGTCTCATGAGCTGAGAACCCCTCTGAATTCTATCATCGGGTTTACCGGAATAATACTCCAGGGTCTTGCCGGGCCATTAAACCAGGAACAGCATAAACAGCTGACAATGGTCCAGCAAAGTGCCAGGCATCTTCTTGCCCTGATAAATGATGTTTTAGACATCTCCAAGATTGAAGCCGGAGAACTCAATATTACCAGAGAACCGGTAGAGGTCCAGAATACAATCCAGACCGTTATTACCACATTGCAAAAATCTGCAGAAGATAAAGGTCTCCGGATTATAACCGATCTTTCCTCAAAACCCATGGAAATTAGCGGCGATCCACGAAGGATAGAACAGATATTAATTAACCTCATTAACAACGCGATAAAATTTACCGAACAGGGAACTATCACGATAAAAAGTATTATGAACGGTAATACGATAGAGATATCAGTATCAGATACCGGCATCGGGATTGAAAAAGAGGATATGGACAAACTCTTCCGGCCATTTCATCAGATTGATACCGGGACAACCCGAAAACATGAAGGAACCGGTCTTGGTCTTTCAATCACGAAAAAACTGGTTGAACTTCATGGGGGAACAATATCTGTGACCAGTAAACCCGGACAGGGCAGTGTGTTTACGATTATACTCCCGGCATTGGAGGGAACTTCATGACTCAAAAGATCCTGGTAATAGAAGATAATGAACAGAATATGTACCTCATTCACTTTTTGCTTGAATCGCAGGGATATATAGTGTTTGAAGCAGAAAACGGCCTGATTGGAATAGATAAAGCAGTCAACGAACACCCGGATATCATTCTCCTTGACATTCAGTTACCTGAAATGGACGGGTATGAAATTGCACGAATTATTCGGAAGACAGAAGGAATTGATAAAATCCCCATAATCGCTGTGACATCATATGCAATGGCAGGTGATAAAGAGAAGATTCTTGCAGCCGGTGCAACAGACTACATTGAAAAACCCATAAATCCGGCAACATTTGTAGATCAGATAAAAATTCACTTTCCGGATGGTAAGAAATAATGAATGTGCTCATTATTGATGATCAATATATCAACCGGTATCTTTTGGAAAAACTCCTTGCAGGATATGGATATACCGTTATATCTGCAGTTGACGGAGTTGATGCACTTGAAAAACTCCGGGAGAACGATATCAATCTTATTATTTCTGATATCCTGCTTCCAAGGATGGATGGTTTTCAGTTATGCCGGGAAGTCAAAAATAACCCGGACTTTAATAAAATTCCCTTTATTTTTTATACTGCCGCATATACCGAACAAAAGGACAGAGAATTCGCAGAAAGTCTTGGTGCAGACAGGTTTGTCATTAAACCCACAGATCCTGCAGACTTCATGGATATTATTAAAAATCTGACCAATGAGTACAAGGGAAAAGAGGTCCCTGAACCAAAGAAGATAATCCTCGGAGAGAATGAATATCTCTCTGAACATAATAAGCGGCTTATCTATCAGCTTGAAAAGAAACTGGTTGAACTTGAAGATATGAACAAAGCCCTTCGATTATCTGAAAAACGATATAAAAACCTTTTTGAATATGCAAATGATGCAATAATTCTCCATGAAATTACCCCCACCGGAGAGTTTGGAAAGATTATGGAAGCCAACGGGGTTGCATGTTCCCTTTTAGGATATTCACACGACGAACTGCTTGGAATGAGTATGAACGAGATAGATACTGCAAAACAATCTGCTCATTACCAGGAGTTCATGGAAAAGTTACTGGAGAAGAAACATCTCATGTTTGACGGAGAGCATCTGTCAAAAGATAAGAGAATAATCCCGGTTGAAATTAGTGCACACCTCTTTATAGAGAATGGTTCACGATTTTGTCTGGTGATTTGTCGGGATATTACCTTTAGAAAGCAGGCAGTGGAGGAACTGAAAATAGCCATTGAACAGATTGATGATAATCTCCGCCAGATTTCAACAATCGGAGATCAGATCCGAAATCCTCTCTCTATTATTCTTATATGCTGCGAAGAAAAAAAGACAGATGAACAGATACAAATTACCGAAGCGGTCCAATCAATTGATTCCTTTATCAAAAAACTTGATATTAGCTCAATAGAATCTGAAAAAATCCGGAGTGCTCTTACGAGATTACATGGCAGTTCAATATATACCATTGGGAAAGAAGAACCGTAACGGGATTTTTAAACTATCCAGAGGGTATTTTCTGATGAGTCCGGGTTTTTCTGAAATATTTATGAATCAGAATGAATCGTGAGAATAATACCAAGGACTGTAAACACTTTAACCTTGTAATCCCCTTATAAGAGGGCAAGAGTTTCAGCGTTTTATCCTATGCATAAAGATCCTCACTCAATACATCTCCTGCTGACGGGATATAGAGAACCTGATTTACAAACATTACTGGAAGGACTAACGTCCCTGAATTTTCTGGTATATACCGAAGATGAGATTTGTTCTTCTGAAGATAATATCATTATTGATTGTATCCTGACCGGAGATTTGACCAGCGATTTATTCGGGGAGGATATATACCGGCACTACCTGACACTCGCTGAAAAATATCCGGGGAGTGCAATAATCAGGGGGATAACGACTCCGGACAATCAAAAGAATACGAACCTTCTCACGAATTGTTTTGATGGTTCTTATATTATCGACTTTACATCATCTTTCTGGAAAGAAAACCTCTCATACCTTATCCTCCGGGTGACTCTGGAACATGATAAGAGTAAGCCGGATGATAGTAACTGTTTACAGATATTTAATAGAATATTTGAGGAAAATTCCATACCGATGGCGTTATCCGACCCCTCGACCGGGGTTTTTATCAGGGTAAACCAGTCATTTCTGGATACTCTCGGGTTTTCGATGGATGAGGTTATCGGTAAGAGTTCTATAGATCTTCAGGTCTTCAAAAATCCGGATGAGAGAAATAAAATACTCAGTGAAACAGACCGGAACACACCTGCACGAAGGAAAGAACTTATAATCAGGAGAAAAGACGGGCAATATATTTCCGGGCTTTTCTCAGTAGATCTTTTTGAAATCGGTAAAAAAGAGATCATCCTGACGACCATGGTTGATATCACTTATCAAAAAGAAGTGGAGTCATCACTCTCATCAAAAAACCAATGTCTGCAGGAGATATTGTCCAGTATTAATGAGGGAATCGTGGTCTATGACACCAATCTTACCTACCGGGTATGGAACCGGTTTATGGAGGAAATAACTGGTGTTTCAGAGAAGGAAGTACTTGGAAAACCAGCACTCTTTTTTGTTTCTCCGGAAAACAAGGGAGAGTTACTAAACCTTGCATCCCTGGCATTACAGGGCATTGTTTCAACATCAGAGGATTTCAGATATACCATTGACCTCAACAAAAAAACCGGCTGGGTCTCTATCATTTATGCTCCGTTCCGGAATACTGAAGGAAAAATAATCGGGGTTATCGCAACTGTCAGGGACATGAATGAAAGAAAGAAGGCCGAAGATGAGATTAAAGCACATAAAGGGCTTTTAAGATCAATAATCGACACGGTTCCGGTTTCCATCATCTGTTTTGATGAAAAGGGGAAAATTCTTCTTGTAAATAACAACTTCGGTGTTTTATTCGGGGTCACACCCGAGATAATTGAAGGTCATTCATATGAGGAATTTACTGATGAGGAAAGATTTGAACAACAAATACCACTTATCAAAAAAGCACTTACCGGACGGGAAGTTCCTTTTAATGAGGTATTGGATGGTGAACGGGGTTCCCCGAAACGATACTTAAGAGGCCGGTATTCGCCACTGCGTGGAACTGATGGTGCAATCTCCGGAGTTGTTGCCGTCATTATTGATATCACAGACCTGAAGATTGCACAAAATTCCATCGAACAGATAAATTCGAAACTGAATCTTCTCTCTTCCATTACGAGGCATGATATTTTAAATAGTCTTACCGGAGTTTTGGGATACCTGGCATATGCAGAAAACGAAGAGGATCCGATACTACTCCAGAAATACCTGACGAAAGCATATCATACTTCCTTACAAATTCAGGAACAGATTGAATTTACCAGGGATTACCAGGATCTCGGGGTGAAAGAACCAATCTGGCAGAATGCAAAAAAAATCTTTTTATCAACAATTTCAGTTCTTAAAACAAAAGACATAACCGTAACTGAGAACCTTGACGGGCTCTTTGTATACGCCGATCCCCTGCTTGGGCGGGTGATATACAACCTGATTGATAATGCTCTCAGGTACGGAGAGAAGATTACCCGGATTTCATCATACTGGTATGAAGATGGAGCAAATGCCATCTGGGTTGTCGAGGACGATGGAACCGGAATCGCTCAAGATATGAAAGAGAGAATTTTCAGGAAGGGTGTCGGGAAACATACCGGTCTCGGACTTTTTCTTGCCCGTGAAATCCTGGAAATTACCGGTCTTGTCATAACTGAGACCGGAAAAGAAGGGGAGGGTGCGGTATTTAAAATTGTAATCCCTCCCTGGGCATGGGAGAAGAGAAAATCCTGAAAGTCCGGCAGAATACCAAAGCAGGATAGAAATTTACGTTTTTTCAGATATTTTTTTCATCTCCAGAAGAAATGTCTGCATTTTTTCCTCTTCATACCCTGATACGAATTTTCGTATGTTCAGACAGAAAGGAGTATATCCGGAATCTTTTTGTTCGATGTCATCCAGCGTTTTTTCTATCCTGCGATAATCTCCTTTCAGGGAGGCCTGATATAATGACTCAAGAATATCATTGGAAGGGACCAGGTAAGATTCCGGGGTAGTGCCAACACCCTCTTTTTCCGGCTGCTTATATATCCAGGTGAGATTGAGCAGATCTCCGATAGTCTCCATCAAAAGAGGGATATTCACCGGTTTTTCTACAAAGGCATCAGAAACTGATTTGAACAGGTCTTTTCGTGAGTCATCTGAGACCGTTGCAGAGAGTCCGATAATTTTTGTCCGGTCAAATGAGGAGTCTTTCCGGAGTTCTTCAATTACCATAAGACCATCGCATCCTTCCATTACCAGGTCAAGCAGAATAAGACCAGGGCGGATATCTTTTGATAACCGGAGAGCATCAGACCCGTCATTTGCAATACTTACGGTAAAACCCAGAGGTTCAAGAAGAGAAGCAAGAAGTTTTGCATTGTCATAATTGTCATCTACCACCATTACCCTGATGGTATCCCAGGTATATCCGGAAATTGCTGAGTGTATATCAGATACCCGGTCCCTGCCTTCCGTCTCCGGCAGAGAAAGTTCAACGTAAAAAATGGTGCCTTTCCTTTCTTTCGTCCGAAACCAGATTCTGCCTCCCATCAGGTCTGTAAGTTTCTTTGTTATTGAAAGACCAAGTCCCACTCCTCCATTTCTTTGTTCTTTTGAAGAAGCCTGAACAAAGGGTTCAAAGATTTTTCCCTGCATTTCAGGAGGTATACCAATTCCGGTATCTTCAACCTCAAAATGGAATATGCCGGATGAATCATAACTTGTCCGGACAATAATACCGCCTTCCTCTGTATACCTGACAGCATTATTCAAAAGATTGATAAAAATCTGCGTTATCTTTCGTTCATCGGCAAGAACAAAATCCGGCAGAGGAGTATGTGATTCGATAAGAATATGGAGGTTCTTTTCCATGGCCCGGATACGGGTAATATTGATTACCGTTGTAATTACCTGGTTGAGATTTACCGGAGCGGTCAGTAACTCCATCTTTCCGGCTTCAATTTTTCCAAGGTCAAGGAGATCGTTGATGAGTGTCAGGAGGTGCTCCCCACTCTTTCGTATGATTCCAATCTGTTCAGCCTGGTTTTTGGTAATTTTCCCCTGGTGTACCAGAAGATCAGAATAGCCCAAAATGGCGTTCAGCGGTGTTCGGAGTTCATGACTCATACGTGAAATAAAAGCAGATTTTGCCAGGTTGGCCCCTTCAGCTTCTTCCTTTGCTAATTTCAGTTCATTTGTCCGTTCCTGTATTAGATCTTCCAGGTGATCCCGGTACCTGATGAGTTCATCATAATACCAGGAGTTTTCAAGAGAAATTGCAGCCTGGGCAGATAAAATCTCCAGGACTTCAGTGATCTCCGGGGTAAAGGCACCTCCTAGTTTATTATTTTCCAGGTACAGAATTGCCCGGATAACTCCCCGGCTTTCTAAGGGCATACAGATGAGAGAACGAACGTGATTTTTTACTATTTCAGGATCCGATACAAACTGGCCTTCCTGAAATGCGTCAGAGAGAATCAGCCTCGTTTTGGTCCGGATGACATAACTGATAATTGAAGAGGGAACCGGATACGATTCAAGAGAGAGACCCTGTAATACCTGTGGCTCTGAATTCAGATCGGCATATGCTTCAATAAACCATTTTCCATCTTTTTCTAAGATCAAAAGACCCCGCTCTGCACCTGCTGTCTCGATGAGAACCTGGATCATGGTAGTCAGGAGAGAGTGTAAATCCACTTCCCGGGAGATTGTCTGGGCTGCTTTCATAACCGAGACTGAATCAAGGGATAAAGAGGAGGAAGGCAGGGTCCGGATAGTAATGAGGGCTGAATATTTTTCTTCAAGAAGTTTAGCCTTTGAAAACGCTTCCCACTGGATATACCGGTCATACGCCTGAGTCATGTACGTTCCGGCGATGTTTGCCATACCAGATGAGAGATAGAACAGTGCTGCCAATTCACATGCTAGTGCCTCTTCCTGGATAAACCCGTTCTTTCCTGCACCGGTTATGGCTGATTCATACAACATGGCAGCGTTCCAGGTATCACCGGAATTTCGGCACAATTCAGCCTGAATAAGAGAGTATTTGTGCTGATAGTTCATCGGAGCCAGTTCAGCCATTTTTTGCAGTTGTTCCTGGTTTTCATGAATAAGAGCCATGTCAGAGATTTCGGTGTTGTCGCCACTCCCATACTTCAAAAGGGCAAGAGATGAATAGAATAAGGATACCGGCAATGCAAATGAGCCTTGTATCGCGGAATTGTACGGGATGATCTCTACAGCATATTTTCCGGCCATTTCATCATCCATCACATAACAGCACATCAGCCTTGTCAGGTAGTAAATAGACAGACCATGATAATCTTCCGTTTCAATTGCTGATTCAAGCCAGGATTCTTCATCAAAATCATCAAAGAGATCTAAGCAGTCAAAGGTTGTCAGGTACCTGATAGCAAAAAGGTAATTCATCAACCAGCCGGTGAAGTGAGGTTGTTCTAACCGGTTGATTGTCTCCAGGTTTTTCCTGATTCGTTCATGTACCAGTGAAAGCCGTTCTCCGGAGTAAATTGCTGCAGGACATGAATGAACCGCATTAAGAGAGGCATAGGTGAAATTACCGGACTCAATCCCATTAGCCATTCCTTCTTTTAACGTCTGAACGGTGTTTTTCAGCGGTTCATACCAGGGCTGGATAATACAGCCAAAAATATCTTTTATCAGGCTGTTTGTTATGTGAACCGGTGTTTTTGATGCAAGATGAAGCGCGACTTTTGCAAGGTCATAAGCTGTTCTCATCTCCTGTTGAATCATCATCAAAGCACAACAAAACCCCAGGTAATCCTGCGGTGCCATTACCGAATTTCCCCATAATAAGGTTAATTCACAACTTCGTGATGACTGAATCAGGCATCTTCGTGGTGCTGTTGAATAGAGAAGAAATCCAAGTGGAGTCATAATCTGAAGTGCAGCAAGAATATCCTCTCTTTTCATTTCAGGCAATGAGGTAATATTTTCAAGTCCGATGGTGTATAAAAGGGTAAGAGTTTTTTGAACCTGCTCTTCTATCTCTTTATCTGAAGGGTCTTGTGGGATAATAATTCCAAATCCTGCGAGAAATCCAAACCCATAATCAATTGCCTCAAGAATTTTTCCCTGTGCCACTAACGCATCAATCTCGGTTAAAATTACCGGGACCTTATCAAGGATATTTACTGCATTCTGGTGAACGACTGATGCATATCTGGTCATCTCATCATACTGACCGGTCAGATAAGAGACATTCGTTGCACTACTGTATAATTCAAGGGTCTGATGGTAATCACTCTTAAAACTCCTCTCATTTAGTAAAAGAATACCCCTGCGAAAATATTCCAGGGCTGACTGGTAGGCAGTCTCAAGTCTGGCTTTTTTTCCGGCAGTTACGTATAAATTCACCCTCTCTCTTTTTTCTTTTTCAGCGGTTACGGTTTTTTCTGATAATGAGATGTGCCGGATAATTTCAAAGATATTCTCGCGGATCTCTGGTTCAGAACTGTTTTGAAGGTAATAATCACTGATTACCTTGTGGATTTTCTGCCTTTTTGTATGAGGTAGCAGGGAATATGACGCCTGGTAGACACGATCATGGGAGAAGAGGTAGCTACTCCCGACAGGAACAATAAATCCTTTCTGAACCGACTCACGAATAAAATGAGAGACTGTTTCTTCTGATTCTCCGGTGATTTTTCTCAGTATTATCCGGTCAAACCGGTTTCCAATACATGCAGCGTAGGGTAATAAACGATTGATTTCAGACGGAAGGCTCTTCATCTTTGACGTTATCACCTCCACCACATTATCTGAGATTTCTGCCTGCTCAATCGCCCGGATCTGCCAGTTCCACCGTTGAGTTACGGTTGAAAAAGTAATTGCTTCCTGTGAGATAAGGCTGGATAACACCTGTCTTACAAAAAGAACATTTCCATCGGTTTTTGATAAAATAAGAGAAGAAAGAGGGATTATATCTTCTCTTGTGGTATGGAAAATATCTGCCAGCATCCTGTCTAACGAGGATCTTTCAAGTTTCTTAAGGGTGATATTTGTTATTTTGATTCCTGATTTGAAAAGAACCGAAATTTTTTTCCGGAGGGGATGATAATCATCCACTTCATTGTCCCGGTACGCTCCGATAACAAGAAAGAAAGGAATTCCCGGATTTGCATAGAGAGTTTCAAGGAGATCTAATGATGCATCATCAGCCCATTGCAGGTCATCAAGGAAGATAACAAGTGGATGCTGCTCTGTCGCAACCGCACCGATGAACCGTTGTAATACGTAGTTAAACCGGTTTCTGGCCTCTATTCCACCGGCATCAGGAATTTTTGGCTGTTTACCGATTACTTTTTCAAGGTCCGGGACGAAATCGGTTATAACCCTGCCATTATTTCCAATTGCATTCATTATCCGGGAAGATATCTCTTGTAACTCTTCGTCTCCCAATATAAGAAACTGGTTTGCCAGATCTGTGAGCGCCTGTATCCAGGCTACATAGGGCCTGTTTTCTTCGAACTGATCATATTTTCCTTTTACATAAAATCCCCCGGCTTTACGAATGAGGGGACGAATCTCCTGCACCAGAGCAGTTTTCCCAATACCCGGATACCCTGCTACCAGGACTAATTCCTGCTTTATTTCGGATATCTGACCGGTTATATCTTTTAACTGATCAATCTCACGCTCTCTTCCGTAGAGTTTTTTAGGAAAAGACAAAATCCCGGCAGAGTCCCTCTCTCCAGGTAGAAATGATGAAATTTTTCCGGTCTGATTGAGTTCAGAGAGACATTTTTGCAGGTCTAATAGTAATCCGCTTGCTGACTGGTACCGACTATCAGGATCTTTTTCCAGGAGATGCATGATGATGGCAGAGATCTGGTCAGGAATAGCAGAGTCAATTTCTGAAGGGGAAACCGATGTTTTTGCCAGATGACAATGAATCAGTTCCAGCGGGGAGGAACCGGTGAAGGGATATCTACCGGTCAGGATCTCATAAAAGGTGACACCAAGGGCATAGAGATCGGCTCGTGCATCATATCCCCGGTCCATCCTTCCGGTCTGTTCTGGGGCCATGTGGGTAAAAGATCCCTTCGGATGGGAATGATCAGCTTCTATCTCTTCATGTGAGATGACAGCAGACCCAAAGTCTATTATCCAGACATTTCCGGTCTTTTTCTCCACTATCAGATTATCTCCGGTCAGGTTCCCGTGAACGGTATGATTGTCATGTAAGATGGCAACCATTGTGGCGGTTTTAATGGCCAGAGAGAGAAATTCCTTTGTAGATAGTCTTCCGGATTTTGCAAGAGAGAGTAGTGTTTCTCCCTCGATATATTCCAAGGCTAGTTCACTCCGGCCTTCAGTGACATCCTTAAAAAAGACTTTTCTTACCGGAGGAGAAGGAAGGTTTTTACAAATCTCATATTCATGAAGAAGAGCATTCTCTCCTTCGCTGTCATGTGAGCGGTTTAAAATTTTATATACCTGTTTTTCTCCACTCCGGGGATCCTTATACTGATAGATGGATGTTTCATCTCCCTGATATATCCGGATGAACCCCTCTTTTTTCATAATCAATCCCTTTCATCCGGGCAGGGCAGAGAACCTCAAGTCATCAGATGAATCCTCATTCAGGGTGAAGAAAAAAGTGGATCCTGAACCTTCTTTTGAGATTGCACGAACTTTTCCGCCATGCTTGGTGATTATCCTCTTTACAATGGTAAGTCCGGCACCGGTTCCTTCATAATCATCAGAATAGGGGAGAGTAAAAAAAATTTCAAAGATTTTTTCTGCGTATTGCATGTTAAACCCGATACCATTATCTTTCACATAATACTCTCCGATTGAGCCGGATAACTCGTGCCCGATGGTGATTTGAGGGATTTTTTGTGATTTTGAAAATCTCATCGCATTTGAAACCAAGTTTACAAAGACCTGCCTTATTAAATGAGGGTCGCCAGATGCAGGAGGGATATCATCAATAGTTACGGTAAACGGTATGGAGGGGTATAATTTTTTTATCTCCTGAACTACCGATGCAGCCAGGTTTTTCATGTTAATTTCTTTATCGTCTATCTGTATCCGGGAGATACGCGATATCCGGAGGAGGTCTTCGATAAGCTGATCCATGATGCGAACATTTTCATGGATTTTATCAAGGTAATGAGTAAAGTCCTCTGATTGCCCGATTGCATCTGATGACGAGAGGAGATGGGCAAATCCATCAATAGCACGGACTGGATTTCTCAGATCATGAGATACGAGATAAGTAAATGTGTCCAGTTCTTCCAGTCGTTCTTCAAGTTCCCGGGAGTATGTGATTACCTGGTTATGCAGCCGCGATACCTTCAGATGAGTGTCAACTCTGGCAAGAAGTTCTGCGGCAGAATAGGGTTTGATTAAGTAGTCAACCGCTCCGGCCTGAAACCCTATGACTTTATCTTCCGGGTCAGAGAGGACGGATAAGAAGATTACCGGAATTTCTGTCCATTTTTTTTCTGCTTTTATCTTCTTACAGGTTTCATACCCGTCCATTCCGGGCAGCATTACATCAAGAAGAATGAGATCTGGAATCTGTATTCTTATCCGGTCCAATGCTGATTCACCGGATGTGGCAATGAGCACATAATATCCCGCCTCTTCAAGAGTGGCCCTGATAAGACTGATGGTTGCCGGTGAGTCCTCTACCACCAGGATTAATCCATTATTATCCGGTAAATCGGACCTGGATTTTTTCTTTTTACTCATCATTGCCTCCGGTGAAACTGACATTTCGCATCCGGATATGGTTTCAAGAATGATCCGGGTATCCGGATAATCAGACCTTGCGCGGAAAAAGCCAGGAGAATGAAAGATAGTATTAGATATAAGCGGGTTTTTAGTGACAAGAGTCCGGAGATAAATTGTATTGAGAAATTCCAGGGGTGAAGTATTTTTATCCGAGATAATTGGGCTATTATCGAGTTATTTTGATAAAAAAAGGAGGTAATGAAAGAGCGATCAGGTGCCCTGTGAGATTCACGAGGTGATGAGACCGGAAATAATCTCCGGGATAAACAGGAAACATTTACGGATATTTGGTTGGATATGGCTTTTTTATTTGCAAAATTCATCTCTCTCCGGGAACATAGCATCAGGGAAGCAGTACGGTTGATGCCTGTACGGTAATGCTATCTTCTAAAGAGAGAAGTTAGATTATGGGATAATAAAACCATTGGTTCAGAGATATTAGTAAGCCCCCGGGTCTGAGTGTATTTATGACCGAGGCATTGGCGATATTGTGGTGAGTGATTCAAGGAGTCCGGGTAAATAACGGGAATGGATTGTGTGGGTAATCCGGATATTTAACCGGAATGTATGTGGAATGGTTTGGGAAGGTGCGTTTTTTTATGAGGGAGAGTTTTTGATGTCCGGTCGTATTTGATGAGACTTTGTGTTGGCAATAGTTTCATGAACTTTGAGAGATATAAGTATCATATTCGGGGTGGGGGAGTGAAACGGGAGCAGGCGCTATCAGAAGTTATTGGGTTTTTAATGATAGTAGCCCTGCTAACTATTTTATTTTCAATGTACCTCTTGTATGTAGTCCCGATTCAGGGAAGAGATGCAGAAATCTCTCATATGAAATATATTACCCAGGAATTTATCGGGCTGAAAGCAGATATCGACGGATTAATCATTAATAATAAGATAAATTTGCCAATTGCCCGGTCTTTTGAACTGGGAACACTATCATCCGTTGGATCCGGAGCTCTGAGTATTATGCCTCTTAGTTCGTTTATTGAAGCAACCGGGACTTTGATGGTGAATGAACAGAATGATTTTCTGATGGTTTCTGTTAATGGGAGTATGATGGATATTTCAGATATTGAATATTCTACACCCCCAATTTCGAATCCAATCTTAGAAATTAATTGCATATCCAAAACTGAGTGTTTACCCAGTAATATTGAAAATCCAAAGTGTATTTCAGATAGATGTTACAATTTTACCATTAAAGAACGGTATTCAATGAATAATACTCCGGGGACAATTACTGTAACAAACCCTATCTATATTATCCCCACTCCAACAGCTCTACCAACATGGTCAGTCGATCAAATTATAAATATGTCAAATTTTACGGCAAATATTTCCTTTAATATGGTTCCTCAATATGATCTTGTTCTAGAAACTCTCGATAATTCTACTTCAAGGAATTATATTGCTGAAAAAACAATTATTGAAAACCTGACTTTTGGAAAAAATTATACTTACAATATCCTGAAAGATAATGATATTATACCCAATAATTCAACAGAGTATTCTTTTATTCACCGAGATGAGGAGATGATTTATTCACCTCATACAATAATGTCAAAAGTTGGAAAATTTCCTCCAAGGATTGGGTCATTTCAATATAATTCTAAGAACAGATATTGGGTTAACCAAAACCTGTTTTATGAAATGGGAGGATTATTTTTAATTCAACCAACAGGAGGGTCTTCTGTTATGTTGATACCGTCAATTGCTTTAACTCCCTTTAAGAATATCACTTCTGAAACGACGGATTATAATCTTAAGGTCAGTGTGAACAATATCAGAATTACAGATACTGAAGATATCAGCGGTTCAGTCAGTGCACAAATTTTTTCTAAAGTTGATCAGATAAACCAAAATTTTTTCAACGGTTCAACAAATATTTCATCAATTACATCAAACTACGGAACAGAACAAACCAATGTCACACTGTGGAAGATGCAGGATAACGAAGAACCAAATGCAAAGGTGATTTGGATTCAGTTTCTCCCAGATGATCCCCGAATTATCAATGCATCATCCAGAGAATCAAGAAAACTTACTGAAGATGAAATTAAAAGAATGAGAGAAACCACAATACTCTGGAAACGAGGGTTTGATCAGATAAAAACAATTACAAATAAAACATTATCAGATAATTCAGAATTAAGCCCAATTATTGGAACTTATAGTACATGGATATATAATTTTCGTACAGATTATATAAATGATGATAGCGTCCCTCTTACTCCTCCTTTTTCAGCAAATCTTGTAATAGGGCAAAATGTTGATAGCTTAAAATTGGCTTGCCCACCAAATACCACAAGCACTGAATATGGGGGGTGTATGGGGAAAGTACAAGACTATCTTGAAAATCCCTGTTCAGAACCTTCGAAATGTGAAGATTTCATTCTAGATTATTCAGAATCAGAATTATCACTTGTCATGCAAAGTGGTGCACTCTGATGTTCTTTGAAGAAGCTGTATCAGAGATTATTGGCGCAATATTACTTATCAGCATTTTGGTTGCTGCATTTGGCATTTTTGCAGCGTTATACATCCCAACTCTTGTACCGGAAAAAATTCCTCGTGTTTCTCTTAGTATTGCCTGCAGCAATGTAGCAGATCCTCCTAGTATGGAAGAATATCCGTGTACTCGTGGGTCATTTAATTGTAAACCCTTTGATAATGAAACTTGTGAAAATGATTGTAAATGGAGAGATTATTCACTCAATACAAATTTAAATAATGATGGATACCAAGACAAAATTTCTCAGTGCATGGAAAATTGCTTAAAACCGATTTGCTCGAATATAAGTGATTGTAAAACTCTCTATTTCTGTCACAATGGTGGAGACTCCCTAAAATTAGAAGATTTAAGTGTTGTAGTGAATGGTAATATAATTATTGATGAGGGTAAATCAGGATTTACCTGGCAATTAAAAAAATTTGAGAGTGAATATTTTATCAACCTAGAGTCCACGCCCTCACCTACAAGTTTTTTTGAAAATGGGGATTCCTTCCGTATACGAAACCCATCAGGTTGGAAGCCGATTGATGTCGTTATGATTGTTTATACCCTTCCATCAGGGGGAAAAGTTAATCTTATTATGAATCAATTTGGAACTGATATAGAATAATTATTTAAATTTTTTTTAGAGTTAATTATTATTTTTATTTTTCGGTAACATTTTTCAGTTAAATTTTTACTCACATAGATTTATTTTTTTTACAAAAAGCAATTCAATGGCTTTATTATTGAAATTTTTTTTTTTGAACACCATTGGATAAACAATATTATTTTAGTATATTGCATCGGAGTAATTTCTACCCACTCCAAAGTTATAAGTCTTCACAAGAATATCAATCATTGCCCAAAGGGGTATGAGTATGAGGCATGATGTTGCTGTATCAGAAATAATTGGGGCAGTCCTTCTGATCGGCGTTGTAATAGGAGGCATGAGTATACTCGGGGTGATCTTACTTTCTACACCACCACCTGAGGAAACCCCTAAGGCGTCAATTAGTTCCTATTGTGTACAGTGTGATCCCTACAGCAGTTATGAAATTATTATGTACCATGGTGGTGGTGAAACATTAGAAAGACAAAAACTTCAGTTCTTCCTTCAGACAAAAGATGGAAAACTAGAAAAAATGGATGATCCAGACTGGGTATACGAAGGCACACCTGAAGATTGTATGTATCCTAGTATTGGTAGTAGTAGTTTATCAGGACGAGAAAACTGGACTACTTCAGATATGTGGAAAAGCGGACAAACATTACGGTTTATTTTTAATAGTAATTCAGAGCCCGCAGGTTTGGATACAAGATATTATCCATTTAAATCTACAATGTCCAGGGCAGAGTTTACGGATAAAATCCGGGAGAGTCCCTGTGTCAAAGAAAATAATCCGTGGGGATGTAATGATCCAACTGGTGAACTGATTCCAGTTCTTATTAGTCCAACAAAGACTAATACTAGCGGTTGTGAGGATGATTGTTCTGGGGATAAGTGTACCGCTTACTTTACATATAACACAACATCAACTAAGGTTTCTATTCCTGTTCATGAGACAGGAAAACCCTGGAATAACTTTGATGGAGTCAGTACAGTAGTTCCTCAGGAAGTATTTACTTCCTCAGGTTCAGGGAAAGATATCATCACGGTCAAATTCTCTAAAAGCGTAGTCTGGCGACTTAATAGATCAAAAAGTGCAAAAGCATCATGTGGGTAGATCATGAAAAAAGAACATGCTGTATCAGAAATTGTTGGAGCAATCCTCTTGGTTGCAATAGTAATCACAGGAATTGGAATTGTCACAGTTTTTATGACTTCAACTCCTCCTCCACAGGCAAAGGAGAAAGCCGTTTTGAGTTCTTCATGCATTGATTGTAATGGATCATATTTTGCGATTGTTGTCCGGCATGAAGGAGGAGATACGTTTGATCCTAAGAAATTAACGTACTTTTTGAATACTGAGTATGCTAATAAGACTCGATGTGAGACAGGAATCCCAGTAGATCCAAGCAGATTTTATTATGCCGAAGATTTTTCTGAGCTCTCAAGAGATAAAATCTGCTGGAAAGATCCCTCTAAGGATAAGTCAATAGATTTTGAATCGATAATTAATGGAAATAAAAAAGTAATAATGACCAATGGTGACGCGATTATAATTGAATATCTGATAAAAAAATGATTTGAAAAGGTGAAAAAAATGAACAGATTTCTTAAAATCAATTACAAATGGTGTACTTTGATTTTACTAATGATTGCAGTTTCAGTTATTGGAATTGCTGGATCCGAGACAAACACCGGACTAGGGAAACCTGTTGGAATGGATATTTACATAGGAAATGTCTCTCAATCTGCATCTCTCTCGGGATCAGTTGCTGACTATCAGGCAATCATCGATGATGAAAAGAATCCGGATCCTGAAAGTTTTACAAATCTAGGGAAATCAACACCAACAGCGACTCCTACACCTACACCAACACCTACTCCATTACCAACTGCAACTACAGAAGTTCCAGTTAATATAACAGGTGTAGGAAAATCATTGTGTGTGTTGGATAACACTTCAGAAATAATTGTTGAATTTGCATTTTCTAAAGCAGGATATAAGAACACATTTTATCTGGCCGGCCCCCGATATCAGGCATTAGGCTGGACAAAAGGAGATCCTAAATCATACGGCGATCCCTTGGGAAAAACCTGGAGTCTGGGAACTTTTGAAGTTGGTGATGAATTAAAATTTGCAGATACTGCAGATATGGGAACAACCAAAACGAGTGATGATCAAACATATTATACCGGACCAGCCTCAAGAAATCCAGATGGAGAAGAACACGGTGCCATTACACTCTTCAATAATACGACTGGAGGAACTTACCACAAATATTTAGTTTCCTATGAAGATTTATTGAAAAAGGACTGGAAATCTGGAGAACCAGATTACAATGATGTTGAATTTTATGTGAGTGGTAGTATTGATAAGTGTGTGATTGAGGATGATACTGAAGAAGAAACTGAAATTGATGAAAGTGCAGCGATAATTCCAGAATACGAGGGCATGTGCCAATGTTATACGACTAATTCACATGGACAAAAAATGGGTACGGGTTCATGTGTTGCAGAATTTTCTTATACCACTACAGTAGATAATTGGGAAATTCTACCCAAAACAAAGGGCGGTGACTCTGATCAACCATGGAATGAATTTACCGCTTCTGGAAACACTGACCCAGTCAAGGAATATCGGTGTCAACCAGATATATTCTATGTAAATTCTTCGATTAATGCACCATTCTGGACAAGTCCATTCAGTAAAGGAAACACCGGAGGATCACAACTTCATTGGAAACTCGGTAGCACATGGGTATCTTCCGGAGTATGTAAAAAGACTACTCCTCTCTGTCCAAGTGACGAATGTTCACAATGTTCTAGTTAAATCCCTTCTTTTTTTTGAGTATTAGTAATACTGGTACCATATCAAAACGCTATTCCCCCCTCATTTACTCTGTCAATATTTATATGCCTCACCCCCGGATCCGGGCATACCGTCAATCTACCGAATCGTTTTCCGGGCCATATTTCAATGGGACCTGTGATCAGCCAGGATAGCACAAAAAATAGTTCGAAATTACTTAATAGATTAAGAAATACCGCCACAAATAGTATAAATCTTAAATCTGCATGAACAAATTCACCCTATGGCAATTTAACCCCCAAATTACCTTCAAAAAATAATCATTCCTTTCATTTTCGTGAAAAAAACCCGGATAACGCATTTCCAAAACCTGACTCTCCCGTGATTGATATTTTTCTTCTCACATTGACACCCCGGACCATAAAATACTCCATTATATCTTTCCAAATTGAAATTAAAGCCCATAATACAATTATTACCCCAATGCCCATATAATAACTAAATTGTGGGCTCTTTTTTTGGTTTTTTAAAAAATATTCCCATAAAAAGAGGTTAATTGAAAAAATAGAGAGTATATCTCTCTTTTAAGTAATACTGAAGTTCACCAATGTAATTTCTCAACAATCATTACTCCGGACATACAATTACTATTGATGGTTACTTTCTTTGGCGAACTTGACAACGTATGCTCATCCAGTGACGGAATTGACCTCATCGGAGAAAAACTTACAGATTTACAATTACTGGACATCTATACTGAAATAACCAACCTCGGGACCAGGCATCCGGATGATTACTGTATTCTGAAGTCACGTGAATCATTGCTGACCCTGCTTGGTGAACACGAAGAAGCAATCGATCTCATCTCTCAAAAAAATATCCTGGAAAAACATCCGAATTTACAGCTCAATTTAGCCGGACATCTGGGTGCAATGGGAAGAAAGGAGGAGATAAAAGATCTTCTCTCTTCCCTCATATTAAAACAGGAAACAACAGTTGACCTCCTTATCGCTTTCATCGCTGCCGGAACACTTGACAAAAAAGATGAAGCAGTTACCATTTGGAACAAAATACTCGAAGCTGAAGAAATTACCGATCTTACCATTGATGACGATGTCCTGGAATATCCGGATGAATATTCATGCCTCTCTGGTCTCCCTATGCGGGAAGTAATCACCGGATTGGAAATATTACAGCGATATGGTATCCGGGAAAATTATGAGGTCGAACTCTATTTCTTTGTCGATTTTATAAAGATCTACCTTGAGGGCATCAGCGATAATATCTATCAGACTCTGGATAATGAAGGACCATATGAAGCATTACCAGGGTTTTTGGTAGCTGAAGCTGTCGGTGATAATGGATTTGCTCTTGCTACAAAATTATGTAATGTAAGGCCGGTCGAAGATCCTTCAATCTCACTTCGCCTGCATACCTGTCTCAATGATATAAAAAAATACACATCCGAATATTCCATTGGAAACCGATTGATAGAATCACTGCACACTGACGCCATTAATAAGCCCGGATTTCTTAAAACCCTGCAGACAGAGACCGGCGGAGATGAATGTCAGGTTTTTGAAATGTTATATCACCTGGAGGATACCGGAATATCAGATATCATACCGTCCCTGATGGATGAGATGGAGAGAAATAATCCGGACATACGAAGTAAAACCATTGAACAGAGCAGAAAATTTCCGGGATTATGGGAAAACCCCCGGAGTGAGGATTGGAATTATGATGACCCGGAGGAAGAATTGTATGATACACTGGATGAACTCATGGAAAAAAGAGAGGATGAAAAAGCTTTTGAATTCCTCACCGGGAACATGAGGGAGGGCAGACTTCTTTCAGAATCAGGCGTATCATTATATCTTGCCGGAAACCTTGGAAAGATGGATGAGATGACAGACTTCATTCCCATGTTCAAAGAAAAAGAACTAAACCAATATGCCTATCTCCTGGAAGGATACCAGTTCCTTCTGCGAAAGGATATCAAAAGAGGTCTCGACCTTGTTAATCGGTCAATTCAGGCAGGATTTTCTGAAGAAGATGCCATGATCCATCTGGCACGATTTTTAAACCAGTCCGGGTATCCCAAACGGACCATTGGAATCTGTGAAAAACTCCTGAAAAAACCCGGAAGCAAGGTCACTGAAATTTATCCGGCTCTCATTGAAGCATACCGGATGCAGGGAAAAGAAAAAGAAGCAACAGAGGCAGAAGATAAATTTAAGAAAATAATATCAGGATAATTTTTTTTTTGTGATGCAAAAATAACTACGTCACTTATAGAGACAATCAAAATGACTTCCGGACCTTTTTTTACAGAATGCATCTCCAAGTTCTAAAATAATTCCTTCTGTTAGAAATAAAGGATTGTTCACTCGAATAATTTTCGAAAACTTTTTTGCAATCATATGATACTGATCAGATTCATTCATAAGTGCTATAAAAAAAGAAGTATCAATAAATATTGATTCAGCAGTGAAATTTTTCATAGATTAATGGTTACTCCATTATTTCTTTTTTTGGAGTTCCATGAATATAGTGATCATGCTCTGAGGACCAGTCTGGTGGACCATCTACAATGCCAGTATTTCTATCCAAAATATCCCAAAGATCTTCTGATTTATCTGAGTCATCAACGATTATTGAAATAGTAACATCAATGTCCTCTTGAAGATCTACTTCATCAATAGGTTTGAAAACAGAACCAGTATAATGTGCACGAATTGTCTTTATCATAACCATGCATTTGTCCTTAAATTCATAAAATACTTACGAAAATAGAAAAAAATATCCGACTCTTCATGGTTCTTTCCAGTTGTTAATTTTTTATGTTAAAGAGCTCAGTGATCATAGATCACCACTGTTTGTTTCCTCTATATCAGAAATTATTTTTTTCAGACAATTTCTCACATCTCCGATTGCTCTTTGAACATTTGAAAATAACAATTCTGTATCGGTCCTAAAATACTGATGAATCAGGATGTTTCTTGAACCGACCATTCCTTCCCAAGGGATTTGAGGATATTTACTCTTAAGATCATCTGGAATGTTCTTTGCCGATTCTCCAATTATCATAAGTTGATCACGAACTGCACTTATGGTCTTTAAATCCCGACAAAACTCATCGTAAGAACAGCCAGAAGTAAATTCCTCGATACGATCAATAGCTTCTAAGCATATCTAACAGCCAATTAATGGTTTTTCTCATGAATATGCTACTTCTGCCAGGATTGACTCTCGCATATCCGGCCTGATACCTGAAACAGTTGTAATATCTACGGGTTTTTTAAAAACGACCTCGAGTTTTATTTTTAATCCGGATAAATCCCAAATATCGGCCCCATCTTCGAACTCTGCCAGAACATCTATATCGCTCGATTCATTCGCCGTTCCGGATACATATGACCCAAATAAACCCATCTTCTTTACCCGGTATACTGCATGTAATTCAGGAGTGAGGGAATGCAAAGTCTTAATGATGCTATCTTTATCGAGTATCACAGAACTTTCCATATAGATCATTCAGAACTTTGTCGTTAATAAATATCAATACAAGGGGCTCTTACGGATAATACGATGATGAGTGGAGAAAACCTTTTTTATTAATTCTGTTAGCAGAGAATGATCAGGAGAAGAATATATCGAATATATCTAAAAAGATGTCCAAGACTCTTTCCGCAATGACTGAATGGTATCATCTGTAATTGGCATATTAAGTTTGATCGGATCAAAAGAGTGATGACATTCAATATGAACAGTAAATCGTTCACCCTTTTTTAAATTTATTTTTTCAAGGGGACGGAAGACTTCTCCATCATATATGCATTCAAATGATTGAGTCATATTTCTTATCTTATGATAGAAACAAGCACATGTATATTTTATTCGTTTATCACCAGTATGAATGATCTGATTCAATTGTAATTTCATAATTTGTAGCTGTGCTCTCTTTTCAAGAAATTTTAAAAATCTTTTTCTTCATTGATAACGGTGTTACTGATATTATTATATTTTCAAGATAAACCCTATCATATGTGGACACATATTATATCATATGCTCTCTGATGAGCAAATTCAGACATCTGCAAAAAAAATATTAAACGTAGAAGAGCCTTTACAAATAATTCTCTTTGGATCATATGCCAGAGGTGAAGCCACCGAGGAATCTGACCTTGATCTTTTAGTCATTGTAAAAGATATTCAAAAAAGAGGAAGAAAAATGGTTACCTATCGGAATGCAATCGGAAGAGTTGCACCAGGGGTAGGGGTAGATATTCTGGTTTATAGTGAAGATGAGGCATCAAAACCAGTTCCGGGGACTGTATTATATTGGGCTCTTTCAGAGGGAAAAATAATCTATGAATCAGCAACAAGAAAGTGAGAGATTCCTGGAGCTTGCATTTGCCGATCATGATGCAGCTCTTGCTTTATCAGATATTAAAGAAAATACACCCCATGAAGAAGGACTTCGCTGGCTTATGCAGGCTGAAGCAGACAGAAAAGGAGCACAAGCACTTTTTGATGCCGAATGTTTTCACCTTGTCTGTTTTCTGGCACAACAAATTACAGAAAAAGCATTAAAAGCATATCTCTATGCCCAGGGAGAAGAACTTGTTACCGGCCGTTCGATAAACAAACTCATTCACAGATGTGGAGAGTATGATTCAGATTATCTGACTTTGCGGCCCGAAGCTGCACCACTTGACGGATTATATATTCCGACAAGGTATCCAAATGCTGTTCCGGATAGTATTCCGGCAGATGTATTCACCAGACCTGCTGCTGTATCAGCTCTCGAAATCACAGATAAGGTACTTGACCGGGTAAAAACCTGGTTTGAAAAGAATGTTGATGAATAAAATCAGTGATAATGAGTAAAAAACAATCATTCCATCTCAAAATCGCTTATATTTTTTATGTGCCTGCTCAATAGTCATGACATCTAAAATCTTAATACAATCTGGAAATATTATAAAAAATGCAGTATATGAATGTGCAATGTGCATTCGGCAGATTCCATCACGTAACAATTCAACATCACGTGCAGTAACAGGATCTTCAAGTTGAACAAGATGTTCCTTAATTATCCTTCTATCTTTATCAGGAAGGCTATTGATATATTCCAAAACCTTTCTTTCAATCTCGAGTTTCAGTTCCTGCCACCTTTTTCCTGATTTGATTATATTCTATGTCAGTATCCAGGCTTACAAAGTCTCCATTTTCTGCAAGACTCTTTAAATAAGAAAGATAATCATTTTTTTTACGTTCCTCCAATAATCGTGCCACAACATCCCCATATCTCTCCCCAGGTTGTTTTATCTGGATTAGTTCACGCTTTGTTTCTACTGATACAAGGATCTTTTCAGTAGGTCTATTTGCACCCTTCACTGCATTCATATTTACACACAATTAATTCCCCTTAGGTCCATTTATACTATTAGGCCATTTTCGTACTTTGTCAATACTACTGATGAATCTAATCTTGACCTCTTAATAATTGCAAAAGACAGACAAGTATTGTGAACCCCTGATAGATCATGAAAGCCATTATAAATTGCGTTCAGGTGAATACCGAATTATTATTAAAATATCCAACAATGAACTACAGTTAATTGTTTTAAAAATTGGTCATCGAAAAAACGCACATAATAATTTTCATGCCAAATTACACAATAATCATGAAATTGGTGGATTTATCTATGATATTCGGCCTTAAGAAGTATCATAATAATTCTCTTACTAATACTATGATATGGAGAAATACTTGATTCCGATAACGATAAAAAAACTCGAAGAAGGAACATATTTAGCAACCAGTGAGGTAATTCAGGGATTAATCGCTGAAGGACGAACCATTGCAGAAACTATGGAAATAGCTCAGGATGTTGCCAGAAAAATATATGAATCGTGTATCGAACATGGTGATCCTCTCCCTGATTATATCACATGATAACTTCCAGGTAACTCAAATGTCGATACCAATAGAGAATCGGGCATGAGCATTATTCCGAGCATATCAACCCGTGACCTTGTTAAAAAACTCAGAAAAGCCGGATACGAATTTGATAGGCATGCCAAAGGAAGTCATGAAATATAAAAATTATTCATCCCTCTCGAAACGAAACCCGCCTTCCGGAATAATCATCTCAAACCTGGCCCCTTCTCCATAAACCCCGCATTCCTGTATCCTAATCCCGGTGATATCCAGGATCTCCCGGATTAAAAATAACCCAAGACCGGTATTTTTCCCATGACCCTGTCTGAATATTATCTCTTTTTCTTCAGGAGGAATTCCGGTCCCGTTATCCTCATACACAAGACAGTACTCATGACCCCTGACCTCCCCGAAAACCCGGACTTTTGATGCCCCTTTACTATGCCGGAGGGTATTATCAAGCAGGTTATAAAAAACCCTTGAAAACATCAGATCTGCATATACAAAGAGTCCGGAAATATCCAATGAAAAGAACATCTTTTGTGTAAGCGGGAGGATATCCGGTTCATTAAATATACTCGCGACACGAATCCACCGGGGAGCTGTTGTGCCCATGTTTTCATAGACACCGGTAAAAGAAATTATCTCTACTATCTTTTCACCGGCCTCGACAATTCGAAGAGGTGCTTCAGGATCTCTTTCATTGCCGGATTCCTGCAGCATCCGGGCATATCCGTTAACCACCGTCACCGAATTCAGGATATCATGCCGGGTAATACCGGAAAGAAGTCCCAGTTTTTTATTTGCCTGCCTGAGGCTTTCTTCAGCCGCACATCGTTCAGAAACCTCATGCTGAAGCTGTTCATTTCGTGCAGAAATTTCCTGCTTGGCAATTTCACGTTCGGTTACATCTATGCAGAGGATAAGTATTCCATCCGCTTTTAAGGGATTCTTATCCAGGTTTATCGGATACTCCCGAAATTCCAGCCACCGGGAAGAGACCTTTGAAATCCCCGAACGGGAGACAGAAACTCCGGAACCATCGTTAAAATTCCCGGGAAGATATGGAAAAAGAGCAGAGTAATGCTCTCCGATAATATCCTGTGTTACCGGAAGATACTGCACCGCAGCAGGATTCATCTCAACGATCCGGGAATCTTTATCCAGAACAATAACCCCTTCCTGCATATCCTGGATAATCTGCTTGTAGGCTATCGGAATTAGATCAAAGAGAGAGTACCGGGTTATCGCATAAAAAAGGACGATTCCAGTCAGGATAAATGAAAACGGAGTAATATCAATCCCCCGGAAGACCGGAGCAGCAAAGGCATAGAGAAGGCTGGACACAAACGGAAAGAGTGAACTTACAAATACCAGCCACATCTGAACTGCATAAGCCGGAGGAGACCGGATAGCTGACTGAAGCAGCAGCCATACTGCAGCAGAGTAGAGCATAATACTGTAGATGATCTCCACCCAGTACCATGCTCCATGCATATAATAGAGGGAGAACCCGGCAAAAAATGAGTGAATCAGGTAAATTTCCGGCCAGACAAGACCATGAAAGGGAAATGTTGCAGAAATAAAAAAACTGATACAGGGAATAATGATCAGGGAATAGAACATAACCGGCGGTATCCGGTCAGATGACCTCGTGAACTGGAGAACAAAAAACAGGAAAAAGACCGGAACAACGAGATCAATTACGGATATTACGGACCAGAATAACTTGGAAATAACCGACGTCGATACCGACTCAAGAAAGTAAGAGAAAGACCAGCAGAAAACACCGGCCATGAGATACACAAATGACCGCATTACCTTCTCATGTATCCGGGTAAGTGCATACCCGGCAAGAGCTATGGATATCAGGGAGGATAGGAAGAGCAGGGAAGCATAGAGTGAAAATTGCATGATGTGTTAGTTCCAATGATTTGATTCGTTAAGCTGAACAGTGATGGTTCCTATGTGTATAGTCGGAACAGATAAACAGGTTTCTTATTTTGAATACCCGAAGATACCTGTCCGGCGTATATCTCATTAACCTGAAAGGTACACATATAACAGATGAGGCTATCCGAATGGGAAATTTCTGCTATCAAATCCGTCATTCATGGTCTTGATCCAAGAGCCCGTATCATCCTGTTTGGATCGCGGGCAGATGATTTAAAAAAAGGTGGAGATATTGACCTTTTTATTCTGTCAGATACTCTGACAGGAAAAGATAAGAGAAATATCAAAATAGAGTTGAATGAAAAAATCGGGGAGCAAAAGATAGATATTCTCATTAAGCCAGATGCCGGAACGCCTCTTGGAAGAGTTGCAATGAATGAGGGGATTGAATTATGAACCAGGCAGAAAGACTGGCAATACTCATACAGACTGAAAAGTATCTCCTTGAGAGTAAAAAATGGCTGTCGCACTCATATAATATCTGCTCTGGTATTGGGAAAAAAAACCATTATTCAATTGAGGAAATGGATGCTTTTGAAGCATTAAGCAGCAGATTTGCCCGTGCAAGTGATATCCTTATTCAGCAGATGCTGCGAACCATCAGTCTTATTGAACTGGAACCAGATGGAAGTGTTCTTGACCGGATTAACCGTGCCGAGAAACGGGGGTTCATTCATTCTGCTCAGGATTTAAAGAATATCAGGGAGATAAGGAATGCCATTGTGCATGAATACCAGCAGGATGATATTATTCAGCTTTTTCATGATATTCTTGAATACACACCAACTCTGCTGGAAACAATAGAATCAACACTTGCGTATATCAAAAAATATACCGGTGAAAGGTCTAGTGGGTTTTAATCAGAAAACCAGAATATTTCAAATAAAAATACATTTTCTCTTTTTTTCTCTGGTTTCAAACTTATTTCATGGTAATGGGGATCTTTTTTCATATCACTATACTTATTTAGAGAAACCTAGATTATACCATGCAACCTGATCAAAAACCACCCACACATACTAATCAAGTAATTTTTTACAGGATTTTTGCATTACTCCTCATAGGATTTTTGTTCTGCATTCCAGCGGGAGCCCTAGAAGAGACGAATACTACAATCCCCCTCCATATCCTTGCGGTGAACGATTTCCATGGACAATTAACTTCCGGCCAGAGCATGAACGGTTCCCCGGTGGGAAGTTTACCAGTTCTCGCCAGTTATCTTCGGGAAGCAGTATCACAATATGGAAGAAATAATACTATTATCGCTCTCCCCGGAGACATGACAGGTGCATCTGAGGCTGAATCAGATTTACTTCTGGATGAACCGACAATTCTCTACTTTAACAGTCTTGCAACCGGTGACTGGAAAAAAACCACATTAAATAATGATACAAACATTCAGGTTATTGGATGTCTAGGAAACCACGAATTTGATCGGGACACAGATGAACTTTTCCGGCTCATTAATGGAGGAAATGGAAATACAAACATCACACATCTGGTTGATCCGTATCCCGGAGCTCTCTGGCCGGTTGTAACAGCAAATGCTTTTGATAATAGCACCGGAGAATTACTCTTTGAACCGTACTTTATCAAAGAGATTGATGGAATTCCGGTAGCATTCATTGGTGCAGTAACAATAGAGACTGCAGAGACCACCCTGCCTGCCAATGTCAAATCATTATTATTTACAGATGAAGCAGATGCCATAAACAAACAGGTTAAAATCCTTCAGAAAGAAGGCATTCATTCATTCGTCATTCTTATTCATGAAGGAGGAACACAAACCCCTTATGATGGCCTGACCAGAGAGACAGGTGATCTTTCCGGAAGAATCACATCAATTATTTACAGACTTGATGAAGATGTTGACGTAGTCATATCTGCTCACACCCATCAATTTACTAACCAGTATCTTCCTAACGCCGGTGGAAAACCAACCCTGGTAACTCAGGCTTATTCCTATAGTAAGGCATACGCTGATATTGACCTGGAGATAGATCCGGAAAGCAAAGATATTATTGAAAAATCAGCAACTATTGTTTCAGATTACGCAAACCAGGGACTGGGGTTAGAACCGGATAAAAATGCAGAGGAACTTCTAGATGCGGTAAATATTGCTGTTGATCCGTTAATTGATGAAATTATTGCAAGTACTGACATACCAATCACCAGGAATGTTGAGGAAAATGGAGAATCTCTTCTTTATGATATTGCAGCAGATTCAATGCGTTGGGCAATGAACACTGACATGGGTATTATTAATGAAGGATCTCTTCGTGCAGATATCCCTGCCGGGGAGATAACCACAGGGATGGCTTACTCAGTCATGCCATTCCATGACCAGATATACACCATCCAGTTGTCAGGTGAGCAGGTAAAAGATCTCTTAAACCAGCAATGGACCCGGACGATAAAACCGGATCATCTCCTGCAGATATCCGGATTTTCCTACTCCTATGATAATTCCAGCGAATCTGATAAGGTAACTGGTATCCTGTTTGATGGAAAAGAACTGGATATGGATGAAACATACACCATTGCATCAACTGATTTCCTTGCAGAAGGAGGAGATGGGTACACGGTTATGGAAGAGGGAGTTATCAGCGGATATGGAAACCTGGATGTCGATATCTTTATTGATTATTTAAAAAGTCTGCCGTCACCAATACAGACAAGAACCGGTGGAAGGATAAATTCAACCAATAATTAAAATCCGGAGATGAATAAGTCATAACCGATGGAAAAATCACGATGCCGGATTCAGGGGTTCAAAAAATAATGCCCTCATACCTCCGGATAACGGTACCTCTTTTATTCTGACCCTTTTTTCCGTCTTATCATGACACCGGATAGGAATTACTGGTGATTTAAATGATGTTTTACTTTCAGAATCCAGCGGAGTTGGATGAATTTTTTCCCGGCATCCCAGATCCGGAATAGTGCTTTGGAGCCATTCTCCGGGATGAACACAGTCATCACTGGTAAATCCGAATTCTTTTGTGAAAACAGGATTTATTTTTATAATCCGGTTCGTATTATCAATGAGCATGGCCGGTGTCGGAATCGCAGAGATAAACTCATCAACCTGTCTTATACTCCGTGAAAGTCGTTCTTCAGTCTGCCTTCTTGCGATGGCTATCGAAGCCTGGCGGAGAAATGATTCTATTGCCTGTTTATTCTGAAGTGTTTCATCCTTTCCAAGTAATATTCCCACAATCCCATAGAGCCGGTCCTGCCATACAAGACCGGTGAGATAGACTTTTGCCAGGTTAAACCTCAAAACCATCGCATTACAGGCCTTCTCTGGAAACATATGAGCACAGAGGTCATAGAAAGAAATTTCTTCGTCCTCAAAAAAAGGCCTAAACCGCATTTCTCTCATTGCTCGTAAAGTCAGGGGGGTCTCATAGAAAGGAGCCGCAGAAAAAAATTCTACAATAGGACAGGGGAGACCTACGACATCATAACCGAGGAGTGAACGTACACCATCACGAAGTTCCTTTCCCTGAACTGCTTTTAGAAAAATCTGCCCGGAAGCAAGGTCAAATGATTCCACAAAACACCGGGGGGTGCCGGGTAATAGTTCGACAACCTTTTCAGAGACATATTCATAAATATCAGCATCAGGAGGTAAATCAACAAGCTCCACTGCTGTTCTGGCCAGAAATTCCATGTTATTTACATGTTGTTTCTGTTCGGTGATGTCTTCCAGGACAATGGTCAGACCTTTGTTTTTTTCGTCAAACAACGTGGGAATTACTTCCATCTTGTAGTAATACTCAATCCCCTCTCTGCAAAACCTTACATCAGTAATTATCTGTTCTCTCTCTGTTGAACGGATAATATCCATGGTTTTTGGAGTTGACAGGATAGGAAGACCATTCCCGATAATATTTCTCCCGATCATTTCTTCCTTTGAAAGTCCGGAAAGGCTTATGTATTGATTGTTTACCTGGACAATATTCATGTCCATATCCACAATTACTATCATATTCTTGGTAAAACACAAAAATGCAGATAACGGAACCCGTTGTGAAAGCCAGTATATCCGGGCCGAACCTACCTGCCTTGTCTCAACCTTTCCCTCCGCTTTCAGAATGTCAAGATATTTAGCGGTAATAGTTCTGTTTTTATTGATTTTTTTAGAGATATCAGAAATGGTAAGTCCACGGGGACTGGACTTCAGAATTTTCTGGATAACACCGGATACTTCCTGATCCTCTCCCATCATGAAATGTTAGTTGAAGTGTCGATTATTAATAATATCTCCCCTCCATTTTTCCAGATAATCGGGATTAAAATTTTAGATTGTGGGCATATTTCAGGGTTTCATAAAGAAAAGAAGCATCCCATCCGATACCAGGACCGGCTGTATACATACTTCAGCCCTCACGTTGTTTTTACTGGTTAGAGAAATAAGAATAGACTCGCTTTTTATTGTGCTATCAGATGCGCTTTTCAAAGTTTCCAGTATCCTGTGTTGATCCTGAATACCCGGAAATGTTTGTTTAAGCCATATATCCCGGGTAGGGATATCAGTCAGTGAATATCCAAAATCATCTGTGTATTTTCGGTTTACATGGGTAATTCTCCCATGATTATCCATGGTTAAAACCGGGAGTTCTGCTTCGTTGATGAGATTGTGATAATCCTGTTCACTTTGGGATAATCGCTGTTCAGTCATACGTCTTGCAATTGCAATAGATGCCTGACGGAGGAATGATTCAATCACCTGCCAGCTCTCAAGGTCTTCATCCGGACCCATGCAAATTCCAACAACACCAAAGATCTGTTCCTGCCAGACAAGTCCGGTAAGATAGGTCTTCCCGATATGATTCGTGACGAGAAATTTTTCACATACATCACGGGGAAACAGATGAGCACAGATATCATAAAAGGAAAACTCCTCATCTTCAAAGAGAGGTCTGTGTTTTAATTCACGCATTGCTCTTATTGATAAGGGACCTTCGAAATATGATTTCTCAGAGAAACATTCCTGTAAAGGAACAGCAAGTCCGACCAAATCCCTTCCTCCGGCAAGATATGCAGATGCTTTTCTGAACGCTTCTCCAAAAACTGCCCTTATTAGTAACTGACCGGTTACCTGATCTAATGAGATAACCCAGCACCGCTTACTTTTTTCCGGGAGAAGTTCACAGACACATTCTGCAATATACTGGTATATATCGGCATCCGGATTAAGCTCAACCAGTTCCATTGCGGTTCGTGCCAAAAATTCCATGTTTTTCAGATGCTTTTTCTTTTCGGAAATATCTTCAAGGACAATGGTAAGCCCCTTCTCTCCGTCTTCAAAATGAGTGGGAATTACTTCAATTTTATAAACATATTCATAATTGTCTTTAAAATAGGATATCTCACTGATGACCTGTTCGTTTCCAGAAGAACTTATTATGCTGATTGCCTTTTGAGAAGAGATAAGAGGCAGACCATTCTCGAGAATACTTCTCCCGATTAATTCTTCTTTTGAAAATCCACTGATAGAAAGATATTGATTGTTCACCTGGACAATATTCAGATCCTTGTCTAATATCAGGATGATATTCCGGGTAAAACATAAAAATGCAGATAACGGAATTCGCTCTGAAAGCCAGTATACCCGGGCAGAGCCAACCTGTCTTGTATCAACCTTCCCTTCTGCCTTTAAGATATCCAGATGTTTCGCAGTAATATTTCTGTCCTTTTTTATTTTTTTCGAGATCTCTGTGATGGTGAGCCCTCTCGGGCTCAGTTTCAGGCTCTTTTGGATCAAATTATATAGTGCCTGATCCTCTCCCCCCATAATAAACGTTAAGAGACTTGTCTAATCTTAATACTTATGTCATTACCGATAAATTCTCAAAAAAAGTCCTCGAAAAAATCGGATAATGTTTTTGATATCTTCTTACCTTTTTTAACGTTTTTGATTTTCATTGTCTTTATCCGGATTAAAGGAGATGGATCTATAAAAACTCCCGGAAAGATCATGACCGATATCGTTTTTCGAATATACTGACGCCTTTTTGGTTTTCTTGGAACAAGTACCGGAAACAATTCCCCCTTCATATACTCCATATCTCCAGTCCATTTCATCTCATCAAAGAGTGAATAGACCGGTTGAAAGGCAGCCGGAAGATGGGGAGAAAGGTATTTTTCCGGAAAAATTCCCTGACAGAGGGATTGATACGGGATGATTGTTGATTTTTTTAGCCATACACCCGGTGCATCATTATCCTGGCTTTGGGAATTGAGTAATCCGGGAGTTTTTCCGGAAATACGGAATGGAACAGTAAGAGAACAGGGAAGAAAGATAACCGGAATCAATGGGTGTTTTCTTTGAAAAGCTCTATGTTTTAAGGATCTTACAGGTGTTGTTGGATGAGACAGGAGGAGGACAGCCGGTGATGAGAGCTCATTAGGAACGATGCCGGAAGAAAGAAAAAAGCCAATATATCTTTCCGGCCTGCAAAAAGGGCAGTATCCAGGAATAATGGAGTACCAGTGATCCGGATTGACCGTGCAGGGAACAAGGGAAAATAATGTATTTTCAGCACGTAAAAACCACCGATAGAGGGTTTTTCCAAGGGATTCACCCACCCTGTCTGCAGTGAAAATGCATCGGAATGGATATGGAATCACATCAAAAGAAGGTGAAAAGACACTTTTCCATGCATCATGTGAAGAATGATACCCGTCCATCATCATCGAAAAAAGCAGCGTTCTGACTTCATCAAGGAGAGAAGATTCCCTTTCACCATTAAAATCACTCTCTTCCCGGGGGACTGCAATCACTTTGACCGAACTGTCAGGTCCGACAAATACCGAACGTGGAGAGAGACTAAATGGCATCAGAGAGGCCTCCACTATTGTTTTAACCGTAAAAAGCAGATTCCGGCATGCAGCGACCCGGTGACGAAAAGAAAACTGATCTCCTTTCCAGGATTGCCGGCTCTCCGGGTCGGTAGCAATATGCCAGTGAATATAAAAGGAAAAGTCAATTTCAGGAATAAGGTACCTGATGGCTTTTGCTATCTTTTGTTCCTGGTATACCATCATCTCCGGAAGGATAACAGACGGAGGGAGAGATCGTTTATCTTTCGGACAGGACACCAGGGGTTTAAAACCGGAATGGCCGATAAGCAACTGAAACCCGGATCTATCTGTCCGTCTTATCTCTCCATGATGTATCCGGATAACGTGGGTTCCTACGGTAACCGGCCTTCCCATTTCATCAGAGTATTCCGGGATCTTTTGCTCCTGAACTGATGAATGAATAAGAATCCTGGACTCCTGGGATTCATCAGAGAAACCAGAAGATACCCTGTCATTTCCATTGAGGAGGACATGTTTCCATCGCCTCGGTTCCGGTCTTGCCTGGGGGTGCTGATGGCCGGTTACAAAGGCCTCGTGAAAGAGAGTTCTGACCTTTTGAGGTATCCGGTCATACGGGGGGGCATATTCAGGAGGATAAAGGCCAGGTATCTTTGCTTCATAGGAAAAAAGGCCACGGAGAATTTTATCTGTAGTTGTCGGTGCGTCTTCGATAAGCGGACCTCTTCCCTGGTATGGATGAGCACCCTGCATTAAAAACCGGAAGATAAGCACTGCAAGGGCAAACCTGTCTGCAAACAGCCGGTCAATATCCTGTTTTTCAAATGAACCATTGATGAGTTCAGGAGGTAGATACTCCCCGGTCCCGACTTTACAAAACCAGGTCCGGGAAGAAGAAGGATCGGTAATCTGAAATGAATCGGTATCAATCAGGCATATCTCACCGGATGTGCTGATAAAGACATTGTTCTCACGAAGGTCGCCAATACAGTGACCAGCATTGTGTACAATCTCCACAAGTCCTGCAAGTCTTCCGGCTGCAAGAAGGCAGGCATTAAACTCCTGGTCCGGCTGGTCATACCAGGAATGAACCGGAGTGAATCGACTGTCAAGTCTTGTCATAATATACCCCACGAACCTCGGGGAAGTTCCAGCAGACCTGACAATCCCGGCAGGCCAGCAGATTCCGGTTAACTGTGGTGTGTGAAGTGGATTTTTCTGCATGGCCTGGATCTTTTCTTCCATCTCCTGACTGCACCGGTGTGGATGAAAGACTTTCACACATCGTGATTCATCCCCGTCAATATACCAGATCTCTCCTTCTCCACCAGATTTTCCGGAAGATACAATCTGAAGAGCCATCCCGAGATTATCAATGACGGTCATCCTGGACCGGGCTCTTATCCGGGGGACGTGCATCCGGGGTTTTACCTGGGCCTGATATGTCCTTACAATCTCAAGGTTCAGGGTATACGGACCGGCATTTGTAATCACCATAACCGGTACTGATGCAGGAACAGTTCCGGGAAGAAGACGGGTATCCACCCGGATAGTGATGATAGAAAAATCCTCCACCGAAAAGATAGAGGGGACTGCAGTAATCCAGGGAAATTTCGAGGGTATTGTCCCCCGGAGAGTTCCGGTACCTACGTTCCGGATGATGAGACGCTCTTCAATTATTCCCTTGACCGACCAGGAGATCCGCAGCGATGACGGGGTTAACCGGGCAACAGGACCTTTTGTGGGGGAACGGTGAATTGATACCTCAACAATCTCTTCTCCCCCGTTGGTCCTGACATGAATTCTCCCGACCGGGTGACGGGCCGGAGGAGCTTTTGCCGTTATAACTTTTACCGGAATCACCTGAACAACTCTGGCCCAGATCCCCCGTACCGGAATTTCAATCCAGTCACAAAGCGGGACTGCAGTTCCGGATAAAAAACCAGGCCCTGAATTTCTTATTGTAAGGGAGAAGTCAATCGTCTCATCTTTTGTAATACTACAAAACTGGAAGACCTTTTCATCTATCCGGAGCGTTGATACGGGAACCAGAGAAGGTTGTATCACGACCTTTATCCGGGTAATCCCGCCGGTTGACAGAATATATACCCAGGTTATCGCATCAGAAGGGGCTTTATCAGCTCTTATCTCAAGGGCTATTTTCTGGATGAATGTGGTATCAAGATTTGCATCAAGGACCGTAACCCAACTGGCATCAGAACGAACACTCCCATACAGTCTGCCTTTTCCTTCATTCATGACCACCAGTTCTTCACGAACCGGGCCGGATGAAGAGGGAGAAACCTGTATTTCAGTACGGTCAACCCGGATTTTTGGGCCATTCCCGGTTGACCTGTGATTCATCAGACTGGCTCACCCGGACTGCTAAAACCTGCAGCAAGGGTCATATCATCCGAAGACAGAGCACGCATCCGGTCAGAAAAGAGGAGGTCGCAAATCTCTGCATTACAGTCCCGGCCTTCAATATAATACTCCCGGAGTGCTTTTACCAGGGGAATGATGAATGGTTTGTATGGCTGTAATCCACCTTCTTCCCTTCTTATAAGTGCCCCCTGGCATCCGTCGGTGGCAAGAAGTACGGCATCTGCCTTTCCAGAAGATATCCGGAGATGTTTTTCCCAGGTCCTGGCAGTCAGAACTGCAGTTTCATTGGCATATTCAGCATTACCAGGAGCTGAAAGCACCGACACATCATCGCCAAAAACGCAGGCACAGACACCATCACCGATATGACCGCACCAGACACAATCCCCCTTCATCACAACCAGTGCAAGAGTTGTTGCATAGGATGAAAGCGGATGTCCGTTTGTTTCTGCTAAAGCGGTGAGACAAGACCGCCCACTGGCGATACCATCCCGGATAATATCAGATACAGGGATTTCTCCATCATCATCCGCCATTTTTATGAGTCTGGCAACCTCCCTGACACAGGCGGTTACTGCAGCCTCCGCTCCTTTGCCCCCATAATCAGCCGAAGAAAGACCATCTGCCACCGCCAGAACCAGGCATCCGGGAAGATTTTCAAAAGCCCAGGCATCTTCGCAGGGAATACTTCCCTGGATATGGCGGGTTCCCTGAACTGAACCTCCACAGGCAAAATAATCCGGACCAGTCATGGTTTTCATAATACCTTAGAGCTGAATAACACCCCAGCCTTCAGGCCCGACCGGGTTTTCCAGAGAGATCTGTTCACCAATCCTGGAGTCTGATATCTGGGACAGACTTTTGGAGAGCCATAGGAACATCTCAGCCCACTTTGCTTCTTTGAGCATCAGAGGGGTTCGTGAAGGCGGAGAGATCTCACTAAGCAGGGATATGTTAGCCTGGTCAACTCCCAGTGCCCAGAACAGGAATTTATGGCTCTCCTCACCCCCATGCACGGCATCAATTACTTCCTGCCATCTTGCATCACCTTTGCGCATATCGGTTGGCTGTCCGTCGGTGATCAGGAAGATCCACGGCCGGTAATAATCAGTACCGATCCTTTTGTACTCTTCTTTTCTATCATCAATGACCCTGACCGCTTCCAGAATTGCTTCACCCATCGGAGTATATCCACCTGCGACAAGTTCGGGGGGTTCAAACGCTGATATCCCGGTAAAAGGTCTGACCAGTTCAACCCCTTTTCCAAATGTGATAACCGCAAGATCAATTCGTTTCACGGCAAGATCATCCTGCTGCAGTTCATCAGTCAGAATGCGAAGCCCCTCGTTCAGTTCAGCGATTTTATTACCTGACATCGATGCCGATGTATCCAGGACAAGGACCGTTGCACAGTGAGGGTGCTGCGGATAAGGAATGTCAACGACGTCTTCGAGTTTTTCAGGACCCATTGATTGAAAATTGACTGGTAAATTATAAAATGATTGTCAATACAATCCGGTTATTTCATGACTTTTGGGCACAGTATATAACTTATGCATCTGCTCCTTGGCATTGGAAATGACCTGCTTGGTGATGACGGGGTAGGCCCATATATCGCAGACCACTTCAGGAGCAGTAACTGGATAACCATCAATGCAGGAATTGTTCCGGAAAATTTCACAAGTCCGGTCAGGAAACAGAGCCCAGACAGCATTGTCATCGTTGATGCAGTGGAAATGGGACTAAAACCCGGAAGCATTCGTATCATCCCTCCGGAGTCAATCAAAGACTGTGGCACCGGGACGCATCAGATAGCTCTGAACTTTATTACCGACCAGTTTTTATCCTTCTGTCCGGAGGTGATTTTTATCGGAATACAACCGGGTTCACTCGATCCTGATTCTCCTCTCACAGATCCGGTCAGAAAAGCTGCGGAGTGCCTCTTGTCTGTATTACCGGACCAGAGGTTTGATACAATAAAAGAACTTCAAAGTGATAAAAGATAGAACAAGTTTGATGTTATCTCGCGGATTATACTATAATCAGACCTGAAAGTGAATACCTATGCAATATGAGAATGTCGATAGTGCAGAGATGGCTGAAATTGCATTGTCACAGGCAGTTGATGACCATATTGAAAAAAGCCAGGAGGTCATTGACCGGATATCTGAACTTGAAGGACTCATTCTTCACTGGAACCAGGAAGATGTCAGGGAACTGAAGAAATATATCCAGGAGATGCGGGTTCTTCTCTTAAATCACTTTAAAGTTCAGATAGATAATTTCATCAATATGCGAAAAATTCCGGGAATACATGTGCCGGAAGAAATAAAGCAGATGTACAAGGTTATATCCGTAGACAAGAAAGGAGTTGCGCTGTATGGCGTCGAGATGGATAAAATCGCGTACTATTCTAAAATTACAGACCATTATCAGAAGAAGAAAGAAGAAATGGTAAAAGCTGCTCAGGCGGCAAAAGACAAACTCAGGAAATAATCTCTCTTTAAGCCATCTCATCTATTCTTCAAGAGCACGAAGGAGAGCAACACATCCTTTTTTATCAAGCGGTTGATTGTCATTACCACATTTTGGCGAATAAATACAGGCCGGACACCCGTCTTTGCACCGGCATTCCATCACCATGGATCTTGCATTTCTGCAAAGTTCTTCATAAATATCATATGCCCGCTCAGATAGCCCTATCCCTCCTTCATACCCGTCATAAATAAAGATAACCGGTTTTCCATCGGCTTCCGGGGAACATATCGTTGAAAGACCACCTAAATCCCACCGGTCACATAGGACATGGTACGGCATCATCGCTATCAGGGCATGCTCAGCCCCATGGAGAGATCCTTCAATATCCCGGTCAGCCGAAACTGATTGTATTCCTGCATACGAAAATTCGATCCAGACAGAAACCGTTTCAAACGTAATCGGAGGTAATGAAAGAGACTCGGTTGAGATAGTTTTCTCATCAACCATTCTTCTGTATCCATGATACCATTCCGAGACATTGACCCGGCCTAAAACGAGGGTTCCCGCCTGAATGGTCCGGCTCTTTATCCTCTCAAGAACCGTAATCCCGGTCTGATGATTCACCTTTGTATAATAACCGGGATCCTCCTGCCTGGCTATTATACGATGGTTTTCATGATCCCAGGAACTGACCATGTACCGTTCTCCCTGATGAAGAAGAACAGCACCCGGATGTGCCTCCCTACATGCCTGCCTCATATCCAGTGTCTCGATAATCCGGGAACGAACCGCTACAGTCCAGACCTCACTTATCTGTGATAATGACACAAGTTCGCTGGCTCTTCTTCTCCCGGTATAAACAAAACCCCGGGCAGTAGGGGCTATGAGATTATTATCCTTAAGTGCCTCCAGTTGACCGGATATTCCAATGCCAAACCATCGGGTGTCTATTTCAGGTCTTACCGGTAGTTCTGCAGATGCACAAAGGAGCTGACCTGAGAGGATATAGGGATTTTTGATGTCAATTATAGCATGTTCATGAGGACGGGAGAAGAATTCCTCCGGATGCCTCATGAAAAACTGGTCAAGGGGGTTTTGCATCGCAATAAGAATTGCCATGGCATCTGAAACAGACCGTCCCGCCCTTCCGGCCTGCTGCCAGACTGACATCATGGTCCCCGGATACCCGGTCATGATAACCGCATCAAGTGAACCGATATCAATACCAAGTTCCAGAGCATTGGTTGAGACCAGGCCCCGCATCTTCCCTTCTTTCAGCTTCTTCTCAAGTTCCTGCCGCTCAATTGGAAGGTATCCGGCCCGGTAGGCAGCAATGCTTTTTGCTTTTTCAGGGGAACGTCTCATCAGGCTGTTTTTTGCCCACAGGGAGACAAGTTCAGTCATTCTCCGTGATCCGGTAAAACACAGGGATTGAAGCCCCGAATCCACCAGTACCGAGAGAATCTCTGCACTTTCTGAGTACACCGACCTCGGTAGGGACATCTCCCGGTACGGATTATAGAGAATGAAATACCGATCACCGGTCGGGGCGCCACTCCGCTCAATAACAGCCATATCTCTTCCGGTAAGGCGAGATGCAAATTCTGCAGGGTTGGCGAGGGTTGCTGACGAGAGAAAAAACCTGGGTGATGAACCGTAATGCTCACATATTCTGAGCAGACGACGGATGAGCAGTGACATACTGCTTCCGAATACCCCCCGGTACTGGTGTGCCTCGTCCAGGATGATGTACCTGAGCCGGGAAAAAAAAGAAGACCACTGCCGGTGCCAGGGAAGAATCTGGTGCAGTTCATAGGGATTCGTGAGAACGAAACCGGCCTGTGCCCTGATGAGTGGCCGGTCATGCTGGGGTGTGTCTCCGTCGTAAATCGCCGGATCCAGATGTATTCCGGTCTTTTGTTCAAGTTCCCGGATAGTTTTTAACTGGTCGCGGGTCAGTGCCTTTGCCGGATAAATCGCAAGAGCGGTTGCGTCCCGCTCATCTTCTCGGACACTAAGAAAAGGCAGGATAAATGCAAGCGTCTTTCCGGATGCGGTAGGGGTACAGAGGATGACGTCATCTCCTGCTGTAATGGCATCAATGGCTGCCCCCTGGTGTGAATATAATGTGATATTTTCACGTAAGAGCCATTCTTTAACTCTTGCCGGAAGTACATCAGGAACCGGACAGAAATCCGGCGGATGTGCAGGTATTTTTTGGATGTGCGATATGTACCCGGAAAACCTTGGATTTTCAAGGAGATGATCAAGTAAACCGGAGACGCTCATACCATTCCACTCCTAGGCGGGAGAGAAGATATGCAAGGCTTACTACATCCTGCCGGTTATGTTCAACAATTGGTACAACCGGACCTGGATTGCCCGTTTCCATGTATCTGCAGTACCATTCCGGTACAAGGGCACCGGGAAGGTCTTCACTTCTGGATATCTGTAGATATTTTTTTTCAAGAGTAGAGAGGCGGCAATCAGAAATTTCGCGTTTCCAAAGCCTCCGGGATGGATGCAGCAGATCAAAATGGGGAACCTGAGGCAAAGAAGGCAGACCATAATATGCCAGCCGATCCGCGATATAGGGTATATCGAAAGATTTTCCGTTAAAGGTAACAAGAACCGCATCATCCGGAATTAATTCGAGAAATGCAATCAGAGCAGAGACTTCCTCTCCGATATCACGAAGAAGAAACTGTCTGACCTGAAAAGTTCCATCTTCAAAGTATCCAAGTCCTATGAGGATGAGTGGCCTTCCAAAGATGCCCAGTGTTTCAATGTCAACAAACCGGAATTTGCTCAAAGGGAAGAGGCAGGAACAGAGCAGGCTGAAGGGATGTGCAGCACCTTTTCTTGCTGATAACAGCCGGAAGATCTCCACAGAATCTCCGGAAAGGGCCTCAATGATACAGGACGCTGCTGACCTGTACCTTCGCATGTATGCAAGGTTATCTATCGTCCGGCACCCTCTCGACTTAAGCTGTGCCGATACTGCAGGCCCTATTCCTCTGACAAGGGTAAGTTCATGCTTTAAAAGGGATTTGAAACCGGAAATATCTACAGATATACTCGGGGCGTCCTGGCTGGAATCAATGACATAATATTCGCCTTCAGAGTTCGTTAAGGCGGTTCCGGAAAAGCAATCTTCGAGGGAGAAACCATCATAATCCTGGCACAATCGTGTGAGAAGGCGGTGCTGGGAATGAAATACTGACTCCTGCACCGGATACTGACTAATGCCCTGCCTGAAGACATTGTCATGGAGAACCACGGAATATTCGGGGGAGGCACTAATCCGTTCCTGCCACCTCCTTCCAATCCCTGCCAGGTCTGCTCCGGACATAATTACCAGAAAGTTCACCAAAGAAGAATATAAAGTGAGATACCCGCGGGGTGAAAGTAAACAGGAAGAAATGATTATTTTTTTACCTGTTTATTACAGGGTATTTGAAGATTTATCCCTTTTACTGCATCATTACCTTCCTGGTATGCATCAGAAAGAGCAGTTGGATGACCGGTTATTCCCTTGTATCCATCCATGTTGCCGGCCAGAATATCAGTGCAATGAGAAAACCCTAAGATATTAAAAAGAGCATTAAGCATCGGAAACGTGGTATCAAACACATCTTCCTGGTCCATCCCGGCAGTAGAGAGAAAGTATCCACGCCGGAGTTTTTTCTGGTCAGGAGTTATGATGTGTGAATCAAGCAGAAAATGCCGGACCCACAGGTAATGGGCACGGTCAATAAACGACTTGAGTTCGGTAGTAATACCCATGGTATAAATCGGAGAACTAATAGCAATACAATCTGCGGATATTAACCGGTCATAGAGTTTTTTTGCATCATCATCCATAATGCAGATTCCATTCAGATGACAGGCATTACAACCCTTACAGGAAGAATAGGTAAGACCGGAGAGGATTATCTTTTCCGCTTCGCCTCCTGCATCAGCGGCTCCCTGCAAAAAACTGTCTAATAATTGTTCGGTATTGCCTTTTCGTCTGGGACTTCCACACACACCAATAACAGTTACTTTTCCAGGGTTCATGAACAAAGCCGCTCCTTCATCGTCTGCACCAGCCTTTGTGAGAGTGCAATTGCATCATCTTTTGCCGTTGGATGATTTAACACCGCCCCTTTTTCATCAACATTTCTGACCATCAGGTACGACAGGTCACGATTTTTCACCTCGATGACATGAAAAAAGCATTTCACTACCGGAACAGCCGCATCAAAAACATAATCCCAGTCCTGCCCTGCTGTGGAGATAAACAGACCAAACCGTTTACCTACCCGTTCCAAAGGAACCACCGGTAATTTCAGGACATATTTTCTGGACCTGAATACCTGGGCTCGGTCAACAAGTGCTTTTGCCTGGGCACAGATACTCATACAGTAAATCGGAGCTGCAAGGATGATTAAGTCCGCTTCAATTATCTGCTCTGAAAGCGTGTCCATACCATCATGATTGATACAATAATTGAGTTTTTCACAGGCATTACACCCTCTGCATGGCTGAATATCTGCATCATTTAAAATGACTTTCTGGACGGTGATGCATGAGTCCGTCTCCAGTTCTTCAATCACAAAATCAAGGAGTGTTTCAGAATTTCCATGTCTTCGGGGACTACCTGCTATCGCCAGAACTCGGATATTATTCATACAAAAAAGTTAGAGTTTTTTAAAGCAGAGATACCAGTCTTTACACTCATATCCCTCTGAAAGACGAACTTTTGCAGCCTCAGTGGTCAGAGGTGCAGGCACAACGACATTATCTCCGGGCTGCCAGTTTGCCGGTGTAGCAACACCTGCTTTATCGGTTGTCTGCAGGGCTTTAATCAGGCGGATGACTTCAGGAATATACCGTCCGTTACTGAGTGGGTAATAGATCATTGCCCGCAATATCCCTTTATCATCGATGAAAAATACTGCACGGACAGCGGCAGTCGAACTTTGTCCGGGATGGATCATACCGTACATTGATGCAACGTTCATGTCCAGGTCTGCAATAATTGGGAACGGGATCTCAACACCCATCTTCTCTTTGACGTTCATCACCCATGCAAGATGGGAATGAACACTGTCAATAGAGAGTCCGATCAACTGGGTGTTTAGTGCCTTGAATTCATCATGAGCTTTAGTAAATGCAATAAACTCAGTTGTACAGACCGGAGTAAAGTCAGCAGGATGTGAAAAGAGCACCACCCATTTCCCCTTCAGGTCTGATAGTTTCATCTTGCCATGGGTTGTTACTGCTTCAAAATCCGGTGCAGGCTCTCCCAGAATTGGAAAACCTACGCAATCGCACTCATCATCATCATCGTAGTTCATGGTACCACAAAAATCTCCTCTTCGATCACTTTTCCGTTTACATAGGCAGGCATTCCGGCCAGAAGATACGCAACACGCAGTGCTTCTTCGACTTCTTCTTTGGTTACGCCAAGGTTTTTTGCACCTGCCATCTGTGCTTTGATTGCATGCTGATCACGCATCGATGTAGCAATCGCAATAGCAATGAGTTTTTTAGTTTTTCGGGACAGGGCTCCGTCATCCCAGATATACTGATCAAGCTTGAGAATCATCTCGTGCATGTCAGGATCAGTTTCAGCCAGTTTTTTAAAGATCTTGGGAACTTTCCCTATCTTTTTTTCAAGATCATCCATTCCGGAAGTCATACACGAATCACCCCTGCAGAACCATCGGTTCACCACAGCAGATAAGTTCTCCGCCTCCGACTTCCAGGACTTTTACCACATTACCACAGATTTCACACTCGAAAACCTGTCCTTCATCAGACACATTGACCATAAGAATTTCCTCCAGATGAAAATGTTCGTCAGGCGTTACCCGGCAATATGCCAATTAAAAAAAGAATATTACCGTTTAGGTGGATTGATTGCATCCTCAGGGGTTTTCACATCAGACCGGATGTGAGTCATGGGGAGGCAGTCATACATCTCACAGGCACAAACAGGACATTTTCTCAGGTCCTGCTCAGCCTCGGTAAATTCAATTGCTTTGCCACAATCAATGCAGACGTATTTTCCGGGGCCGACTTTATCGCCAGCCTTGACCTTCTTTTCTTCGGCCATGGTTGTCACCATATCAGTAATCATTCTTTTCCTTTAAGAATGATTCGCATCCGATTTTTTCGATATTTGGAGGATATTATGCATTAATGCAAATTTATGCTCTCCGATTTCCGGGGCCCTGATATCACCGGATAGGTTCATAAGGGTATAACGTATGAAGAGTATTGTATGAAACCGCAGATTGTTGCGCTTCTCGGAAGCCCGCTCCCCGAAGGAAATACGGCTAAATTACTGAAAAAGGCTATTGAAGGGGCAGAAGAAGCAGGATGCGGTATTACTCTCATTGATGTCCCTTCACTTGAATTTTCTTCCTGCAGGGAGATGTATTATTGCCGTGAACAAAAGTCCTGCATCATGGAAGATGATATGGGGAGAATGTACCCGCTTTTAAAATCCATGGACAGCCTGATTATTGCAACTCCGGTGATGACGATGGGAGTCCCGGGCCATCTTAAATCATTCATGGATCGCTGTCAGGTATTTTATTGCGCAAAATATGAACGAAAGGACTCTCTCATCCCAAAAGAGAAGAGGAAGTTACGAAAAACGCTCCTTCTCTCGATATCCGGAATGAATCTGCCGAATAATTTTGATGGAATCACCATAACCACCCAGGCATTTTGTGATATTATTGACTGTCAGCTTTCAGATGAACTGTTAATCCGGGATATGGATAATAAGGTTGACCTTGACCGGTATCCTGACCTGATGCAGGAAGCATTTGATAAGGGTTTTAATCTCGGAAAAAGACTCACAAATTCGGGATGATTTATAGATATCCAAGACTCCTCAGGGAGTTAAGCCCCCCTTTTGTTATGATGAGGTGATCCAGCAGGGATATTCCAAGAAGGGTTCCGGAATCTGCAAGTTGCCTGGTTACCTTAATGTCTTCAGAACTCGGGTCAGGGTTTCCGGACGGGTGGTTATGGGCACATATTATTGCAGCTGCCCGGTCAGTAATTGCGTCAGCAAAAACCTCCCGGGGATGTACCAGACTATGGTTTAACAGTCCCTTTGTAATGATTCGGGTATTGATCACCTCCGATGCCCCGTTCAGGGTGATGCAAACAAAGTATTCCTGCTCTTTTTTGCGAAGTTCTGTAATTATCGGTATTTTTTCGATATCTTCAGGTCCGGTAATCTTTATCACAGTAGGAGGTTCGGTGATGCCATACCTGCGGGCAAATTCAAAACATGCCATCAGTATCGCAGCTTTCGAAGGCCCTATTCCATCAATCTCAAGTAATTCATCATATCCGGGAAAGTTTTCAGGTTTTATTAATGCAGCAACTTTTTTGGATAATGAAAGAACATCATTCTTTTTCGTCCCCTTTCCGAGAATAGCTGCGATGAGTTCATAATCACTGAGTGATGATGCTCCCTTTTTCTCAATTTTTTCTCGCGGACGATCAAGCGGATTAATTTCAGTTATTCGTTTTGCAGCCATTGATGAGCTCATAACTTTTAACCGGGTTTACTAATGAGATTACTGAAGTACAGGATTTACTCGAAACACTTATCCGGCAGGGTTTTTAAAGTATTCAGTATGACAACGAAAGACGACCTCATGGCCGGCTTTGCCGGAGAGTCACAGGCAAACAGAAAATACGCTTCATTCTCTAATAAAGCAGCAGAAGAAGGTTTTACAAAGGTTGCAACTCTTTTTAAGGCAGCCTCACTTGCTGAGGAGATACATGCACGAAGGCACCTGCAGGTATATGGGATCCCTTCAACAGTAGAAAACCTTAAAGCAGCCATCGAAGGAGAAACTGAAGAATTTACACACATGTATCCTGAATTTGTAAAAAGATCGCAGGAGGAGGGAAATGAAGATGCAACCCGTTCATTTACCTATGCCATGAAGGCGGAACAGGTTCATGCCGGACTCTATGAAAAAGCTCTCTCTGCAGTGAAATCCGGGAAAGATCTCGAAGTATCCAAAGTATTTCTCTGTCCTGTCTGTGGGAATGTTGCACTTGAATCTGCACCAGGGGCATGCCCTATCTGTGGTGTTCCGGGTAAAAAATTCCAGGAAATTACCTTATAATCACCTTATTTCTTTTTTAAAAATTTTCAAACCGAAAATTCAGAGAAACCTGATTTTTCAGAAGACCAAAATTTATATTATATAATCTTATTTTAAAAGGACTCCTGAAAAAATACCTATTAGTCAGGAAAGATGCAAGATGATGTGTTCACTTCTGGCATCCTGGTGCTGATGCCACAGCGAACTACGGAGTGATTTACCATGAAAAAACTGATTGTAACCGGCCTTCGGACCTGCGAAAGAAAAGATCTCGTATATTCAGAAATCTCCAAATATATTTCAGAAATCGGCGGAGTTGAGGAAATAGTATCAGGAGGATCACAAGGCGTGGATCTTTTTACAAAAGAATATGCACAGGAACATGGAATCAAATTCAAGGAATTCATCCCAGACTGGGAGAGTTTCATCAATGGTGCCAGTTTCATCCGTGACGAGCAGATGGCATCATATGCTACACACCTGCTGGTGCTTTCAAACGGAATCAGTAAGGAGTCCAAAAACCTCATCTCTGAAGCACGTGCAAATAACCTTCAAATTAAAAATGTCGGAGGATTTGAAGGAAAAACAGATTCAGATACCACCTTCACCGGCGCATTTCCAACTTTCTACTAATAACCCATACATACGAAAGACTCTATTACCATACATGAGAAATACCCTCATTTCTCATATATTCCTCTTAATATCAGTATTTTTCTTATTTATTTAATAATTATTGGTTCATGATTCATCGGTGCAACCTGTGTTCCCGATACAAATCATCAGTTTCATCTGTCTTTACAGCATGGTTTTTTACATAGTACTGGGGAAACCGGACCTATGAAAAAAAATCCTGACAACCCATTATTGCAGATCCTGATCGTTGAAGATAACCGGACTCAGGCAGAGTATCTGCGCCATCTGCTTGAAAAAAAAGGGCATATGGTCACCATCACCAATAACGGATTTGAAGCACTTGAAAATATCGGCTCCATTAACCCTGATATTATCCTGACCGATGTCATGATGCCGGACATGGACGGGTTTACTTTATGTAAAAAATTAAAACAGAGTGAAGTTACATCCCACATTCCGATAATCCTCGTCACACACCTGTATAGTCCGGTCGATGTCATTAAGGGACTTGAGGCAGGAGCAGATAATTTCATCATCAAACCCTTTGATCCGGAGAATATTTTTTCCAGGATCAGCAGCATCATGCTGGCAAAAAACCATGTGCAGACTGAAGAGGCATTAAAACCACTTGATGTTGTCTTTTCCAGTGAAGTACACACCATATCGTCAAGCAGAATGCAGATACTAAATATTCTCCTCTCTACGTACGAAACCGCAGTAAAGAATAACAGTGAACTTCAGGTTGCGCATGAACGCCTGCATTATACAAATGCCCAACTCCAAAAAGTAGTCGAAGACCTCCAGCAGACAAATGAATCATTACACCTGAAAAACCTGGAACGTGAAAGACTGGAATCATCCCTCATCTCCGCCCAGGAAAAAATAAAAACAATTTCCGAGGTCATAAACCAGGTAATCAGCTCACAGGTTCAGGTTGCGTACGATGCTCTCTGCATTCCAAAAAAGACGAAAGGGAAAGATGAAGCAAAAAAAGCAGGAACAGATCCCTGCCTCCTCATGCTTCACGGCATAAAAACCCTGAAAAACGCAATATCCTATCTGGATAACGGCAATGAGCCGGGAAGATGGCAGAGCATCCGTAAACTTATCAATGAGAGCATTGATCCAATCAGATTACAAAGTATACGATATAATAATCTGATTCCGGAGGATGTTGAGATCTATACTAATCCGGGTCTGTCAGTCTCGACGAGACAGGTAATTTCTTCGCTACATGAACAGAAACAAAAGCCCTCCGAGATAAGGTTTACATTCCACCTCCAGGAATCCGGATATGCCATTATCGTGGAGGATAACGGAGCAGGCATTCCTGAATCAGATAAGGAACGTATATTTTCTTTAAAGGAGGGACAGAATGTTATGCCGGATCTTTACCTTGTTAAAGAAATACTGTCATCATATGGATATGATATACACGAGACCGGGGTTTCAGGCCAGGGAATCAGGTTTGAGTTCTTCTGTCCGGAAGGAGCTGTCCGTTTTTCATCTGATATCGATCTTACAGACACAATCTGATGACTAGCAGATAATAAAAACCTGAATTCCAGAAATTTCGAAAAGAGGTATCTTTTTTTCAGGGGGTGATGAGGAAGGGAACATTTCTCTTGTTCCAGGAGAATTATTGTTCACCACTGATGAGATATTTAATATCGGCCCCTGTTTGTGTGTGTGTTTTAAGCGTTCAGAGCGGACTCCGGCTCATTGTCAGAGAATTTCTCCACCCATATGAGCATAACAGATACACCGTATCGAAATTAATATCTGTATAAAAAGGAGTCCAAAAGAATAAGTCTTAATAATGAAAACATAAAAGCGTGGAAACAGGTAATTCACAAACATACCAGGATATTCTGGAAACGTTTAAATTAGGGAAAAAAGCCCTTACAATATCTGATATCTCCAGGCTTTCAGGCCACCATCGACATACCGTTGCCCGGTACCTTGATAATCTGGTTCTTTCCGGAAAACTGGAAATGCGTCAGCACGGACAGAAAAAGAAATACTATATCTCTGATATTCAGCCCGAATCATCAATTTTGAACTTTTCTCCCCATATGCTCATCATCCTCAATACCGACCTCTCAATCAGATGGGCCAATAACTCATTTTTGCGGATGATAAACACCAGTATCGAAGCAATTTCAAATTTAAGCATTGAAGCACTTCAACTTGATGAGTTATTCGGGCCCGAACTTCTTGCTGCAATCCGTACAGTAAGTCCGGGGGATACCAGAACTGAAGAAGCAAGGATAGAACATGATGATAAAGTCACCTTGTACCTGTTTACCATCTCATCCGTGGCTTTTTTCCAGGAGCGCCCAGCTCTTGTAATCACCGGCGAAGATATCACAGAAAAAAAAGGCCTTCAGGAGGCGATTCGGACCAGCGAATCAAATCTCAGGGTAATTACTGAAAGTGTCCATGATATGATAATCAGATGGGAACCTGACGGGACCATCACGTATGTTTCTCCGGCATGTGAACTCCTGACCGGGTATGTATCTCAGGAATTAATGGGCAAAACCATCGTTGAATTTATTCATCCGGAAGATATTCCAAGGTTCCAGAACGGGAACGATGAACAGGCTGTAAACTGGTCACGACTTCCTTCTTCATTCAGGTTCAGGACACTGAAAGGAAAATGGATCTGGTTTGAGACTACTACCACCCCAAGGCTTTCAGAGACCGGAGAGGTTCTTGACTATATTTCAGTATGGCGTGACATCACCGCATGGCTTGAAGCAGAAACCAAACTTGCCCTGAGTGAAGAGAAATATCGTCGTCTTTTTGAAGGTGCAAAGGACGCAATCATCCTGATGGAACTGGCCGAAGACCTGAACCATGTCAGGTTCAGGGAGGTGAATAATCTTACCTGCCAAATGACCGGATATTCATACCAGGAATTTTTTAACCTCTCGCTCTACGATATGATTCCAAAAGCCCAATGGAATCTCTTTAAGAACGTGACTGAAAAATTCAGGGAAAATGAACAGGCATTTTTTGAAATTGATATCATGAGAAAGGACGGGAGACACATTCCGGTTGAAATTAATGCTCATCTTTTTTACCTGCAGGGAAAACCCGTCGTCCTTGCAATTACCCGTGATATCACCGAACGAAGAAAGACCGAAGCAGCAATCAGGGAAGCTCATCAAAGACTGGAAGATATTCTTGAATTCCTTCCAGACCCGGTCTTTGTCCTGGACACTGAAAGCAGGGTCACTGCCTGGAACCGGGCAATGACAGAACTGACCGGAGTTACAAAAGAGGAAATAATCGGAGAAGGCGATTATGCATATGCTTATGCATTTTATCACCAGAAAAGACCGGTTCTTGCGGATTATATCCTGCACCACGACGAATCAGTATTATACCGGTACAATAATCCGGAAACCTCAGACAATGTGGTGACGGTTGATGTTCAGACCTTTCATCCGGTTACAAAGAACAGGATCTGGTTATGGATTAAAGCTGCCCCGATATACGGACTTTCAGGAGAGATAATCGGCGTTATCGAGACACTCAGGGACATTAGCGAACGAAAATTGATGGAGCTTGAGATACGAAAACAGAATGCGATATTCGAAGCATTAAGCCGGGCAGCGTCAGATATTCTCCAGTCATCAACTTTTGAAGATGCTGCTCTTCGAACCATCAGCCATATCGGAGAGGCAACCTCGGTAAGCAGGGTCTGCCTCCTGGAAAAATCCCTTTCAACAAGTGTTCAACTGATAAAATCTGAACTTGAATGGAACGCAAAGACGGGTAATGCCGGAAGAACAAGGTCACCCTTTTCTCTCCGGTCAAAAAACGAAGAGGAAGAATCGGTAATACAGACCGTATTTAAAGAGGAAAAACCAGTTTACAGCCTGGTAAAAAACCTTGGAGATGGTGACAGACAGGTCCTCGAACCATACGGTGTCCGGTCAATCCTTTTGGTTCCGGTGAAAATTCACCAGGAGATCTGGGGTGCTGTTGGTTTTCTTGAGTCCCATTCTGACAGAATATGGAGCAGAAAGGAAATAAATGCACTTGAAATCGGATCTTCGCTGATTGGGAGCGCAATCATGCGGTTTAAAGCCGGAGAAAACCTGGAAAAGAGTGAAAAGCAGTTCAGAACCCTTGCACAGAATATTCCCGGCATCGTCTTCAGGGTTTCACTTGCCGGATCAGATATGGAGTTTTATAATGAACACCTCGAGTCGGTCACCGGGTATTCGGCAAAGGAACTTGCAAGCGGACAGATAAGTTCCCTCATTCCTCTTATCTTCCCGGACGATAAACAGCGGGTCATTGAAGTGAAAAAGGAATCTATTAAAACAGGAGAGCCATACGAGATTGAATACCGCATTATCGATAAATTCGGTCATATCCGGGTGATGAGTGAACGGGGAAGGCCGGTCTCTGATGAATCCGGACTGGTAGTGAGTATTGACGGAATTATTCAGGAAGTTGCCACAGCATAACGCATCAGGTACTCAAAAGATAACAGCTTGTGAGATACAAAACCGGCAGAATTACAACATAACCGGAATCCCAAATGAACAAGATAGGTTATTTAATAGAGGGTGGGAGAGCCCCGAAACCTAAAGAGGTTATTCACCAAATGCTTCTTTAAAATCAAGTTGATTAACATTATACCGGAAATGCCTGCGGATAGCAACACTTCTGCTAATCGGGTTAATTCTGGGAAGTTCTTTTTTCGTTTCCGTCATTTCATGGTAGATGAAAAATTCACCTACATCGTTTTTATACATAAAAGAACCACGTTCTTCTTTTTCTCCAATCAAAATAGAGACTCTCGTGTCATACAAATGACCATCAATAATACGTTTCACAAATACCTACGCAAAAAATTGCGCCTATTATGAATGAGGTAAAAGAATAAAGATGTTCCCCCAGCCAAAATTCTAATTTCAGGAGATTCCTGCTTTCTTCATTGCCGGCACATATTGCTGATCAATCATTGATAAATGCTCATTTATCCAATTGGTGAGAAAAATCGTAACTTCAGCGGTCAGTGCTTCATCCTGTAGATCATATTTTTCAGAAAAGTCCTTCACTTTTTCTGCAAAGTCCTCATGATAGCGATGATGCTGGATAAGCCCTGAAAAGTCTGCTTTTTTCATGAGGGTCTCTTCGGTGGTAAAATGATATCCGGCATATTTTGTCATCTCATCTATGACATACTTAAGCTCATCTTTTCCTTTTTTCTGAAGTAATGCTTCAAACATCCTGTTCAGCAAAGAGATCAGATGTTTATGCTGATTATCTATCGATTCAATACCGGTTGCATACAAATCATCCCATATGATAAATGCCATACATGATACTGACTCACAAAGATTATGAATGCACCGGCATGACTGAATAAAAAAACACCCATGAGGCTCCGCCTCATGCTTAACTCATGAAAAACTGTAACCTCCAGT
>NZ_QGMZ01000011.1 GCF_003173335.1 Methanospirillum stamsii
ATACAAAGGGGATAATCTGAAGGAATCTCGTCGGATTTACATCCACTATTATTATAACATCGAACAGGCAGCTGATGATGAAAAAGACTTTGATCGAAAGCTAATCTCATTAAAGCAGGAATTAGAGTCTGGTGAACGCGTTCTACAACATGAGAAACTCTATCAGCAATTTTTCACATGGAAGACAACACCTAAACGGGGAACTCAGGTGATGGTCAAGGAGGAGAGCGTGATCGAAGCTAAACGCTATTTTGGATTTTTTGCCCTGATTACCAATGAGACCATGAATGCAGTAACTGCCCTTGAACTTTATCGGAACAAAGATGTGGTCGAAAAGGCCTTCGGAAATCTCAAAGAACGGTTGAACATGCGTCGAACCCTGGTTTCTTCAGAACAAAGTCTTGATGGAAAACTGTTTGTCCAGTTTGTGGCCCTGATTTACCTCTCATATATAAAAAAGCAGATGCAGGAGAAGGATCTTGTCAAAAGATTTTCAATTCCTGGTTTATTGGATAAGCTGGATGTGATTGAATGTTTCGAACAGCCGGGAAAAGCTCTGCAGGTGGGTGAGATGGTGGAAAAACTAGAGCAGTTATATTACGATCTTGGGGTAACCCCCCCTACATCGTTATGAGGGGGCGGGAATGTAGGCTGCAAACAACGGCACAAGTGCAGTTACCCTGATAAAAAATATCCATCCAGATCTCGTATTACTCGACCTTGTCATGCCTGGAATGAATGGTCTTGAAGTTATCAAAGAAATCCGAAAAGATCATACTCTTGATGATATAAAATGCATTGGAATTTCAGCAACGGTGACGGATAGTATTTTAAAAGATGATTTTTTCGAAAATTGTAATGACTTTTTGACAAAACCGGTCAATTTATCATTATTCTTTGAAAAAATTCAAAAATCTCTAAATATTAAATGGGTTTTGATTAAACCGTCGGCAAGTTCAGAAAAATCTATCCGGAAAGATGAATTTGATCGCCTTCCTCCCGTTTCATATATGACACGCATCCGGGAAGCAACAGAACTAGGAGATTTTACATTAGTTGAAGATATTTTAAAAGAGTTAGATAAGATGAATATTGATTATTCCTGGTTTAATAAAAAAATCAGGGATTTTTCATTACAGTATGACGACGAAGGTATATTGACTATGTTGGATAAGACATTATCAAAGGAAGATGGACAGCAGAACTGATCAAAAAGAACGGATTCTTGTCGTTGATGATTCTCCGGAAATCTTAGGAATTATCCGCGATGCACTTGAAGAAAATGGCTTTCTGGTATCTGTTGCGAAAAATGGAGAGAAAGCAATACGGATAGCAACAGAATCCAAACCAGATCTAATCCTGCTTGATATTTTAATGCCGGAAGTGGATGGCTATGCAACATTAGGAAAATTGCAGAAATATGAGAAAACACGTGATATTCCAGTAATATTTCTAACCGGAGTTGCTGATACCCGGAATAAAGTGAAAGGTTTCTCTCTTGGTGCGGTGGATTTTCTTATAAAACCAATAGAAATTGAAGAACTCATTGCCCGTGTCCATACACATCTATCGATCAATCGGTTAAAATTAGAACTTATTGAAGCAAATAGAACGCTTGAAGATCGGGTAGCTACCCGGACTGCAGAATTAACTTCACTGACAAACAGGTTATCTGAAGAAGTAGAGATACGGAAAAAAGCTGAACAGGAAGTACGAAAGAAAAATGAAGATCTCTATCTTGCATATGAACAATTATCACAAGCAGAAGAAGAATTAAGATCAAATTATGAAGAACTGAAGATACAGGGTGTACAGTTAAAAAATAGTGAAAGAAGAATCCGAGATCTCATTGAATTATTACCTCAGACAATATTTGAAATAGACAATTCAGGCAAGATTCTTTTAATAAACCAAGCCGGACTTGAAACATTTAAAGTCACTCCTGATGACATTAAATCCGGTGTTAATGTTCAGGATTACACAGCTGAATCATATCGTGAACAATCTAAAATTTTTTTTGACCGGACATTTGCAGGAGAAAAGAAAAATGGTATAGAATATCTGGCACAAAAGAAAGATGGAACAATTTTTCCTGCTGTATTATATGCAAATGCAATCATTGAGAATGATAAACCGGTTGGCGTCCGGGGCATTGTTATTGATATCACCGAATTAAAACAGGTGCATGAAACGCTGGAAAAAAAGAATTTAGAATTAATTGCTGCAAACAGGGAACTGATTGAAAAAGAGGATGCACTCAAAATCAATTATCAGGCACTTCTTGAAACAGATCAAAAACTCCGTATTTCAGAATCAAATTTCAGGGCAGTTTTAGAAAATTCCAGCGTTGCATTATTTAAGCGTAACTTCATTAAGGATTGTTATGATTACATAAGTCCGGCAATAACCGGAATTACTGGCTATCCTATTCAAGTGATGGAAAAGATGTCTCTTGATACTGTCTTCTCCCTTATACTCCCAGAAGATGTTGATACGTTTAAATCAGCGCTTGACAAGATAATTGCTACAGGTGGAGGTCTATTCACGGTCGATTACCGATTTGTTAACAAATCCGGAGTAATTACCTGGGTTCATGAAATTGGAAGAATTTTTCTGGATGAACAAGGATACCCACTCTATAATATTGGAAGTGTACAGGACATTACCGATAAGAAAACAGCAGAAGAGGGGTTGTCCAAGGCAACCAGGAAATTAAATTTTCTCAATTCCACTGTTTTTTCTGATATACAGAATGCAATATTCTCTTTAAGCGGATATCTTGAGATTGGGCGTGAATATACCCGGGATGAGACACTTCTTAAATTTTTTGAAATGCAGAATCAAATCATTATTAAAATCAGAGATTCCATGACATTTGCCCGGATCTTTCAAAATCTTGGAATGAAACCGCCAGAACGTCAGAATGTTATCCAGGTATTTTTATATGGCATATCCCACCTGGATATGAGTAATTATGAACGTGATATACAAATAGAAGGTCTTGAAATTTTTGCCGATCCTCTACTTGAACAGGTGTTTTTGTCTCTTGCAGATAATATTATCCGACATAGTGTAAAGGCAACAGCAATCCGGCTTTGGTATAAGGAAACAGACATAGGAACTACCATTTTTTTTGAAGATAATGGTGTAGGCATTCCAGATCACATGAAAGAGAAAGTTTTTGAGAGAGATGGAGAAGAGAAAAAAGGAGTTGGGTTATTTCTGTCCAGAGAGATTCTTTCCATTACTAATATTACTATTAAAGAAACGGGTATCTTTGGAGAAGGTGCACGTTTTGAAATAGAAGTTCCGAAAGGATCATACTGGATAAATTAACTACTATGTTAATTTTTTTATTCCTATTCAAAAACTTCCGGTCATGTAGTATCATCAAACCGAATAGTGTTATCAGGACAAATAATCTCAAACCTGGCCCCTTTACCCGGAATTCCAGTCTCGAAAATTGATATTCCGGTTATCGAAAGAATTTCCTGTGAGAGAAATAAACCCTGGCCGGTATTTTTTCCATATTGATAATGAAAAATCATCGCTTTCTCTTCCTCCGGAACTCCTGATCCATCATCTTCACAAATAATTCTCTTCAAATCTGACAATTCCTCATAATCAATAAGAATCCGGGTGATTTTTCCGCCATATCTGACAGCATTTTCAATTAAGTTGGAAAAAACTTTTTCGATAAGAGGATCCGCGTATATCTCCAGTGAGTCTGGAATGGCATTAATTAATGATACATGATGTAAAGAGGTATGTTGAAGTGATTTTGAAACCAATCGTTTGCAATTTTGCCAGACAGGTGATTTAATGCCGATTTCCTGGTATTCTTTGGTAAATTTTACCGTACTGACCGTCTGCTGTAAAATTACATGAGCTTTATCTATGTATGTCCATGCGAGTTCCGGATTTTCATTCCGGTCAAGCGTTGCAAGTTCCAGGTATCCCTGGAGAGAATTGAGCTGATTCAGTAAGTCATGACGGGTAATGCTTGCCATGAGTTGAAGTTTATTATTCGCAGCCTCAAGAGCAGTCTCTACCATTTTTCGCTCATGATTTTCTACAGAAAGGTCATCGTTGGATTTTTTAAGTTCTGATAGAGTCTTTTGCATCTGGTCATTTAAATAATGAAGTTTTTCCTGGGCTATCTGAAGATCAGAATTATTTTTGATGGCAACCTCATACGTTGATAATAAAATATTGATGATTTGAAGTCTTGTGGCACGAATAACATGAGACCTGTCTGAAAAAACTACATGAAGGGGTGTCGGTTTATCGTTAGGATTGGGTTTGTTTTCCGCTTTTAGGATACTGTTTATTCTGGTGTGAATGATTTCAGGAGTATACGGTTTGATGATAAAATTATCTGCACCAGATTCAAGACCTTTAATTACATCCACCGGATTAAACAGGTGAGTTACTAAAATAACAGGGATATCCGCGATATCCGGATCATTTTTCAGGAAAGAACAGAGTTCATAACCATCCATCTCAGGCATCATGATATCGGTAAGAATCAGTAAAGGTCTGGTTTTTCTAACAGTACTGATTGCTTCATGTCCGTTTGAAGTTATAACTACTGAGTACCCTTCTTTTTCCAGAATATATCGTAAATACTCTGCCTGAGTCCGATTATCCTCTACAATAAGAATCGGTGCAGAATTAGGCTGGGTAATACCCGTCATTTCATTCAACTGTTTACATAATAATTGATTCTTTCTGTAAAGAATCTTCGGATTTATGATAATAACCGTATCACGGTTCTGACAAGTTCATTTCGCTCAAAACTTCCCTTTTGAATATAGGCATTAGCACCTGATGAAAGTCCATGATCTCTGTCTTCATGTGAATCAAGCGCTGTAACCAGCACCACCGGGAGGTGACGTAATTGTTCATCCTTCCGAATCTTTTCAGTCAGAGTAAATCCGTTCATCCTGGGCATATCAACATCAGATACAACAATATCAACCTCTTCTTCATGGAGGAGAGTATATGCTTCCATTCCGTCAACTGCAGTTATTACTATAAATCCTACTTTTTCCAGGGTATTTCTAAGAAGTGCCCGGGAGGTTACCGAATCTTCAACAATGAGAACTTTTCCTGCTTTGGGAATTGTTTTTCCCGGGGTTTGTATCTGTCCGGAGAGACGAAGACCTTCCTGGATTAATTCTGGTGGATCCAGAACTAATGCAAGTTTTCCATCTGCAAGAACAGCAGCACCGGTAATGCGTTTAACCCGGCGGAGTTGAGATCCCAGCGGTCGGATTACAATCTCCTGGACCTGGCTTACTTCGTCAACACAATAAGCAATTTTTCCTGCACCATATGCAATAATTATTATTGGAACTTCCTTCATTGCCGGAGGTGGGCCAAAATCATCACAACCAAGAGCTTCTGCAAGCCGGATCACCGGTATTACTTCATCCTTATAGTGGATAACCCGTCTTACTTCTCCAGGTTCAATTAAGTCAGCTGATACCTGCACCACCTGTAATATCTGCTGAACTGGGATTACAAAAAAAGCGGTTCCATACCGGACAACAAGCCCTCGCAAGGTAGCAAGTCGCATTGGAAGGACCAGAGAAAATTTCGTTCCTTTCCCCAGTTCTGAAGACACATGAACTTCTCCTCCCATACGAGCTATGGTATCTTCTACTATAGCGAGACCTAAACCCCTGCCTGAAAGATCCGTAATTACAGGGCTGGTGGTAAGCCCGGATTTAAAAATGAGCCAAATTGCATCGTTATCATTAAGAATCTGATCCTCTTCACTTGTCAATACTCCTTTATCTCGGGCAGTATCTCTGATCTTCTGAGGATCAATACCTCTTCCATCATCTGACAGGGTTATTTCTACCTTACTCCCTGAATGGGGAGTAATTTTCATCCGGATAGTTCCTCTCCTTTGTTTTCCAAGTTCCTGTCGTTCATCCGGATATTCAATGCCATGATCAACACTATTATTTACAAGGTGCATCAGGGGAACTTTCAGGATATCGAGGATACGTCGGTCCATTTCGATATCTCCACCTTCTGTTCTCAGATCTACTTCCTTACCGAGCCTTCGCGAACTTTCCCTGACTTGCCCGCTTATAAGAATAATAATAGTGGATGCAGGTATGAGAACTGCATCATGAATAAGATCAGCAATCTCTGTTGTACTTGCTTCCAGAGCAAGCCGGTCATGATCTGTTTCATGAATATGGGCAGTAAGATCATGTTGCAAACCGGTGACAAATTCCCGATCATAGACCAGGTAATCCATCACCCTTTCAAGAAAAAGTGTTAATTCCGGAGGGAGGGTGGCACGATTACTACCAAGAATGGTGTTTTTTATTAAATGCAGATCATTGAAGACAAGATTATGGTTCCATCTCCATAATGAAAATCTGCTTATCATCTCTTCCAGTTCCTGCATCCGGTGAGTTAGAAAAAGTCTTGTTGAGAGAAGATCATCTGAACCTGCAATGAGACGATCAAGTTTTTTTGATGCGATTCTGACGGTTCCAGTATCTTGTGAAAATGCCGGCCCATATCCATCGGCAGGGTATTCATGGCTGTTGTGGTATCCGGCAGGTTTAACTTCGAGGAATGTACTGGGTGCTGCAAATACTGCCGGATCCTGACTAAGAGGCGAAATTATTCTTTTTTCTACAGATTTCATATCGGATGATGATATCCTTCCTGAATTCGTAATGTTTTCTTCAGGAAATGTCATTTCCTCTTTTGGTTCCTGCTTTCGCTCTGCAAGAAGGGCACGAAGTTTTTGTACTATCTCCATCGGCTGGGGATTTTTTGTTTCACCTTCATGGAGAAAATTCCAGATACTTTTTACTGAATCATGAAAAAGATCAAATTCTGTTGCTGATGCTGTAAACTCTTCACGTTTCATAAGAGAGAAAATATTTTCAAGATTCAGACAGACTGATTCAATCTCTCTGAGATTTACTGCCCGGGCAGCTCCTTTCAGACTATGGGTTTTCCTGAATACATTTTCAATAAGGCATGTGTCTGGATCTTCATCTGCCTCTTCAAGTTTGATAAGCCCTGCGGTAATTTCAGTCAGAAGCTCTTCTGCATCCTCGCGAAAAGTAGCAAGGAGAGAGTCGTAAAACTCATCATCCTGTTGTGTCATGAAGGTTTTATACCTGATACTGGAGGGTGATTTTTTTCAGCCTTATACCGAGTTCATGTAAGTCTTCAGCAGTTTTTTCCGCTTTCCTTGTTATCTCAAGATTTTTCTGTGCTGCCATCCTGATATTTTCAATGGCATCAGAGATCTGATCCATTCCTGCTACCTGATCCTGAATTGAACTGGTTATTTCAATGGCTTCATGTGATGAATCAGCGATGGACCTTGTCAGAACCTCAATTGCCTTTCTTGCATCAGTGGTAAGTCTTACTGCATCTGCAACGGTATTAGATCCCCGTTCTGCAGAAACCACCGTGGATGAAACACCACGTTGAATATCAGTCAGAATGGTTCGGATTGTGCCGGTGGCCTGTTTGGATTGTTGTGCTAAATTGTGGATTTCATGAGCGACTACTGCAAAACCCTTTCCGAAATCACCTGCTTTGGCAGCTTCAATAGATGCATTTACGGCAAGAAGGTTTGACTGTTCGGAAATATCAGTAACTGTTGCAATAATTTCTCCAATAGCCTGACTCTGTTCAGAGAGCTTTACCACATTCATACTGATCATATCCATCTGTCGTTGAATATGATTCATTCCGTCAAGAATTTCCTGTACTGATTGCTGACCGGTTTCTGAAACCTCAATCGCTTTCATGGCTTTTTCCGACATTGATTTTGTCTTGAGGTTCACCACATCAGTCTTTTTCCTTACCGTTTCCACGGTGTCTGATGTTTCGTTGACGGTATTTGCGGTCTGACTGCTTGCAGATGAAAGTTGTGAGGTAACAGTCAGAATTTCACTTGAAGCAACTGAAAGAACTGAAACTCCCTCAAACAGTTCTTCGGTTATAAGTTTCATGAGCCTTGAGAGTTCGATACCAATAGTGTTCAGAGCATTACGATATGCGACAAATTCCCCGGCAACAGGAATTTTTTCATCAAATCTAGCGGTAAAATCACCGGATGCATAACATCCGGCAAGTCTCATTGCTTCATTAACTGGTTCAGTGATACTTTCCAGGGTTTTATTAAACCCTGCAATGATCATCCGGTATCCTCCCCGGAATGCTTTCTCATCTCCTCTGATTGAAAGATCTCCTGCACGGGCAGCATCAGTTAATTTGATAGTTTCAATATGCAGGTGATCCAGAGATTCTACCAGAAGACGAAGTGAGGGTCTAATTTGATCCTGCTCATCTACCGGACCAGTAAATTCCTGAATATATTCACCGTTTGCAATCTTGACAATATTCCCTACCACATTTGTCTGCAGGTCATCAGCAAACTCATCCATGGTAGCTGCCATGATACCAATTTCATCTTCCCGTTTAATATTCAGCCTGGCTGAAAGATGACCATTACGTAATTCTTTGATCATCACAACAACCTGCTGGAGCGGCCCTGCAATTGAACGTCCGAATAAAATTGCAATTACTGCACCAATTATTATCGAAGCTGCAACGATAGCAAAGATGGTATTTCTGATGGCATCAATTGGCCCGGTAAAATCGGACATCTCGGCCCTTGATACGATAAACCAGTCAAGAGGTTCAAAGTAGGTATATGCATCCAGAACCGTAGTTTCATTCACATTATGGATGATGGCCCCTTCTTTTTTATCCATCATCTCCTGTACATAGTCCATACCGGACCAATCTGATCCGTCCTGTGAGGGATGGACTAAAACCATACCATTACTATCCAGGACATACATGTACCCGTTTTCGCCGACAACTGTGTCCCTGATACTTTTCTTAACAACATCAAGGGTCTGCTCTTCTTCAGTTCCGACAAATAAAACACCAATTACCGAACCATTCTTATCAGTTATCGGTTCATATGCTGTGACATAATTTACCCCGAAGAGATCCCTTCTCCCGTAATATGTCTCACCCTCTTTGACTGCCACTTCGTATACATTATCGGTCAGATGAGTTCCGACAGCTCGTTCACCATCAGTTCCTTTAACGTTTGTTGATATCCTGACTGCATAACTGTCATTAACTACCTGAAAGACCGTTGCAGCTCCCCCTACAAGATCGCGGACTCCATCAACTATTTCAAAATTATCATTTACAACAAAATTTTTCCCGTTTTTGTCGATAAGAGTCATTTTTTCATTTATTATTTCAGGGGTTCCTTTTGAGTAAAAATTCTGTCTGAGCACATTCAGGTCACTATTGACCTTGTTTCTTGCCAGTTTATAAACATCATTAGTCCACCCTTTCATATCCTGGACCTGGGTTTCCAGCAGTGTTTCTATTTGTTCATTGATTACATTTGTAGAACTAGAATATGCAACCAGACCAAGCATTAATGTGGGAATGATTGCTAAAAACAATGATATTACCAGAATTTTCGTTCCTACTTTCATGTCTGCAAAAAATTGATTCATAAAATCACCGGTTGTGTCTTTTCTTCGGTCTTATCAGGCAATCGTATTCTGATTTTATTTCTATTCTCCGAATCTGACATTTTTATGCCTCACTGTCATCAATTATCATCCTGGGATCCGCCAGTAGTGATGCTGCATTCAGAACAATGAGAGAGTCAATGGCCCCGGAGCAGTATTGTTGCCAGATTGAGTTACATTCATTTTCACATCTTTCTATTTCGTCAGAATCAATCGTTCCTATTCCTGTTATCTGATCTACCAGTATCCCAAAGGTATTATCATTGTCTGAGAGAACAATCACCCGGTTTAAATCAGTCAAGCCCTTTTCAGGTATGGAAAGAAGTATCCGGAGATCAACGAGGGAAATTATTTCACCCCTGACAGAACAGATCCCTGCAATGAAATCCGGAGTCCCGGGGACCGGAGTAATTTCAGAGGTCTGGACTACTTCTCTTATATATTTCATCTCGATTGCATATTCCTGATACATCAGATTAAACCGGATAACCATAATAAGAGGAGTTTTATCTGTCTGTTCTTCAGGTAATGAAAGGTTGTATGCACGTTTCTCCAATTCCTTTACATCCAGTGAATAATCGCGCATGTCTGCCGGAGAGTAATCACTAGAATAATCATCAGTTTTAATACCGAGGATATCTGTCACTTTCGTCGGAGAATTGTTGCCTGATTCTAGAAAATCTATCAGATCAAAGAGAATAATCAGGTCAGATTTTATAATCCTGATGCCTGGGATAATGGTCTGGATATGTTCTGAAACAAAACGCGATTCGACCTCAATTTCTTTATGCTCAACAATATGTGTCTCATCAACCCAGAACGCGACTTTCGATAGGCCCTTTTTTACAATGATAAGATTATCTGAAAGTAAAGGTTGTCTATCTCTCAACCCGAATAAATATCGTATTGAATAGGCCGGAAGAATCTCCCCATGCAGATTAATAGATCCGGCAATTCCTTTATCCATTCCTGAATAGGGAATCAGACCGACCATTCGTATCATTGTCAGGGCATCTTCGAATGGTATACCGCACCGCAGGTTGTCAACCGTAAAGAACAAAAAACGTTCCATGATTAATACAGAATAAAACCAGATTTGTCTTTTCCAGATATAATACCCAAGTACTTGCAACTGGTTTCTCAATTATGTTGTTTTTTTAAATGAAAAATTACGATTTATTTTCTCTTTAGGGGCTGTGAAAAATTAAAGTGATCATATTAGTGTGTTTGAGGCTCTATTGAATAGTTCCATTCTCCATGAAAAGGGTCACGTATGATATTGAGACTATCCATCTCTTCATCAGATATTTTGATACCTTTAGAGTAAATATTCTGATCTAAAACAGCATCAACCTGTAAACCTGTTTTTGTTTTTGCTGATTTTATCAAATTGATCATTACCTGATAACTTATCAATGGCCTGCCTCTCCAAGCAATTGAGATAAATGAGAACAATCTGTGTTCAATTGTGTTCCATTTGCTTGTTCCAGGCGGAAAATGAGATACGAATATTGATAAGTTTTCTTCATTCGAAAATTTTTGTAGTTCTCTTTTCCATAAACGGATTCTGTACCCATTACTACCGCCACAATCTGCTGTAATGAAAATTTTTTGGGCATCCGGAAACGAATCTTTACCCATAATTTTCCACCACCTTCGGATACTCTCAACAGAAAATTCAGCAGTATCATGAGTTATTCCAACATTAACCCAGCCTTTATTATTAGTTAAATCATAAATACCATACGGAATAGCCTTTTCTCCCATCGATGGAAAATCGTAGACATTTACATTAATTGGATCATCCTTTAATCTCCAATTTTTACCGTTATTTTTTTGATTCCCAATCAATTCTTTCTTTTTTGCATCTACTGATATCACAGGTTGTTTTTCCCGAAAAAAATCATTACAACGATTATATATGAAAAGGAATTGTTGATCCCTATCTACGTGGGATTTTCCTTCATCCGTTTTTTTGTTTGCTTGGAGACTAAAATCAAGAGAACTTAAAATCGTGCCCACTGTTCGATAACTAATCGCATGACCCTTCCCTCGTAATTCATCTGCAATGTCCCTCAAACTTTTAGTGGTCCACAATAAAGAGGATTCAGGATCACCTCGAATAAATGGTTCAATTGATTGATACAAATCATTTATCAGAGTTTCGTCAATTTGAACAAGGTTTTTTCTTCCACCTCCTTTAGAACGGATACGATTATTATCCTCAGTAATAATTTCTAACGTCGGTTTTTGGATCTCTTCTATTCCTTTTTTGACAGTATTTCTTGATACTCCGGTTTCTTTTGCGACAAAACTAACTCCCCCTCGACCGATAGCTAATGCTTCATTACCTAACCAAATTCTCCGTGCTTTCTCATTTAAGTGATGATTGATATTATCATAACGATTTTTTAAAGTGAGACCTGGTTCCATGTAATGATATTATTTGTCGACAATAATAGATCAAGTTATTGTTTCACAGCCCCTTAAAGGAGAATTTTTAAAGTCATATAAAATCTTTTTCTGTACATTATATGATCGATATAATAATAATATAATAAAAACAATCAAATGAATCAGGGATGGGGATGGGTCCGGATACAATGATGCATCTTTCGGATACCGATATTCAGATAATAGATGTCCTTTCTGACATTGGTTTGAAAAGCGGGGAATCTAGAATATTGGTTGTTCTCTTCAAGGGGTATGATTTAACATCACGTGAACTTGAAAGGATTTCTGACCTTCGTCAACCGGAAGTCAGTATTGCGATAAATCAACTTATTAAACGTAAATGGGTCTGGGTAACCAGCCATATAACCGAAAAGAAAGGCAGACCGGTTAAGGTATACAGTCTTTCCCGAACTATCGACGATATACTTGATGAGATAAAGGGAGACATTGAAGGAGACTACCGCAAGAAGATTGAGATCATTGAGCGTGTAAGGGTCATGGTCAAAGAAGCAAAAGAAAGTGAATAACCTTATTTTACTTTTCTCTTTTTTCGAATTCACAATGAAAACTTGAGTTTAGACTCTTTTTCCAGACTATATCCAAAATTCTATTTACACAGATAATCCACCAGAAATATCTGTGGTAAGAAATAATACCCTATTAGTTAGTATTGGTGATCATCTGTGAAATTGGTGTTCTGGGTATCAATAATATGTATTGTTATGATTATTTCTGTCGGTTTTGCAACCGGAGAAGAGATTACTGACCGGGTTATCTATCCGGAATACTGGTATCAACAAGGTGTTTCTGAATTTCTTTTAAAACATTATGACCGGGCGCTTTCACTCCTTGAAACTGCAATTGAGCAGGATCCGGAACTCTCTGATGCCTGGTACTGGCGCGGAGTAGTATTGAGTGCTCTCGGAGATGACAAAGGTTCAGAGGAATCCATAAAAGTAGCCAAAGATCTGAACCCCATGATAGATGAACCATATAAAAGAAGAGTTGGCCCTCTTTCAGAAATATCAATAACTCCTGTTCCAACCCCCCGGACCATTCAGGAAGATGACAGTCCACAGATGGTAGAGACTAACATTGATCTCTCCAAACAGCCTGATCCAACCGGACCAGATATTGTGATTACATCTTTTGAACCCAATGTTCGTGAGGGTAACACCCAGCTTGAGGTTAAGGCTACCCTAATTAATCAGGGATATCGCCCTACTACAGACTTTTTTGTAACATTTTACACTTCAGAAGACTCTACAGTGAATCGTGATGATACAGCAATCGGTTATTACCTTGTTACCAATCTGAATGAAGGTGAAGAAAAGAAATTGACCGGTTATTTCCCAATGGATACGATGACTCCCGGAACTTATTATATTGGTGCAATTGCTGATCCTGCAAATGAAATTATGGAAGTTTCCGAAGATAACAATAGTAAAACATATCCGACCAAGATTACGATACCAGACGTCAGAAGTTCATCTTACCTTGTAAGTACGGGAACATCTCCTTTTGTCCTGGAGGAAAGTGAGGGAGACAGCAGGTTTATTATTTCTAAACCTGACCTGGTCGTCTCAAAAATAACTTCTCCCCAGAGTATAAAACAGGGAGAATCACTTCAGGTGAATACCACCGTGAAAAATCAGGGTAATGTGGATGCCGGACCATTCAGACTTTCTCTCTATCTATCTCCTGATGCACTCATTACTGAACAGGACAGAGAGATTGGATCCGGCGAAGTAAGTGATCTTGCAGTGGGTATGATGAGGGATGGATCTGCTGTGATCAACATTCCGGATGATCTGAGTCCTGGTACGTATTATCTGGCTGCAAGAGTGGACTCCGGAGAAATACTATCTGAAGGAAATGAAGGAAATAATATTTTATTTGCCGACAAAATGGTTGCAGTCTCGGCTCCGGCAACTCCTACACCGGTGCAGGTTGTTCTTCCGGACCTGACAATTCCTGATTTATCTTCAGATGCTGAAGGTGAACGTGGTGGAATTATGAATGTTTTGACCTCAATCCGGAATAATGGAGGAGCGGATGCAGGTCCATTCGTCGTCGAATTATATCTATCCAGGGATGCAGCATTATCTGATGAGGATATTCTTATTGGAATGGGTGAAGTATCTGAACTTCCGGCAGGAACCCAGACTGATGGTAGTGCACCATCACCAATACCGCAGAACCTGACCCCAGGTATGTATTATTTTGGAATTGTCATAGATAGTGAACAGGATGTCACAGAAAATGATGAAAGTAATAATGTTGGGTTTGCCCAAAACCCGGTAACCATAACATAAAACCAAACTTTTTTTAATCCTTGGTGGAAGATCTATGCAGACGTTATACATTACTGCATGGTGAACTTATGACAAATATTCTTCGAGACATCCTCATCCATATTCTTTCTGATGATCCCTGTGACGAAATAACCGAAAATGTGGATTCTTTGAATTCTGATGAACAAACTTTGATATCAGATATAAATACACGTAAGAAAATTCTTCTAAATTCCAAAACACGGATGGATGCAATATTTGCTCATAGTCCACAGCCTATTCTCATCCTGAACCTTGAAGGGATTATTACCGATATTAATTTATCTTTTTTAAATATTTGCGGAAAATCAAAAGAATCATGTATAGGAAAACCTGTTTCTAATATTCTTCCCGGTTTTGTTGTACCGACTCATGATATATCGAGTAATGGAACTGATTCAGAAATATTCACTATTGAATTTCCAAGTGGAAAAAGAGTTCTTGAACAATATCCCATCCCGGTGACAGATCAATCAGGAACCCTAAATGAGTTAATTCTGGTATTTAAGGATATTACCATACGAGTCAAGGCAGAAGAAAAAGCTGAAGAGATCAGGCAGAAACTTGCTCACGATTATGGAGAGCGTGTCAAAGAACAAAAATTGTTTTATTCAGTTGCGTCTCTTATCCAGGATGATACTCGGGATGTTTACAATGTTCTACAGGAAATAACATATTTAATTCCGCCAGGATGGCAATATCCGGAAGAAACTGCTGCAAGGATAATTCATGGTGATGCTGTTTTTACAACAGAAAATTATGTAGAAACCCCATGGTTTCAAAGAGCTCATTTCAAAACCAGGTGTGGTAAAGAAGGAATTATTGAAGTATATTATCTTGTTGAGAAACCTGTCGAACACGAAGGTCCATTTCTCCTTGAAGAACGTAATCTGATTAATTCACTTGCAGAGATGCTCAAGACATTTGTCGACCGGAAAGAAGGTGAACGTGAACTTGAGCGAAAAATACATGATTTAGGAGAGCGTGTAAAGGAACAACAACTCTTTTATTCAACAGCCTCTCTCATACAGGATGATTCACGTTCTATACAGGAAATTCTTGGAGAAATTGTTCTCCTTATTCCTCCCGGTTGGCAATATCCGGAAATTACTGCTGCAAGAATCAGATATCTTTCCGAATCATTTGCATCCAGAGGGTTTACCGAAACTCCCTGGGTCCAAAAAGCTGTATTCAAAACAAAGAATGGCAATGAAGGGATTATTGAGGTGGCCTACCTTGTCGAAAAACCTGTCGAACATGAAGGTCCATTCCTCCTTGAAGAGCGAAATCTTATTAATTCGCTCGCTGAAATGTTCAAGACCTATCTCGACCGGAAAGAGGGAGAACTGATTCTGGAAAAGAAGATACATGATTTAGGAGAGCGTGTAAAGGAACCACAACTCTTTTACTCAACAGCCTCTCTCATACAGGATGATTCAAAACAATTAGCTGATGTTCTTCAGGAGGTAGTATTCCTGATTCCCCCAGGATGGCAATATCCGGAAATTACTGCAGCCCGGATTTCATATGGCGATAATTCATATGCAACATCAAATTATTCACGGACACCATGGGTTCAGGAATCCTCGTTTTTTGCTAAAACTGGTACCAAGTGCCTTATAGAAGTTGTGTACCTGATTGAAAAACCTCCGGAACAGGAAGGTCCCTTCCTGACAGAAGAACGTAACCTGATTAATTCGCTTGCAGATATGCTGAAAACATATCTAAACCGGAAAGAAGGAGAACTGGAACTTGAACAACGGATGGTGGAGATAGAGGAACTTGAACACCTGAATAATACTATTGTCCAACAGATCCCGATGCCTGTCATCCTTATCGATGAAAATCAGCAGATCCTCGTAACGAATGATGCTTACATGGGTTTGACCGGGTATACCCGTGAAGAATTACTCCAGATGACTCCTCGTGATATTACCGTTTTAGAATATTCCGGAGAAGGATTAAAGGAGCTTCTCCAAACTGTAAAACCCACTTTTGGTGAATTGACTTGTGAGTTTCCGGTTGGTACAAGAATCCTTGAACAATATGGTATTCCTATCTTTTCAAAATCTGGAAAACTGGAAAACTACCTTATTGTATACAATGATATTACCGAACGGAAAAAACGCGAAGAAGAGGTTAGTTTGCTCCTCGAAGAGTCACGGAAGATGTCTGAAGCTCTCTCAATGAGTGCTACAGAACTTGAGACAGGGATGGCAAGGATGGCAGAAGGAGACCTGCGATACCGTGCTCCTCTTACCAAAGAAGATCCATTACTTCGGATAAAGACAGATTATAATACTGCCCTTCAGGCAATTTCGCAATTAATTGAAGAACTGGAGGGTTCTATCAGTCATCTTACATCTACAAGTGAAACAACCCTGGTCCAGACGGATAATATCAACAAAGTTATTCGGGATGTTGCTGATGAAGTGAAAAAAACCACCTCCGGTGCAAGGGATCAGATGAATGAGACAAGGAAAATTTCTAATGATATATCAGAGCTTTCTCTCCGGATTAACCAGATTGTAAGTACAACGAACCATCTGATGGATCTTGCTTCTATTACGGCAAAACAAGGTATAGAGGCTGGAGAGATTGGGGGTATTGCAAACCAGAGAATGGAGTCAGTCGGTAAGATCAGTGCAGATAATATGGATCGTATCACGAGTCTAAATGAACAGATGGCACAAATTGATAAAATTGTCAGGTTAATTGCAGATATTTCTAGTCAGACAAATCTCCTTGCATTAAATGCTGCAATAGAAGCAGCGCGAGCCGGAGAACATGGCAGGGGATTTGCGGTAGTTGCCCAGGAAGTAAAAAACCTTGCTGGAGAGTCTAAGCTTGCCACAACCCAGATTGAAGAACTTATCCGGACTATTCAGGGAAAATCAGCCGAGACTGTTACATCCATTGAGGCAGCATATAATGAGATTTCAGAAGGAATATCAAGTGTAAACAAAACCATTGAAGTTCTTTCACAGATCACATCACAAGTTACGGAAATTGCTGATGGTATCAGGCAGGTCACGAATGCAACACACGAAGAAGAAGAACTCATGCATCGTCTTCATGAAGGTATTGTCACTATGAATGCTGAAAGTGAAAACAACCTCACCAGGATGGAAGAAATTTCCTGCCGGATGGAAAATTCCAAAGCTGCTACCGATGATATCGCATCCGCATCTCATGAGATTGCAGAATTATCCGGGAATCTGAAACGTCAGGCGGAGAGGTTTACTCTATGATATCCGCAGGATTATTATCCATTACGTGAAATATTAAAATTATGAAATTTTCATATGCAATTGGATCTATCCTATTTGCTCTATCTTTTTTAGTATTCCCATCTTGTGCAGGGGAATTAACTCTGACTGATGATGAAAAAGCATTTTTAACTGATATGGAAGATATGGGTATTCCAATGCTGTATCAGATACCTGAAGCCATGAATATTGGAGTATACCATGGAAGAGATACAGCAATCAGTGATATTGCAACATCAAAAACAGAGGAACTGAAAACATTTTCTGATAAAATATCCGGATATACTCTTGGAACAGAGACCTCTGTTCTTCGTGATTCGTGGTTAGATGCAGAACAGATTCTGAAAACGGATCTGGAACAGTATGGAACTCTGGTTTCAGGATGTGGTTCATGCGTTTCAACCATGAATGCGATGTATCCGGTACTTACGCAGTCTGCCGGGAAAGTAAACAAAGACCTTATCAGATTTTATGAGAAAAATCAGATCCCTCTCTGATTTTTATTCTATTCTTCGACATAATACATCAATTGCTTCCTGAAATGTCCTGTTATCTGGGCGAACGATTACCACAGGAATATCCACTATACGTTCAATAAGAGTTGCAAGAATCGGGGCACAGATAATTCCGGCAGCTCCTTCTTTTTCAGCTCTGACTGCTGCAACAATGCAGTCTTCCATGGTATTAGCAGTGTATCCTTTTACCCGGATCCTCCTTCCATTGTACTCTAAAGGCTCTCCCTCAATTTCATCAAGGAGAAATTTTGCGGCAATGATGGCTATCATGTCCTGGTCATAGGGTTCTAATGCGAGAACAATAGATTTAACAGTAGATAGTCTGGGATCGCGTTCACCGGATGTAATTTTGTAAAGGGTTGCCGGGGGTATGTCGGCCAGTTCAGCGAGTTCTTTCAGAGTCATCTGACGACGATCAAGTGCTTCTTCAAGTGCAGTTTTAAATTCCTGTCTGAAGATAGAGCGTGAAAACATAGTATCAATTATAAGTGCTCCCGGTATGTGATGGTTAAGGTTTTCATCTTCTGATTTTTTTGTCCACAGTCCGAGATTTTCTTAAAGAATATATGGTACATCTTTTTCTTCTCCGCGGTGAACCTTTAAGAGATTTATGGCCGGGAAAAATCCGATTGCAGAAAAAATACACGAACTTACTGACAGAAATCTCACTTTCATGCATGTTTGCGGGACGCATGAAGCAGCGATTGCCAGGCATGGTATCCGAAGCCTCCTCCCTGAAAACCTCAAAATTGTGATGGGTCCGGGATGTCCGGTCTGTATTACACCTCAGGGAGAGATAGATGCAGCGCTGGAATTGGCTGAAAAAGGATGTATAATAGCAACTTATGGGGATTTACTCCGAGTTCCGGGATCAAATGGTTCACTGGAGAGCTCCGGAGCTGATGTAAAGGTGGTGCAGGGGGTTCACAAAGCGGTTGAGATTGCAAAGACTACAGATAAAGAAGTAGTTTTTGTATCTGTCGGGTTTGAGACAACCGCTCCGACTGTCGCTGCAACACTTCTTACCCGGCCACCAGAAAATTTTTCGATTCTTAGTTGTCATCGCCTGATTCCTCCTGCAATGGACTGGCTTTTAGCACAGGGTGAAGCCTCCCTGAATGGTTTTTTGCTTCCCGGTCATGTCCTCGTTGTAACAGGTTTATCAGAGTATCGGAGATTTCCGGTTCCACAGGTAGTTGCAGGATTTGAACCTGATGATATTCTTCTTGGAATTCTTATGCTGGTTGAACAAGTCCGGGAAGGTGCTGTGAGATTGGATAATGCATATCCACGAGCGGTTTTCGAAGAGGGTAATCCGAAAGCTTTAGAGATTTTGCATAAGGTGTTTGAGCCATGCGATGTGGAGTGGCGAGGTTTTCCAATAATTCCAAAGTCCGGACTTAAGGTTCGGGAAGAATTTTCAGCGTGGGATGCACAGAAAAAGTTTGGTATCGAATTTAAACCGACAAAGAAACACGCGGCTTGTATCTGTGATAAGGTGCTCCGGGGTATTGCTTCTCCAACAGATTGTAAATTATTTGGAAAAGTTTGTACGCCAAGAACTCCGGTCGGCCCTTGTATGGTAAGTCATGAAGGAGCCTGTAAAATCTGGCACCACTATCATGTAAAGAATATATAATATTTTTTATTATGGAATTACATTAGTTTTTTTTAGGTTTAATTTATCTACAATCATCTCCGGGAATTAGAAGACAAATACCTCTGATGGTAGAAGTGACGGTACTACTTCCATCGCTACATGTTTCATATTTATCTTCACATAATACCCGGTATGCTCTGCATTTTTCTTTTATACAATGTACCATTTTTTCTGAGCTTGACATAAATGGACAAATTTTTAATTCATCGCTCATTTTATCTCCCTCTATTATTATCAATATTTATTTTAGATTTTTGAAAACTGAAGTTTAAACACAAAAATTTCAAATTTTGAAAAACCAATGAGCCGATTTTTTTAGTTAGAATTTTTTTAGAGGAATCCGCGAACATATTTAATATAAGATGATAAAATGGCATTTTTTTATTTGGGTTTATTATTGCATTGAGATTTTCTATAATATCTTTCCCTTATTAGCCATGAATTCATAATATGTGGTTAGTTGTAAAATAGATAATGATTTCTATATATATGTTGTGTAAAATTAAGGATTTAACCCATAATAAAATTCATTTATGCTGATATGAAATGGAATTTTTTTTAATAAACGAACTTTAGATATTCCTATAAGAAATGTTGAGAGATTAAGATATCAATTTCCGGAATTTTTGAGAACTAAGGACCACTGTGTTTATCTGTCTTAAGTGAGTATATAGTAGGGTTGCCCCGGTAGGGTAGAGGATATCCTTGGAGCCTCCGGAGCTTTAGACCTGGGTTCAAATCCCAGCCGGGGCGTTTTCTGTGACTGTTAATTTCTCAATCTTTTTTGCGGTTTCTTTTCAATTAGTTTGGATATAATTGAGATATATTATCACATATTTCTTTTAATTCGGTAAATTTTTTTCAAAAAAATACTTCAGAATTTAAAAACGGTTGAGTTAATAAAATTGCAGCAGCATTCCAAAATTTTCTAATCGACATAATGAAATATTAAAAAAAATGGAAGAGAGATAAATTCTCTCTCATAACTTTGCATTTGTCTGAGCGATTGAAAAAATTTATTTTGCTTCGTATTTTTTCAGAACAGCGACAAGTCTGGAAAGTGTGTCTTTATGGATATCTTTCATTTTTTTGGTGGCAATTTCATGTATTGCTTTTTGTGATAGTTCAATTTCCTTTCCAAGTTGTGTTTGAGTTACTTTTTTCTTTAACGTCAAATTATTAATCCGGTCGGAAATTTCTTTGGGTATCTCTATCAGATTAGTTGAGAATGAATCAGAATTAACTTTATTGATTACTTTTTTAGTTGTGATGGCCGTCTTTTTTATGGTTTTTGGCTCCTTATCAGAAACAATAGTTTGTTTTTTTACCGGAACTTTAACTGATGTTGCTTTGGAAACCGTTTTAGTGGCTGTTTTTACAGGCACTTTTGTTTTAACAGGAGTCGGTTTAACATTTGTTGCAACTGGAGGAAAAGACTGATTCTCTTTTTGTGATACCAGTGATTTGATATCTTTTATGTCTTTTTGGATGGCAATATACATTTGGTCAAGTTTTTGTATCTGTTTTGTATGTACATCAATGATTTTCTGTAAATCATTTGTATTAGATGAAACAGAGTTAATAACTGGTTTTTTTACAACTGTTTTTGGCTTAACTGGCTTTTTTACAGGTAAAGATTTAATTTTAGGTTTAATTACCATAATATCCCCCCAAAGTCTTTATGATGTATAATCAGAATATTGTTATCAGGTCCTATTTTCAATCATATGACCAATAACATTGCTATACACCTAACAGGACTTATACTGATAATAAGAATGGATATGTTATAAAATTTCGTACGAATGAGAGACGAAAAGGTCGATTTAGAAATTAGACATGTATCCATCTTCATTGTGAATTATTTTTTGATATAAAAAAATCCGGCGATTTATATTTTATTTTTTTAATACCTAAAAAAATATATTGTTTTTAAAAATAGTCTAAATTACGCTTAAAATTTCAATATCCAAATAAATTTTTGAATAACCTTTAAAAAACTAATAGATCTCTATTTAATTTTTTAAATAAAAATTCTTTTCAGAGAAAAAATCAGTAATTTCTGATAAAAACAATAGCGCCAGAAATTTCATAAAATCAGATTTGTAAAAAAAAGTAGGAAAAATTGAAACGGTTTCCAAAAAAACATCAAATGATTTTTGGGTGGATTAATTTCTAAGATTGAGTGAAAGAACTCCAAAACTTCTCTTCGATGAATTATTTTTAAATATTTAATGATTTTTTTCACTAATTTCAAAATTATCATCGAATGATAGAATTTATATCAATATATTAATTGAATTAAAAATATAAAATCGGAAGATATATTTTGCAAAAAATAGTATCAACATATAAGGGTTGGATGTGGGTGATGTCAAATAGACGCTTTTTACGATTTTCCGATAGGGATGAGGAGATCGCGAATTTATTTTTTGAAATCGGGATCGGCAAAAATTCATCTAAAGTTCTTGCACTTTTAATCAGAGAACTTGATTTTTCATCCCGGGACATGGAGAGAATATGTGATCTCAGGCAGCCTGAAGTTAGTATTGCACTTAAAGATCTGATTACACGCGGTTGGGTAAAAATTGTCAGACATGTAATTGAGAATAAAGGAAGGCCTGTCAGTATTTATCATCTGGGTAAGACACTTGATGAAATTCTTGATGATATAAAAGGTATGATTATTGGAGATTCCGGAAGAAAAATTATTGACATTGAGCGAATTAGAGATTTATTAAAAACAGAACAGCAGATGATCTGATTTTTGATAATAATAAAATTATAGTCGAGTATTTATTATACTTCATCTTCATTTTTAGAGAATACCAGGAATTAAATGAATAAATGTTAAGATAAATAAAAAACGAAAAAATAGGCAATGATTTTATTTTAAGATAAAAGATGCATTTTAATGGTAACTTTTTTCAATGGGTAGAAAAAATAAATCGCGTAAAATTTATATTATTTTTTTAATATACACATAACAATTATTATATTATAGATCAAAAGAAAAATAACCCCATAAGGAAAAAAGGTATCTCGTGGAAATATATTTAGTTTCTTAATTAATTTATGATTGAAGAAGAATCTAACCCGATAGATCGCCAGTTGTCCATTTTGTATATTGATGATGAAATGGATTTTCTGGTTCTTGCAAAATTATTTCTTGAACGTACCGGATACTTTAAGGTCCGTATACTTACTTCTGCACGAGAGGCTCTGGAGTCCTGTAATATTGGAGAATATGATGCAATAATTTCTGATTATCTGATGCCCGATATTGATGGTATCTCATTTTTAAAAGAAGTCAGATCCCGTTATGGAGATATACCATTCATTCTTTTCACCGGTAGAAGCCACGAATCAGTAGCAATTGATACAATTAACTCTGGGGGAGACTATTACATCCGGAAAAGTTCAGAACCAATTGAGATGTTTGAAGATTTAACCGATAAAATCCTAAAATCCGTCCGGAAAAAAACTCCTACGCAATCAATCCGGGATTCAGATAGACATCTCTTTGATATCATTGATTTCATTCCGGATGCTACATTTGCTATTAATCTTCAGGGAGAAGTTGTTGCCTGGAACCGGGCTATTGAAGAACTTACCGGAGTATCATTCAGAGACATAATTGGGAGAGGCGACTATGATTATGCAATCCCTTTCTATGGATACCGGAGGCCTCTTCTCATCAATTTGATCAATGAGCCTATACAAAAAATTGAAGATTATTATTTCAATGTTCATTGGGTTGGAAACTCACTTATTGCGGAGACCGATCTAAAAAACCCCAAAGGCCATCAATTATCCGGACTCATTAAGGTATGTAAACACTATAATTCAAATGGAGAGGTAATTGGAGCCATTGAAATAATCCAAAACCTTACCGATCTTAAAAAGACTGAAGAAGAACTGAGAGTCAATAAGAAATTGATCCGAGATCTGACTAAAACTTCTTTTGATAGAATTTATAACCTTAACAAAATCCGGCGATCTCTCACTGATGCTATGGATCTTGCCCAACTGGTTAATTGGGAATATGACATAATAAACGACCAATTTATCTTTGATGAGAGATTTTTTTCAATGTATGGAACCACGGCTGAACGTGAAGGGGGTATCCGGATGCCCTCTCAAACTTATGCACGTGAATTTCTCCATCCAAAAGATTTACATCTCGTTGCAGAAGAAATCAAGAAAGTAAAACAAAATACGCATCCTAATTTAATTCAACAGATTGAACACAGGATTATTCGACGAGATGGGCAAGTCAGACATATCATCGTCCGATATGCCATCCTTCAGGACGAAACAGGAAAAACTATTGGAACCTATGGAGTCAACCAGGACATAACGGAAAGAAAACTGGCAGAAATAGCATTAAAAAGAAGTGAAAAACGCTTCCTTACTGTTACCAGGAATGCGGGTTCATGGATATGGGAAATAAATCCGAAGGGAGTTTTTACATATTCAAGCCCTGTTATTGAAGATATTTTGGGATATAAGCCTGAAGAATTGGTGGGTATATACCACTTTTATGATTTATTTGCTCCTGATGTCTGTGAAGAATTAAAAACGGCCATAACCGAAACAATCCGATCAAGAAAGCCATTTAAAAATTTCATTAATCTAAATATTCATAAAAATGGTTCAACTATCATTTTATCAACATGTGCAACTCCGATTTTAGATGAAGATGGAGAATTTATTGGATATTCAGGAGTTGATGAAGATATCACTGAACGAAAGAAAACGGAAAAGGCATTAAAAGAGAGTGAAACGAAATTCCGTGATATATTTAACAATGCTAATGATTTCATAATAATCCATGATATGAATGGAAAATTTCTGGAAGTAAATAAAGTCATATGTAGGAAATTAAAGTATTCATATAAAGAATTAATGAATCTCTCTGTTTGGGATGTAGAAAAGTCAGACCATCATCAACTGGTAAAATCAAGATTTGAAAAAATGCGGGAATCCGGACAGTTGGTATTTGAAACACTCTTGATTGCAAAAGATGAAACAATTATTCCGACTGAGGTCAATAGCAGAATTATTATAATTAATGGAGAACCAGCAATAATTTCCATAGGTAGAGACGTAACCGAACGAAAACAGGCAGAGAATGCCCTTAGGCAGGCAAACCGTCAGATTAACCTCTTAACAAGTATTACCCGGCATGATATCCTGAATAAAATTTCCATTATTTTTACTTATCTTGATGCAGCGAAACTGAATCCGGAAATTTCTGCAATACAGGAAAATCTTGAAAAAATTGAGTACGCAACAACTGCAATTCGATCACAAATTGAATTTACTAGAATTTATGAAGATTTAGGTATTAATAAACCTATTTGGCAGGAACTGATCTCTGTTATGCCAATTTCTGATTTGGGCAGTATGTATAGTTTTATTCCGGATGTTAACGGGTATTCAATTTTTGCCGACCCTATGCTAAAAAAGGTTTTTTCTAATCTTTTAGATAATTCTCTTCGGCATGGAGGGCATGTATCAAAAATTCATGTATCTGCAAAGATTTGCGGAAATAATCTGAAAATAATTTGGGAAGATAATGGGATTGGTATTACTGATGAAGATAAGGAAATTATTTTCGAACGTGGCTTTGGGAGTAATACCGGCCTTGGTATGTTTCTTATTCGCGAGATTTTATCCCTTACGGGAATTAGCATTCATGAAACCGGAGAATATGGAAAAGGAGTACGATTTGAAATTTTGGTTCCAAAAAGCAGATGGATGTCTATATAATAAATATCTATAAAAATCAAAAAAATAGGTTGAGTTTTAATTTTTATAAACAGGATCTCCTAATTTGGGTTCGAAGACAATATCTGATTCGGACCGGATTGCATGGGAAAAGAGAGCAAGAGGAATATCCATAGCACACAATTCTTCACATTGCCCACAATTGATACATGAATCTGAAATATGTGCAAATCTTCTCATATGGAACATTGGATTCGGAGGTATTGTTCCATCATCAACCATAAGAGATTTCTTACCATTTTCTGATATATCTAAAGTTGTACAAACCGGACAATTTTCAATACAGGAATAACACTTGATACATCGGGACGTTTCTTTACTAATGGTTTCCCAAAGATTATTCTTAAGATTGGTAAAGTCTTTCTTTCGCCATTTCTGACCAAGTTTTAACATAGCTCCTTCTACTTTACCCCGAATATCTATACCTTTAGGTTCTGCCGGGCTGGTTCCTATTGCACCACTTTTAATGGCCTTATTGATAAGGTCAGATCCTTTATCACTACAGATCTCAACAAATGTAGCTTTACCTGCTTTTTCGCCTATAACTCCCCAGTTACCACAAGCAAGGTCTGCTTGTCTTGGGACTTTGTATAAACACCGGCGACAATTGGAACGACGTCCAAATCCTTCATTTTCGAGTTCATCTATAGAAATCCCTTTATGTCCCCCCTCAAATTCTATGATAAATTGTCCCTTATCAATTTCTTCTTTGTGAACAGTGTCCGGATCAACCTTGAAAGCTTCTTTTATCATCTTCCGGGCCTTAACAGGAGAGACAGTTCCTCCACAATTTACACCGATGAGGAGCAAATTGTTCAAATTTATCTCATTCCGATTTGCAAGTTCACAGAGACCCATTAGGTCACAACCCTTTACCGTTACTGCAATTTTTTTATCTTTTGCCCCTTTGAGATACTTTAAGATAACTTTTGATAATAATACACTTCCACAATGTAATGATCCTGCCGTATCCTTTAGATCTTTGGGATCGGTGATATAGGTCGGGACAGCATCATAAACATCCTGGCCCTTTTTTATAGCAAGAACAGCATCGACCATCTTATTTTCAAGTGCATATTTAAGAAGTGCGGTAACAGCACCACCACATTCTGCTTTTTTTGCAATTTCGGAATCTGTTGTCCAGGCATAAATCATATCCCCTTTTGCTGCCATCTTATTTCACCTCTGCAATCTTCTCTACTTTCACCGCACAAGCCTTGGACTCCGGAATTTTTGCGATTGGATCCAGGGCATTGATGGTCAGCATATTGGCTGCACATTCTGCATAATGGAATGGGATAAACATGACCCCTTTCTTGATGTTATCGGTAACACGAGCGGTAATTTTTATCTCTCCACGACGACTGACCGCTTTTACAAGTTCTCCATTTTTAATATCCAAATTTTTTGCATCTTCAGTGTTTATTTCAATCCAGCCTGTTGGTTCTTCACGCTCAAGACTTTTTGATCTCCGGGTCATAGTTCCCGTATGCCATTGCCAGAGACTTCTTCCGGTTGTGAGCAGGAATGGATAATCCTTATCCGGACGTTCTGCCTGATATTTAAATGGAATTCCAGTCATCAGACCTTTGCCATCTGGCATACCAAACTTTTCTCCATGAAGAATCGGTGTACCAGGATGATCTTTGGATGGGCAGGGCCAGTGAAGAGCTTCAGGTTTAGCCAGACGTTGATAGGTCATTCCGGCATAAGAGGGTGTAAGTGATGCAATTTCATTAAAAACATCTTCAGAATTACTCCATGCAAACTGATTACCATAACCCATGGCTTTTGCTATTGAAGCAATGATTTCCCAGTCTCCTTTAGCTTCTCCGGGAGGGTTTTGAGCTTTTCTCCACATCTGAACGCGGCGTTCAGTACTGGTCTGAGTTCCGTTCTTCTCTGCATAACAAGCTGCCGGGAGGACAACATTTGCCAGTTTTGCAGTCTCATTGAGGAAAATGTCCTGTACCACAAGGAAATCCAGATTTTTCATAGAATGTGCTACATGGTTTAAATCCGGATCTGAAATCATTGGGTTTTCGCCCATAATGTAAAGGCATTTAATTTCTCCAGGTTTATCAGAAAGGACATTCATCAAGGTGGTTACTTCATAACCATTTTCCCCTTTTGCAATACCATCCGGAAATTTCCATGCATCTTCAAATTTCTTTCTTGCTGTCTCATCTATGACCTTCTGGTATCCGGTATAAACTACTGGAAGTGCCCCCATATCGCAGGCTCCCTGGACATTATTTTGTCCACGGAGTGCATTTACTCCGGTTCCAGGTCTTCCGAGGTTTCCGGTCAGCATCTGAATATTACCACATGACTTAACATTGTCAACACCGGTTGTGTGCTGAGTAATACCCATAGAATAAAGTATTGCAGTAGCTCCGGATTTTGCAAACCACTCTGCTGCGGTTTTAATCTTTTCTGCAGGAACTCCGGTTATTATTGAAACATTTTCAAGAGAATAGTCATCCTTCATAACCTCTTTTTTCAGGTCATCGTATCCATTACATCTGTTTTGAATAAACTCCTTGTTTTCCCAACCGTTTTTAATAATAAGTTGCATCATTCCGTTTAGAAGGCAGACATCAGTACCAGAATAGAATTGAAGATAGAGATCAGCCTGTTTTCCAGTCGGAGTGAGACGAGGATCTACATAGATAATTTTTGCACCGTTTGCTTTAGCTTCCATCACACGGCGACCAATTAGCGGGTGATTCTCAAAGGTATTGGAACCGATGATAAAAACACATTTTGCATCAGCGATATCACCTATTGAATTAGTCATTGCTCCTGAACCGAAGATGTTAGCAAGACCTGCAACAGTGGATGCATGACAAAGTCGTGCACAGTGATCAATATGTTTAGTCTTAAGCACTCCACGGGCAAATTTCATCATTGCATAATTATCTTCATTAGAAGTTCTTGCAGAAGCAAGACAGGCACATTCATCAGGTTTATAGGATTTAAATTTTTCAGCAACTACTTTTAATGCTTCATCCCATGATACTTCAACAAATGCCCCATCCTTTTTTATCAGGGGTTTTGTAAGACGCTCTGGACTGTTCACAAATTCGTGAGCATAAGTTCCCTTGGGACATAATTTTCCTTCATTTACCGGAGATCTTTGGTATGGAGCAACTCCGGATACTTTTCCATCGAGAACTACTAAATTGAAAGAACACCCGGTTCCACAATACGGGCATGTAGTCTGAATATATTTCATTTCTATCCTCACTTACGAACTTGGCAAAGCCAGCAATAATTAGATTAATCTATTCTCCCGAACTTTTTTTACATATAATCTCTGATTTGAAGAGATCCAGATATAACTGGAAAATCTTTTCATGCAAATTAAAATATAAAAATAAGAATGACTTCTCCTCATTAGGAGAAACCATACATTACACGAGAGAATCCATGCTGGTACGGTCGGAAGAAGGGAAGAATAAAACAAAACTCCAAGACAGTATAGTCCTGACATTATCTGGAAATACACTAAAACATAAAGTTTGCTCCATTTCCGGATTACCTGGATGAGAGATAATTTTGTGTATACAATATGTAATATACAAAATTCAAAGAAATTCTTTGCTTCTCTCCTTTCTGGGTATGTAAGAAAACCTGCCATTGTTGTATGTAATACCAGTTAAGAAACAACTCAGGTCCTTGTCCAAACTCTGAATTGTTACTAACCGATTATCCCTTCTGTCATCTAGATCTCCCGAGTTAATTGTTACAAGCGGAAAGGTATATTGCACCTTTAATCACAAAATGAACCTCCATAATTTGATCTGAATTTAAGATAACTTCCCGTTGTTTCTTTTTTAGATAAATTCAGAGAAATATTAGTCTAATACCACTCTTTATCGATCTGGTAATTCAGATAAATAATAATCCTTCAGTTCATAATGTGAATAAACCATCTGTTATACCAGTATAGTTTATAGATTTCGGTTTTAGATTCCAAATTATTGCAATGAATGATTTAGTATGAGTCTATTTATTAAATAAATTAAATTAACCTTATCTCAATTAGCAGAATTAAATTTTATGATAAAAGCTAACTTTTATAATCTTTTCATATCTTTATCGAAAAATTTCAGTGCGCTGATAAAAAGATTTCTGACAGAAAAATTATCATAGAATAGATAGAGAAGGGAGGGAATTTCCTTCTCAAATATTACCGCTTGTTTATTTCTAATCTCGGGAAAGATTAGGATCTCGGTGATAAGATGCCCAACTTATTTTCACATTTAATGTTCGTAAGTGGACAATCAGATATTGTCATGAAAAATATTTATATGGCTGAATTTTGTTGAGCAATAGCGATAGTTTGATATAGCAGATAAATAATGATATAAAAATCACCGATTTCAGAAAATTACCCTAGAAAAAACTGTTAAAAACCATAAATACAAATATCACTGATTGTTCCTAAAAAAAGGTGAACGTCGATTTTTTTGCAGTTAGAGTAGTCACTGCCAAAATTCAGTTGGTTAACAAAATTTTGATATGAAATTTATTTACCACAAAAAAAAAATTTATCCGGTTAGGCGGATCATCGCATTTTTAATTTTCATTGTTCCTTCTGATAGTACTTCCTGCATTTCGGATAATTGTTTAAGAACTGCAGCCGCTTCTTCAGAGGCTGCTGATGCCCCTAATGCTTCTTCTGCTGTTGATGTTGCCAGAGTATTGAGTTCAGAAACACTCGCAGTAATTTCTTCTACTGAAGCTGCCTCTTCTTCTGATAAACTGGCAATCTCTACCATATGGGTGGATATCTGTTTGGTTTGATTGGCAATCGATCTAAAGAAAGATATCGTATCCGTTATTGCTTGTGAGCCTTTCAAAACTTCATTTAATGCGAGATTCATAGCTATTGCAGCTTTTTCTGATTGTGTTTGAAGGGAAGAGATAATGTTTGTAATATTTTCTGCAGATCCTTGTGAATCCTGGGCAAGTGTTTTAACTTCATTTGCAACCACAGCAAATCCCATATCTGCATCTCCCGCTCGTGCTGCTTCTATGGCTGCATTTAATGCGAGAAGATTAGTCTGATCGGCAATATTACTAATAACTGCAACAATGTTTCCAATTTCTTCCATTTGTCCTTTAATATCAGAAATTATTACTCCTACATCACTCACTGCTAAATTTATTGCATTTATACCATTTTCTGCAACTGCAGCTTGAGTAACACCTTGTACAGATGAGGTGTCTGCCTCCTGACTTAATCTGGACACTGAATCTACTTTTGATGCTACCGTCGTGACTGATGTTGAAAGATCTTCCATTGCAGTCAGAACCTGTTCTACAGACTGTTTTGTTAAATCTGCATTTGTCTGAACTTTATCTACATTCTGTGCAATTACATCGGCACCTGCTGACAATTGTTCAACAGTATTCGCTGAGGAATGTGCAGAATCAGAAAGATACTGAACATGTGTTGATATTTCATCTATCACTAATTTTAATTCTCTCCCAACATGCTCTCCTATCTGATTGAGTTTTATTTTTAATTTTAAAAGATCTCCTTTTACCAAAATTTTATCCTCAAATCTTGCATCAAAATCAACCTGTGAATAACGTTCAGCTATTTTAAGAGTCTCATCAAGGGGAACTGTTATCGCATCAAGCATCGCATTTATGTCTATTACTAATTCACGATATATGCCTTCAAATTTTGAAATATCTCCCCGTGACTGAAGTTTTCCTTCCTGTGCATCTCCAATTAGAATTGCCATCTGATCCAGAAGTGAGTTTAATGTCTCTATCATTTTATTCAAAGCTGGAGTGATTTCATCTTGTGAATCCTGATTTTGTAATAATGCTGCTTTTTCACCCTTTGCAATCTGCTTTATAGTTTTCATAACTGAAAATTGTAAAAAATCAGCAAATGAATCCATGGCTTTAGCCATGGTTCCGATTTCATCTTTTCTTTTCATCGAGAGGCGTATTCCCAAATGGCCTTTAGAAAATTCTGAAATCATTTCAACCACTTTTTTTAAAGGCCTGGTGATACTTCGTGCAAGTATATATGCCAAAATCCCACCAATCAGAGCACTGAGTATCACAGTAAGTATTATTGCATTTTTTATTGCTTCTAAAGGTCCCTCAAATTCATCAAGATAACTGCCTGAAGCAATTATCCAGTCAAACGGTTCATAATAAGAATAAGCGACCACTTTATCTCTCCCTTCCCAGACATATTTGATGTAGCCTTCTTTTTCCTTCAATATTTCCTGGATAAAATCATATTGAGCGACACTTTCACCTTCAAGATTCGGATGTGCCTGAAGAATTCCTTCACTATTGAGAACATACATATAACCAGTTGTTCCAACTGAAGTGTCGCGGATTTGTTGCTTTAAAATCTCTATAACGGTATCTTTATCCTGTGACTTCTGATTGATTTTATCTATATTTGAAGTTAGAATTTTTGTAGAAGAGACCTGATTTATCAGATTAATTTTCGTTTCCTGATTCATTACTCCAATAGCAACATAGTAAGCAATTCCTCCAACAAGGATTGGAAGGATGATACAAAAAACAAGACATAATGCAAGAATTTTTTTTCCAATACCAAAATTCAAATAGTTCTTTATATGTAAATTTTTCATACAGCCCTTTGATCGCCAACAATAATTAAAGATATGTATATGTACGACAAAATATAAGAAAATATTAACACATTAAAATTTATTTAAGAATGGGCAAAAATTCATTCGATTCCTGTAATTTATTTTTATTAATTAATTAAAAATTTGAACATCTTTAGATAACCATTTTTTAATAAATTTTACTGGATTTCTTATGGTTTTTTTACAGATAAAGAATGCCATTATAAAAACATTTTTAAATTTTATCAAAATGTCTGACAAAATCTTTTAGTTCATCTCCCTCATATTTTTGCGCTCACAATAAAAATCCCCTCAATTTTTTCGAGTAATTGATCAATTCTGAAATTTCATTATTTTTTAAATATATCTCTATTATTCTTCTTAAATGCAATATTCTAAAAATATGAGCCATGTTTTTTTTAAAACTCTCAATAACCTATTTAACCTGATAATAATAACAGAAGAATGTAGATGAACAATCAGGTTCATTGAAAGTTCGAAAGAACGAGATGAAAAACATGTCTAAAAAGCATCAAAAACAGGTATCTGTTGTTCCTGAAAATAATAAGATACCGGCAGAACAGGAAAAGAACTCATCCGGTTCCCTTAATGCCTCTAAGAAAAGACATTAATTCTAATTTATCACTTTAAATTTTTTCATTTTTATAATGTTTTTCTAAATTCTTCTCCCTGAAAAACTACTGTCACTTCTGAAAGAAAATTACCTAACAAATTATTGATTCATATCTGAAATTTCGAGTTTTTTATAAAAAAAGAGTCCCGAAAATTTTCCGGAATATATCTCACTCCTATATTATGGATACACTCTAATAATTCAGGATGGAACATTCAGAGATTAAGATTAAATCTGAAAATTTAAATCTTCTGATAATATCTATTTCCCTAGCTTCATTTATGTCCTCTTTGGATGGAACTATTGTTAATATTGCTCTTCCAACAATCTCATCTTCCTTTGACATCTCTTCCAGTACCGTAAGCTGGGTTTCGACCATCTATTTACTGGTAATGGCTGGTTGCGTCCTAATTTTTGGAAAATTATCAGATGGAATTGGTTTTAAAAAAGTATTTTTATCCGGATTTTTATTGTTTTCTCTTGGCTCATTTCTCTGCGGCTTCCTTCCGGATTTTTTGAATTCATTTGGAATCCTTATCGGGTCAAGAATATTTCAGGCTATTGGAGGTGCCATGATTACTGCAATTGCTCCGGCGATGATAACTGCATTCATTCCAATGGCCCAGAAAGGAAAAGCGATGGGCATAATAATGACCGCTGCAGCACTTGGAACTGCAATTGGGCCAACAGTCGGCGGTATTCTAACCCAGTACCTTTCCTGGCATTGGATCTTTTTTATTAATGTACCTGTAGGAATTTTTGCTGTTATTCTTGGAAAAAAAGTCATTCCAAAATCTCCAAATAATCCGCATTATAAGGGATTTGATAAAACCGGCGGTTTATTAATTTTCACCGGACTGGCCGCATTTCTTTTTGCAATAACAGAAGGTCAAATACTTGGATGGACATCACCAACAATTCTTGGAACTCTTATCCTTGCCTTTTTATTATTTGCGATTTTTATCCGACATGAATTGACCACTCCTGATCCCCTTCTTGAATTAACCCTCTTCAAAAATTATAATTTTCTGATGACAAATCTAATCCTGGGATTAGTATTTTTCAGTCTGGCCGGAGTAAATTATCTCCTCCCTTTTTATCTTCAATACGTTAAAGGTTATGGCACATCAGATGCCGGATTTATTTTGACTGCACTTTCTGTTGCTCTAATGATCTCCGGTATTATTGCCGGTTTCTTCTTTAACCGGGTAGGCGGAAAAAAATTGTGTATATGTGCAGGAATCATCCTTATTGCAGGATATTTCCTCATGACTCGCCTACGAATAGAGACTCACATTGAATCTGTTATTCTTTCTCTTCTGTTAATTGGATTTGGAATGGGTCTGATGATGACACCGATATCGAATATGATAATGAATTCAGTTTCAAAAAAATATCAGGGTATGATATCAAGTCTTACCAGTCTTGAACGATTTGCCCCAATGACCCTTGGAATTGCATTTGCAAATCTGATATTTGTTCAGGGAATATTATCCATAGCAGAACATCGGGGCATTACAGAATCTGCTCCGGTGCACATCAAATTAGAATTAATGACTGCGGGATTTGATCTCGCCTTCTTTTGTTCATTTATTATTGCAATAATCATCTTTGTATTATCATTATTTATCCGGCAGGAAATCCATGAAGATTATCTGAATGCAGATAATGAAGAAATTTTTTCTAAAACAATCTAAATTTTTAATGATTTAAAAAAAATTAATCAGATTTTTTTCCATCTGATATAATCAGCCCGTCCCGGAGGATAATAACCCGATCAAAATATTCCGTATGCCAGTCTTCATGGGATACCATAACAATGGTCTGAGCCATTTCTTTGTTGATTTGTTTGAAGAGATCTAAAACATTTCGTGAACTTTCTGAGTCAAGGTTTGCACAGGGTTCATCAGCAAACAAAATTTCAGGTTTGTTCACCATAGCCCGGGCAATTGCAACCCGCTGCTGTTGTCCTCCGGAAAGTTCATTGTGTTTATGATTGAGTCTGTCAGAAAGCCCGATTCGTTCAAGGATACTATACGTTTGTGCCTGGTATTCTTCCTTACTCGTTCCCCGAATCATCGAGGTAAGATAAACATTTTCTTCAACCGTAAGTTCAGGTACAAGAGCATAATCCTGAAAAACATAACCGAGTCTTTTCAACCTGAATCGTGTTCGCTGTCGGTCATTAAGAGTCTTCACATCCACTCCGGCAAGAGTTATACGCCCCTTTGTTGGTTTATCAAGAAGACCGAGTAAGTGAAGAAGGGTGGACTTTCCGGATCCACTAGCTCCCATAATTCCGATAAATTCACCTTTCTGAATAGTCAGTGAAACTCCCCGTAAAGCATGGACAATAACTTTTCCCATATCATAAGTTCGGGTCAGATTTTCTGCTATAATCATGAAAATCAACTCCTCATAGCGGTAAGGATATCCTCAGAAGCTACCCTCCATGCAGGAATATACCCGGCAATAAAGGCCACAATATAAAGCATAATTGTATTATTTATCAGATCAGATATCGCAACAACCGGTGTTACTTCTCCATCCGGAAACTGAAACGGGTATACGGTCAATATCGCAACCATAGATTCCACAAGGGTGGTACCAACAATAACACCAAGAGTTGTCATAATCAGAACCTGGAAAACATAGTTATGAATGATGATATTTTTCTCTACACCAAGAGCTTTTAAAACTCCTATCTGTCTCCGACTGTTAAGGGTTTTAATCATGATTACGATGAAGAGAACCACAACTGCAATGATAAGAGATACTATTATTGTAATAGAGTTGAGCATTGCAAAATTCTGAACAGCTCTGCCCATTGCTTCTTCCAATAGATCCTGCCAGGTCTGCACTTTCTCCCGTATACCAAACCGGTAAATCTGAGTTTTTACATCAGGTTCATAGGCATCCGGATCAGTTCTGACAATCATATCAGTTGCAAGATCCATATCCCTGCCATAAACCGATTCCAGTTCATCCCAGGTAATATATGCTCCTTGATCTGCGTAATATGAACCTGTTTCGATAATTCCTTTTACATGGTAAACTTTACTAATACCATTAGTATATTCTACCGTTACCGGATCTCCAGCTTTCAGATATCCAAGTGTTGCTCCCATGTCAAGACTTTCATCTTTATGTCCTGAAGTCTGAATGCCGATAATTATCTCATCATTTTCTCCATCAGCTAGATAATATCCGTCTGACATTTTCTGATAGACATCAGTAACCAACCGTTCATCATCCGGATTGATTGCAACAAGATTAGATCCCAGGGTGTTTCCTTTATAGCGTAAAGTCACCCCGGTACTGTAATGGACCGAAGCTCTGAGAACACCAGGAATCCGATTAATTTTTTCCTGTAGTGCAAATGCATCCTCAATATATGCTTCATCCTCATGAGGAGAAATCAGGATATTTCCAGTCTGGTAGGTGATTATCTGGTCCTCTGCTACCTTGATAAATCCCAGGATAATCGAAGGCATAAAGATCATGTTGGTAAAAACCATTGCAATGATGAGGATGGTAAGATATAGACTCCCTCTGCTTCCCCTGAGAATTCCCCTTATGGCTAAAAAGAATGAAACCCTGAGGTCAAGAAGCATCAGTCATCCCCGTTTTTACGCCTCATGTACCAGAAAGCACCTACCCCGCCTATCACAATGATGATTATAATTATCATCAAACCGGAGGAATCACCGCCATCTGCAATGGTTAATGTCAAATCCTTCTCAAGAATATGTGTTCCCCAGTCATCTATCGAAGTAATTTTCATATGATACTGGTATTCTCCGGAATCTGTACCTTCAAGGACAAATGTTGCCGGAGCATCATTACCGGATTTAATCCGTCCGATAAATGCTTCATTTGCTCCTTTAATCGGAAGATCAATAATTGCACTGACGGATTTTGCTTCTCCCGTCCCCGTATTTTGTACACGGATAATGAGATCAAAAGGTTCTCCGGGATTTACCCGGGATGGTGTTGTCTCTACTGATGTGATACTAATTTCAGATTCTCCTCTGACATCAAGACCAATAGAACCAGAATCCTCAATAACCGTTCCGTCAAGGAGTGCATATGACATCCGGACGGGAACTTCTATAATTCCAGTAGGGGTGTTCTTGTCTATCAGAAGTGAAAGATTCCTTTCTTTAGACATTCCGGCTTTTAAACTATCAATCATAAATGAACTGATACCTGAAGGAATGGCATAAGGAGGTGTCCCATTAATAAAAACCCTGATGTTATCTGCCTGGGTTGAACCATCATTAAAAATTTTTATTGTCCCTTCAATCTTTGTTCCGGGTTTTACCGGTTCCGGAAAAGAATTTTCCAATGAGAGAGAGGGAGTCCTCATAACTGAAATCTGTGTATTCACATTTACGGGAACCGGGTACTTAAGACTCTGGCCATCACGTACTCGTATCCATACCTCGGGAAAATACATCCCGCTTTTTTGAGGAGCACGAATAAGAAAAGTAATGGCTACCGGTTGATCAGGCCCGATATTGCCTTCAAATTTTGAATCTCCATCTAAAACATCAAAATCCTTAGATTTAATTATGACGCTATCAATATATGGAGTAAAACTGGTGGTTGTCTGAGCAACATCTGATCCATAAGATATTGAGCTGGTGGCCGTAGTTGTTGAGATACTCTTTAATGTTACTGTAAGAGTTCCTTCTTCTCCGGGCATGAGAACCGCTGGAGATACCTTATAATCAGAAATAACTACTGAGTTCTGAGGTCCGGCTGATACAGGGAGAATTAGTATTGAAACTAATAAAATTGTATGCAACAATACTAAAAATCCAATCCCTTTATAATTTGTAACAATTTTTGTCATAATTACCTTTGTGTTTGGAATTATCTTTCATTCATTCTTAATTTATTCCTAAATTTCATCAGAAAAATTCATACTAACCATCTTCAGTTCTTTTCTGGAATAGTTTTTAGGTTTAATTCTCCAATTCCCTGGATTATTGATACATTTATGGTAGAATTATTCACAGATGAACCATTGTGAATGTATCCATTATCATTAGCGCTAAATCCGGATATGATTGAATTTACAACACCCTGGTCACGAGAAACAAAGATATCTGAGTTATCCGGGAATATCATAGTAAGATCGCCAATTCCCGTTTCGATACTTACATCCAAATTTTCTCCTTTCCATTCATGTATATCCAGATAAAGAGATCCAGCTCCATTTTCAATCCTTACATTTTTTATTTCAATTTCTCCTGAATTGAAGATGATATCACCGGTTCCTAGTTGTATATCCAGGTTAGCAGGAATTTTCTCCCCAAGATTAATCTTCCAGTTTTCCTCTCCTCCGATAAGATCATGCAGGATGTTTTTTTCCCTATCAATAACAAAATTTGCTGTTCCATTCGTTATTGTATGAGATAAGCACGGTTCAGGTAACATACCTTCAAAAAAAACTGTCCCGGAAACCATTTCAGACTCTTCGCCTGGGTTTATAATAATTGAACCAGTGTCAACCTCCAGGTCAAATTGTGCTTTTTCAATACCCTGAACAGGATAATAAAAATCAATATTTTTTTGAATATTATGATCCGGTTTATCAGACTCAAGTACTACCAGCACTGCTCCGATAACAAAACATACAATCATAATGGCAAAAAGCCATAACATTGCAGTTTTAAGTGATGGAACTATAAAACCACTCATAATTTCTCACTTCCATGTATCACCGCAATATTCCATTTCAGATATCGAATACCAAGACGATACAAAAGTCTTGCAAGCCAGAATTCACAAAGAAAACCTAAAATTCCCATACAGGTGATACCAATACCAATGAAAACTGCTGCAGGTGATGATATGGGAAGATCTGATGAAAAAATCCCGATAAGCTCTAAAAAACCGCATCCGGTCAGAATCAGGCCTGCACATCCCAGAGAAAATGCTATTACCAGGAAGATACCCAGAAGGAAAATGATGATAAATAGAGGGATTATTACGATTACCAGGTTAAATAATCCTAAACCAATAGTAGCAAGAACGGCCCTTCCAATTCCTCCAGCTGATGGAGCTTCTTCTGCTCTTTTTACTAATGTCGATGCTAAATATTCCTTTCCAATGGATCTGGGATCACCGAGTGCACGGGAAATATCTTCTTCAGATCTTCCATTAAGAGTACCCATTTCATAATGTTCAGCATAATCCGCGAGAATTTCATTTTTATTATCTTCTGAAAGACCGGCGAGAGAATTTTCTAACTGTTTTAAAAATTCATCTTTCAGCATGGGTCATCTCCTCAATAAGACCACATACAGCATTTGAAAAATCATTCCATTCTTTTATAAGTTCATTTCGTGCCTGAAACCCATTTTCAGTGAGAGAATAATATTTTCTCGCCGGGCCTTCCACAGATTCCTGAAGATATGTTGATACATAACCTTCTGTTAGAAGACGCCGGAGAAGTGGGTAGATACTTCCTTCTGAAATTTCAAACCGTTCAGAAATTTCATGAACCAGTTCATATCCATATCGATCACGAAACCCCAGCAATGCCATGACACACATTTCAAGAACACCCTTCTTGAATTGCGCGTTCATGCCTCCCCCTGACCTGTTTTACTGTAGAAACAGGCTGATTTTTTGATATTCATGCAGTTACTATCAGCTTCCTGTCATTTTTAGGTATCTTGCATTGCAAGATAGTGAATAATAGTTATATCCGGTAGTATTAAAGGATTTGCTCCTCTCAAATTCGAAATTTTATTATTCGGCATTTTATTTTTCTACAAAACCTATAAATGCCGTTTCTTCTAACCTAGCGATGATAACAATGGATTACGCATTAGCTCTTACAGATGCCGTTCGGTTTACCCGGGACACGGTATGGGGAAGATGTGGAAGATGGATCTATCTTGCTATCTCCACGATAATATTTCCATTTATGATGGGATACACTATGGAAATCTTCCGGGGAAATCCAGTGCCCCCGGAATGTAACAACTGGTTGAGAAGATTCATTGATGGTATAAAATACCTGATTGCAAGTTTCATTTATGCAATTCCAGTGATTCTTGTATTGATTCTTTCAATGATCCCAATAATTATGGAATTTATGAATCAAATCTCAAACGAATCAGTAGATTTCAGTCTTTCTGCATTTGTTCCATATATTATTCCATGTATTGCAGGCATAATTGTTGCTTTCATCCTTGCGATAATAATTGCAATTATTTCAATTATTGGTATTATCAGGATGGCAAGAACCAACAGATTTATTGAAGCGTTTAATTTCCGGGCAATTCTGAATACTATCAGGACAATCGGTTGGAAAGTATATATTATCGGGCTCGTCAATGTCTGGTTAATATCATTTATAATTGGGTTTTTATTAGACACGTTAGTTGCTGTTGATCTTACAAACTTTTTCGTTGCACTATTCATATGGCCGTTAATTATAATTTTTGAATCCAGATATCTTACCCTCCTTTATGAATCATCCGGGGAATAAATCCCCAACATGATTATTCATATAGTTTCAATGAATACACCATGGGTGTATGCAGTCAGATATGAGGGAAAAGGATGGAAAAAACTCTGAAAATTTTTCCCCGTCCTCTTTTTTTTCCCGACCACTCTTTCTTTCACTAACTATCGGAGTCCCTTTTTGCCTTTATAAAATATTATTCGGAATTTTGTTTATTCGGGCATCGTTGATGTATCATCAACCGTTTTTTATCTATCCGGGAATAATCCTGATTATATGGTCTGGTTTAGACATGATTTTTAATCTTGCAAGGGTAGGTTTCGATCTTATCGGGCAACCAGACAGGATAGAATTTTGTTCTTTGGCTCAAATAGGTAGGTTATTACATTCTTCAACAATTTTTCTTGCATTAGATACTCTCATTACTTTTACTATTATTTGTACTGCTCTCTGGTCAGGATGGATAGCAAATTTAAATTATATCGAATCAATTCTTTGGTCCTTTGCAACAACACTGAATTTGATTAGTTTATCTCTCGTAAGCTTGTGGACAGAGATACGAAGACTAAAAGCCTGAAAAAAAATTTATCCAGTTAAAAAAGATGAAAAAAATGTGGGTTTAATAAAAAATGAGAGAGGGTTTAAAAAATTAGACCTGTTGAAGATGAAAGCCCATCTCTCGTTTTATTATTGTTGAGAAAATTCCTTAAAAATTGAATACAAGGTGATTCACCAAATCCCTTCCTTATACTGAACCTGGTTTTCTTCGGGTGGTATGAAGCCGATATGCGGCACCAATTATCACAATAAGTATTACCGCTAATACAATTGGATTTGTTAAAATTGCTGACAGCCCTTCTGATTTAACTACGCTTACCTGAACTTTTATTGTATCTGATATCTGGCTGTTATCTAAAGCATCACGATATCTGATTTCTGAGTCAAGTCCATAGGTCTTTTCTATTGCATCGGAAGTAGTAGATATCTTAAATTTTGCAATTGCAGATTCTCCTGGTTTAATATCTCCGAGGTAGGCAAGATCATCATCGCTGGAAAACGGATCTACTGCACTAATACGTGCTTCTGAACTATATGCAATTGCATCACCATCATTACGATATTCAACTTCAATGACCTGTTTTCCGCCTGCTTTAACCTGAGGAGGATCGTTAATCATTGAGAACGTGATTTTCCCCCCTACGGGAACACCAATGCTTTCTGCAGGGGTATCGAGAGTTTCTTTATCTGCATTCTCATAGGTTACCATTACTTCAAGAGGATAGTCCTGGGGTTCTGCATCACGAGTAACAGATACTTTGAATTTTGCCTCAAATTCGTCACCAGGTTTAAATTCTCCGATATATACGGTACTGTCTACAGGCACCACAGGAGAATTGCCCGAACGGTTTAATTTAGCGATTGCTTTATGACCGGTGTCAGCACCGCTGTTTTTGAGAGTTACTGTAACAAAACCCTCACCGCCGGCATTAATATCTTCAGGTGTAACTTTGAGGATGTCCAGATTAATTGCTGATCTTACGATAAATGGTACATTTAGTGTTTGTTTTTTTGTATTAAACCGGTTTATTACACTGTCTGTTCCAACCTGTTCTGCATCTGCAAGATAGGTATACTCAATCTGAACCGGAAGACTATAAATTCCGGCATGACCATCATCTTTTACCCGAATCTGGAATTTTATGGTTTTTGTTTCTGAACCAGCAATATCTCCGGCCATCTGGGAATCAGATTTAATCAGAATTGGTGCACCATCAGGAAGAAGAGTGACCCGAACCATTTTTGCGGTGGAAGGGATATCATCTCTATCTACGATTCCGGATTGAACCATTTTCATATAATTCAATCCGGAATTTTCAATATTTATGGGCAACTCTATTGTCGTTCCCGGAGTAAATTCATTAATACCGGATATTGAGACAGTAAGATTTGGTTCTCCGGACATATACTTCGTCCCTGCCATTACCGGGGAAGCACAAAAAACTATCAGACATAGTCCAAGGAGGGCAAGCCCTGAAAGTCTGAAAATTGAAGTTTTAGAGAAAATGGATGAATGTTTTAAAAATTTAGACATACTTAAACACCTCATTTTTTAAGTTGTGTAATAATAGATGGTAAAAATCTATATTTATAATTTTCTCCCATGTGTTACAAATAATTATAACAATTATTTGTTCCTGACAATAGTAACATATTTGTGTGACTGGCCCTAATATTAGATCATGCATCGGTTGTCTGATGAACTTACCCAGATAAAGGAGCTTCTCAGAAATCATCCTCGTGGGATGACGGTAACAGAGATAGCTGCAGCTCTAGGGAGGAATAAACATTCAACCGGGCGATACTTAGATATACTCCATGCTGCCGGACATGTTGATTTAAGAACTTTTGGAATGGCAAAGGTTTTTACTCTTTCAACCCGTGTCCCTCTATCAGCTCTTCTCTCCTACACAACAGATCTGGTACTTGTGCTAGACAGCGATTTGCGGATTATCCAGGGAAACGATACTTTTTTTGAATTTCTGGGATTGCCTGGTGAAAAAATTCTTGAAAAGAAGATTAACCAGATCGTAACTGATGGCTCGGATAGTTCATATTTTCTTTCCAAACTTATCGAAAAAGTATCAGAAAAAACAGATCAATTTGAAATCTCTATTAATGGTACCAATAATAAACCTCCCAGATATTTTCAAGGAAAAATTATCCCAACATCATTTGATGATGGGAGTTCTGCAGATACCATTATTTTAGAAGATATTACTCTTGAAAAAGAAGCTATACGCTCACTTAAGGAAAGTGAACAATTCTTCCGGAGTGTATCTGATCATCTATCAGATGGATTGATCGTATCTGAATTACAGGCAGGAAAGAAAAAAATTATCTTTCATAACCAACGTCTTTGTGAGATAACTGGTTATAGTAAAGATGAAATTCAATTTATCAGACCAGAAGATCTGCCTCTTCCGGAAGAAAAATCTCGATTTAAAAAGGCAGTTAGTGAAGCTGAACTTGATCAGGGATCAATGAAAGAAATCAGGTTCTGGGCCAGGAAAAAAGATGGTTCTCCGATTTATATATCGATACGAATAAAACTGGTTCCTTTTGGAGATTTGACACGCGGTTATATTTTAATTACGGATATGACAACCTGGAAAAAACAAGAGGAAGCAAGACTTTTACAGGCAACTCTTATTGAGCGGTTACTTACTAATTTTTCTCATCCGATTTTTATTGTTGGAGAGGATGGCAAATTTTTTACTGCTAATTCTGCATTCTGTGAACTCATTAATGTAAAACATGAAACCATTTCTGGAAAACATGTTAAAGAAGTAATGCCGGAAAAAATAGCAACAGATTTTCTTAAAGGAAATGATGATCTTATCCTGAAGAAAAACTCAATCAATGTACATATGAGAATTTCGTTTTATAAGCCAGATGGTACATTAGGTGATGTCTTAATTGAAAAATCCTCAGTATCATCTGGTGAAAATGCTCCAACATATATTTTTGGGGTAATTATTCATGAAAATGATTTTCCATGCCTCGACTGTATCAGCAATAAAAAAGTTCATGATGAGCGGTAAGAAATTTGATTATGATAAATCCTGATTAATTTAATTGTTTTTTCCGATACAATATAGAAAAACAAAAGATTTCTCAATTATCATTTTATAATCATCTACAAAATGAAATTATTTTATTGATTTCAAAGTTCTTTCGATTATTATATTTTCTCCTTCCTTTGGTTCTATCCATTCACTAACATTTTCATATCCTAAAAGAGATATCGTAAGATAATATCGGTTAGATGGAATATTTTTTACTTCCAGATACCCTAAAATCGGAGTCTGTCCGGCCCAAATTCCACTTAACATCACATCAGCACCATAGGGATTCGTTCGAACCTTTAAAGATGCAGATTTAGGAATTGCATTAATTGGCTCGAGAATAAGATCCAGATTGGTGGATATAAATTCCTGAGTGACTACCTCTGTTACTATATCCTTATAACCAGTTAATCTTGTCTTAACAATATGTTTGCCATCGATTAATGGCCCGATTTTCAAAGGAATTGAACCAAGAGTTGTTCCCCGATAGATACCATCAACAAGAATTTCAGCATCCGGGGGGGATGTCATTACCACAAGTACCTTGTTTTCAGTGTTGGATATGAGAAAAACTTGTAGAACTATATCTTTATCAGCATTTACAAATAATTGTGAATTTTTATAGGTTTTATATCCTGATTTACTGACAATAATAGAATGGTTTCCAACCGGGACTTTATCATAGGTATATGGGACTTCTACGGGCTTATCTCCATCCAGACTCACGAGACTTCCATCAGGTTTTGCCAGAATTGTAATCCTTCCAAATTGAGGAGATGGTTTTAAGGAGATAGAAATTGTGATAGTATTGCCAGATTGTGGTAATTCAGTAATATTTCTTACTTCTAAATAATATCCGGGTTTTATAATTTCAAATATAAATGGAACTTTTAAATCAGAAGATGGAATGTAAAGTAAAGGAGTTGTTCCAAGGGAAAAATTTTGAAGAATTATTTCTGCACCCGGAGGATCAGTTGAGATAGAAAACATTCCGGGAATTTCAGACCGTTTTGTTTCCTCACAATAACCAATACTAGTAAGAAATATTATAATTAAAAAAATCATTGAAAATATTCTCATGCCCTTACCCATATTTTATCCCTTCAGGGAATTCAATAGTTAAATTTAAAAAAGTTGTGTTTTAAATATCAAAATTTATTATAGTATCATGAGGTAATTTTTAAAATTTTTAAATCCAGGATGAGGTTCATTCATCATATGATGCTATTTTTAAATCTCATTTTAAATTTTTTTAAAATTTTTAATAATTAGATCCTGGATTTATTAAAATTCCTAGTAAAAGACCAGGTGAGAAACTCTCAATACCTGGTCAAAAATTAAACCCTTTAAAAAAATATAGAAAACTTGTAAAAACGGAGAAGATTTCGATGAAGATGATGAGCCAGATCGATTAAGAAAACTGATAATTGACCGGGCATCATCGATCCCCCCAATCTTTTTCAGATTCTTCTCTATTTAATAATATGCCATGCAATAGGACTTATATTAATAAAAGAATAAAACCGATTGAGAGTTTTTTTAATTACTATGTGTAATCTTTAAGTTAATCCGGTGATTCATTCAGGGTTTTATAAGATTATCAAAAATTTGATGCCTTATTTGATAAACCGATACAGTCCATTTTTTATAAAAATCTCAAATCTGACACCTTTCTCATAAGTTCCTGATTCATGAATGGAAAGCCCCGTAAGAGACAATATCTCCCTTGAAAGAAAAAGACCCAGACCTGTATTTTGTCCATATCCATGATTAAAAATTAATTCTTTCTCCTCATCCATGATCCCACAGCCATCATCGGAATAGACAATGATTAATCCTTCGTCATTTACAATGGATTGCATCGTGATATTTGTTACATGCATCCCATGACGGATGGTATTCTCAAAAAGAGTATAAATAACCTTCTCGAACATCGGATCTGCAAATAATTCCAGATTTTCAATAAGATTATGAAAAATTACTGAATTAAGATTTATTTGATCAAGAACTGACTTAATGATGAAAGCAATATTCTGCCAGACAGGTTCCTTCAATCCTATTTCATGATAAAGACGTGCAAATTCAATCTGATTATAAATAGTAATACCCACTTTTCGTTCAACTTCATTCCTTCGAATTTGTTCCTCATCTGACAGATCTTCTTTATCCAGATGAAGAAATCCCATAAGGACTGTTAACTGGTTTTTTATATCATGCCGGGTTATCGAATTCAAAACATTCAATTTATGCAAAGCAAATTTTAGTGAATCTTCAACCTGCTTTCTTTCAGTAATGTCATGAGCAACTCCGGTAATAAAAATGAGTTCGTTATTAGAATTATAAACCGGATTGAAAACAGAGCTGTACCAATGAATCATATCATTAGAATGAACAATTCTGAAAATTATTGTATCTGAACGTTTAATCGTTTTGATAACATTTTGAATGATATTATGGAATTCATCAATATCATCATGGTGAATATAATCCGAATATGAATGCCCAAGTGTATCAAGAATGGTAAAACCAGTATTTCTTTCCCAACTGGGTGATAGGAAAGTAAACATCCCTCGTAAGTCGATATTAAAAATTATATCATAAGAATTTTCAATAATAAGTTGATATTCTTCTTTTGATGTTATCAGTGCTTCTTCAGTCGCTTTTAAAATTGAGAAGTCCCGGATAGTTTCAATTACCGCGATAATGTCTTCGTTCTTATCGTAAACAGGTCCAGCTACTGCTGAAAGATACTTCTCTTCAATTTGGCCCGAAATGGTCAACCAGCCTTCACTATGTAATATTTTTTGATTTTTATCATCAAAAAAAGGAATTCTACGTTTCAACCCAGGTTCAAGAATGAGATTGGCAAGAAGACAATCTCCCTCCGGATAAAAAATATGAGTATATACCTCCCGATCAGATCCAATAATGTCCGTACTAGAAAACCCAGTGAGATCTTCCATCGCATTATTCCATCCTATAACATTGTGAGATGAATTAATAATCAGAATAGGTTCAGGAATGCTCTTAATAATCTGATTTAACAGTATGTTTCGTTCAATTAATATCTGATTATTTAATTGTTCAGAAAGAATACTTTCTTTTAAGCGGTAAATAGCATTTGTTAAAGAATTGAACTCATCAATTTCAGGATCGCGAATGGTATGATTTAAATCCCCCTGTGATATTTGATTGATGTCCTCAATAATATCCTGAACCGGTCTTGATAACCGTATTAAAGTAAAATATAATAGTATTCCGGAAATAACTATCACAATCAAAAAGAGATTGAACATACCTAAATAAATTGAGAGAATCTCATTTTCAATCAATGAAACATCCGTATTTACTTCGGCGACAAATGAAGCTTCATACCCATAAATTGCTCTTTCACTTTTTAAGTAAACCAGGTAACGTATTGGAATACCATTAGCATAATCAATTATGGATGCATGAGTTTCAAAAATCTGATTGATTCTAGAATCCTGAAGAGGATTTACATATTCTGATGATGTAGCTACGGGATCTTTTTTGAAATTAAATATTGAAATATCATGAATATATGGATTCGAAAATGTTGTATCACGAACGATATCAGAGAGATTCATGATAATATCACGATCAATTCCAAAAGATTGCTCCTTTATACCGATTTCCAAAACATATTTATGATCAGATGTTGGCATATATGCCCATTTTCGAAGCTCGATGCCATTTAGTTCTCCGGTAACCTGATCAGGAAAAAAGCCATTATTATTCCGAATTGTGTCTAAATAATCAGCAAATTTCGGAGCATTTTCTCGAAAATTTAGATTTAAGTCTTGTTTATTTGTTGTTGCAACAATGACATTGGATTCATTTATTATGTAAAGATCTATGTTTTCAGGATTTTCGTTAATTTCTGTTTTTATTAAGTTTAGATCTAACTTTTTGATATCTTCTTTATGTAATTCATAGGTGTTAAAAAACGGAATAAATGCATCTTTTAACCGGATATTTAATGTGTCATCATATAATTTGAATGCAGCAAAACGAAGTTGAATACTTTTTTCCAATGAATGGAGAGAAAGATTATTCATTGACTGAATATTCTCTTTCAATTCCGTAGTCTGATTGTGAGCATATAATAAAGCAAATACTCCAAAAAGAATTATGAATAAAAAAAATATCCTGACTAGAACAGCTGTTGAGAAACGTTTTCTAAAGTTTTTAGAAATTTCATCCAACAGTTCCATAGGTTACATATATTTTTTTTATACCTTAATTGTACTCATTTGACGAATAATAAAAAGAAAAATTGGGCGGTTATGATAATCCCGATTTTTTTATCAGACACATATTATAAATTTTTTAATTTTCCAATAATATGTCCCCACCAATTACTGAAAAAGGTAAAATTGCTCTACCATTTGAAATAAAAAAAAGACGATGGGTGATTGATAAGGATTTGTCGAATTTTTGAATTGGATAAGATAATAAAAATTGTTCGTCAGATTTAGATATTTTCTCTAAATTTTCTTTTTCAAAAGTAGATATGATAGTCCCATCGCTCAAATCCAGTACTTCAATTTTTGTAAGACGTAACTCTTTATCTTTGTAGGGAGATGTGAGAAGAGAATACGATATTAACATTGTATCATTATTTCTTTCAATTTCAGAATGCTCTAATATTGTAATTGAAATGTTACGAATGTCTGAATTATCGGTTACAGGTGGATGACGATCAGATGTTGTCAATAATAAAAGGGCAATCAGTACTGCAATAATAATAAAAAGAAATCCGATAAATTTTATCCATTTTTTATCCATGTACTTCCAGATATTATGTAAATATCATCTTATTAGAAATTTCGGATTATTATGAATGGCATACAAATTCATAATTAGAATAATTCCGGAAAATTTTGCTAACGAGAAAAATTTTCTCATTCATTCACTCAAAAAAGAAAAACCAAACTCATCTTTTTTTCTTCTTGCAGAACCATAGTTAAGGTCCCAATAAAAACCAAATAAATTGGTGATATCTGTGGAACCATCAATACCTAAAACTTCATCGCTTACTCTTACGCAAATAATTCCCCTATATATAGGATCAGTTCTGGGGTCAGGGATTTTGCTACTGCCAGGACTAACCGCTGATTCATCCGGCCCTGCATCACTTCTTGCATGGATCCTTATGAGTATATTGGCAATACCTATGGCGTTAAGTATGGGTTTTTTATCAGTAAAATATCCTCATGCCGGAGGCGTTTCATATTTTGTATCAAAAGCATTTAACCCGGAAATTGGAATGCTTGTCGGCTGGTTTTTTCTTCTATCCGCAATTATTGCGGTCCCCATTATTGCTTTAACCGGAGCAGGGTATGCATCTTCTGCTTTTGGTCTGGGAGATTCAGGAAGAATCATTATTTCAGCAATTATTATGGTAATTGCAGTAGTGTCAAATTTTTTCGGGATGAGACTTACCGGAAAGGTTCAGATGACTGTTGTAATCGCTACAGTATTGATTCTCATCGGAGCGATAGCAGGAAGCATACCTTCAATTAATATGGAAAATTTTATTCCGTTTATGCCTAATGGCTGGATAAGTGTGGGTCATTCAGCTACCCTTATCTTCTGGTGTTTTCTTGGATGGGAAGCAATTTCTCATGTGACTGAAGAATTTGAAAACCCGGGACGGGATGTAGTCAGAGGCACTATCATTTCATCAATTATTATTAGTATCCTCTATCTGGCAACAGCATTCGCAGTTATCGGAACAAAATGTTATGGTCCCGGAATATCAGATGTCTCACTGATTCATCTGATTAATCTTTCATTTGGGACATCAGGAATGATAATCGCCGGGATAATAACATTATTTATCACAACTGCTCCTGCAATTGCATATACCGGAGCTGCAGGAAGATTAGCATACACCATTTCAAAATCAGGTTATGGACCAAAAGTCTTTACTTTATTACATACGAGGTTTTTTACTCCGGTTGGTTCTCTCATTTTTTTAATTATCTGTTATTTCTGCATTCTTTTAATATTCATGAGCGGAAAAATTTCTCTCGATATTCTAATACAAATTCCAAACACAACTTTTATTCTTACCTATTTTGCGGGATGTGCTGCAGGTCTTATTTTATTAAAGAATGATAAAATTGGTTTAATTGTAAGTTTTATCTCATTAATATTAACCGGAGCAATCTTTTGTTTTACTGGAAAAGCGATGTTTTGGCCATTGATATTAATCCTTATATGGATATTATTCTTGAAATTTCGTAAACAATATCAGTCAAATAATAATTAGACGGTGGGGACCATACTTGTTCGAAAATGTATAAATATGTGCAACCACATACTAACATATACATGGACACGAAGATAATTCTGGATGAGAATGAATTACCGAAAAAATGGTACAACATTCAGGCGGATCTAAAAACACCATTAGAACCACCAATGCATCCACAGACAAAAAAACCCCTATGTTCAGCAGATCTGGAACCAATTTTTCCTAAAGAATTAATAAAACAGGAAATGTCCCAGGAACGTTATATTGACATTCCTTCAGAAATCAGGGATATTTTAACTTTATGGAGACCATCCCCCCTCTTTCGTGCACATCGGTTAGAGAAACTTCTGAAAACTCCGGCAAAAATTTTCTATAAATATGAAGGAGTCAGTCCACCAGGATCTCATAAACCAAATACTGCAATTGCTCAGGCATATTATAATATGAAAGAAGGTATTGAGCGTATTGCAACAGAAACTGGTGCAGGTCAATGGGGTTCATCTCTCGCTTTTGCAACACAACTCTTTGACATGGAATGTAAAGTCTACATGGTCAGAGGAAGTTATGATCAAAAACCCTACAGAAAGATGATGATGCAGACATGGGGGGCATCATGTGTTCCTTCACCTTCACCAGATACCAATGCAGGACGAACCATCCTTGAAAAAAATCCTGATACTCCGGGATCCCTGGGAATTGCTATTTCTGAAGCGGTTGAAGATGCTGCAACTCATTCCAATACTAATTATTCACTTGGTAGCGTATTGAACCATGTCTGTCTCCATCAGACTATCATCGGACTGGAAACACAAAAACAACTTGAAATGGTGGACGAAACTGCAGATGTTGTCATAGCATCCGCGGGAGGAGGATCAAATTGTGCAGGAATATGTTTCCCTTTTATTAAAGACAAGATTGATGGTAAAAATCCGGATATTGAAATACTGGCAGTTGAACCTTCTGCATGCCCTTCATTAACCAAAGGACTTTATGCTTATGATTTCGGAGATGTTGCAGGCCTTACTCCTCTCCTGAAAATGTTTACATTGGGTCATGATTTCATTCCTCCTTCAATTCATGCAGGGGGTCTTCGATATCACGGAATGGCCCCTCTTATCTCTAAACTTCATGCTGATAATCTGATTTCCTCAACTTCTGTTTATCAGAATGAAGTTTTCGAAGCTGCAGTAATGTTTGCCCGTTCAGAAGGGATTATTCCGGCGCCTGAATCTGCTCATGCGATACGTGCGGTTATCGATAAAGCAATTGAATGTAAAAAATCTGGAGAATCAAAAACGATTATATTTAATAATAGTGGACATGGTCATTTTGATCTTTCAAGTTATGAAGCATACTTTAGCGGTTCACTGGTAGATTATGAATACCCCGCAGATTTAATAGCAGAATCATTAAAAAACCTTCCAATAGTCGCATGACCTCTATCGGGTTTATTATAAATCCTTATGCAGGAATGGGAGGAGCAGTTGGACTGAAAGGAACGGATAACTCCATAAAAGAAGCAATATCATTAGGAGCAGAACCCCAGTCAGCAACAAAAGCCCTAAGGTTTCTTTCCGGTCTAAAAGAAAAAGACATCCATTTTTTTACAGTTAATGGAGAAATGGGTGAGAATGTATTAAGAAAAACCAATCTTTCTTATACAATTGTTTACCATTCTGAAAAAAATAATTTAGATCCAATAATTAAAACCAGTGCTGCTGATACCAAAAAAGCCTGCCTTGAAATTATGAAAGCCCACGTAGATTTATTAATTTTCTGTGGTGGTGATGGAACAGCAAAAGATGTTTTTTCTTGTACTGGAAACGCTGTACCAATTTTAGGAATCCCAACAGGAGTAAAAATTTTTTCCGGAGTTTTTGCTACAACACCCGAATCTGCCGTTCATATTCTCTCGCAATGGAATGGAAATAATCTGATAGATGGAGAGGTTCTGGATGTTGATGAGGAAGAATACCGAAATGGAAATTTAAAGACTACTCTATTTGGAATTGCAAAAATACCTTATGTTAAGGGATTGTGTCAATGTAGTAAACAAGTTTCCTTTGGTGATGAAGCAGATAACATGGAAGGAATAGCAAATTTTATCATTGAAATTATGCAGGATGATACGCTTTATCTGCTGGGAGCTGGAACCACAACAAAAAAAATAGCAGATACTCTGAATATTTCAAAAACCCTCCTTGGAATAGATGCAATATATCAGAAGAAATTATTAAAATCAGACCTTAACGAAAAAGAGATACTCACCTTACTCAACTATTATGATAAAGTAAAAATTATTATCAGTCCAATTGGCGCTCAGGGATTTATACTGGGGAGAGGAAACCAACAGATAAGCAGGGATGTAATAAAAAAGATCGGAATTAACTCGTTGATTGTAATTGCATCAGAATCAAAATTACAAAACACGAAATCTCTGTTCATTGACACTGGGGATCCTGACTTGAATTCTTCATTTAGTGATTCAATCCTGGTGATTAGTAATTATAAAATGGGCATTCGAAAAAAACTAATTCATTAACTCAATAATTCTATCCAGAAATAATAAGGAAAACGTTCATACTATTCCAATAGCAGACCAGAGTCACGGTTTTATCTTCAATCCTCCTATTGGAAATGAGGGAAGATATTGTAGCCACAATAGTTTTAATTTGATTTTCAGATATTTCCTGGCCCATAATGTTAGGAGAAACAGTAATGGCTTTTACATTTTTTTTTACTTGTTGCAAGTAGATTTTTAATATACAATTAACATAAAATTCTGAATTCATAATCTCTGTCAATAATCAGGAATGTCCGGCAATAATCTTTAACAAACTTATAAATATCTATTATGCAACAGAAACGATAGGAACAAAATAACCCTCATAATCAAAGGTGATGATCATTTCGAAATATATCTGTGTTCATGGACATTTTTATCAACCTCCTCGTGAAAATCCCTGGTTGGAAGAGATAGAAATAGAAGAATCCGCATATCCTTTTCATGATTGGAATGAACGGGTGACTGCTGAATGTTACGCTCCGAACGCATCATCCAGAATTCTCGGATCTGATAAAAAAATTATAAATATCGTTAATAATTATGCAAAAATTAGTTTTAATTTTGGTCCAACCCTTCTTTCATGGCTTGAACAACATAACAAAGATGTCTATAGAGCTATTTTAAACGCTGATAAAGAAAGCCAAAATAATTTTTCCGGGCATGGTTCTGCTATCGCTCAGGCATACAATCATATTATACTACCTCTCGCTTCTTATAACGATAAAAAAACTGAAATTTTGTGGGGAATTAAAGATTTTATATATCGTTTTGAAAGAATGCCTGAGGGGATGTGGTTACCGGAGACCGCAGTAGATATTGAATCGTTGGAGATTCTAGCTGAACTAGGAATAAAATTTACTATTCTTGCACCCCATCAGGCTAAAAGAATTCGGAAAATCAGCCAGGAAACCTGGTTAAATATTACACAGGATACCCTTGATATCTTTAGACCATACCTGTGCATTCTCCCATCAAGTAAAAAAATTTCTATTTTTTTTTATGATTCAGGTATAGCAAATGAAGTCGCATTTCAGAACATTCTTGAAAATGGTGACTTATTTGCGGATCGTTTAATACGAAGGTTTCCTGATTCTCATGAATCTTCGGAATTATTATCAATCGCAAATGATGGTGAAACCTATGGACATCATCACCGATTTGCAGATATGGCACTCGCATATGCATTAAAGAAAATTGAATTGGAAAGAGTTGCATCAATCACAATTTACGGCGAATATTTGGACAAGTTTCCTCCGGAATATGAAGTATCTATTGCAGAGAATACATCCTGGAGTTGTATACATGGTGTAAAAAGATGGGAAGATGATTGCGGTTGCAGAGCGATGTATGCCTGCCTTATTACTGATACTTCTGTTTGTTACCCTATTGCATTACAGGATAAAAACTCTTTAAAGAACATTAAACCCTGGAATCAACAATGGAGAAAACCACTTCGGGATGCCATGAATTGGCTCCATTCACAATTAAACCAATTATATGAAAAAGAAATGGAATCTCTTTTTCAGTATCCCTTTACCGTCCGTGATGATTACATTGATATTCTTATTGATAGATCTCCGGAAAAAATTATTCGTTTTTTTAATTCGCATGCCAAACGTAATCTTTCTCACGATGAAATTGTCAGAAGCATAAAATTACTTGAAATTCAGAAAAACCTTCTCTTCATGCAAACCAGCTGTGGATGGTTTTTTGATGATCTTGCGGGAATTGAAACAGTTCAGGTTATGATGTATGCCTGTAGGGCCATGCATCTTCTTCGTGACATAATAGGCATTGACCTGGAACCAGAATATGTTACATTACTAACAAAGGCAAAATCTAATGTTTTGGAGATTGGAGATGGGGGCACAATATATAATAATTATGTAAAAAGTGCTATTTTTGATATAAACCGAGTCGCCTTTCAATATGCAGTCACTTCTCTTATCAAAAACCAACCAGATGAATCAGCAGTTCCGACTTACGATATTTTTAATAAATCATTTCAAGAAGGAAATGCCGGGAGAATAAAACTTGCAACTGGATATGCTTTATTCAGATCGAAAATTACTCTAAAAGAATCTACTCTGATATTTGTTGCTCTTCACTTGGGAGAACACAATTTTATTGGTGGAATAAAACCCTTTACCACAGAAGAAGCATTTAATGAAATTAATAATGATATTTGGACATCGTTACAAAGAAATGATTTACCCAGGTTGATTCTTGGGATTGACCGGAATTTTGATTATCATTCCTTCTCTTTATGGCATTTATTTCGAGATGGTAAACGAAAAGTTCTTTATAGCATCTTAAATGAAGCATTATCTGATATTAATTATGAATATCAGCTGTTATATAAAAGATATTATTCTCTGGTTACGGCAATGAAAGAATTGCATATTAAGCCCCCTACATCACTTGAATTTCCGATACAATTTTCTCTCAATAATGAACTCAAAATATGTTTATCAAAAATGGATTATGATGAAACACGTTTATCCCAAATAATTACTGATTTAACCAAAGGGAAATTCCAACCAGAAATAAAAACTCTTTCAATTTTTATTGAAGAATTATTTACACGGTTTTTAGAAGAAGTAGAGAAAAACCCTTTTGATATAAATAATATTCAGAAAACCAATCGGTTGTTTACAATCATTTCACCACTCTCATTATCACTGGATTTGAGGAATAGTCAGAATTCTTACTTCAGGTTAAGGAAAATGATTTATGAACGAATGAAAACAGATGAGGAAGCTCAAGATGAATCCGCTAAAGAATGGTTGGAACAATTTATAATTCTTGGAGATAACCTGGATATTTTATCCATTTAACAAAAAATTGACATTTTAATATTTTTCTAAATTAAATCATGAATTTTTACTTTGATTAAGACAACGGAGTGAATAGATGAAAACAAGAGGTAGTGGAATTCTCCTTCATATTACATCCCTTCCAACAAAATTTGGTATCGGGGACCTAGGACCTGTTGCACATGAATTTATTGAATTTCTCCAAAAAGCAGGGCAAAGATATTGGCAGATTCTTCCTATTCATCCAACCGATGAAAAATATGATAATTCACCGTACCATTCACTTTCAGCCTTTGCAGGAAATCCTCTACTCATCAGCCCGGAATTTCTAGTGGAGGATGGATTTTTAGATGATTCAGATCTTTTTCCAATTCCTGAATTTAACATAAAATTTGTAGATTTTCCATCCGTAATATCTTATAAAAACCAGCTTTTTGACATGGCCTATCACCGGTTCAAATTTTTTGGTCATAATCCGGAATTTACCAATTTCTGCAGAGAGCAATCCTGGTGGTTAGATGATTATGCCCTCTTTATGGTTATTCGAAGTCAACACCCGGATACTAATTGGTCAGACTGGCCATTAGAATTAAAAAACCGAAATGATGAGTATTTAAAAGAATATACTCAATTATATTATACCGAAATAGAAAAAGTCCGATTTATTCAATATCTTTTTTCTCTTCAATGGGAAAAATTTTTAAAAAAGTGCCATGATTGTGGTATATGGCTAATTGGAGATATTCCAATTTATATCGACTATGACAGTAGTGATGTCTGGTCAAATCCAATCTGGTTTCAATTAGATGAAAATAAGCGCCCTATTTTTGTTGCCGGAGTTCCTCCGGATTATTTTAGTGAAACGGGTCAAATCTGGAACAATCCTTTATACGCATGGGAAAGAATTGAGAATGACAATTTTACCTGGTGGAGACGACGAATCCATAAAGAACTCCAAGGTGTAGATTTTCTCCGAATTGATCATTTCAGGGGTCTTGCAGCTTTTTGGGAAATCCCTGCAGGATCAGATACGGCAATTCAAGGCAGGTGGGTAAACGCACCAGCATGGAAATTTTTACAAACGATGGAAAAAAATTTTCCTTACCTCCCCATTATCGCTGAAGATTTGGGTATTATCACGCCGGATGTACGGGAAATATTAAGAGAATTTAACATTCCTGGGATGAATGTACTCCAATTTGCATTTAGTTCAGATACATCTGATAATCCATATATTCTCCATAATATAAAGAAAGAATCACTTGTTTATACAGGAACTCATGATAATAACACAACCCTGGGCTGGTTCTTAAAAGACTCTACAGATATTGAGAAACAACGGTTGTTTTCATATATTGGAAAAGAAATTTCATCAAGCGAAATATGTGAAGTTTTCATCAGATTGGCAATGATGAGTAATGCAAATACTGCAATTATTCCGATACAGGATATCTTAAACCTTGATGAATCAGCCAGAATGAACCGTCCCGGAATAGATACGGGAAATTGGAAATGGAAAATGCAAGAAAAAATGTTAACTGATGAGCTTACTTTTCGTCTTCGGGCATTATCAAAAATTTATGGGAGGTATTGATGAATTTTTTTAAAAAATTTTTCAGGAATAGTAATTTCAAATAATGCTCCTTCTCCGGGTATTCCAATTTCACAAATCGAGATACTGGTAAGCGATAATATTTCTTTAGTTAGAAAAAGACCGTATCCGGTGTGACTTCCTACGCCTCGTTCAAAAATTCGTTCTTTCATTGACACAGGAATTCCAATACCATCATCTGAATAATGTATAAAGAGACTATTATCTCTTTCAAAAGTTGTAATATTTATGTGAGAAACATGCTCCCCATGCCGGATAGAATTGTCAAGAAGGTTAGAAAAAACTCTCCCTAACAGTCCATCTGCATATAATTCATATTCACAATATTTATTGGAAAATAAAATCCCGGAAGGCAGATTACAAATAACATGTTCCTTAATTAATTCTGATAGATGCTGCCAGTACGGAGCAGTAATCCCGAGGTTTTGATAATCACGGGTAAAAAGTATTTGTCGGTAAATGGTATTAAGTGCTTTATCAACCGGATTGATATAATTCATCGTTTTAGTATCTGTTATCTCGTCTCTTATTAAATCAATAGCACCGGTTAATACCGTTAAAGTATTTAGAATATCATGACGGGTTATATCTGCAAGAAGATTTAATTTTTTATTCGCCTGTCGAAGACCTTCTTCATTCATCATCTGATCAGTAATGTCCTCCAGAGTTTCCAGAGCACCCCAAACATTTCCATCTATATCCCGTAGTAATGCCCCGGTAAAATAAAGCCATATACCTTGTTTTCCCAGATGTGAAAAAAAACCAATGGCTGAATATGCATCATCAACCAAATAGGATTTTTTTGCACTATCTCCATACCATTTTACAAGATCCTGAACAGTATTCTCCAGAACTAAATCCACCAGACATGGACGTTTATTCTTATAAAAAGCTCTCCAATGTTCTGAAGTTCCGATTATTTCACGAGAATTAATGCCACTATACTTTTCTAATGCATGATTCCAATAGATAATCTGATGGTTCTTATCAATAACAAATTGGGGAATCGGAGATTCTTGTAAAATGGCATTGAGCATTGATTTACTTTCACGTAAAGAGTGTTCCACTTGATCACAAATGGCAATTGCAGAATGAGTTGTCCCAATACAGGCTTTTTTACTCTTATAATGACTTATCCGCAATGATAATAAAACTGGAATTTTCTGATTGTTTTTTTTATGAATTAAACAGGTTTCATATGATTCTAAAATGACTGAAAATTCTTCTGCATTGTGACATTTCCAGATTAATTCATCACGATTTTCCGAACCAAAATAATCAAAAATAACTGAACCGATTAATTCATCTGGATCATAACCTATTGTCTTAGCAAAAGTATTATTGCAAAAGACCAAAATATCATCCTGAACTATAAATACCCCATCTTCAATATGTTCCACCAAGAAGCGATATAATTCTTCTTTCTCTAATAGAGAAAGGTTTGCAGCCCTTATATCAGTAATATCCCTAAAATTACCTTCTATTCCTGCAACAGTTCCATTCCCCTTGTAATAATAATGACTGTTCGTTGAAACATATACCGGAGTTTTATCCTTTTTTATTAAAACCACTTCAAAATTAGATACTGAACCAGATTCATTTAATTTCTTAACAAATTCATCCCGGTTTTCCGGGTTTAGATAAAAATTTTCTGCGATATTTTTCCCGATTATCTCATCCATGGATTCATATCCCAATAATGATAAGATACTCGGACTCGCCATGATAATCCTGCCTTTTTCATCACTTTGATAGATTACATCCTGAGCATTTTCAATAACTGAACGATATCTTTCTTCACTTTCTTTTAACCTTTCTTTACTTTCAATTAATTCTTCAAATTGATGCTTTAGTTCATCTTCTGAAGAAGCTATTTCTTCATATGCTGCGTTTAGTTCATTCAATGCCTTCTTGGTTTCAGTGATATCTGAAGCAACTTCAAGCCTTACTTCACGGCCATCAGGCCATCGAATTACCCTATCAATAATTGAAAAATAACGTTCAAGAACAGGATTATAAAATTCCCAGGAATATGGTTTTGGTTTTTGTTCTGTAATAATCTGATTTGTACAGAAACTGCAGGGAGCATTATTATTTTGAAATTCCTCATAACAAATTTTTCCAATAACATCCTTATTGAGGACATTTTGAAAATATTGGTTTACATAAAGTATTTCATAGGTATTTATATCTGAAACATAGACAAATTGTTCAAGACTATCAAAAATTGAAAGGAGTTGTTCCCGTTCTTGTTGAAGTGCGAATTCTGCCTTTTTTTGGCGGATAGCATGCTCAACTTTTGATTTTAATTCTGCAAATTGTGCAATAGGGTCTCCACCCTTTTGCAAATAAAAATCCGCCCCATTATTCAATGCTTCTATAACAACCTCTTCCCGACCTTTTCCGGTAAAAATGATGAATGGAATGATTTTGCCTTCTGATCGAATTATTTTAAGTAATTCTACTCCATTCATATCCGGCATTTCATAGTCAGAAATTATTGCATCATATTTATTATTGGATATCTTTTTAAGAGCATCTTTTCCTGAAATTGCGGTATCAACTTTAAAATCTCCTTCTTTCTCTAAAAAAATCCGGCATAAATCCAGGAGAAAAATCTCATCATCAACATAAAGAATCTGCTGAGAAAAAGATGATTCAGACATTTGTTTTTTTTCTCCGGCTATTATACCTAATAATATTTTATATTAATAAAGTCTTTGCAAGAAATTATTATTTTTTATATGCCTTTTTCCAGTAATGGCCATATCAATACAATTATCAATTAATGAGCATTACCATAATAAAAGACAATATTAATGATTCCTGATATTAATACAAGAAAATTCAGACCTTGTGAAGACTGTGTATTTTTTAATACACAGGAAGAATATTGCACCCTTTATGAAAATACAATACATCCGGAACAATTAGATCGATGGGAATATGATGATCCATTATTGCCATGTATATACAATTTTTCTGTAGATGAAATTATGGACCTGATAAATAACTCTGAAAATTCAAAGGAAAAATTATTAAAAAATTCAATATGGCAGGCCAGATAAATAATTATTTTCTTTTACTAATAAAATAAAAGGGCTTTTTAAAAATTTCAAACGGATTATTATCACTATCTTGTGGAAATATTCCCTCACAAGCAGATCTGACATCTTCAATGGTATAAAAAGCATTTGGATTAAAATCCCGAATTAGTATTATGAGTTCAGGGATCCTTGACCTTTTAACCACCATAAAAATAATCGTTACTTTACTTATAGCTCCCTCTGCCATAATACTCGTTACTCCATATCCGTACTGATGTAAACGTTCAATAAAATCAACCGCAGGTAATGGAGTAATTAGACGGACAATAGCCATGCCCAGCCTCATTCGTTCTTCAATCATCATCCCGATATAAGTACCTGCTGCAAACCCTCCCCCATAGGCGATATAACAGATTGGATTTGATATATTTCCCATGGCCTGACCAATAGCCAAAAGCCAGATAATTACTTCAAAAAATCCAAAAATTGGAGCAATTGTTTTAAAACCTCTTGAAATCAAAATATAACGAACAGTTCCAATAGAAACATCACATATTCGTGCTAAAAATATCAATAAAGGAACTATCACAAAAGTAAAAATTTCCGGAGAAAAAAAACTAAAGTCCATGAGAGGTTCCTTTCAATACATCATATCTTCCAGTTATTAAGTCTGACGAGTATTTTTTTATCAAGTTTTTTTACTAATGATATACAATCCGGCATACTATTAAAGTATACAGTGTATATTCTGTGAATAATGGCTGGAACAATGCTTGTAGCAGTTGATGGTTCTCCAGAAGCTTATAACGCTCTCGTCTGGGTTTTAGAGCACATAAAAGAAGAAGGCAGAGCTTGTGTGGTATATGTTATTTCTCCTGCAAAATATGCTGCTATTGAAGGAGCAGCAGGTTATGAAGGAATTTCAACATTACATGAGATAAGAGAGAGGATTGTAAACGATGAACGAGATCAGGTAATGGCAAGAGTAAAAGAACTTGCATATGACCGGGGTGTCGATGTTGAAATCCTGGTACGGACAGGTGATCCAAGAAGTGAAATATTAAACGCTGCTGAAGAAATTGGTGCAGATCTAATTGCAGTAGGTTCCACCGGAAAGGGATTAGGAGCTCGTATTCTCCTTGGTAGTGTAAGTACTTACATTCTTAGCCATGCCCGGGTATCAACTGTTGTAGTAAGATAAAGACTTCAGAATTTTTCGAAGTTACCATTGATCTTTTATTTTTTGTCGTATAGTATACTCTATGAAATTTATTTCAGCAATTATTTTTTTAATGGTTTTGGTTGTTTTATTTACTGCAGGCTGTATGGCCTATGAGAATGTAAATCCGGAATCTGTCATAAAAATGGCTTCCGATGAAACAGATTGGACTAGTGCCCAGGAATCTCCTTCAGCTCCAATAGCTATGAATGTGAGGGCAACAATAGCACCTTCTGGTTATGGTGGAAATACTGAAGAAAAACCAGTATCATCAGATCAAAAAATAATAAAAACTGCAGAGGTAAAAATTGAAGTGCAGAATGTTTCTTCTTCAGCAGAAATTATTCAGAATATTACAGAAAAATATGACGGAATAATTCAATCTTCTTCCATTATCGCGGGAACGAAAAACAAATATTCAGGAACTGTTGTGGTTCGAATTCCCGCGGATTCTTTTGATATAGCTCTATTAGAACTCAAATCTATAGGGAAAATTCTTTCCAGTTCAATAAGAGCAGAAGATGTAACTGAAGAATATATCGACCTTGTTGCGCAAAAAAATTCTCTTTCGAATCAACTTGAACAATATAACCGGTTACTGGTTAAAGGACAAAATGTATCTGAAATTCTTGAAGTTCAAAAAGAAATTGAACGTGTTCAGGTTCAACTTGATCGAATTGTGGGTCGAATGAAATACCTTGATAATAGGACTTCATTTTCCACAATTACTATAAATCTTTTAGAGCCTGCACAGGTTGAAACACCATCAGGTTATTCTATTCCAGAAGTTATCAGCGAGGGGATAGAAGGGTTTTTTAATACCGTAGTATGGCTATTCATTGTAATTCTTACTCTTTTACCTCTCATTCTGGTTGGAGGGGCAGGGTTTTTTGTATTCAAAAGATGGAAAAAGAACCGGATATCATAACCGGTTAAAAATTTTAAATATATGGTATAAAATATGATCTCCGAGCATAACAATCTGGTTTTACGGGATGTATTAATTCCAGGCGGAAGGATTGCGGATATTACCATTGAAAATGGAATTGTTACCCATATTGGATCTTCTGAAAATTGTAATGATAATATAGCCTGTAAAGGAAAAATTGTTCTACCTGCAGGAACCGATGTTCACGTTCATATGAGGGACGGTCCCCAGCATGAGAAAGAGACTTGGAAAACCGGAACGAAAAGTGCTCTTGCAGGGGGAATTACCGTTGTTATTGACCAGCCAAATACCATCCCTCCTTTAACTACCCCGGACCGGATAAAGGATCGGGTTAAACTTGCTCACGAACAGGCCTTTTGCAGATTTGCGATAAACGGAGCTGTAACTGCTGATACAGATTTGGCTGGAATATGGAAAGAAGGGGTCTTTGCCTTTGGCGAAACATTCGCTGCAGCTTCCAGTTATGGAGAAGCAATTGACAAAACTACCCTGCAAAATGCAATGACCCGGATTTCTGCCTGGGATGGACTCATGACCATTCATGCAGAACAGGTAACTGATGGAGTAGATGATACCCTTATCTCTCATGATTTACTGAGATCTGAAAATGGAGAAAAAGAATCAGTATTGAGTGTTATTCAGCAGAATAAATCTAAATGCAGACTTCATTTTTGTCATCTCTCCTCACCTCTTGCAATAGACGCAATTTCCGCAAATGCAGCAACAATTGAAGTGACTCCTCATCACCTTTTCCTTTCCCGGGATCTTTTTTCTCCCGATGATACCAGAGGAAAAGTAAATCCTCCTCTCAGATCAGAAAAAACCAGAAAATCATTATTTTCTTATTGGGATAGGATACAGATTATCGCTTCAGATCATGCCCCTCACACTGCCAAAGAAAAAAATCAGGCATTTCATCAGGCACCTTCTGGTATTCCAGGTATAGAGACAATGATACCTCTGCTCATGGGTTGGTATCATGAAAAGAAAATACCACTAACAGAAATAATTGAAAAAACTTCTTTCAACCCTTCACAAATGTTAGGAATAAAAAGTGCAGGGTTTTCACCTGGTTGTAGGGCTGACTTCGCAATTTATCCAGATGAAGTAACAAAAATTGAATCTGAATCCCTTCACAGTGCCGCGAACTGGACTCCTTATGAGGGTATGACTGCCATTTTTCCTGAAAAAACAATTCTGGGAGGTATGGTTGTATTTAATGAAGGAGATTTTTATAAAATGCATAAAACTGAAATAAATAATAATACAGATCCTTTTACATCGGTTCTGAATAATAACCCATCACTATGGATCCCAGGAAGAGGTTATAATCTCATAGAACATATGTAGTAGGAGTGCCTTCTCCTCGTTTCCATAGGTCCCCGGGTGATACGATGAGGAATCATAGAGTGATCCATGGGACAACCCGGAAACGGTACAAATTTATGGCACCGCCTGGCTGAGGGCGTTTAATAGGTGAAGAACGGCAAAAGCCACTTGTGATCCATATTTGTTAGTGCCAGGCGACAATCATTCATAAAGTCTTGTTTTTTACGATTCATTGTTTATCACAATGTGCAATGTTTATCCTTTTTTAATATCTGTTTAACAACAAAATTTTGTTTCCTTAAGAGAACAAAATATAAGATGGGTGATTCAATCTGACATTATCATCATCGGATATAGAGAAAACAATACAAGATACTGATGATGGAATTATTTTTAGCATTGAGGTTACAACCAACTCAAAAAATCCCGGATTCCCAATTGGATTTAATATATGGAGAAATGCTTTTGGTATTGCAGTAAAAGCATCGCCAATTGAAGGAAAAGCAAATAAGGATATTATCGCGCTCATTGCTGAAACACTTAAAATACAGAAAAATACTGTAACTATTATTTCAGGCCATACTTCTACGATTAAGAAGGTGAAAATTTCCGGAATATCGCGTGAAGATATTTTAACCCTCTTTCAAAAAGCTGAAAGAGATTAAAACCCAGAACCCGGATACCAATACTTATATAGTTTCTGGTAGATGAATCTCCGGTACATATGATTCATTTTATTATTAGTGGAGGGTTTTTGAGTGTATGAACAGGATACTACTAAATATCGTATTCATCTGGCTGTCCAGACAGACGGGGTGGTAGACCGTTCAGACGTTGTTGGAGCAATTTTTGGTCAGATCGAAGGATTACTGGGTTCGGAACTGGAACTAAGAGAACTCCAGAGGCAAGGAAAACTCGGACGAATTGATGTGAAAGTATCAAGTAAACTGGGTAAATCTTTAGGAGAAATTATCATTCCAACATCAATTGACAGAGCGGAAACAGCCATCCTTGCTGCATCCATGGAGACAATAACCAGAGTCGGCCCCTGTACATCAGAAATTTCGGTAATTCAAATTGAAGATGTAAGAATAACGAAGAGAACACAGATAATTGAGCGTGCAAAAGTATTACTTTTAGAATTTGAAGAACCAGGTATTGATCCGGAATCTTTAATTGATGCCGTTCGGGAAAGTCAACGAATAGAGAAAATTGCAACAATTGGACTGGATAATGTTCCCGCAGGGCCAAATGTTCTGTTATCAGATGCAATTATAGTCGTTGAAGGAAGAGCAGATGTGATAAACCTTCTCAAATCCGGTATCAAAAATGCAGTTGCTGTAGAAGGGACAAGTATCCCAAAGACTATCATTGACATGTGCAGGAAAAAAACTACAACCGCATTTTTTGATGGAGACAGGGGGGGAGACTTAATCTTACGTGAACTCCTGGAAGTCACTGAGATTGATTTTGTAGCATACCCTCCCAGGGGAGAATCGGTTGAAGATTTAACCAGAAAAGAGATAATAAAAGCACTCAGGAATAAAGTTCCAATTGAATATGTTCAGGAAGATAGAATCGCTGAATACCTGGCATCTCATAATGAACAAAAAGTTGTAGAGTTCAGAAATTATCCTGAACAAAAAGAACAACCATTACCGGTAGAAGATAATACTGAATTAGAAAGTCCAGTAGAAATTCTTACTGAAGAAGAAAAAATTCAGGAAAAACCGGATGATATCATTCCAGAAGAGCGTCCAAGAACTGTTTTCGCCCATATCAGAGAAGTCAGGAATAATGGAACTGCGAGATTTATTGGTCCGGAAGGAGAGAAAATTGTTGAGATGCAGGCAGGAGAGATTGAAGATTCAATTGACATACAAGGGAAAACCATTGAAGGACTGGTAATTGATCAGGAAGTAAACCAACAACTTCTGGATCTTGTATCCCTGCAAGGTATCAGGTATCTTGCTGCACCCGCATTTACGGGCATAGTAAGGACGCCTGCAACATTGCGACTGATCCCATTTAAATAACACCGACCATCCTATTTTTTTTTATAGATCTCTCACCAAACAAATAGTGGAGATACAGTGTGCATAAAGAAGAACTGATATCACTTCATACTATGCTCTCGGATGTCCGAGTTTACCTGCAGGAACAAAACCCGGAAGCTGATTTTTCTGAATATGATGCTTTGGAAATAACTCCCTCTCAAAGTCATCGGAGTAAAGTAGAGCATAAATATGCAATATTCGTGCTTGGAAATGCTATTGCAAAAGCAATGCGAGAAGTAGATAATCCATCTGCTGCCCGGATGGCTGATAGAATGCATGAACTTGCAGAAAGAACATTAAAAGAAATAGAAATGGGTGCCTGAAAAGGCACTTTGTTCTTATTTTACCTGTGATATCAGGTATTCTGCAAGAAATTTCGGGATTGGCGCCTGCATACAATGCCAGTTTGGTGTTCCGTTGACTTCCAGAACCGTATATGATCCATTATAACACAAGAGGTCAACACCACCATAATCTACTCCTACACATTTCGCTGCCTGTACTGCAATTCTTTCCATTTCTTCAGGTATCTCAATAGCGAAGCCACAACCTCCCTGATGAATATTATGGGTAAGGTGATCAGAGACACGCATAATTGCTCCAACAGCCCGATTGCCTATAACAAAAACGCGAAAGTCTCTATCATTTGGTATATATTCCTGTAGATAGTAGGGCGGATCTCCAAGATCATTCAACTTTTCAACCAGGTGAATTCCAACTCCATCAAATCCATACACCGGCTTTGATACAGCCCGGGAGAATTTTTTTATAAAATTCCCTGCTATAATTTTCGATTCAGTAAAAAATGTTTTAGGTGTAGGAACGTTATTTTTTATCAATAATGCTGAAGTCATCACCTTACTGGCACAGGTAACAATTGCCTCAGGAGAATTTATAATCCGGTTTTTAAGTGAAAGAGCCTGCAATGATTCAAAGTTGTGTCCATTCTGCCTTATACCACAAATCCAGATAGTTTCATTAGATAAATCATCAGAAAAAGGATCAATTGCTTCAAGGAACCGAACCTTATAGGGATATCCCATTCGGTCCAGTTCATCCATGACCATCCGGGTTGAATTATCTGAGGGTATGTCAGTTGGTTTAGGAATAATTGTTAGCATAAATAAAAAATGAAAATTAATCTAACGGCTGACTATATTTTTTCCACACTTGTTCTCTGAAAACCGGGCCACTGTTATAGGAACAGAATGGAATTAATGTTCCATCTGGTGTTGCATAATGTATACAACATCTGCTCACTCGTTCGATATCATAATTATAATTATCCATAAAATGCATCATTCCAATAAAAAGTGCATTCCAATGGAATTCTCTAAGAGAATCAAAATTATGTGTAATAAGTGCCTTTCCAAGACTGGTCCAGAGTTCTTTTCCTCCCTCTTCACTCTTTTTGATAGAGGAATAGAGTTCCTTAATACCGTTTATTGCAACCATCTTCCGGCTAATTGGCCCCGCGGAGGAAAGTTGTGATGTCAGACGGTCTATTGATTCAAAAAATGCATCAACATCTATCATCCGGTTAATCGGAACAATTTTTTTATCTCTGACAAATACGTAAGTAGCTGCACCACAATGTTGATGTGCAGTAAACCGTAACTGTGGTTTTCCCGTGTATGCTTCAACAAAATCACTGATTGGAACAACACAAGGTACCGGATAGAAATCTTCCTTTTCTACTTCTCTTTTAGTTTGTGATTCTATTCTATCGAGTAATTCAGGAATCGTAATTCTCTCACGGGTAATATCTTCAAGGGAAGCTGCTCCGGTAAATGAAACCGGCTGGAAATTTACTCCCCTGATGACATCAATGTTTTCAGCTGCAAATCTGACAATGTCACCAAGCTCATGATCATTTTTCCCTTTGATAATTGTGGGAACAAGAACAATTCCCTGTTTAGCTTTTCTCAGGTTTTCAATTGCCTTTAGATCATGGGTTAATTTAAAATTTGTCTCCTTTGAAACACCATCAAAATGAAGATAAACAGTAGAAAGGCCGGATTGTCTTAATTTTAAAGCAAATTCCGGATCTTTGGCAATCAAAATACCATTTGTTGCAAGTTGTACCTGCATGAAACCCATAGATTTGGCCAAAGCAATAATCTCAAAGAGATCTTCCCTGAGCGTTGGTTCCCCACCTGCAAACTGAACTGCTGGAGCAGGAGTTGGCTTTTCTGAACGAAGCAGTTCAAGCATGGATTTAACCTGCTCAAAAGTGGGTTCGTAAATATAACCACACGCACGTGCATTGGCAAAACAGAAATCACAATTAAGATTGCATCGGTTTGTTAAATCGATATTCGCAAGCAATGTTGTAGATTTATGGTTATTACAAAGACCACAGTCAAAAGGACATGTGCTATTATCACGAATAACCTGGGGGTTACTCACACCATTCCCTTTAATATCAAAGTCTTCATATCTGCGCCATGCCTCGGCATCATCCCAGTACAAATACGAAAAGAATCCATGATCAGGACAGGTCCTATCAATATACACCTTTCCGTTTTTTTCCACAATCTCTGCTTCCAGTATTTTTTTACAAATTGGACAGAGACTTTTCGTTTTCTTGAGGAGTATACTATCACCACCAATTGGTATTTCCATACCCTGAACCATCTTCTGCTCATATGTATGCAGAAACCTAACCTTATAGGTATGGTGAATTTTGTATCTTTTGTCATAGAAGGAGCGGTTCTTATCGGCTCTGCAATATGGCTGATGCTGCCCGCGTATCTTCCTAATAATATTGCAGCAATTGGAGGAGGGGGGACCCCCATAGATTTCGGCAAGAAATGGACAGATAATAAACGCATCTTTGGAGACGGAAAAACAATACGGGGATTTATTTTGGGAGTGTTCGCAGGAATTCTGATTGGCTTTTGTCAAATATTTGCCGAGAATTCTGGAATGGTTCCCTGGTTTTTCCCTCATTCAATTATTGCAGTTATTACTCTCGCGTTTGGTTCATTATTAGGTGATATGATAAAAAGTTTTTTTAAACGACGAAAAGGGATTGAACGCGGGGGTGAATGGTTTCTTATAGACCAATATGATTTTGTGATAGGAGCTCTTTTGTTGACACTATTATGCGATCCTGAATGGATGATTAATACGATGAATTTTTCTTTATTAATCACCATACTTGTAATAACTCCTCTTCTGCATCGAACAGTGAATATTATCGGGTATAAAATGGGACTGAAGAAGGTACCATGGTAACACAAACATTAAAAGAGATGCTTATCTCTGCTGAAGCAATAAAATTTGGAGACTTTACTCTTGCTTCCGGGAAAAAAAGTTCAGTATACATAGATATCAAAAAAGCGATTACAAATCCGGAGATACTAAAAAAGATTGCATCAGAAGTAATTGATATCGAAAATAATTTTGATGCTGTTGCCGGAGTCGCAGTCGGGGCTGTACCCCTTGCTGTATCAGTATCACTTGCCTGTGGTAAACCCTATATAATTATTAGAAAGGAACAAAAGGGACACGGATTAGCAAGTCTTTTCATCGGAGAAGTATCTGGGAAAAAAATACTTCTGGTTGAAGATGTGACAACTTCAGGGGGATCTGCTATTTTTGGTATTGAACAGATAAGAAATGCTGGTGGGATCATAGAAAATGTGATTTCTGTCGTAGATCGAAATGAAGGAGCAACTGAAACAATGAATAAAATGGGAATCAACCTTGTTCCATTAGTCAGAATGGAAGAACTGATTCAAAACTGATTTTACCTTTTTCTCTGGGGATAATATTTACCTGTGCATCATCAGTTATACCGGAAATAGTAACTCCATCTTCAGTTTTCTGAATAACAATTCCGGTCATTTTTTCTGAACCACAAAGTAGATGTTGTTCCGGATGAGTACCACGCTCAATTGAACAGTTAAGTTCAATCATATCACCAGCAGAAACTACCATCCTCAATCTTTTACTCCCGGGGTGATTCTTTGGTAGAACGATTAATGGTGAATGATATTCACGGATTAGTTCTAACAAAATTATTGCCTGACCGATATCTCCATCTTCAGGAGCTGATACAATTACCAGTTCACCATATTCCAGATATTGACAATATTCTTCAGAATACGTTTCAATAAAAAGAGTAAAAGGGCTGAGAACCCTCCCTATGAGGATAAACGCATTCTCTTTACGAACACAAAGATATTCATCCGTGAACTTAAAAATCATGCATCTTCAGTGCAATTATCTGAACCACAGGTGGGGCAGCGAATGTTTTTTCCGATAGTATTAAAACTACTGCCGCAATCCTTACACTTATAACTTTTCGCTTTAAGCCCTTCATCAAAATCAATATCCACGGGTCCGCCAACGGTGCACATGCTCTATCACCTGATAGAATACTCTTCCTGCATAGTAATAAAACCGATCATCTTTCTATGAAAAAAAAGATAATTATAACTCAACACGGGTAATTACACCGTGTACCTTGTGAGAAGGTAACCGATGATATTGTACAAATGAAGGGCAGAGTCTTTTTAAAGCATTAAATATTTTCCAGATAATATTGTTGGTAACAATTTCTTCCATGCCATAAAAGATGGTCTTCTCCTGGATATCTGCATCACGAATGATTCGCATAAGATCAATAATCTGCATGTATCCATACTGAATAGAAAGATGTGAGAGACCTTCCTCAATTTTTTTATCAAAATGCCAGGAGAAACCATATGGTTCTTCTTTAATATCAAGAGAAATTATCACATTTTCTTCGTAGATAATCTCATTATTAAACATGGTCCGGGAGATATATGCAGGAACCTGATCAAGAGATCTGGCAAAATAAAGTGCCGTTCCTCTGAGATGCCTGGCATTTTTGTAAGCGCGAGTGTATTTTTTTATAAACTGATCGTAACTCATTGGTTTCATAGCCTTATACAGAGCCTTCTGACCATTGATATAAATCAAAATTATTGAAAAGGGAACGGCTGCGATCACCAGGGAGAGATATCCGCCATGAGGTATCTTTGAAACCGTTGATAAGAAAAATGAAATATCAACAAGAGTTACCAGCATCGCAAGACCCACATAGAGATATTTTCGCTTACAAAGAAAAATCGCAATCATGAAAGAACCGGTAATTGACATTGTTCCGGTGACTGCAAGACCATACGCATTTGCAAGACGTTCAGAGTACTGAAAGATTATCAAAACACAAATTACTGCAAAACAAAGCAACCAATTTACCGTATTAATATAGATCTGGGTTCGTAATTCATCGGAGGTATAATCCACTGGAAGCATAGGGAGAAGATGAGTAGTAATAGCCTGATAAATAATAGAGAAAATTCCACTTATTACTGCTTGTGATGCGATAATTGTTGCCAATATCATAAGGATTAAAAATGGAATATAAAGAATTTGTGATTCAGAAAAGATCATCTCAAATAAGGGATTAGATACATCAGTATTTCTTAATAAAAATGCCGCCTGACCGAGATATGAAAATAATACCGCAATAAAAACAAAACCCCAGGCATACTGAATTGGTTCACGGCCAAGATGGCCCATATCAGCAAACAGAGCTTCTGCACCAGTGGCACAAAGGACTATCAAAGAAAGAGAAAAAAATCCCATTGCTCCATTATTAAGAAAAAATTGTATTGCATAATAAGGATTCAATGCACCAAGTATTTCAGGACTATATGAAACAGATATTGCTCCGGTTACAAACAGGGTAATAAACCAGACTACCATTACAGGACCGAAGGTTTTTGATACTCCCTCAGTACCTCGTTTTTGAAATAAAAACAATCCTAATGCTATAATAATTGCAAGAAATATCAACCAGTCCTGTGAGATTAATTCAAGACCTGGAATTTGCCTTATTCCTTCTACGGCGGAAAGTATTGAGATAGCAGGAGTAATAACACATTCACCAATCATCAGTGAAATTCCAAGAGTGGCTAAAAGTGTGAATATCGCCAGAACACTGGGCTTTTTTAACAAGGGCAGAAGGATTCCTTTCAAAACCAGAGTTCCTCCTTCACCTGTTTCAGAAAGTCGCATCGCAAGAATAGTGTACTGAATTGTTACCATGATAATGAGTGTCCAGAATACGAGAGAAATTGTACCCATAATATTTTCCGGACTGGCTGGAAGAAAAAGAAATAAAACGGCAAGAGTATAAATCGGGCTGGTTCCGATGTCACCAAAAACCAGACCTGCTGCTTTAATTATTGAGTTACCTGATGGGTGAACCATGTCTCTTACTTATTCTAATCCATATTTCAGTTAATAGTTACTCATGCTATGGTACAATAATAAAAAAAATTGGATACAAAAAATTATTTTTCAGGACAGCGGATAAACCAACCGGTCTTGGTTTCATCCAGAATTTTTTCACTTACTGGTTCTGTTGCAAGGCTTACAATTATCATCGCAATTAATGATACAAGGACTGCATAGAAACTGAAATGAAGAGGTAATTTCTCGATGTATTGGTAGTATGCACCAAAAATTCCTGCAGATATAAGACCTAAAGCCATACTCACAATTGCTGCTGTACCTGTGGCACGCCGCCAGTATAATCCGGCAAGTAGTGGGACTGCAAATGTTGAGAGCATGATTCCAATTCCCATCCATATCAGGAAAGCCAGCATTTCAGGTGGATTTAAGGCAAGAATCATGGTTACTAAAGCTGAAAGAACCACTACAACTTTGCTGATTAATAGTACCTGTTTATCAGGAGCATCAGGACGAATTATCTTTTTGTAGATATCCCATGAAAACATTGCCCCAATCGTGAGCATCAGCCTGTCAGTAGTGGACATGACAGCAGCAAGAACTATTACTGCAAAAATTGACCAGAGTGCAATATGGGGAATGGCATTTTGTATCCCATATAAAATTACAAAGTCCTGTGCATTGGCAACATCAGGAAGGGTAAATACTCCTTCTTTTACCAATACTATTCCTGCAAAACCAGCAAATTTTAACAAGAACATGACTACTCCATATATCAAAAATCCTAAAAGCGGAGCCCATTTAAATAACCGTGCATCTTTCACCGCCAGGACATTGTTAATAACGTGAGGAGCACAGGCAAGACCTATCATTAACAAAATTCCAAAGGATACCAGATATGATGGTGTGAAAACCATACCTCCCGGCATCCAGGGCTGGACAAGGTTTGGATCAACTGATGCCATGAATTCATTAACATGGGTAAAACCACCAGCATAAAAAATAATGATCGGGGCCATTATCAAAACACCACCGATAAGAATCAGTGACTGGATTAACGCAGCCCATGCCACTGCATATAGACCCCCAATAGTAGTGTATATGGTGACTACCAGTGTAGCAATAATAAGGGCCAGCCAGAGTGGAATTTCGAAAAGCCACATGAGTACGATAGCAATTGCAGTATACTGACCAACCAGATATACAAATGAGACAATTATTCCTGCAATGGCTGATAATGTTCTGAGTGTCATCGGACTGTCATAGCGATGTGCGAGATAGTCCTGGACAGTAATATACCCGGTTTCTCTCGTTATTGCATGTAACTTTACCCCAAAGAAAATGATACAAAATGCAATAGAAAGAGGTACGAAAATCTGTTCCCAAATTGTGGGCCAGCCAAATTTAAATCCTAAACCAGAAACTCCAAGGAGTGACATCCCTGAGCATACCGTCCCCACCATGAGCAGGACAAAAACCCAGAATCCCAGTGATCTTCCGGCGACAAGGTAATCTTCTGTATTCTTCACTTTTTTTGAAGCCCAGCCCCCAATACCAATCATCAAAAGACAGTATATCGTTACAATGGCGATAGTTGTGATATCCGCCATCAGTTACCCTCCTGGTAAAAAAAGCCCCAAAACAATAGCAGTAACGTAATAATAATCACAGCTCCTCCAACTGCAAGGAGCGTTATTGCAGGTAAGCCAAACATATTCCTGCTACTATGAGCCATGCTAACATTTAACATGCTCGATTTATTCTCGCTACAAATATTTGAATACCTAAAATAGTCCTTGTTTAGACGATAATAGCATATAATCATGAAACGGATTAATAACGATGATAAAAGAATTTCTAAAAGCGCATTTGCTCTTTACTTTATCAATTTTATTTTTCATGGGATTATTTTTCACACCTGCTTATGCCGGACAAATGGAAGGTCCACTTGTGGATGCTGTTTCATATTATAATCAGGCTGTTGATGCAGCATCTCAGGGATCTGATCAAATGGCAATGGATTTTCTCGATAAAGCACTCTCCCTTCAACCTGATTTTTATCTCGCACAAATCACAAAAGCGGGACTTCTCTCTAAAAATGGTAATAATTCGGAGGCAATGCAGCTACTCGAGGATGTAAACAAAACACATCCGGATAATAAATATTACCTTGCTACCATGACATCAGTTTTTATTAACACCGGACAATTTGAAAAAGCAATAACAAGCGCAGATGCCGCTTTATTAAAAGATCCAACATTAATTGAAGTATGGATATTGAAAGGAACAGCTCATGGTGCTCTTGGAGAATTTGAAGAAGAAATTATTGCATCCGAACAGGCATTAAAAATAGATCCGGAGAATATTAATGCAATATCCAATTTAAATTATGCCCGTGAAATGATTACCGTTAAACAGAATAAAACCCATCAAGGTGGTGTTGAGACGACTCCGATTTCAGTATTTTTTGTTTTGACGGGCGTCCTCGTCTCTTTTTTATTATTTCGGCTTCGGGATTGATATTCTTATTACTACTTTTTTTAATACCTTTATCACCATTTGAAGAATTTTTTGTAGTTAATCCGGAGATCCGATCACGGGCAATCTCACAATATTCAGAAGATATATCAATCCCCAGATAATTTCTTCCAGTCTTCGCTGCAACAAGAGTACTTGTTCCGGCCCCGTTAAAAGGATCCAGCACAATGTCACCTTTAAAACTGAATAATTTTAGACACCGTTCAACCAGTTCTTCAGGAAACATAGCCGGATGATTAAATTGTTTCATTCTTCTTTCAGGACCCATTGACCATTTCGCAACGACCCATGATTTAAATTCTTCGTCACTTATATCAGCATTTTCAGATTTTCCTGGTTTTTTTAATGTCCCTTTACAAAAAATTTCGATAAATTCCCAGGTATACTTGAGATAAGGACTACTTGGGCTTTTCCAGCTCCCCCACGAGGTGTATTTACAGTTATAATTATTTTTTTCCCATAAAATTTCACCTTTCCAAATCATTTTATTATTCATAAAGAAATTCGAAAGAAGATGATGTAAAGGAATATAATCAGAAAAAAGAGGCTGGACATTTACAATAAAACGCCCTCCATACTTTAAAACCCTGATTCCTTCTGAAAATACACAATATAATTTTTCTAAGTATTGATCCCATTTTTTGCTATCTCCTGAAGATGAATATTCAAGTCCAAAATTGTATGGCGGAGAAGTAATAATTATATCAATACAATTATCCGGAAGGGTCGATAGAACAACCTCGCTATCACCACAGAGAACCTTATTCATGTATTCTGCAGGCAATTGATTTATATTACTGGAAAAAGAGTTATTGTTTGCATAAAAAAAAGAACCACGATCAGAAGATTTTTCCTTTCTTCCGATAACTTTCCGTTCATCTGCATATCCTGCATATACTCTTTTTCGATATCTGATTCCATAACTTTTAATAGAGAATATTTTTTGTATCAGTAAATGAAACGGGTTATTCAGTTCATTTTGATATCGTTCATTTAGACCGGATAAAAGGATCAGTTCATCGATAACTTTTTGAAAATGATCCGGATCGAGTTTAAATAAAAATGCATTTAGGGATCTTCCATCTGGTGACAAAGAAATTTCAGCTGAAGAGATTTTTTTATTTATTTTTGAAATTATTTGTAATTCTTCTGAAAAAAAATCCCTGTCCAATTCAATTGTTACAATGACTGGTTCAATATTTGACGATTTTTGAATATCACTAGTCATGCATAATACCTTAAATGATAAGCAGTCGAATCATTTACTTGTATCTGGAAGTTTTAGAAATTTATTAGGATTTACCAACAGACTTATTTTCAAAATTACGATTTTTAAATCAGGTGAACAGGTAGTGTCTGACATAAATAAAATTACCCGTAATCCGGAAAAACAAGAATTATCTGAAGATATGTCTTCTCATGATCAAACAGAAATTACAACATTATTAAAATTAATTCTGGAAATTACCGGATCACATGTTTTAGATTATCACCCGGAAGAGAGAATTCAACAAATTATCAGCCGGGTAGGTAAGGTAATGAATATAAGATACTCTTCATTTTTAGATATCCAAACCGAATTTGAGAAGATAAAAATCCGGGAAAAATACCTCTGGTCTAACAAATATGGATATCTTATCGGATCTGATTTTGATAATATCGAAACAGATCCTTGTTTTATGACGCTTTTGTTACAATTGCAAAAGCATCATCCAATAATCATTAAACAAAATGATACTTCGGGAATAATAAATGAACTCATGAGGGAAAGGCAATCAGGTTCAATGATCATGGTTCCTCTGATTCATAATAATATTATAAGTGGAATTCTGGTTTTTTTTAATGAATCAGATACCAGGTCATGGATACACACTGAAATTACCACCCTGAAAATTCTTGCCAGTGTGATAGAAACAGGGATTTCCAAAAAACAGATTGAAGACATCTTAAAGAGAAGTGAAAAAAAATTTCAGGGTCTTATCGATCAAATTGGGGACATGTATTTTATGACCGATAAATCCGGATTTTTAAAAACGGTAAATCGATCCATGGTCAAGACCCTGGGTTATGAAACATTTCATGATTTAGAAGGAATTTCATTTGAAAATATTATTCATCCTCCGGAATACTGGCCAATTTTTTTATCTGATATCATCAGTAATGAAGGAGTAAAGGATTATGAGATTCAGCTCCTCACCTCGGATAACCATATTTTATATTCTTCAATTAGTTGCAGATTAATTTATGATGACGAAGGAATGCTACAAGGCATTGAAGGGGTCATAAGAGATATTTCCAGAAGAAAACAATATGGAGATCTCCTTTCTGACATTGAATGGAAACTCGAGGAGGCGCAAAAAATTGCCAGAATGGGAGTCTGGTCCTATGATTCTTCGTTAAATCTTTTTAGAGTTTCTCCTGAAGTATTCACCCTTTTAGGAATTCCAGCGGAACAAAATTATGTGAATCTTGAAGATTTTATTCAGCGTTCATACCCCCAGGACAAAGAAAAATTACAAAAATATTTCCCTAATGCATTAAAATTAGGTTCCGATTTTGATTTTGAATTTAGGGTTAGTCTTCAGGAAAGAAAATTTAAATATCTACGGATAAAAGGTAAACCCTTAATAAAAAAAGGCATTAAACAGGGTTCTTTTGGAATTTTACAAGATATCACGGAGAGAAAAGATGTAGAAAAACATCTGATGAAATATGCTACAGAACTAGAACAAAAAACTCTTGAACTGGATGCAATGAGAACTCAGCTTCTTGATATGAACCGTGAACTTGATATCAGGGTACGGAGAAGAACAATCCAGATTGAAGAACTTCTCAAACAAAAAGATGAATTTATCCAGTTAATCGGACATGATATAAAAACCCCTCTGACACCTTTAGTTGCTATTCTTCCATATATCAGAAAGAAGGTATCAGATCCGGAAATTGGAGAACTTCTTGATAATTCTATTGAAGATGTCGCTACTATTCGAAAGTTGGTCTCGAAAATTCTCGAACTCGCTCAGATGAACAGCCTCTATATGATTTCTGATATTCAGGAAATTGCAATATGGGAAATGGTCAACCAGGTAATCAGCGATAATGCATATCTTATTCATCAAAAAAGTCTTGAAATTATAAATATTATTCCAAAAAATTATAAAATCATGATGTCACCAATGCATTTTGAAACGGTGGCAGGAAATCTTATTGGAAATGCAATAAAATATTCATTTATTGAAGGAAAAGTAACTATCCAGGCACAAGATATCGGTGATTCTATCGTAATTACCATTGAAGATATTGGAATAGGTATAGAAAAAGAACACATTACCCGAATATTTGATGAATTTTATCGTGCAGACAATTCAAGACATGAACGGGGATCTCATGGTCTTGGTCTGGCAATTGCCAAACGGGTGGTAGAAATATATTCAGGAAAAATTTCTGTGTTTAGTGATGGGGCAGGGAAAGGAACCACATTTCAGGTACAACTAAATAAAAATCCGGACGTTAATATTAAAAGAAAATCTGGTTTATTATAAATCTGAGGAAATTAAAATGAATGAAATAAAAGGAGATATAATGATTGTCGATGACGATGCACATGTAAGAATCGCCGTCAGAACAATCCTGTCAGATGCCGGGTTTAATGTTATTGCTGCAAGTAGTGGAAAAGAATGCATTAATTTTTTAAAAGATGGCTTTAGCGGAGTTTTATTACTTGATATTATGATGCCTGAAATGGATGGATGGGATACCATTTCTGCAATTCTTGAAAGCGGGCTTGAAAAAAGAATCGTGATTGTAATGCTTACTGCAAAAAATAATCCGGATTCAAAAATGATTGGGCTTCAGGAATATGTTATCGATTATCTGACCAAGCCATTTGATAATGAAGAACTGATAGAAAAAGTAGGGTTTTTTTTGAGATATATCCCAAAATAATTTATTTCAGGTAAATACTTTCATGAAGATTGTAATAATTGGATCATCTACCGGGGGCCCTTATATTTTAGAGAAAATACTCGCAGGTTTTCCTCTCCTTAAAGTGGCAATCATCATTGTTCAGCATCTTCCTCCGACATTTACCAGAACCTTTAGAAACCATATTGCAGCACTCACACAAATGGAGGTAATCATAATTAATGAAAATTTACCATTAACCGAAGGAAAAATTTTTATTGCTCCAGCAGGTTCCCATTTGTTATTAGAAAAAAACAGGATATTTAAACTTGATAATAATGAAAAAATTCATGGTGTCCGTCCAGCTGTTGACATGACCTTGCTCAGTATCCAAAAAAGAACCGAGGATAAGATTATGGGGATAATTCTGACAGGAATGGGAAGGGATGGAGCAAATGGATTATACCATCTGCATAAAATTGGCGGGATCACTATTGCCCAGGATCCTCTTACATCACCCATTAAAAGCATGCCACAGGCTGCAATTGAGACCGGAGAAATAGATCATATACTAAATCCGGAACAAATTCGTGAAAAAATTATCTCATTTTCTTAAAAATAAAAAAAGATATCCCAAATACCACAAACAATTCATTATAATAAAAATAATGCATAATTACATAATAAAAAACCTGGAAAAAACATGAAACAAAATTTCTCAATTTTTATAATTATCTTAAGTCTGATTCTTGCAGGGATAATGCAGGGAGTTCTTGCTGAAGAGTCAAATCTGACTAATTCTACAAATATCTCAGTAAATAACCTGACAAATGGAACGAAAGATATCGAATATCCACTCAATGGAGATGAGTTAGCAGAAGGTATTGAATATGATATATCTGCTAAAGATTATGCTGTTGCTGGAAAAATAAGTTCAGGGTTTTCCGGATCATCAATTGAGGGATCGGAATCAAATCAGAGTCCTTCAGTAGTAATGTCTTTCTCTGATAAAAGTTCTGTAAGTGGTTTTATCCATAATTTTATGAAATCTTTCCAATATGAAAGTGGAGTAGATCTGTAAATTCTCCACAGCCCGTCAAGTACTTATTCTTTTTTCTCCTTATTATTCTGGAAATATTTATGAATCCTGACTCAGACAATCCAAATCCTATTAATCAAAAAGACAGACTATACCGGGATTCATCCCTATATATAAATAGAGAAATTTCATGGATACAATTTAACAACCATGTCCTGAATGAAGCAAAAGATACTAGTCATCCATTACTTGAGCGGGTAAAATTTCTCGCAATTTTTGCAAATAATCTCGATGAATTTTTTATGATTCGAGTTTCCGGGCTTCACCAGCAATTGCGTGAAGGAGTACTTAAAGCACCTCCGGATGGCCTGACACCGGGCCAACAGCTTGATGCAATATATCAAAGCATCCTGCCACTACTGCAAGAATCTGTTTCTATCTGGAATGATGACATTATACCGGAGCTCAAAAGAGCCGGAATCATAATTCACTCCTATGATACATTACACGAAAACCAAAAACGATATTTAAGAAATTATTTTATAAAAGAAATATTTCCGGTTTTAACCCCATTGGCCTTTGATAAATCCCATCCTTTTCCCTTTATTTCTAACCTGGCATTAAATCTTGCAGTTATTTTGCGTGAACGCGGAGAAACAGAAGACCTTTTTGCCAGAATAAAAATACCAAACCGGTTATTTCCAAGACTTATTCCAGTTCATTCAGAAGAAAATAATGAAGATACTGAAATCTCTGAATTTATTTTTCTTGAGGAAGTAATATCTGAAAATCTGGACATTCTTTTCCCTGGAATGGATGTCAGGGCATCATATCCATTCAGAGTAACCCGTGATGCCGACGTTGAAATTGAAGAAGATGAAGCAGACGATCTCCTTACTGCAGTACAAGAGTCTATTGGAAGAAGGTGGATTGGAAAACCGGTACGTATTGAAGTTTCCTCCTGGATGGATCAATCAGTTTGTGCCATGATGGCTGAAAAAATTGCGGGATATCCTCATATGTTCTATCGTATGAACGGTCCGATAGGAATGTCAGATCTTATGTGTCTGTTCGAACTGGACCGACCGGATCTGAAAGATATTCCATTCATACCATCGGTCCCGAAATTTCTTGAGAATGAAAAACAGATTTTTAACAGAATAAGAACACGGGATGTTATTCTGTTCCATCCTTATGAGAGTTTTCAACCGGTTATCAATTTTTTACATCAGGCAGCACATGATCCGGATGTCCTGGCCATAAAAATGACATTGTATCGGTCAGGATCGAAATCACCAATAATAAGAGCATTACTCGACGCCCGTGAAAATGGGAAAGCAGTTTCTGTTGTTGTAGAATTAAAAGCAAGATTTGATGAAGAAAATAATATTGGCTGGGCCAGAGCACTTGAACATGCCGGAGTTCATGTTGTCTATGGAATCATGGGACTCAAAGTTCACGCAAAATTATGTCTTATAGTCAGACGTGAACGTGATGGAATAATCCGTTATGTTCATATGAGCTCTGGAAATTACAATGACACAACTGCACGTATATATACAGACATCGGACTTTTTACTGCAGATCCGGAGATCGCATCTGATGTTTCCAATCTTTTCAACACCCTTACAGGTTACTCAAATTACATGTCATATAATCACCTGATGGTTTCTCCAAAATATATTCGAAGAGGAGTTCTTTCTCTTATTGACCGGGAGATTCAAAGACAAAAAGAACACCATGACGGACATATAATTTTTAAACTCAATGCCCTTCAGGATCCGGAAATGATTAGGGCACTTTATAAAGCTTCTGAAGCAGGGGTGAAAATAGACCTTCAGATACGTGGAATATGCTGCTTAAGACCCGGACTACCAGGTATTTCGGATAATATCACAGTGAGTTCAATTGTTGGAAGATTTCTGGAACATTCACGAATTTACTATTTCCATAACGGAGGGGATGAAATTATTCTTATGGGTAGTGCCGATCTCATGCCGAGAAATTTAAATCGGCGTATCGAAGTTTTATTCCCGATTCTTGACAAAGAAATTCGAACCCAGATTATATCAACCATCTTGCCGATTCATTTAAGGGACACTACAAAGAAACGGATTTTAAAACCTGATGGTACATATGTCAGGGTTATTCCTCATATGGAAGATGATAAAATAAATGCCCAGGAATGGTTAATTACTCATAAGGGTATCTGGAATGAACATCAGGTTGATGAAGAAAAAATAATCCGGAAACATCCCGCGGATATTTAATAAAGGGATTTTGTGAAAGAACAATTAAAAATCATACTTGGAATTGATCCAGGATATGGCAGCTGCGGTTATGGAATTATTAAGAAAGATGATAAATTTCCGGATGTCCTAAAATGGGGTTGTATTAAAACAACCCCGAAAACCGGAGAACCTCAGGACAGACTACTGGTAATTTTCCAAAAAATTGAGGAACTAATAATTAATTATGGTCCTACATCTATGTCCATTGAAAAACTTTTTTTTTCCCGAAATACCACAACAGCCCTTCAGGTAAGTGAGGCAAAAGGAGTGATTCTTCTAGCAGCTGCTAAACACCAGATTCCGGTTTTTGAATACACTCCAAAACAAGTAAAATTAGCCATTACCGGTTCAGGAAATGCTGATAAAAAACAGATGCAAATGATGATTACAAGAATTTTACATCTTACAGAAATCCCGACACCGGATGATGCTGCAGATGGATTGTCTCTTGCTCTCTGTCATATGAACTGGATACGTGACTTACGATGATTGCACGAATTCGTGGAGTTATTGTCCACAAAAGTGAAGGACATATAATTATTGAGACAGGGGGAATCGGATATAAAGTGCGGGTTACTGATAAGGTAATTAATACATCATTATCTGACCAGGAAACTATCCTTTATACTGAGTTAATAGTAAGACAGGATCTTCTCCAGTTATTTGGGTTTTCATCACCAATCGAAGCGGAGCTTTTTCGTCTGCTTATATCGGTTTCACATATCGGACCCCAAACAGGACTATCAATAATAAACAAACTTTCAATACCTGAAATCTATTCAGCAATTTTTAATAAAAAAACGGATGTTCTAGCAAAAGTTCCAGGATTAGGTAAGAAAGGAGCAGAAAGAATAATTCTCGAACTGCAAAATAAAATATCTGATGTTATTACTGAACATGATATAACAGATGATGAATCTGTTCCGATGCAGGATGCATTATTAGCTCTGATATCCTTAGGTTACTCCAGCGATGAAGCGGAACGGGCATTACTTACAGTCAGAAAAGAAATTGATCAGGAAAATTCCACAGATATTGTGAAAAAGGCTCTCGTTGAACTTAGGAAAAAATAATCTGATTTTTTTATGCAGACAAAACACATTAATCCGGCTATACAGGAAGAAGACCATGATGAACCCTCTATACGACCAGGATACCTTACAGAATTTGTTGGTCAGGAATCTGTAAAAGATGCTCTTTTAGTTGCTATTGAATCTGCTCGAAAAAGAAACCGTCCTTTGGATCATATTCTCTTTTCCGGACCTCCAGGACTTGGAAAAACCACGCTGGCCAATATTATTGCAAAAGAGATGCAATCAGGAATTGAAACAACGAGTGGACCTGTGCTTGACCGTCCGGGTGATCTGGCAGCACTTCTGACACCATTAAAGGAGAAAGATATCCTTTTTATTGACGAGATTCACCGTCTTTCTCCTGTCATTGAAGAGATACTCTATCCGGCAATGGAAGATTATTCTATTGATCTTCTCATAGGTGAAGGGCCATCAGCACGAACAATTCAATTACCACTGGAACGTTATACTCTTGTTGGAGCAACAACCAGACTTGGACTCCTGGGATCCCCGTTTAGAGACAGATTTGGAATTATACTCAGATTAGATCTCTATGATCCGGTTGATCTGAAGGTCATCATAATTCGCTCTGCTTCAATCCTTAACATTCCCATTACAGAAGAAGGAGCTTCAGAAATTGCCTGCAGGTCAAGAGGGACACCAAGAATTGCCAATCGTTTACTAAAGCGAGTTTATGACTATGCGATTGTCCGGGGTACCGGGTGTATTGATAAGAATATTGCAGATACTGCTCTTATCGCACTAGGTGTGGATTCAAAAGGTCTTGATATCCTGGATCGCCGGATTCTTGAAGTAATTGCCCGTGATTTCGGGGGAGGTCCGGTAGGACTTAAAACGATTTCTATTTCAGTTGGAGAAGAACCAAGAACAATTGAAGATGTTTATGAACCTTATCTTATTCAGATGGGTTTTATCAAACGCTCACCTCAAGGCAGAATAATAACTGAAGCGGGAAAAGGGCATCTGGGATCAATATTTCAGGGTCCGCTTTCATCATTTCTTGAATAGATTTTGCAGAGATTTTAAAAAAAATCATAATTATCATATGATAGCAAGAAAAAATTTTATCATACATACCTTTCTCCTAGTAATTTTTTTTATCAGTTTTCCAGTTTCTTCAGATATCTCAAATCAAACGTCCTTATTAACAGAAGGTTCCCTGATTTTTGCGGATTTGGAATTATCTGATTTGAACATCATATCTTATGGAAAGGCAGGACAAGACCTTGCAGGTTCATTTATTGTAAAAAATAACGGACCAGTACCTGCTACAGATATACATACAGAATTTGTGCTCATTAATTATCAATCAGGTAATTATTCTCCGATATGGATTGGAAGTAAATCAACAGAAATTTTACCCCCCGGGATACGGGGAAAAGTCCCATTTTCCTTTACAATTCCTAAAGGAATGCCGCCGGGAGAATATATTCTGGAAGCTACGATCTATTCTAATGGGAAAGAAATTGTAATTGATGACAATACCATCACCTCACTGAGACCCTTAACTATTTTTGAAGGTGAACCCTGGAAAGGAGAGTATCCAGATCTTTCAATAATAATTGATTCGGTGAATCCAACCAACACTTCTGTGGGATATCCTCTGATTATTACATATACTCCGGTCAATAACAACAACAATAATGCAGGATCATACCATATTGGGTTTTTTTTGAGTTCAGATCAAAAGATATCATCAAAGGATTACCTCATTCGTGATGTGAAATCTTACCAGGTTTATTCCAATATGAGCGATACGGTAAGTTCAATTGACATCATCCCAACTGAAATTCCTTCAGGTCAATATTACCTGATAGCAGTAACTGACTATACCGGAATGATACCAGAAACGGATGAATCAAATAATTTAGATATCTATTCCAATCCAATTCTTATTTCAAAAAATTATAATCTTAATTCAGAAGAATATGCAAATGAAATTTCAGGGCTCATATTTTTAAAAACTAATAAATATCGTAATTTTAATGGATTAAATTCTCTCATTTATGATCCTCTGCTGAGTGATATTGCATATGGACATACATCTGATATGATTGAGAGAAATTATTTTTCACATTACACCCCTGAAGGAATTGATCCCAAAGGAAGATCTGACATGGCTGGTTATCCTACCACTAAACAAATGGATGATGGCAGTATCAGAACGGGAATTGCAGAAAACATCATTCGCATTGCTGCCGGACATATTATTGGAAAATCATATTCAGGTTTTGTAGACCCTGCCACTCCGGAAGAAATTGCTGACGTTATAATGATAGATTGGATAAATAGTCCTGAACATAATAAAAATCTCATCAATCCGGATATCGAAAAAATTGGTATCGGGACAAAATTTGATGGGGAGTTTTTTTATGCTACTCAGAACTTTTTTTGATTATTTTTTCTTAGCATTATCCATTGCTTGAAAAATAGTTACTATATCAGCATAATCTGCACGTCCATTTTTATTAAAATCAACACGAGTTGATATATTACTCTCCCCAATCCACCGGAAATTCTGGAATAGTAATACCAAATCATGCATGTCCAAATGTCCATTTCCATTCAAATCTTCAAATTTACCATCATCATCAGTATCTTTCATTTCCTGAACCATTGATTTGTTAAACCCGATTGGTATAGAAATATCTGCACGATATTCAAGGTTTTTCATATCAGAAACGGATGGGTTCCCAATAACTGTTGTGCTAATAATCATGGCTGAACTTACTCCGGAAACTCCCGTTTTTGCTGATGATTCTTTATATGGTGAAGAAATACCAGAATCATGGGGCGCTGGGGTGGGTCCGGCAAATACACATACCGGATTTCCATATCCCATTTCTGGTAACTGGAACCGGGAAGTGATAGCATGCTCGGAAACCTGAATCGAACGGTCACCTTCAGAATTATAAGTAATCATTCTTTCTGCAGTAATCCCATCGGACCCGGTAACCTGTTTTTGTACACTCGTATTACCTCCATTGGTTAACATATCTGATGAATATACAGATGTTCCAAATACTATTGATCCGGGTATGGAAACATTTGAGATATACTTCTCTGTCATTACTGTTTTTTCTGATATCGAACCTTTTGCGCTAGTCAGTCCTGTCATCTCAAAAGTATCTCCTCCATGATATGTCCGATAAAATTTACTAATAAGACCTGAAACCAAAGACCTGTCATATAGAGTTTTCACATCACTTGCGGATTCGGTTTTGCCTTCAAACCGGGTCCTGATCGTTCCATCTAATCCAATAATTGTATCATTCCCTGGTTGTCCGGTTTGAATAGAATAATCTAAAATCCCATCTGAATATCGTCCACCTGATGAGAAAATTAATTCCTTGGCATTTGATACAGAGGTGGAAGCTAGTTGTACCTGTGCATAAAATGAAGATCCATTGTAAGGATCTTTAAAACATATCGAATCTGAAGATATATTTGAAAGAGAATCTGATGAAGATAATAGCAATTCATTAGCACTCAAATGTGCTCCATCGACAGAAGAGTACTGCATCAATTTCTGTGTTTCGAATTTCGGAGATGTCGATGTACTACCAGTCAATCCGATATTTTTATAGATTGAGAAATTTCCCCCATTAGTAATTTCTGAATCCGTATAAACACCAGAAATATTCGTACTATTATCTTCCTGACTGTGCCAGTTTCCGGAAAATTTCTCATGAACCATACCGGTAGTTTCAATTACCGTCCCTATTGAATAATCTGCTGAGGATATTGTTATAACCAAACCAGTAACTAGTACAAACAATAAAATTGCTACAGGTATACCGGATTGATTGGTGGTCATTATCTCAATTCAATTATTGATATAATTAGTATAAAATTCGTTGGATAAATATCATCCTTCCTTCAGAAATTAAATAGTAATTAAAACCCACTCTCTTGTAAGATAATATAACTTAATAGATAATGGCAGAATAAATATTTGGTATTATATAATATTATACCTATAAATTTGATTCAATTATTATCGAGATAGTATAATTCTACCATGTGATCAGGATGATATCGTTCTTTTGCTTCCCGAAGTCCTGGAATGCCCATATCACTTTCCCGATTGATATAGGTATATTGATTTTGAAGGAAGATTGCAGTTTGCATATTAATTTCCTTGTAAATACCTTCACAATCAGGTAAAGCTTTCTCATAATGAACAACAGCAGTTGAAGGATTGAGTTCTTCAAAAATTGAGATAGCTCCTACAGAATCTTTAGTATTTATCGTTAAACCGGAAAGACCAATCTCTTTAAAATTTGATATCGCTTCTTTAATGGCTTCTTTCTCATGTTTTAAAATAGTATACTTATCACATTCTCGCTGTTGACACCATTTCATTAAAAATTCAAGTACTTCATCCATATTTGATTCATCAATCTGATTTACAGTTGATGGACATTTTTTTCTGAACTTATTCAGATGTTTCCGTAATGTAAGATAATCCTGTCCGGGGAGTGTTGCAAGAATATCAGTCCTGTAGACATAATCAAAAAAATTTCTATCAGGCTTTAATTTTAATTCAGGTTTATTTTTTTGCATCCACTGGTATTGGCCGGGTTCCAGAATAATTAAGGGAGCCTCCTCATCAAGATCCAACGCAAGATTAATTGTAGCTTCTATCACATCCGGACAAATATGACCAAGCGGAAAACGATAAGACCGATAATCTTCTGTTTCTCCTTTAATGATAAGACAACCGTCGTGCTCACATAATGAATAATGTCCGTACTTTCTCCAGCAAAAAAGTGTCGCGAAAGTATTCTCAGAATGAAAAATAGGATTCCTGGAATAAATTCTATCAAAAATTTTCTTATCTTCCAGTGAAATAGGGTGAAAGTCATCTTCATGGATTTTCATGAGTTATTCCTGATATGTATGTAAAAGAAATATCTGGTTTCTATCAGAGATAAAACCTGATTTTTGATAAAGAAATTCAGTGCCCGGTTCTGCAACAAGAATTATCCGGAATAATCCGGCATTTTTTGCAGAATCTATCATAAAATCGATGAGTAATTTACCGATTCCTTTTCCCCTGTATTTTTTCAGTACGCATAGATCCTGAATAATCCCATAAAACCCATCAGAAATCACGCGACCCATGGCTATTATTTCCTGTGTCTCTTTTGATAATCCAATAATAAAAATAAAACTTGATTCTATCAGACGGGGGATTTCCTTCGGATCATATTCCTCTTTCCACCACCCTGCGTCTCTATATAGTTTTAATATTGAATCAATATCTGCGTTTTTTACTGAAATAAATGACACCTGATTAAATTTTTTATTCTCCATGTTACTATTTCCAGTAAAATTTTTATGAATAATTTTCCATATAAACCTAAAGACCAATATATATATTTGGCTTTACCTATACATATACGATAGTAAATATGGAAATACGACGGGTTCAAATGACTGGAGGATCATCATATGTGATTACTCTTCCAAAAGACTGGGTCGAATCTACTCACATAAAGAAAAATGATCCACTCGGAGTTATTGTTCAACCTGATGGAACACTGCTTATTACAAAAAATACAACTGGTGACCAGGTTCAAAGAATTAAAACACTGGAAATAAATTCAGGAATCGATCCAGACTTTTTTTTGCGAATTCTCATTGGAGTGTACATAGCCGGATATAATGCAATTCATATTACAACAAAAGACAGGATAACCGGTTTAATCAGAATGAAACTTCGTGAATTTTCTAATATGGTTATTGGGCCAGAATTCGTAGAGGAAACTGATTCCAGCATAATAATAAAGGATCTCTTAAATCCTCTGGAAATGCCAATTCAAAACTCCTTAAAAAGAATGTTTGTAATTGTTAAAGGCATGCATACCGATGCAATTGATGCTTTCATCGCGCATGATAAAGACCTTATTACAGATGTGATTGAACGTGATAATGACGTAGACCGACTTTTCTGGCTAATCGCACGACAAACAAATATGATAATGCATAATGTTCATCTTTCAAAAAAGATGAATGTCAACATTTCTGAAATGCTCCCTCATTTTCAAATTGCCAGGATAATTGAAAGAGTTGGTGATCACAGTGTTCGAATTGCGAAAAATGCGAATAGAATTATGAATGAACAAATACCCAATGAAATCCACAATCACGTCAAAACTGCATCAACAGGAGCACTAAACACTTTTGAAAAAAGCATTGAATCATTCTTTACTCATGATCTCAAAAAGGCCAATAAAACAATAGAATACATGTATCAACTTGAAGATACGTATTCAATAATTAATACAGAAATATTATCTCTTCCTGTAAATCTAGCCGTTCCAATCAGGAATATTACAGATAGTATCAGAAGGTCTGGAGAATATTCTGCAGATATAGCCGAAAATGTAATAAATTATGAGATGATGATGGAGAAAAATACCCTTTAATTATATATGACCCATATTCCGGAGTAATAATTTTACATCAAGCCAAATCACAAGTTCAGTACTATCCTTATCCCTATCTTTTATCTTCTTTTTTATAATTCCCAGAATATGAGATGATTCATCACCCGCAGTTGCAGTCTGATCTATCTGACTTGCATAATATGTAGAAACAGTAAGAACATCATCTACCATTATTCCTATTTTTGCATGAGTAAGCCGGTCGTCAAGAACAATTATTCTGGTTTCCTCTTCAGACAAAACAGTACTTGAAGTAATTGCAAGTTGTTGTTTGAGATCAATAATTGTAGTAATTTCTCCTCTTAAATCAATAATACCTTTTATATAGACCGGACTGTTAGGAAGTTTAGTAATCCGGGTATATTCAACTACTACCTTGACATCAAATAGTTCTATCGCAAAATGCTCATTTCCAAGTAAAAATTCAACAACCTGAAAAGATTCTTCCGTTGAATCATTAGAAGAGTTATGATTTTTTTTCGATCCAAATAATCCATTCGTATCATCAGAAATTATCGATGATGATCCTGGAATACTGACTGCCATAAGATAGTATTTGAATGTCTGAATTGAAATACTCTTTTTAAAAAAAATAAAAAAAGTTAACAGTAACCAAAAACACAAGGGCCGATTACAAATCTTCCAACATTTATATTATTTGATTTATCAAGTTCAGGCATCTCATCACCACAATATGACATAAATGAACAGGGATCGATAACAGAATACCAATAATATACACCATTTTTTAGTTCTGAAAGAATTGTGACCGGGGTGGTTTTTACTAACTGTTCACCGACACATATCCTGTCAACGTTCCATACACCAAGATATGTTGCAGTTGACGGATCAAAATCTGAATACGGTGAAAGGTAGTATGCAACTGCAACATTATTGGCACAGGCGTTACCAATATTTGTTATTGTATCGATAATTTCAACTGTATCTCCCGGAATGCCACGGGGAAATTTTGTATTTATGTGTGTTAGATCAGGTATTTTTGCTGTCGGACTATATTCCACACGAACAGGACGGTTACCAGTCCAGTAATTATTATCAGTGTTTACTTCCGGGGGATTTGATGTTACAGAAATTTTTTTAGAAAAATAATATATTCCGGGTCTAATATTGGAAGGGATTCCTAATGTTTCCTCTGAAGATCGAATTTCGCCAGGTTTTACATTATGCATAGTCCACCAGGCAAGATGAGTTCCTTTGGAACCATCATCATAAGAAGAGAGCAAATATTCGACCCGGACTATTCCTGCTACTGTGCCCCCGATATTCTGAACTGAATCACTTATTTGAAAACTTTCTCCGATATTCATAATATCCGGATATTCAGTTTTTACGGTAGTTAAATCTGGTTCACTCGTAGTTTGAACCTGATTAATTGTCACAACAGGAGTCACTAGGGGTTTTGCATTTTCCACAAAAACAGGATTCTCAGAAACCCAGTAAAGTTCTGAATAACCTTCGGATACTCCAATAGGTAGGAAAGAGGCAATAAGGTAATAATCACCTTCGGGAATTTGTTCATGTACTATGATTCTGCTATCTTCGTACGACTCTCCCATATTGGCTATCGTAATTTCAGGACTTTCTCCCAAAAAAATCAGATTTTCATCAATAAGACCGGTAGCAGATAAATAATAAGATAATTTTGAGATAACGGGATATGTCTCATTTGTATTTCTAATCCAGGATTTTATTGAATATTCCTCTCCTAACGGTAAAGAAGAATCAAAAGACTCAAAAAACCCAGATAGACTTCCCTCCTCTAAACCCATAATAGTAATATCGGAGAGTAATCCGGAAACTTCCATTTCAGATCCAGAGGAAAGAACAATATCATTTACCTGTATGATTCGGATGACATGATATGTTCCAGGAGCCATATCTGCTGGAACAGGAGATGAAAAATTGAGTGTTTTTTGTCCGCCAGGGACTAAATTGTCAACTATCTGAGTACTAATGTAGGTATCAGAATCCGGATCTGATTCTTTTTCTAAATAATATTGAAGACTGAACGGACCTGTTGATGTAGAACCTTTGTTTCGAATCGTATCGAGAATATGAAGATAGGTTCCTGCCTGAATCACAGAAGGTATCTCCATTTTTATTCCGGAAATTTCAGGTATTTCATTAATTTTATCATCTGCTCTCACAAATGACGAAAATAATGAAATGTTATGATATCCAGGAATAGAAAAGATTATTCCACTAATTAAAAGGAAAAAAATGATAAAATTTATGCGTTTTTTAAAATTCATATATCTGGGTATATTCTGTCTGATAAAAGTCTTTTGGGATAAAAATTATTTATCTCCCATGTACCTTTGTGCGATACCAAGTACGGTTATAAGAGCTAAAAATGCAGACAGGGGAGACATTGGTGTTTCTTCCTTTGTGCCACCTTTAAGAAGAAGTTCTTTGTCAATCCGATACTTAACAACATCAGGATCAATTGCTATTGCCATATCATAGGCATAAGCTGCTTCAGGATACTTTCCAAGAAGTCCATAAGCGGTTCCCATGTTATCGTAGGCCATAGAGGAATTAGGAACGAGAGTTACCGTCTCATTCCATGCCATTATGGCTTTTTCATAATCTTTAAGTCCCGCGTACGCAAGACCAACATTATACCACGCATTTGCTGAGAGAGTCGGATCGATATTTTTTGCCTGGAGCCAATATTCTATGGCGTGTTCTAATGATCCATTGGCATAATATGCATTTCCCGTATTAAATAAATCCTCTCCGGCCTGCATGGGTGTTGCAGAAACACCCAGTATAAGCATGGGAATCAAAATAAGGATTAGTATTTTTTTATGCATCCTGATACTCTTAACTATCTGTATTCAGCCTTTGTTAAGATTCTTCTCATACCAGGAAAAAATCGAAAAAAAATTATGATGATCCTGCTGCCCCGGTTACAATACTTAAAGACGATACTATTTCAGAAAGCATCTCAATTGGAATGCCCATTACCATCTCTCCATCTTCAATTCCGGAGAATTTTCTTGAACCATCACATCCCAATGAGTAATTTGGTGTACCACTCAGATAGACCTGCGCACATGCATCTGAACAGACTGATTGTATTCCGGAGAAATTTGAAGTGATTCTTCCTCCCAGACGATACAGATTACTTTGAGCCAGTTTTAACATTGCTTTTGGATTTGTTACAATTAAAACAAGAGTTGGATCAAAGGGAGTATTTTCAAGGGGAGAGTACAATGTTGCATGCGTGGTCAGAGATTCAACATGTGGAACACGATCAATTGTTCTTTTACATGCAGGCCAGCTTTCAAATTTACCAAGTTTGTAATAAAATTCTCCGGTTTTCAGACTTGGAGTTAACTCACGAAGACCAAGAGCCCATGATCCACCCATACAGGCATGGTTTTCAACCGTTGCATAGAATATTTTCCCTTCTTTTCTTGCAAGTCCCACCATCTGACAATGTCTCATATTTTCAGAAATGTGGGTCATTCCCTGGGGGATATCTTCTGCAGTTTTACAAAATTTAAATGCAACCGGAGATCCTTCAAGATTTAGAGTATTCTTTAAAATTTTCGATGCCGCTACATAATCAATCCTGGTTCTGATAGTGTCCTGCATAATAATCAGTCCTCTTGACCATATCTGATGAAGAATAAGTTATAGTTTTCTTAAATGATCAGAGGTGTCGAAGTTTGTGATTAATTTTTTCAAAAAAATTCTGTCCGGCATCGATGAATTGTGCAGGGGTTGGAGATTTTGATAATTCTATCTTACAACTTTCATCCAGATGAATCTCAGTCTGACCATCAATAACCAGTTTAACGGGCTTTACTCCTTCGAGTGAAACACAGACTATGCGGGAAGAATCAATCAGATGCGGACGATTGGACAACATAAAAGGAGCGAGAGGAACCATAAGAAATCCTTCAACCCTTGGATCTACAATTGGCCCACCTGCGCTCATGGCATATGCAGTTGATCCAGTCGGAGTGCTGATTATCAGACCATCTGATCTAAACCTCTCAGCAATATTTCCATTAATAAAAATGGAAAATTTTAACATTTTCGCAGGTCTTTCAGTTACGATTAGCGCTTCATTCAGGGCATTCCCTATTATTTTACCATTTAACCGGAATTCAATCCTCATGCGAGTTTCTATTGGAAGAGGTTTAGAGAGACCAAGAATAAATGAACTGGCATTTTCCGGTTCAATATCAGCTAAAAATCCTACTTCACCATAATTAATACCAAGAATTGGTATCTGTACGGGCATTCTCTGAGTTGCCAGCAGAATCGTTCCATCTCCACCAACGACAACTAAAAGATCAGGAATATTTTCTGGATTGAAAAGTAAAATTCCAGGATCCGCAATGTCTTTTTTACATATTCGGACACGATTTCCATTCCGGATTAAATCATCCCGCAAACTATCTGAGAAAGTGGCGGCTCTATCATCAGCAAATCTGGGCAGAATTAAAATATCCATAGAACTTGCCATTGATTCACCGTAGATATTCAATTACTTTTCTATGCAGGCATTTATTTGTCCCGACCAGACAGTTACCAATACTTACTTCATCAGGAAGTATGAGACGGTTACCATCCCGGTCTGTCACAATTCCTCCTGCTTCTTCAAGGATTAATATACCCGCTGCAGCATCAGTTGCTCTGAGTGTCTGCCTTAGATCAACAAAACCATCAATCTTTCCGGCACCCACATAAGAAAGTTCCAGAGCGGATGCTCCAAACTGCCGGAATCTTCTGATTTTTCTGATTAAATTTACAACCCGATCATATTGGAAATGTTTTCCATAAATACTCATTGCGCTTGTATGCAATTCATTGGTATCAGAAACTCGTATCGGTTTACCATTTAATGTTGCCCCTTTGCCACATGAAGCAGTAAAAATATCACCATTTGCCAAATTTCCTACAAACCCGTGTAAAATTCTTCCTTCTTCAGCATAAGCAATTGAAACGGCAAAAAAAGGGATATCCATTATTGCATTATATGTCCCGTCAACAGGATCCAGAAATATTGTCCCTTTATTTCCGGTTACTTCTACTTTTCCGGCTTCTTCACTAATAATCAGACGACACAATTCATTTTTTCGGAGGAGTTCAATTGCGATATCCTCTGCAATTTTATCTATAAATTTTGTCGGAGTTCCGTCAGCCCCTAATCCAGTAACCAGATTTCCCTGTTCAGTACCAACCAGAGGAATGATAGCAGAGCGAATCGAAGAAAAGATGTTTAAGCTTACTGAATTAAAGTCCATAACTTTCTCCGGTATTAAAAAAATCGTGCGGTGTATTTATGTAAGGGAGATACATAAATATAACCAGCTTTTCCCAAGGTGTTTTATGAAAGAACAGACCGAAGTAGGCAAACTGAAAGAAGGTAAATATTTATTAGTCGAAGATGAACCGTGCAAGATCCTTTCAATATCAGTATCCAAACCTGGGAAACATGGTGCAGCAAAGGCTCGTCTTGACGTTATGGGAATTTTTGACGGTGTCAAGCGTTCAATCGTTCAACCGGTTTCAGCAAAGGTATATGCTCCTATTGTAGAGAGGAGAAATGCGCAGGTAATATCGATTGCTGGTAATGTTGTCCAGATGATGGATCTTGAAGATTTTTCAAACTTTGAAGTAACTGTCACAGACGATGTTGTCGGGAGAATTGAAGCGGGTAAAGAGACAATGTATATTTATTCTATGGAAAAAAGAAAAATCGATTTTCTTTAACTTTTTTTAAAATCTTATCGTTGGAAATGTATTAATTTTCCAGTATCCGTTTTCAATAATAAAAGATATTTCATAGGGTGTTTCATATTCTCTGGAATTTGTGTTCCACAAAAATGATCCTTTGACATTGCCCTCATCTAACCGATAAAAGGAATTATCAATCCTATAAGAAGTAATATTCACACCAGATTGTTTCATCAGATATAAATTACGAATAATTGTATCCTTTCCATTTTTCTCAATTATCTCATTAGAGAATAAATTAATAATTTCATTTTTAATTGGATCAGTTAAAAAATCTGAATTATACAAATTCACATAATAATCCATCATGTTTTTAAAATGTGAGGCCGGTTTATTTTCAGAATTTTGCTGTGTAATATTTGTATCCTTGCTTAACTGATAAGCAGGATCTGGCAATTTAATCTCTATTTGATATGATTTAATGTTTTGAGAAATGACTTCAACGCTATATGAATGATAACCTTCAAAGAATTTTTCTTTCCAAGGCCTTGGATCCCAATTTATTTGGATTTCATCCCCTTCTTCAGTCTTAATTTCATCCAATTCAGCCTTGCCACCACTATATGTTTCTTTATATGGGATTTCATCATCTCCTCTCCCGAATGTTCCCTTCCAAACTTTTGGATCTAGACCTCCTTCGGGTATGATTGTTTTAACTTCATTGGTATCGAGGTTTTTTACAATTATTTTAAAATATGGATTAAGGGCTGAAAGAGATTGAACGATATTTTCATCTTCATCAACTTCTTCAAGAATGGGGTTTTGCAAATTTTCTGGCAGATCAACGGTATACCAAAGTTCCCAATATTTTGAGGGAATAAAAACAGGACTTGAGAGTTGAGAATATTGACCATTAATAGTAGAAAATGTTTTTAAATTAACTGCAGGTTCTTTAAACGAATATCGTTGATATGAGGCAATATATTCCCGGGGAACGATTTTTTGACGAGTATCAATTCCAGGTTGCAACGTAACGGGAGATCCATTCCATGGTTCAAAACCCGGAGATGAAAAGTTTATATTTTTAGAATCATTTGTCAGATTACTTTCATCAAAAGAGAGATTCTGCAAATTAATTGTTTCATTAATTTCACTCGTATTATTAGAGTAAAAAGTCCCATTGTATGATGCATTATCAAGAATAAGAGATTCATTCTTGCCCCCGAATAATCCGGATATTTCATCCGGAATTAATTTTGCTTCTTTTCCGGTTACAAGAGGTTTGATATACATTGCCATTATCATAACGATAAGTATCGCCACGACGATAACAATCATATCCCGTTTTTCCATACCTACCTAGGTATCGCGTATGTACTTTAAAGGTATCTGGATAGTGATGCGATATTCATCCAGTTGATTTGCATTAATATTCAGGAGATATTCTTTTCCACCTTCAAAAAACCGATAATCCTGGGGATTTTCTTCCTTTCCTTCTTTCCAGGTAATTGTCCGGATTGTCTTGAAAGCCCCATCAGATACCTCCTGAACATCCATGGAAAAAACTGCCTGCTGATTTGACGGAGTCACATTATAATGAATTTCCCAGTAGGGTGTAGGAATCCTAAAAGAGGAAGTACTTCCTGCATATTTGCCTACAATTTCAGCATAATTTGTCATTTGAACTGCAGGCATTGGATTATCTGGCTCCGGTTGCCAGGTCATTGGTGTAATTTCTGGAGTTGGTTCAAGCGCAGATGTTTCTTTCACAACAGGACTTGCTATTGACTCAACAAACTCCTGCTTCTCAGGTGTTTTTTGTTCAACCGGAGTTGAAACCGGTTCACTTGGAAGAGGTGTTTCAAACTGTTCTATTGGCGTAATTTCCAGAACAGGAGATTCTGGAAGAAGAATTACCGGTTGGCCGGTAAGCATTGGTTTCACCACGACAGCCATTATGAGTACTATAATTATTGCTGCGAAAATGACAATTATATCCCGCTTTTCCATCAGGTACCCCTCATCTGATAAAACTTGGGTGACTTAAATATATATGTATCGTGAACCTCTCCTTGTCAAAAAAAAATCTCCATTTCAACAATTGAATCATGATCGTATTTATGCTAAAGAGAAGTGAATAATATGGAATCACTGATGAGGAAGAAGAATAATGGCAGATAGTAATAAACCAAATCCTGAAACCTGTGATAATAACTGTTCATCATGTCCCTCCGGGGCAACCTGCCCGTCAGCAGGAGGAAAACTCCCACCCAAGGCAAATATTGATGCGAAGCATACAATTCTTGTTTTATCCGGAAAAGGAGGAGTGGGAAAATCGACTGTCGCAGTAAACCTTGCATATGCCCTGTCAAATCATGGAAAAAATGTAGGTCTTCTTGATCTCGACATTCATGGACCGAATGTCCCAAAGATGCTTGGTATTGAAGATCACAAACTCCTGGCAGATCAGAATAAAATCGTACCGGTAAAAGTTACCGGAACCCTTCAGGTTGTTTCAATGGCTTTTCTCCTTCCGGAAAAACATTCTCCGGTAATCTGGCGTGGAGCGATGAAATCAGGTGCAATTAAACAATTTCTTGAAGATACCGAATGGGGTAGTCTTGATTATCTCGTAGTCGATCTTCCCCCGGGAACAGGAGATGAAGCTCTTACAATTGCACAACTCGCGCCTAATGTTCGTGGTGCAGTAATTGTCACAACCCCGCAGGAGGTTTCCACTCTGGACTCGACCAAGGCCATTACCTTTGTTGAACAACTTAATCTGAAAGTTATCGGTGTTATTGAAAACATGAGCGGATTCATATGTCCGCATTGTGGTGAATCAGTAGACCTCTTTGGAAAAGGTGGCGGAGAACGTATTGCAAAAGAACACAATGTTCCATTTCTTGGCAGCCTGCCATTAGATCCAGAAGTCAGAAAAGCAGGAGATGAAGGCAGACCATTCATTATCCGACAAAAAGATTCTCTGACCTGGAAAGCAGTAGATAATGTTATGGAACAACTGGTAAAAATTGTTGAAACTTAATATGGATTATGTAAGAGTTCTCTGTGGGAAAGAAGAAAAACTTCCCATTTATTCAGATATTGCACATTGTCTTGAAAACATTACACAATTTCCTGACCTGATAGAACCCATATACCGTGATGCTATCACCCAGAATGAAATCACATTAGAAAAACTTCGGTTTGCGCTACTACGATTGCAGTTATATTCAGAAATACATCGGAATAGTGACATGGAAGAAGCACAAAAAATGCGATTTGTTTCGGAAATGATAGAACGCACAATTTTTGGGGGGTTATTTATCGAACGGGAAAGTTATGTATCAGAGTAGATATCATGTCCTCGGATAGGAATGAATTTTTTATAATCAGAATTCCTGATACCGGTTCAATTTTAGAAGCAGTTCATATTATTGCCTCAGCAGGTCTGACCATTACCCGGTGCCATTATAACCGATCCTTAGATCCCGACACTGCTTTTTTTTCTGTATCCGGCAATGATGACGGTTATAAAAAAGGCGCCCAGGTATTATCTGATAAAAGCTATCTTCAGAAAACCATCACATATCCAAGAAACATTCGTTTTACTATAAAAGTCCCTGAAATACCAGGAACCCTGCATAATATCCTAACGATATTGAACCGATATCATGCTGAAATCAATTCACTTTCATTTGATAATCGTGGCAGGTATCCAGACCTTCTACAGGTAACTCTCCGGGTCAGAGAATCAGAAAAAATTGAAGATCTTATAGAAGAAATCCAATCTACCTATCCTGTTGAAATTGACGGATATGATTGTGGTGATAGTTGTGATGATGGCAGTCAGTTTTATGTCAGATATGCTGCTCGTGTAAGTGAAATACTACAGATATCAGATGAACCACATCTATTAAAATTATTAAACCAGTTCAGTCATCTGGCCCAGCAACTTACTGAATATGGAAAAGAATATCAGGACACCCTTGAACAGATCCTACAAAATGGGATACGTCTGAAAGAAACAACAAATGATGGCTTTTATGCCGATGTTCAAATTTTTGAAATATCTGATACTCTCACCCTCTATTGTTTCCAACTTCCAGGAGGGGGTAGTATTTTTGTCATTAATGCCCCGAACGAACGGGTAATGATTGATACCGGATATGGTATCTACCATACAGATGTTCTCCGGATGTTTGAGCATTATCATCTTGGTGGCATTAATGATTTTACTCGTATAATTCTCACTCATGGAGATACTGATCACTGTGGCGCGTCCGGATTTTTCAATGCCCCCGTTTATACTCATGAAGGGACATGGAAAATTATTGAAACAAATAACCGGGCCTTTGGAGCAACATCGCAGGATCAGGTTTTAGAGCAGGTTTATACTGTTATGATAAATCTGTTTGCACACATGACCCCTCCAAAAGTCTGTGAATTATTACCTCCCACAGGGGAAAGGAAACGCGGAGAATTTCCAATTTTGACAACTTTTTCAGCGGGCGGTTATGAATTTGAAATACTTGAAGGGCATGGCGGTCACCAACACGGATTGATTTACATTTTATGCCAGGAAGCAGGGTTGTTATTCACATCAGATACAATTTTAAATCTGAAATATTTAAGTCCCGAGAGAAGTGAATACAACAATTTTGCAGTTTATCTGGTCACAACGGTCAATGTGGATCCAGAATTAGTGAAAAGTGAACGAAAAGCATTATCCTCTCTTGCCATTACTCTTGATTCAGAACTTCAACAACAAGGAAAACGGCTTCTTCTTTGTTGTGGTCATGGACCGGTTTCTATAATGGATAAAGGGGAGATGGTGCCCGCAACAGAACCTGTTGTATATCACCATAAACCCTGATGGCAATTTTTTTCGATATTATGATGACTCTTTGACAAAAATGTATAGAGAGGTATGAATCAGCACCGTGTACAGGATATGATGCAACTGATGGCATCCCGCATTGATGCCATTGCGGATCATATTTCAGACCAGGAAGTATCCGCATTCATTTCAGAACTACTCAATGCAAAACGGATCTATGTTATGGGTGCCGGAAGATCAGGACTTGTTGCCAAAGCATTTGCAATGCGTCTCATGCATCTTGGAATGACAAGTTATGTCGTTGGAGAAACAATTACGCCGGCTCTTCAAAAAGGTGATCTGATAGTTGTATTATCCGGTTCAGGAAAAACAAAAACTATCATCGAGATTGTCCAAACTGCAAAGGAAATAGGAGGACGGATTTGTCTGATTACATCCAATCCGGATTCTTCAATCGGTAAAATCGCAGTTTCCACGGTTATGATTGAAAATTACCGAGATAATATTCCGGATGAAAGCAGGGAATATGACACCAGACAAATGCTTGGTGAACACCGATCCTTTGCTCCTTTAGGAACCCTGTTTGAAACCGCAGCAATGACTTTTTGTGATGCGGTCATATCAAGGCTGATGGAAATCACACAGACTGATGAATCCGAACTAAAAGGCAGACATGCCAATATTGAGTAAATATATTATGAAAAAGATATCACAACGAGCCCTGGATATCGAGATGTCAGGTATCAGGAAATTTTTCCAGGCTGCAAAACCAGACTCGATAAATATGACACTGGGTCAGCCTGATTTTGATACACCCGAACATGTAAAAAACGCTGCAATTCAGGCAATACATGAAGGGAAAACAGGATATACTTTTAATGCAGGTCTTCCCGAATTACGTGAGGCAATTTCAGAAAAATTTGAGCGTGAAAATTCACTAAACTATAATCCGGATCAAATTATTGTGACCGCAGGTGCCGGTGAAGCGCTTTTTATTGCAATGCAGAGTCTTGTGGATTCCGGAGATAGAGTTCTTCTGACAAATCCTGGTTTTGTCTCTTATGAAGCTTGTATCCGCCTTGCAGAAGGAAAGCCGGATTATATTCCTTTAACAAATGATCTCCATATTAACCAGGAAATATTACAGGAAAAAATATCCGGCGCCAGATTGCTCATCCTGAATTCACCGAACAATCCAACAGGTGCAGTAGAATCACCTGAAAACATCAGAGCCATTGTTGAAACCGCTATGGATGCCGGAGTGACTGTACTTTCAGACGAAGTGTATGAACATATCATTTATGATGCAGTCCATAAAAGTGCGGGAACCTATGGTGATGATATCATTACGGTTAATGCTGCAAGTAAAACCTATGCAATGACCGGATGGAGACTTGGTTATCTTGCCGGACCCGATGAATATATGGAACAATGTCTGAAAGTTCACCAATACTGTCAGACATGTGCTACATCTATCAGTCAGTATGCAGGCCTTGCGGCATATACGGGGGACCAGTCATGTGTAAAAACCATGCAGGATGAATACAAAGCAAGACGGGACATCCTGGTTTCAGGTCTGAAAGAGATGGGTGTTAAATTCCCGGTACCCGAAGGTGCATTTTATGTTTTTGCCCCTCTTGGAAAAGAGATAACTAGTAAGATTATGGATGCAGGGGTAATAATAGTCCCCGGAGATGCATTTGGAGATGCCGGAGCGGAGTATGCCCGATTTAGTTATGCTACATCAAGACAAAATATTTATGCTGCAATTGAACGAATGAAACCGGTTTTTGGTGAAGATTAATGGTTTATAATTTATTAAAACGTCTTTCAGATGCCCACGGACTTTCAGGATTTGAAAGTAACATCAAGGATATTGTTAGAAAAGAACTTGATGGCTATGTAGATGAAATTTCCGAAGATAAACTTGGAAACCTGATCGCAGTTAAAAAAGGATCAGAGACCTCCGTCATGATTGCATCACATATGGATGAAATCGGTCTGATGGTCCAGTATATTGATGAAAAGGGATTTATAAAATTTGTAGGGATTGGTGGCTGGTATAACCCCACCCTGCACACACAACGAGTAGTTCTCCATGGAAGAAAAGGACCGGTTCCTGGAGTTATTGGTTCCAAACCCCCTCATGTAATGACACCAGAAGATCGGAAAAAGGAAATTAAAATTGAAGATCTTTTTATCGATGTAGGTGCTTCATCAGCAGAAGAGGTAGATTCACTAGGAATAGAGATAGGAACTCCAGTAACTATTGAACAGGAGTTAATCAGACTTGCAAATGATAAAGTCACGGGAAAAGCACTAGACAATCGTGTGGGTGTTCTGGTTCTCATTGAAACGATGAGAAAGATGAAAACTTCCATGACGGTATATGCTGTTTTTACCGTACAGGAGGAAGTTGGTCTGAAAGGAGCAAAAGTTAGTGCCTTTGCATTAAACCCTGATTTTGCTATCGCTACTGATGTTACAATTCCGGGCGACCATCCAGGGGTTTCTAAAAAAGAAGCATCTCCGGAGATGGGTAAAGGACCGGTTCTTGTTCTTGCAAGTGCATCAGGAAGAGGACTATTGGCAGATTCCAGGCTTAGTTCCTGGCTTAGAAATGCCGGGGATAAAATGAAAATTCCATATCAGTTAGAGGTCGGAGATGGAGGAAATACTGATGCCTCCATTATCAACATGGTCAGAGATGGAATACCGAGTATCCCTCTTTCTGTTCCTTCAAGATACATTCATTCACCAGTTGAAGTAGTAGATCTGAAAGACGTTCAGGCTACAATTGACTTGCTGATTGAAGCATTAAAGAAAAAACCAAAGTTCTAGGTTTTCAATCTTCCTTTTTCAGACCAACCTTTTTCAGGTCTATGAACATTTCATAGTAATATGAAAAATCTAATTTTGTTCAACTTATTCATCTTACTCATTATCATAGTTGGTTATGGAAATGCAGAGGATTCTAACAAAACGTATTTCAACCGTACTATGGGATTAAATCTAATTCAAAATGGTTCATATGAAGAAGGAGTGACACTATTACACGAATACGCCTCGATAAATAATTCAGATGTAGAAGTATGGAATGCAATAGGTTTTGCATATAACAATCTTGGGCAATTCAATCAATCTTTAGATCTCTTATCACGCGCCACCTCTCTGGATCCTGATCATGGGTTTGCATGGACAAATACCGGCTGGGCCCTAAACGAACTGGACCGATACGATGAAGCAAAAATTGCACTCAATAATGCCGTTCTGGTTGATCCGGATAATAAATATGCCTGGAGTACATTGGGGTACACTCTTATCAGAACCGGTAATTATAAAGAAGCAATAATAGCGCTGGATAAGGCTTTACTTATTGATCCGAAATTTTCTGATGCCTGGAACAACCTGGGTTGGGCATATGGGGAACAAAAAAATTATCATCTGGCTATTTCTGCCTTGGAAAACGCTACAATATTCGATCCGAAAAATGGATATGCATGGAATAATCTTGGACGCCTCTATTATCTGCTAGGAGATAAAAACAAAGCAATGGAAGCATTATATACAGCAACCGACACCAGGCCCGACTTTGATCAGGGTTGGTATAATCTTGGAAATGTATTATATGCCGTGGGTAATTCTAGTGGATCAATAGAAGCATATCGAAAAGCAATCAAATTAAATCCTGAAAATAATATTGCAAAAGAAAACCTCGAAATCCTGGAAAATAATTTAATATAAAAAAATAGCATTCAACAAAATTAGATACAGATAATTAAACAAAAACAGACACTTTCTTTTTATTCATTTTTGCCAGACAAGAAGGACATAACATGGATTTCTTGATATCAAGATCATCAAGAGTGCTTGGATTTGCCATGATACACGAAGGATTACTGCAATGATCAAGAAATAACAAATGCCCTAATTCGTGTGCACCCTCGCGTGATAAACGATCAATCAGCATCATTTCATCATATGGAAGTCCCCAGTATTCATTATTTAATCTGGCTGAAGAAATTACAGCGGTTTTGGTTTTTGGTCTTGACAATCCGAAAACATACCGTGTATGTGGCCTGAAAATATCATCACCGGTGACCAGTAAAATCAAACGGTTTTCTTCATTCCGGCGGGAAAAGACATCAAGACAGGTAAGTATTTCAGTAGCATCAAACTGATTTCTGCTTCTGTCAAACCCGTTATAGAGCACGGGGCTTTTACATACTTCGACCGGAATATCCAGGATTTGAGAAATGATCCGGGAAACAGGCATTTCAAGACCGACCGGTGCCCCGCGATCCCAAAAAATAAGGATATTCATCTCCAATAAACTGGGTAATGAGCGGGTATAAACATATTGAGACAGTTATTGCCCGATACATTGCCGGACGATACAACTCTGTAATAGAAACTGGTGCCGGCTCAAATCTTCATGCGGCAAATCTTCTATTTAGAGCAGGAGTGTTAATTCGTTGTTCTGATATCGTCGTACCGCAATTATCACTCTCGATACCATACGTGTATGATGATGTTTTTCATCCAAATCTCTCATATTATTCAGACAGTGATTGCATCTATGCAATTCGTCCTACTGAAGAGATGATACCTGCGCTCATCCGACTTGCAAAAAAGGTACGAACTGATTTGTATATTTACCATCTAGGGTTTGAGGGGACAGATTGTCCGGCTCCGGTAAAGGGTTGCGAAGTGCCCCTTCATCATTATGTAAAAATTAAAAATTAAATAGGGTCGATTGCGATGATTTTTTATCTTTATTTACGTTAGTTTCGGATTCTTTCTCATTATCATCTATCATAACAAGGGCGCTGTCTGTCTCATTACATGAAGACAACTGAACCTTTATGTCAGGTTCGGTTTTTTTGAGAGTTCGGTTTTTTTTCGCTAAGGCTTCTTCTTCTTTCTTTTTCTTTTTCAATTCTTTTTCAAGACTTTTCTTTTCTTCATCAATTGATTTTACTATTGATTTCGCTAGATCTGGGTCATGAATTAAGATATTTAATTGATCAGCATCAAAACTGTAATCCTTCACAAAAGATTGAGGAAATTGGCGTGCAAGCAGAGAAACAGGACACAAATAAATATTTCTTACAGATGCAGATGACATATGCATCGAAATGCCAAGTTGTGAAAGAAGGTGTTCACGCATTAATTTCTGGCGCTTTGCAGTAGACATCTGTCTCCATCTTGTAGGAGGCATTATCTTTGCATACCCTGAAGGTCTTCCCTTCATCACATCATGTACGCCATATAGCATCAGAATATTTGCATACCGCCATAACGTATAATATTGAGTTTTGTATGTATATCCGAGGTACATGTCTGCACGTGACAGAGCCTGGTATGCAGCAGCATTTTTTTTCGTATCCGGTAGAACTCCGAGGTTTCCTTCAATCCATTGAAGAACGGTATCAGGAGTTTCATCCACAGTCATATTCAAATCCTGTAGAGATGTTACCTGACGATATCCAAGAGTAGCTGCCACCAGGTCAAAAATTGTGCTTCTGCTGTCTTTAGAAGATATTGATACATCATCTTCGCCCACTTTATCTTTGCCGATAGCACTGGCATAGAGCATTGTTACTGCAGACCTGATATCTCCGGATGCCTGTTCCGCAATATCATTCAAAGCAGGTAATGCACAGGTAATCCCTTCCATGGAACAAATTTCCCGGAGCCTGGGAACCAGAGATTTAGCAGGTAAGGCTTTAAATTGAATTTTAGTACAAAGATTTCTTATCGTCCCATCAAGCCCATATAAATCATTTGCGATGAGAATCAGAGGTTGCTTTGCCTGTCTGATAACCTCGGCAATTGCCCGGGCACCACCTCTGTCAGCATTTCCCTGAAGATTATCTGCTTCATCTAAAATGATGAGTTTTCGAAAAGCCCCTGAAAGTGATCCGGTACTGGCGCTTCCGCCTGCTATTTTTTCTATCACTCCCTTAGTCCGCTGATCACTGGCATTTAATTCCACCACTTCCCAGTTCATATCATTGGCCAAAGCCCATGCGCTGGATGTTTTTCCTATACCCGGTTTTCCATATATAATAAGGGGAGGAGTTTCAGTGGTCCATTGACGGGCCCATTCACTCATCTGGCGTAATGATTCACGGTTCCCAACCAGTTCAGACAGATGGCGGGGACGGTATTTTTCAGCCCAGTCCATTTCACATACTTTAACCTGCTTTATTGATAAATCACTTGAACTCTTACTGTCATTAAAGGGTATTGCTTGCCAGAATTTTAACCAAAATAAGACATTTTATGACTAATGAAACAAAAAAAAGAATGAGATTTTCGCCCATGGCCGAATACACCTGCTCAACCGAACAAATAGCACAAGCCGTCAGAATGTATGATGGAGTGAGAAGAAAGAGTGAAATTGGTGCAATGGTTCGGGACCTCCGGATTGATTCACAAGAAGTAATAGCATCCTTTGGAGAAGATGCTGCAGTAATCAGGAACCATAATGATGCATTGCTTTTAGCAGCGGATGGAATCTGGAGTAAATTAATGGATGCTGATCCTTATTGGGCCGGATATTGTTCTGTCCTTGTTAATGTTCATGATATTGCAGCAATGGGGGGAAAACCCCTGGCAATGGTTGACATCTTTTCTATATCCGATATAACAATAAGAGATCTGGTAATTCAGGGTATGCATGATGCATCCCGGCAATTTGGTGTTCCAATTGTCGGAGGACATCTTCACCCGGACACACCTTATAGTGTAATTGATGTTGCGATTCTTGGCATTGCACCCATTGATGGTGTAATCTACAGTAATACCGCCCAAGTCGGAGATACCATTCTGGTTGCCATCGACCTGCATGGAAGAGTTCATCCATCATGTGTTTTGAACTGGGATTCAGCAACACTTCGTTCTGCAGAAGAAGTGAGATCTCAGATTGCAGTGATGCAGGAAATCGGGACAAAAAAACTGGTTACTGCAGCTAAAGATATTTCTAACCCAGGATTATTAGGTACCCTTGGAATGCTTCTTGAAGTATCAGGAAAAGGGGCAAAGGTAGATCTTGAAAAAATTCCCAAGCCGGATCTTTTAGCGAATAATATTTCTTTTGATCACTGGATCAGAATGTATCCGGGAATGGGTTTTATCCTGACCTTAAAATCCGAAAAAATAGATTTGGTAAAGGAACTGTTTGAAAAAACGGGGATGACTGTAGCTCCGATTGGAACAGTTGATAATTCGAATGAACTTACCATCCATTATCAGAATTCTTCATCCCGTGTATTTGACTTTTCAAAAGATGGGGGCGTAATGCATCTTGGTTCTTACACATAAATATCAGAAGATAATCGGCATCGGTATTCAGGAAGATTCAGAACATATTTTTCGTGATATTGTAACCTATGCGGGACCTTGTACAATTCAGTGTTATGTATCCTCGGAGATTAGTGTTCCTCCGGAATTAAAAATTCATACCAATATATCAGATAATCCTGAAGAATCCCTGATTACCGATCTTTTCTCTGGACAGATCCATGCTGCAATCAGAGGAACATTGGAATCGCATAAAACTCTGAAATTTTTGAAAGAAAAGGCAGGAGTAAAGGAACTTGAACGAATTGTTCTTCTTGAAACCCCTGATGGGCATAAATTTTTTCTAGCTCCGGTTGGTGTTGATGAAGGTTGGTCAGTAGAACAAAAAATTTCGATAATTAATCGTTCAAAAATTTTTTGTAAAATGTTCGGGCTTTCAGATACCGTCGCAATCCTATCCGGCGGAAGATTGACAGATATTGGCAGACATCCAGTAGTTGATCAGACACTTACTGATGGAGAACTCATTGCACGCCTTACCGGAGCCATTCACTATGGTATTCTGATAGAAGAGGCAGTAAAAACATCAGGTCTTATCATTGCACCAGATGGAATTTCAGGCAACCTGATATTCAGAACCCTGTTATTTCTCGGTAGAGGGCTTTCTCATGGGGCACCGGTCATAAATATCGGGAAATCTTTCGTAGATACTTCGCGCGTCAACCCGGATTACCATTACGCGCTAAATCTTGCATGTACACTGATGAATGGAAATTTTTTCTAAATATCAATAAATTACGGGTTTTTTCTTATCTTTACGTTAATCCTTTCAATTGTTTTTCTCTTTATTCAAAATGCATGAAAAGAGAAAATATACACTTATCATGTCTGAAAATCGAAAATCTCGGGATTATCTCGAAATATTTAAATAGATATCAATATACTTTGTTTTGAGGTAGAGGACTATGGCAGACTTACCTATTGCAGCAGTTGTAAGAATTGCAAAGAAGAATGGGGCTGAGCGTGTGGGAAGCGATGCAGCAGCAGCTCTTGTGGCAAAGGCAGAAGATTACATTGCAAACCTTACCAGGGAAGCAAATCGTCTTGCACAACATGCAGGCAGAAAAACAATTAAGGAAGAAGACGTTAAAATGGCAGCAGAGAATGCCTAAAGCATTCTCCACCTTTAAAAAATAAAACAGTTATTCTTTACCTCACAGATAGATTTTGTGTGGTTTTGATGTTTTCACTATTTTAGAGAATGCCTTTTGTGCTTGGTATTGAGGCATTATTATCTGTTATTATTATTGCATATCGAAGTGCCCTGCCAAAGGCCTTAAAAAGAGCTTCACATTTGTGGTGATCTGAATTACCACTAACCTGCATATGTGCTGTAATTTTTGCATTTTGAATAAAACTTTCAAAAAAGTGACGAACCAACCACGGTTCTAAAATCCCCTCAACAGGTCCACTGAAAGAACCATCAAACACAAGATATGATCTCCCTCCCACATCAACAATTACCTCAGCTTTTGCTTCATCCATAGGGACAGAAATGTTTGCAAATCGCTCTATGCCTTTACCATCACCAAGAGCCTGAAGAAAAGCCTGTCCAAGAACGATTCCAATATCTTCAACGGTATGATGAGGACCGACTAAAAGATCTCCTTTCGCTTTCAGGGTAAGATTAAATCTTCCGTGCCTTGAAAAGGAATCAATCATATGATCAAAAAAGGGAAGTCCGGTATCAATGACTGATTTTCCTTCCCCATCAAGGATAAAATTTACAAAGATATCTGTTTCTTTTGTCTTCCTTGCAATTTCTCCAATCCTCATACTGCAACCTCCAGTGCTTTCTGAAGAGATATTTTTCCGGAATATAGCGCAGACCCTAAAACAATTCCCGCTGCATCTGTATTTTTAATTGTAATGATATCTTCTTCAGTAGTTATTCCTCCTGCCACAATAACAGGAACACTGACTTTACTCAGAAGATCGCGAACAGGTTTTGGATCAATTCCTTTACACAAACCTTCAACGCTGACATTGGTGTACAAAAGAGAACCAGCTCCCTTTTTTATAAAAAGGTCAGACCATTCCAGAAAATTTCCTGCTGAATGTTCCCATCCATGGGTGACTAAATTTCCGGCTCGTGCATCAACACCAGCCATAATTCTTTCACTCCCATATTCATCCGCGAGTATTGTCAGACAATCAGGATTCTCCACTGCATATGTAGAGATAATAATCCTGTCTACCCCACAGTCAAGCCATGATTTTGCATCTTCAATGGACCGGATACCCCCACCTAATTGGGTATCAACACCAGTTTTAATAACTATTTCAGTAATTTTCTCAGCATTTAATTTGGAAGTTCCAAATGCTCCATCAAGATTAACGATATGAAGAGCTTCAGCTCCCTGATTAATCCAGGATTCTGCACAGGAGAGGGGATCTCCATAACTAGTGGCACTTTCACGTTTCCCCTGTACAAGTTGAACACATCGGCCACCAAGAATATCTACTGCTGGGAAGACAATCATAATTTCACCGAATAAGACGTTCAATATTCATAACAAGAATATCTTTTGCACCCGCTTGTTTCAACCGGTTAATGAGTTGATAGACTTTCTCCTCATCTACTACCGCATGAACTGCTACAATGTCCGATGATGAAGCGACTTCCATTATCGTCGGACCACCCATTCCTGGAATAATAGTCCTTATCGTATCTACTGAAGTTCGCTTCACATTCATCATCAGATAACATTTCCCTTTTGCATTAATTACACTCTCAAGGGCCAGGTGAATCTCATCAATTTTTTCTTTTTTACTCGTGCAGGAAAGAGGATTTGCAATAAGAAATGTACTGGTATCAAGAACCGTATCAATTACCTGCAAATGGTTTTGTCTTAGAGTCGTTCCTGAACTTGCAAGGTCTACAATAGCATCTGATATTCCAAGAGAAGGTGTCGCTTCACATGCCCCTCCGACCGGGATAATTTTTGGAATAACACCAATTTTTTTAAAATATTTTCTGGTTATTGCAGGAAATTCTGTGGATACTCTTTTTCCTTCCAAGTCTTTTGGAGTCTTTAATGCGGAATCATCCGGAACAGCAAGTACAACTGAAGCGTTACCAAATCCAAGATCGAGTAATTCAGTAACATGAGAACTTCTCTCAATTACCATATCATGGCCGGTAATACCAAGATCAGCTACTCCTGAAGCTACATATTCAGGTATATCAATTGGTCTTGCATAAAGAATTTCAACATGTGGATCACGGGTACGTGCAATAAGAGTCCGTTCTCCGTTATCGAAAATTCCAAGCCCTGATTGTTCTATTAATTCTCTGATAGGGATGGAAATTCTTCCTTTATTAGGAATAGCAATACGGATTGAAAAAATTTGGTTCCGATCCTGAATCGGATTCGTGCTATATGTCATTAAAATGTCTTCAATTCGCCTTTGATTACCCGCTCAGTTACTGAGGAGATATTCTCAAGACCTGAATCAAATATCTCATAAACATCTTTTTCAATGTCTTTAAGGGTAAAGGAGGGTTTCGGAATTATCTGAGCGCTTGCAATGAGAGGCTCATCAATAGGCATTCCAATCTGGGACAATAACCTGACCTGAATCTCTGCAATCCCGTCAACCTTCTCAACACATTTATGTGCAAGTTCATTTGAGAGAAGATTGTAAATTTTTCCGATGTGGTTTATTGGATTCTTCCCACTGGTAGCTTCCATGCTCATCGGGCGGTTAGGAGTAATAAGACCATTTGCCCTGTTCCCGCGACCAACAGAACCATCATCACCCATCTCAGCAGATGTTCCGGTGACTGTTAAAAACAGGCTGCATTCAACATCACAATCTGCAGTGTTAACATTGATAACAACCTGTTTGTCAGTACAGGTCTTTGCAATTTTGAGAGCTTCTTCAGCAAGTTTTTCACGATAGTCAATGTAATCTGACAAAGATGATACATACCGGTCAACCATTGCACAACATATGGTGAGATTGATAGAATTTCCCTGACGAAGTCCCATGATTTTAATATCCTGACCATAAACCGGATATTTTGGTCGGAGGGTATTATCAATATAGGATGAAATTTCCCTAATGCACCGTTCAATATCTGAGAACGGTGCATAAGACACACCAAAAGAGGTATCGTTTGCCCGGGGAATCTTTCCGGTTTCAGGTTTAAAAACATCGCGAAGATCAGTTGATCCAGTGCCAAGTCTGCAATCCATTATCAATTCTTTTTCAATGTCAAGTTCAGGCAGGATGGTTTTCAAATAATCTTTAGCAGCTTTCAGTGCTACTGTTTCAGCAGATATCTTTTCACCGTTAAAATCTTTTGTTGCCCGACCGTCAAGAAGGATAAAAATTGGTTTAATAATTTTTCCTCCTCCAAATTGAGGCAAAGACTCACCAGCGACAATCTCACCCTGATCAGTGTTATGATGAAGAACACCACCAAACTGATCGATATAGGTATTACATAACGCACGACTGACTGATTCTGCAATACCATCAGCAATGCTATCAGGATGGCCAAGGCACTTACGTTCCACCAATTCTATCTGTTGATCGTGAACCGGAATCTGGTTCAACATCTCAATTGCAATATTTCTACTCATTAAAGACCTCTGTAGAACTTAATCATGAATATATACCAAGCACTGGTACAGAATACTGTACTGATTCGGTGAGAATTAAATAAGAGATTACCGGAATATCTGATGATAAGCATATTTGGTAACTCTATCAGCATAAAGGAAAATTATGATAAATACGGAAAAAAACAAGATGAATTATGTTATTCTTTGCAGGAGTACCTTTTGGTTCCCCCGGAATATATTTTTAATACTATTCATTATCTGACTCACAGCGCGAGATTACTCTGCCTCATCACACCATCTATAAATCTTCATTTTTTTGATTACTCGAATTTATCGAAAAAACCTCATGAAATATCCCAATTATCATCAAAAATTTTTTTTACTGAAAAAATATTCATGGGACTGGTTCTTCAGGGTTTCTGGAATATGAGAATAGAAAAATCAGAAACACGCTAATATCCGGTACGTATCTTTCTCGAAAATACCTCACTTTTCAGGGAACATTTCTTAATTAAACCATTCAATATAAAAACCTTATGACAAAATAATTCATTAATCCAACGCACGAATGTTAAGAATAGAAGAAGGAATGGATAATTCAAACCTTGCTCCCTGACCCGGAAGTCCTTTTTCACAGATGGTAATACCAAAAACCGACAACAGTTTTTCCGCGAGAAAAAGACCGTAACCGCTCCCTGAACCAAACCCTAAGTCAAAAATCCGATTCTTCTGTTGTTCCGGGATACCACAACCATTATCCTCAATTACAAGAATTCCCCCGGATTCTAAAGCACTGAATGATACTGTGACAATAGTTGCTCCTTTGGCATGTTCAGGAATATTCATAAAAATTTTTCCCAAAGCGAGATAAAAATTTTTATCAACAAATAGTGCAGCATTATTACAATTTATTGAGAGATTTATAGGATTTAGGACAATTTCATTTAAAGATTCATGGATTGCATCATCTATTGGCACCCATGAAAATTCATACAGACCGATTTTTTGATATTCACGAGTAAATATTAATCTGTCCCTGATTTTTTCAGCAGCGTTCTGCTCTTTTTTTGTAAATTCAATTAACATCGGATCTGAAATTAAATCTCCGGATAATTCCAGGTAACCAAGAATTGCAGTAAGCTGATTCAGAATATCGTGCCTTACTTTAGAATTCAAAGTATTCCAGGTTTCTGAACCTTTTGATAAAAGTGCCCATTCAACTGGAAGAACACTCATCCACAGATAACTTGTAGCTTTTAAAAGTGCCCCGGTTTCAGAGTATGATAAGGAACAATGCTCTTCTATCCATCTAAATGAGGAAGATGTCTTCAATCGGTATCTAAGTTGCACACTATCCTTATACTGAAGAATCGCTGCACCCAGTTTCCTGCTCACGAGGTTTTGATCATCCGGAAAAACATCAGAGAGGTAATCAGTTTCATGACCTGAATAATTTATGAGGATCCCATGAAGTATGTGATTCCGTGAAATATTCCTTATCTTCCAGATATCGTCTGGATTTCTCTCAAAAACTACAACCGGAGCAGAATCAGAGAGTTCACCTGTAGATGTTTCAAAGGTCATCTTCTAACCGGTATTTCTTTATTTGAAAATATTATACATTAATGCAAGATAATTTTCGATTCATTAGGCAGCCATTTCACGTAAAATTGCCTCACGAATTGGTTCCAGGGAGATCCTCCCTACCGGAATAATCGCACCCTGAACAAGAACCATGGGAATAGCCGGATGATCACGTTCATAAATATCTTTGATATAATCAGGAATATAGTCGTCCAGAAATGTAAGCTTCATACTGATGCTGTCACCAAATTCCTTTTTTAATTCATCTTTCAGAGCATCAAATGCTCTCTCAAGGCTTGCTGAAGGGGCACAGGAAGTAAGACCGCATGTCCGGTTTTCATCACATGGAAAGGGGGAGCATTCTGAATTTTTATAACCAACAATTTCAAGTGTTACCAAAGTCACGAAACTTAATTTCTCCAGATAAGAATAAGATGATATTGGTTTTCGATCAGATGAAGATCTCAAATCTATCCTTGTCTGCTTTACATATCGGACATTTTTCCGGAGGACTGGTTCTGGCGCAGAGATAACCACATACCTTACATCGGAAAACAGGATATGGCAACTGACCTGGAATTGTGGCGTTTACTGGTTGCAGGTTTCTATCATGTAAAGAAGGTCTTCGTTCCGGTACAACCGGGGCAGGTGAATTTTTATTTATGAGTGATTCAGAAAGATAAAGCCCGCAAAAACATGCACCATATTCAGATAAATCATCATCACGATAATCGCATGGACAAATAATATCCAGATCCTTCTCTTTCTCACCAAAAGACAGCCTGCAGGGACATGACTCATATCCATATCGCTCAGCATTCAGTATGAGCCCTTCAACAAGACCACGAGTAAAATCCATATCCGGGTTTAAAAAATATCCCGATTGTTTTGCCTCACTATCCAGAATTTTTAATCGGCGTTCAACTTTCTCCGGAGAAACGACGGTAGATATCATCCCAATGCTTCCTTTATCTCATCAAGCCTGCTTCCTACGATGACTTTACTATTATTAATTACCAATGTCGGAAAAGAACCTCGCGGATTGAATTTTTCGATATCCATGAGAACTGAATTCATATCCTCTTTGTTTAACTTGTCAACATACAGGTAATCATACGCAACATGCAATTCATCAAGTAAATTTCGTGTCTGCTTACAATGAATACAGGTTGAAAGGGCATAGAGCATTATCTTACCCTTATCAATTCCATCCACATGATCCGGATTTATGGTCATAATATGTCTCTCATACGTTATTCGGTATAAATAGTACAGTTATTTTTCTTTTAATATGAACGATGAATAAAGTACCAATGATTAGATAATTTCTTTTTTAAATTAGAAACCATTTTTAAAACTTTAGGAAAAGCTTCCTCTGATACTGACTTTTGTAATAATTCCTGATAAATAGCAGGCTCACGAATACCGGAGATATCAAGTCCGGCCATTGCTGCAATTAGACCTAGATTAGTATAGGGAAGACCCCCCTCTACACTATAACCACCTTCTAGTACTGCGATCAGTCTTCCATAACAAATTGAATCAGCAACAATACACATCTCCTGCATAAGTCGGGCATATCCTTGCGCGGTTAATGCAAGACCTGTGAGCGGATCAGAAAAATGATTGTCCTGACCCGCTGAAACTGCAATGACATCAGGCATATACTCTTCAGCCAGGGGAATAATTATCTCTTCAAGAAGATATCGGTAAACTTTATCTGAACTTCCGGCAGGAATCGGAAGGTTAATATTGTATCCTTTTCCGTCACCAACACCAATATCGTCAATCCTTCCTGAACCCGGGTAAAAGGGGTACTGATGAACTGAACAAAAAAGAACAGTCGGATCATCATAGAATATTTCCTCAGTACCATTCCCATGATGAGCATCCCAATCAAGGATCATGATCCTTCTCATGCCGCGTCTTTGCAGATGCCGAACCATAATGGCAACATTATTTAGATAACAAAAGCCTGCCCCACTGGCTTTTCCCGCATGATGACCGGGGGGTCTTGCGAGAACAAATGCATTTTTGACTTCCTGATTTAATACTGCATCAGCTGCTTGTATTGCTCCTCCTGCAGCGAGTAATGCATCATGAATGAGATCTTTCGGAATAATCGTATCAGCATCAATTATTCCACCATGAACAGAAGTTTCTTCTAAAAATCGCAGATATTCTGCGGAATGAACTAACAGAACATCATCCCTTTTTGCAGGTACCGGAGAAATGAGTTTAATCTCAGGAAGATCAAAAATTCCTTCTTCTTCTAATTGATCCAAAGTATATGACAGACGCTCTCTTCGTTCCGGATGAGTGTGACTTTGTTCATGCATAAGATAGGCATTATCATAAACAATACCGCAGATCATAATGCCTCCACAGTAATTCCGGGAGTTATTCCTAAAATTATATCAGTAATTTTTGCAGTCACTTTCCATCCACGAATTACATCATACGAGGAAAAATGAAAGACTGTAACATCTTTAACATCCTCTTCCGGTGCCCCTTCTGAAATAGCCAGATTCTGCACCAATTCTTTTGCATATGCCAATAAATCCTCATTATCCATGATATGAACATAGGGACTTTCTTTTCCATTCACCGTCATGCGTTTTTTTTCAGTATCCACGTGAATATGAACTTCAAGACATAACCGTGATACTGCAGCACCAACTGCATTTGCCGAACCAGCATGCTCTGGAACAATTCCGAGGACCTGTGCGCGTTCGGATATATCCGAGAGAAGATAATGAGCTAGATATCCGGTTCCAATAATCGCAGAAGGCCGGTATTCCCTTACTGCTGATGAAACCATTTCCAGATAATATTGAACAATTTCATGGGCAAGGTCAGGATCTATCACATGAGATCTACTCTCGTCTCCAATCCGTGCTCCACATACATTCAGTGCATCAGTCAGCGTGGGCTCACCTCCCCCAAATGAGCGTGAATTACCGACCCTGAATGAACACAGGTTCTCTCTTATACAGGAATCACCACCATACGGTATACTCCGTGCCTCAACTGCGTTAATCAGGGTTTTAGAATTTTCAACAATTACAGTATTAAAAAGAGGTTTTCCGTTTACAAGAGGCACTAACTCGGTAGTAGTCCCACCAATATCAATAACAAGACAGTTTTTATTCCGGGTCAGATAATATGCCCCGTTCGCAACAGTTGCCGGACTTGAATGATAAAGTAATGAAGGATTCTGGATGGCACGCTCCGGAGAAGTAAGACCTCCGGTTGAAGTTACAAAGAAAAAATCCTTTCTTGTTTGCTTTATTTCTTTAATTAATCCAGCAACTTTATTTTTTATTCTCGCATTCAGAATTGTTGTCTTTATTCGGGCAGGAAAATTTAACGCTCCAATCGGCGCACTTACAGCAATCTTATCTGGAGAGATATAATCAGAAACAATAGAAAATACCTGTTGTTCAAGAGAATCATTTCTTACTGAAAATTTTCCGGAGATTGCAACTGCTTGAGCATGTGAACTTTTCATAAGGGTTTTAATTTCTTCAGGATTAACAGGTTCAACCACATCACCTCTATGTGATACAGCACCCTGAATTGCACCAGGATACACGAGACCCGGACCCGGTATGGTAATACTCTTTATCATTGCAGGGGGACCCGTGAGTATTTCATTGAGCGGCTGAGAAGAACTAACGGCAAGGCGCCCATTTGATGAAATATTCTTTAGAGCAGCACTTACACCTTTAGAATTAGGAACTTTATATGTCTGAATAAGAGAATCGATGATAGCAATATCAGTATTTGTCCCCCCAATATCAATTCCGGTAAACATCTGTTATCACGGTTTTTTAGATTCCCAAAATATATCAGATGATGCATATACTTCTGGGAGAAAAACACAATAGGATCATCGCAATGAGCAGCAACTGTCAGGAAGGGGAAAAATTGCTCAAAAAAGGAGTTGCTGCAGTATTTTTTACTCCTAAGACCCGGTTTATTACCAAATTTTATATTACAAACTTCCGACTTATCATAAAAAATCAAAAACAACAATATATTAAACTCTCTTATGAACACATCCATGAAATTTACGTAGAGAATGAACGCTACCTCTGCATACGATGTAATACTCCTATGCGATTTTTTAATGGGAAAGAAGAATACGTCCGCATTTTTATGCATGGCCTAAAGAGAAAAGAAGGTGGAGGTCTGACTCTGCTTGATGATTCCAAATGGCCGAAATACTGGAAAAAATTCATCAATATTCAGATAAATCAATATCAATCAGAAATTGCCCGAAAAAAACATCAAATGCAGGAGGAAGAAGAAGACCTCTTTCTTATTGAAGGTGTGGTCCGATCAAAAGAAGGGCTTGATCAATTTGAAATAGTCAAAACACGTGAAAGACTGAATCTCTGGTTCGATGATTTCTATTATGAAAACTGCATGTTATATGCAACAAATAACCGGCTTATTATAAAAATTAAATCAGGAGATTTTGTAATAGTTCCTTATTCGGTTATTTATACATTCCAGACAGATAAAGACTATAAAATTACTATTAATTTCTCTTTTCCCCAGGTTGTTGAGGGGTTCGATAACGAAATCTCAAAAATGTCCATCAAAAGAATTCCTAAAGATGGGGAAGATTATCCGGCAAAAATTCAGGAGAGGTGGATAGAGGAATGGAATGAATTCTTCAAAAAAGTAACATCTCAGTTTCAAGAGCACAAAGGAGCAGTCAGCAGAGATGAGATGCTCGAAATGCTGATTGAAATGAAACACAGCCCCACAAAATATACGCTTTCCACCTATGCCAAACAGGGATGGGATAGAGCATGCGGCCTTGCACTTGAACGTTTTGGATACGATAGTGCAGATTTGTTCATTTATATGAATTTTGTCCTGAAAGAATACGAAGAGATGAAAACACGTTCGATGGCTGAACCAGACCCGGCAAGACAGGAAGCATACAGGGGCTCTGAGATGGCATATAGTTCAATTCTTGCGTATATTAATCACCATACAAAAGCCCGCTGATCAATGGAGATATATACTCGCCCGGATATTTTGGTTATGGATCCTGAACAGGATGGCCTGATGATGATAGCATCACTCATGGCAGTTTCTGCACGGACGGCACCTAAAGGTAAAGGTGTTGACACAATCGTAACGAGAATAATATCAGGAGATGACTTAAACCGCCTTGCTGATGAAATGATTACTTTAGGAGAAAAAACCGGACTTCCTCCTTTTCCTCGTGATGCAAAAAATGTCCGTAATAGCGGTTTATGCGTTCTCATTGGATGTCGGGGAACAGAAGATCTTGGCCTGAACTGTGGAGGCTGTGGTTTTCAGACATGTAAAGAAATGCGGGACAAATGTAAACAAAATCCAGTGAAATCTCTTTTTTATGGCCCTAATTGTGTTATCCGGATGGCAGATTTGGGAATTGCAGTTGGATCAGCTGCAAAAACGGCACAAATACACAATGCTGATAATAGAATTCTATTCACTGCAGGTGTTGCTGCGCTTTCACTACAAATGTTAAGTGATTGTACCTGTGCGTATGGCATCCCGTTATCAATAACCGGGAAAAATATCTTTTTTGACAGGAAGATAAACTGATGACAATTTTAAAAATCCGGGGGGGAGATCTTGATCTGGTTGAATATGACTTTACCTCTTTTCATCCAGGTGAAAACATCAATACCTGCGGATATGAAAAAAAATATTTTTTAAATCCCTCTGCAGAGCCAATCAAAACACGAGTTCCGGGTAGAATTCATCTCACTGTACTTGATATGAACCGTTTTGCACCAGGACATGCAGGTGGAGGAGGTATTGGTTTTGCGATTGAAGTTTATGCAGAGGTTGAACTTTCCTGCATTTCAGGGGAACATATTATCCATTATTCAAGACCGGCTATTATCAGACATTTCCTGGAAGTATTTTGTAAAACCGTCGGATATTCAGAGGGTTTTGAAGTAAAAGCAACAGATCATGATTATAAACATGTTGGTCTTGGATCTACCTGTACTATCCTTACTGCTCTTGCAAATGCAGCAAACCGTGCTATTGGGAATCCACTAACTCAGGATCAACTCCGGATACTAATCGGAAACAATTATGTTGAAGAGACTGAAGGTGGACTGATAGCATATGGATTTGAAACCGGTGTCGGGCCTGCAGTAAGCACACGAGGAGGTATGGCAATTCTGGGAGATAACCTGACTGTTGTTCATCAACATTCATTCGCTCAGGGAAAAAATGTCCACATTGTCATCCCTCCTTCCTCGATTTCATCAGCAGGAGAAGAAGAATTTTCACTTCTCATGAACAAAGCACGCTCTCTTGATTACCGTGACAGAGAGCTTAAGGCATATATTATTCTGATGGATTTTATCCCCGCATTAAATAATAATGACATAAAAAAAATGGGAGATGTTATGTGGGAGATTGAATTTCGGGGATCTAAAAGAGCAGAAATTGAACACCATTCATTTGAACTTTATCAATATATGCACCAGCTACGAAAAGCAGGTCTTGAATTTGTCGGGATGAGTTCTGTCGGGCCTTCAATTGCAGTGATTACAGATCTCTCAAAAGAAGCATTATCAAAAATATTAGACCCGTTGGATCTGAAAATCGCGGTTAGTACCCATGTTGATAATGCTGGTGTGATATATCTTTGAATGCCCCCGAATAATTTTATATAAATTTAATCTGGTGTCCTGTTTTGAGAGATATTAAACCACTTGGCTGCTATATTTCCGGAGGACTTATATGGTTTTCTCCGGTTATAAGCAGGATTCTTCGAATCCTTATTCCTTTTTTACTTGCAGGGTGCCTGACCGGAGCAATATTTTATTTTTATGAATATTCTTCTGCACTTGAACTGGGTGGTCTGCTTTTATTATATTTCATTCCTCCAGCAGGAAAAGAGAGTATTATTCCTACAGCAATTGCTTTGGGATTTCCATTTCAGATAGTATGTACATCAATTGTACTGATAGACATCGCTTGTTGTCTTTTTATGATATGGAATTTTGAGTTGATCTGCAGAATTACTTATCTTGGCTCAATAATTCAGCATCTCATCAGGAAAGGTGAACAATACCTCTCAGAACACCAGTGGGTTGAACGTCTCTACTTCGTCGGACTCATTTTATTCGTTTTTTTTCCACTTCAAGGAACCGGATCGGTTTCAGGATCGATAATCGGAAAAATGCTGGGTATGAAACCCTTGGAAATTCTTGGATCGATCACAATCGGTTCAATTATGTCCAGTTTTTTAATTGGTTATTCAGTATATGCGCTAAATGAATATCTTGACATTAATATCTGGTATATTGTGGGAGCGATTGTACTTCTGCTTGTGGTAATCCCCGTGATTTCATATTTTATTATCAGGAGAGATAAAAAACCCGATAATAAAAAGAATATTAAAAACAAATAAGAGTATTTATCCTAAATCACTTGTTAAAATAAGGTTTTTTCAAATATTAAAAATCAATCAGATTTTTAATAATATTAAAAAAATCCATTCAGACAATATCAAACCATTTAATTTGTTGTGAGTGTACCTTGGATCCTGCATTACTGCTCAAAGGAGTCCTTTTCTAATGCATGAATATAGTATAGCATATGACATTGTTGTTACATCCCGGAAAGCAGCACTTGAAAACAATGCACAGTACATCAGCAGTATATATGTGGATTTTGGTGAGTTAGCAATCATAAACCCAGAACAAGTAGAATTTTTATTTAATACAATCGTTGAAGATGAACCTTTGTTTAAAAATACTAAACTTGTTTGTACTATTGTTCCTCCATTAACCCGTTGTTCCTGTGGATATGAAGGAAATGAAATATTTGTCTGCCCAAAATGTGGTCAGTTACCGGTATTAGAAAAAGGAAGAGAAGTAGTTGTTACGAAAATCGAAGTTGAGGCTGAGTAAATGAAAATATCATTAATGCATGGTGCTGGAGGAGAAGTGATGGGAGAAGTCATAGACCTTTTCTTAAAAATTTCTAATACCAATGCCGGAGGTATAGGCCTTGAATCCCTGGATGATGGTGCAGTTATCCCTATAGGAAATAAACAATTAGTATTTACCACAGATTCACATGTTGTCCGGCCATTGTTTTTTCCTGGCGGGGATATTGGGAGAATATCTGTTTGTGGTACCATCAATGATGTTGCTATGATGGGCGGTAAACCCATTGCCTTATCCTGTGGACTTATCCTTGAAGAAGGATTTGAATTTGATGATCTATCCAGAATTATTGATTCTATGGATAAAGCATTAAGTGAAGAAAATGTTTCCCTTGTCACAGGAGATACAAAAGTTCTTGAAAAGGGTGCTCTGGATAAAATTGCCATTAATACGGCAGGAATTGGGGTAGCAGACACCATCATTCGTGATAATGGACTAATGCCAGGCGATAATATTATTGTTTCCGGAACGCTTGGAGATCACGGATTTGCAGTACTTGCCAGCAGAGAAGAATTTGATTTCGCGGATCAGATTATATCCGATGTGGCACCTCTCTCCGGTATGGTGCAATCCGTTTTAAAAATTGGAAAAATCAATGCAATGAAAGATCCTACCAGAGGAGGATTTGCAAGTGCCATAAATGAAATGGCAAAAAAATCCGGGGTGATGGTCAGGATCCATGAAGAAGAGGTTCCGATCAGATCATCTGTCCGAGCAGCATCTCAGTTACTGGGTATCGATCCTTTGGAAGTTGCAAATGAAGGGAAAGTTGTAATGGGTGTCCCTGCAGAAGACACTGAAGCCGTTTTAAAGGCACTTCGGTCACACCGATATGGTCGTGATGCTGCAATAATCGGAACGGTTACGAAAGGAAAGGGAGTCATTATGGAAACCACTGCAGGAGGAGAACGCTTTATTGAGACTCCTATCGGTGATCCCGTTCCTCGTGTCTGTTAATTATTTTCTTTTTTTACTGATTATTAGAGAAAGACCAATACTCATCAGAACCAGCCAGAATGGAAGAGGAGTTTCCTTACCTGCCCCATCATCAGAATTTCCATATCGTGGAGGAACACCAAACGCCTTAGCTGCTTTATCAGATAATTCAATAGAACTACCGGAATCTGTGCTTATTGTGACTTTTTCAGATGATTTGTAACTGTACGGATAGACTTTAAGATATATTTCTGATACTGAATCCGAAATTGTAATGGTTTCAGGAACTTTTCCCATTTCGTCGTTTACTTTAACAACAGCCCCATCTTCTGTCGTTTTATATTCTAATACATAATCTTCATTATCAGAACTCTGTATAGAAATCGGAGTTGAATTCGTTAAAATAAGGAAATATGCAGGAGAATCTCGGGAAACTTCAGTGCTTGCGGAAATACCGGTAATTTTTCCGGATTTTTCCTTTGATATTTCTTTTTTTTCATTACCTTCATCAGTGTTGATTTTTGTTGGTTCGGTAGTAATTTCAGCGGTTTTTTCCGGGGTTTGAACTTGCTCAGTATCAAGTTGACGATAGTTATCTTTCTCTTCTGAAACTATTGTATACGTTCCGATAAAACCATCATAATCAGAAAAAGAAATTGAATATGAACCTGGTTCTTCTATGGGCAATTCATAGTCAACTGCCCCATGGGATACCGGAATCGACTCCGGACCAAAAAGAGTCACTTCATCCTTCTTAACTTCCATTTGAATGGCATTTTCTTTATAGCCGGAAATTTTTGCTTCGATATCCAGTTCTTTCTCAAATTCCTGCCAGGTAGGAGAAGTAAATGTAATCAGGTCAGATCTGTCTACCAGTTTTATTACCCTGAGTGAACGTGAACCTGCCGAAAAATCGCGTTTGGATTCAGAAAGACCCTCAACCTTATAATTGCCCTTTTCAAGTCCTGTTGTTTGAAATGTAACATTAAAAGAATTATCACCTTTTTCAGTTATCTCTATTGATTGCCTCTCAATTTCTACCGGAACATTAATAGATTTCGAAAAAACGATGTCAACTCTATCAGGTGGAGGGGTGTTCGTAGATCCAGAGACATTAATAGGTTCACCTACCTTTACCTGTGCTGGCGCATCGATGGTAAGATAATATGCGCTTACCGGACTGGAAAATATAACAAATAGAACCAGTATTATTAATGTTAGAACAAATCGGTAATTCATGAGTAATAACCTCTGAAAAGGATGGTGAATATTGTGGAACTCAACAACCTAATTAATTGTTGGTATGTGCAATGAATATCCATCTACTAATGAGAAGATTCCAGGAACAACCATCATGAAACCTATTAAAAAACCCGAAGACCCACTGGCAATTTGGAATGGCCAGGATCGTATCGCAGATAATATTCTTACCAGTGTGACAGCAATTATCCGTTCGGGAGGCTGTTCCTGGAACAGGTGTAAAATGTGTCAATACAGACACGAACGCTTTGTAGGAATAGAAACTGGAGAATTAATCAGACTCATGTCAGCCCAGTTAAATAAACTTGAAGAAGAAATCAACAAGGTAAAACCTCAGGTAATAAAATTATACACATCGGGTAGTTTTCTTGATCCTGCAGAAGTTCCATCAGAAATACAGGACAAAGTCATCAATCTGGTAAAAGGAAAAACCCTGATTGTTGAATCGCGATGTGATTACATTAATAAAGACAAACTGAAAATGATGGTTGAAACCCTTAAAGAAGAGAATGATTCAGCAGATCTTTTTATTGCAATAGGTCTTGAAACCACATCAGACATTATCAGAGAGAAATGTATTGACAAGGGGCTTTTATATAGCGATTTCCAGAAAATGACTGAAGTTATCCATGCCTGTGGAGCAAAGGTAAAAACATATCTTTTGCATAAACCGCCATACCTTACCGAATCAGAAGCTCATTCAGACATGATGAAATCAATAAAAGAAATTATTCCAATAAGTGACCTTATATCAATGAACCCCTGCACAGTCCAGAGAAATACTCATGTCGAATCCATGTGGAAACAACAGGCATACAGACCCCCATATCTTTGGAGTGTAGCTTCAATCCTGGCAGGTTCTAATGCACATGTTACCTGTGACCCGATTGGAGGAGGGCAAACCAGAGGCCCGCACAACTGCGGCAGATGTGACTCAGTAATTCTGGATGCAATTAGAGATTATAATTTGAGTGCTGACCGGGATCTGATGCAATCAGTTATGGAGATGGACTGTTCCTGTAAAAAAGAATGGGAATATATAATGAGTGAAGAAAAATCCTGGACTATGCCCCTAACCAGGTAAGTTTTTTTATTTTTTTTGCAGGTCGTGGAGTTGTTCAAGTAACATGGGAAAGAAAGCTCCGGCATCACTCACTACACCAATTGCCTGGGAAGTGCCTCTATCCATTAATTTAGTTAAAGTTGACGGATTAATATCAACACAGACTGTCATCACATAAGACGGCAGACAGTTCCCAACTGCTATTGAATGTAACATCGTCGCAATCATCAGGACCATTCCAATCTCCGGAACATATCGGCGCATTTCATCCTGTGCAATCATGCTGTCAGTGATAACATCAGGAAGAGGTCCGTCATCCCTGATTGATCCTGCAAGAACATAAGGAACATTACGTTTGACACATTCATACATGATACCGGAATTCAGAACACCAATCTCTACAGCTCTTTTAATGGAACCAGCTCTCATTATTTCACTGATAGCATACAGATGATTTTTATGACCGGCCGAAACTAGTTCCCCGGTTCTGATATCCATTCCAAGAGAGGTCCCATATAAATTAAATTCTACATCATGGGTTGCCAGAGCGTTGCCTGCGAATAGAATATCAATATAGCCTTCATGAAACATGGATGCAGCTGCGGCATCAGCTCCGGTGTGTATAATTGCCGGACCTCCAACCAGTGCAACTTTCAGACCTTTTTTATGAGTATCAAGTATCTCACGGGCAATCTTGCGAATCGTTGTTACGGTTGGTCGTTCAGATGAAACAGAACCTCCCATGAATTCAAATTCTTCATGGGACCGGGAACGTTCGGGAGGATGAATTTTGACACCATGTTCACCAATCACCACGAGGGATCCTTTATCCAATTTAGACATTGGGGTAGCCCTGGCACTTTGTTTATCTGGTGAAACTACGATTAGACAATCCATTTCGATCTGTTCTACCGGTATCCATTCGTTGTTAATCCTTATCTCAGTCGGATAATTTGTGGTCGAATAGAATCCTTTAGGAACAATACGATTTCCTTCAGCAGGAACGAGTTTCACATCATCTGAATCAACTAATCTCGCCCCATGCCTGTGAAGTGTGCTGATAATTGAATCCAGGTTATCTGCACCAGTTCCGGTGATGCGAATACGTGCATAACTGGTATCTGTTTTTCTTTTACCTACAGAAAATTCAAGAATCTCGAAATCTCCACCCATATCAAGGATGGAATCAAGGACATGTTCCATGATCCCTGAGTCTATAATGTGCCCATCAAGCTCTATTTCCCGGGAATCATTCATAACAGAAACGTTAGTCTTAGGGCTATAAGATGATTGGTTGTTGATTGAGTCTTTTACAACCTGATGAGAATATTTTTTCCGCTAAAACTAATTCTTCACGGGTATTAATATTTAAAGAAAGAAAGGGGTCCTCAATCAGGATTTTTAGTTCATCCTGCACTTCTTCAATGAGGTCTGCTCTGAGTATATTCAGACCCACAGGTTTTCCAGGGATATCATGATTCGTATCTTTTATCCGGAATATCGTTTCTGTTGGTAAATCAACAGCATATGGTGTCCAAACAGAACATGCAGGATAACCAGATTCCTTGTAAAGGTCAAGAACCGAATTGATTTGTTCGGGAGTAATTCCGGGCAAATCTGCACAAATTGTAAGAAAGGGCCCAGTAATTGAGAGATCTAAAACTGCCTGCCAGATATCTTCCACATACCCAGCACCATCGGTTAATATCAGGGGAATTCCTTGGATTCTGCAATAGTTCGAAGTATAAGGAGTCTGTGATGTGACTATCACAAATGGTTCTAATCCGGCTGAAGTCACTGATTCAATAACATAAGATAGTAATGGGCGGTTTAAAAATCTGACAAGAGCCTTTTCTCCCATCCCAAGACGGGATGCTTTTCCTCCGGCTAATATCAATGCATACATGAATGAAACGACTCTAATGCCCTGATTAAACGGTCATTTTCTTCAGGAGTCCGGACGGCTATTCGAATACTTGTCGGAAGTTCAAATGAAGTACAGTCACGAACCAGAATACCATGCTTCAAAAAGAGATCAGTAATGATACGCGCATCTGTTTTTGTATCAATTAACAGATAATTTGCACTACCCGGGAAACAAACCCAACCATGATTTTGGACAACAGAAATTAACCGGTTTTTCTCTACAAGAATGCGTTGTCTTGAATACTCCAGTTCATGATAATGACTGAATGCTGATAAAACGACAGATTCAGCAAGAGCATTAATGGTCCAGGGGGGGCGCATTACTTCCATGGATGCAATCAAGGCAGGATCTCCTATCCCATACCCAAATCTTATACCAGGAATTGCAAAACTTTTCGTTAGAGAACGAAGAACAAAAATTCCGGGAGAATGCTCTCCGATAATACTCTGTTTTGGATCGGAAAGATCAATAAAGGCTTCATCAATACATACAATTCTACCTTCTTTTCTGAGATCATTTATCTTCTGGAAAAGATCATCGCGACTTAATAATACCCCGGATGGATTATCCGGATTGCAGATAAAAATCACATCTGCCTCATCTTCTTCAGATGGTTCAGCACCAGCAAGACGGGCTGATACTTCATATTCTGCAAAAGTATGAGGAGGCACATAGTATTTTTTCCCGCATCCAAGGACGGTGTGACAAAGGGTGCGGATAACTTCAACTGAACCATTTCCGAGCGTAACATTTTCCGGTGAACATTGATGATGTCGGGCGATGATCTGTTTTAACACTAAATATTCATCATCCGGGTACCGGTATAATGCGTCTACCGGAACAGAGAGGTCAATTTTCGGGGGAAATGGATTAATACTAGCGCTGAAATCAATTATTTCACTCCTGTTTTTTGCAATATATCTGGCTCTTCCTCCATGAACAGCACGGAGTTCAGAATAATAATTCATCAATAATCTCTTTCCTATTCATATTCGTCAGATTGTTTACAGATATCTATTTGGTTTGATTAAATATCGAAAACTTTATTTATCTAAGAGGTGTATTCTGTGTATCTCGTTGTGTCTGACTCTTGTCACCTATGTGTCAGACGGATGACAGACAGATGACCGACAAATGTCAGATCATGAGGCCCAGTTATGAAGCGGATCACCATCCGGTTGCCTGAACAGCAGATAACAATGCTGGAGAAGATGGTTGAGGCGGGTGAATTTCCCACCGTCTCCGAGGCTATCAGGGATGCTGTACGTATGCTCATCGAAAAGCGGGCAACCAGAGTGCTCGCTGACAGTGATCAACTGTCATTTTAGACGTGAGGGGGATTAAAGTATGCAGAGTATCATCAATGCCGCAGTCATCAATGCGGAAAGAGAGAAAGAACTCAAGAACAATTCACAGTGTTATGATGATGATATGGATGGTCAACCACGTATTGTCATCATTGGTTGTGGTGGGGCAGGAAATAATACGATTAACCGGCTTCATCATATGGGTGTCTCCGGCGCTGAAACAATTGCCATCAATACAGATAAACAGCACTTGGACATGATACAGGCAGATAAGAGAATCCTTATTGGAAAAAGCCTTACAAAGGGACTTGGTGCAGGGGGTTATCCGGAGATTGGCAGAAAAGCAGCAGAAATGGCACGCCCGACCCTTGAAAATCTTCTAGAATCTGTTGATCTCTGCTTTATCACTGCAGGCATGGGAGGAGGCACAGGTACCGGTTCAGCCCCTGCAGTTGCCCAGATTGCCAAGGAGCAGGGAGCAATTGTTGTAGGTATGGTATCATACCCCTTTGATGTTGAAAAAGCCAGGCTAATCAGAGCTGAAGACGGCCTTGAAGCAATGTCAAAAGCCTGTGATTCAGTTATTCTGCTGGATAATAACCGACTCAAAAGTTTTGTTCCAAATCTCCCGCTGGCCCAGTCATTCTCAGTGATGGATCAGCTCATCGGAGAAACCGTAAAAGGAATTACTGAAACCATTACAGAGCCTTCACTGATTAATATTGATTACGCTGATGTCAGGGCAATAATGAGCAAAGGTGGAGTTGCCACTATGCTTGTTGGAGAATCAAAGCAGCAGAACAAAGCCGAAAGTGTTGTTCGTGAATGTCTTTCTAATCCAATGCTTGACATTGACTACCGTGGAGCTACCGGGGCATTGATCCACATCACCGGCGGAAGTGATCTGACACTCATAGAATCTGAAGAGATAGCTTCCTCTCTTACCTATGAATTGGATCCTCACGCAGATGTCATCTGGGGAGCCCGTATACGCTCAGATATGGAGGGAAAAGTCAGAGTTCTTGCAATTATGACCGGAGTAAAAAACGGCGATACCGTTGCCAAACCAAAACAGCCATACCGGGAAAAACTCGACCGCATTGAAGAACAGATCAGATACCCCAAAACCCCGGATATTGCGCGAATCAAACCCCGGTCAGTAGCCACTGCAATTGATTATGCAAGTGGACCTGACATTATGTGGATGTAAACCACAAAGACCTAATTACAACTGCCATAGTACCTTTCAATATCATTTTTCCCTTCTTCTTCTTACGAAATTATTAAAAGCGATGTTATCTTTTTAATAGTAGAAGGTCACAGGATCCCTTCGCGATTTAATGAACGAAGGACTCTTGTTCATGAGCCTTTTGGTATTGGGAGTCGAACATACGTGGATCGTGTAACGAACAAGCACTGTAGTCGAACAGATGAATGTTATACTGCCCTTTCAGGGTGGCAGGTTTCCGGATTAAGAAACCTGAAGCGATACTTATCTCTGATTCTGCCGTTTTCACACGTCCTTTTGTACATACTTCGTATTGCTTTTGCGTATGTCCCATCTCTCGCACCGGTAGGGGATACCAGACGTGCCTTTTTAATGCGAGGATTGGTTAACGATGTTGAATGAACTGATTGATAAAAGAAAAGTAACTGTCTCGGGATCTGAGGATCACAAAATAAAACGGAATGAGTATAATGCACAGGCAAGCCAGTTCGCCCGTGAACGAAATACTCTAAATAACCAGACCCGTGAATGTGTTGAAGAGGCTCAAAAGCACAAAGAGCTCCGGGACCAGTTCAACAAGGAAGTTCAGGAACTTAAGGACAAGAGAAACGAACTCAATGAACAGGCAAATGTCCTCTTTGGTGAAATTGATTCCTTCAAGAAAGAACATGGTGGTATTAAGAGCCGCAGTATCAAGGAATTGCACAAGCAAATTGAGCATCTTGAATTCAGGCAACAGACCGAAGTGTTCACTACCGAGAAGGAACGTGAACTCATTGAGAAGATTAAAGCTCTGAAAGAACAACTGCGGGAACAGGAAGCTGAGATTGAGCAGAATAAAGAAGTCAGAGAGAAAATTGCCCAGGCAAAAGAACTTCGCAGACAGGCATCTGAGATCCATGATCATGTTACCCAGTTAGCCGAAGATGCTCAGAAACACCATGACCTTATGGTAGAATGCTATCGAAAAGCTGATTCTTCCCGTGAGAAAGCAGACGAATCACATAAAAAATTTGTTGAAGCACAGGAAGCCGCTGATAACGAGCATAAACTCTTCATTTCCTGCCAGAAAGAACTCCGCGATTATGATAAGGTAATTGGCGGTCTGCGCAAGAAGACTAAAAAAGTTAAAAACACCAAAGAGCAGAAAGAAGTTCGGAAAGAAGCTGAACAGATATTCTCACAGTTCAAGGCGGGAGAAAAACTTACCACCGAAGACCTGCTTCTTCTCCAGCGCTCCAGACTTATTTAACCCAAAAATCTTTTTTTAAAGAAGTCATTTATAGGGATGAAACCAATATCTTGGTAATGGGTTTTATCCGGACATTAGTTCTCAATATCGACCGCGATGATGATATTGGATTTAAATCATCCATTGAAAGTCCGGTAATTGGAAGAGAAGCCTGTCTGAATGCGGCAATTAAACTCGCTTTGACTGATCCTGAAGACTCCGATTTAAATGCAATTTTTCAGGCAGTCTCTACTTATGATAAATTAATACAAGATGGAGAAGATGCAGAGGTTGTCGTTATCGGTGGAAACCACTTCAGGTTTATTGAGGGTGATAGAAAAATTGCCCGTTTACTTGATGAAATAATTGCACAAACCGGTTGTAATCAGTGTATACTCGTCACTGATGGTGGTGAAGATGAATATATTCTCCCAATCATTCAGGGAAAAATAACAATTTCTTCTATCCAAAGAGTTGTAGTTTCACAGATGCCCAACCTGGAAGGTACATACTATATTCTGAAAAAATTGGTAAGTGATCCAAAAATTTCAAAAATTGTTCTGGTTCTTCCTGGTCTGACTCTTCTTCTCTATGCCATAAGTTATACAGTAAACCGACCTGAAATAGCAACAATTGTAATTGCCGGATGTATTGGCGGATACCTGCTTTATAAAGGCTTTTCACTTGATGATATTGTCCGAACACAAGTAATTGACCTTCGTTCAACATTATACCGGGGTAGGTTTTCCTTTGTTACATATATTGGAGGATTAATATTTGCCATTGTGGGAGTTATGGAAGGCACTAATGCGCTGACTAATTACTGGGATGGAAGTGGCATATTTCCAATGGCAATAATATTCCTCTGGGGGGCGGTAGCCTGGTTTACCCTTGCAGCCATAACTACCTCTCTGGGATCGATGATAGATAGTTTTCTCTACGAACGCGAAAGTTTATCCCGCGCAGTAATTTTTTCCTACTTCATCTGTGCAATTGGTGTTCTAGCTTTTGGAGGAATGAGTTATACACTTTCCAACCTGGGCATTAGTCAATTCCCTGTTACTCAGGAACTGGGTATAACATATATTATTCAGGGTGCCTTTGGTGGACTTATTTGTGCCTTTGTCGGGATTATCCTACAGCATTTCATTTCAATATGGGCTCAAAAAGAAGAAAAAGCCATTATCAAATCTGAATTTTGATTCCTTTTTTTGCAGTTATAAACCTTCCAGGGGACAAGTTTAAGTTCTTATCAGTCTCTTTTGACCTTATCTGATCTCCTGGAGGGATGATTATGAGGGATATTATTCAGCACATAATTGTACTGTTTATCTTTTCTTTGTTCGTTAGTTTATGCTGCACAAGTGTAGATGCGATAACTGCTAAGGCCAGTATTGCACCAGTTCAGGGACCAGTTCCACTGAATGTTATGTTCACAGATATCTCAGAAGGAACCCCCGTAGAATGGCATTGGGATTTTGGAGATGGATTTACCGGAGATGGGCCAGGGATTATTCATACATACATATCTCCAGGAACCTATACCATTAAACTCATGGTTTTGGATGAGAAAGGATTTTCAGACACAGTTATTTTCGAAAATATTATCATAGCCTATTCAAATCCATTTATGCCAGTAATTCCAGTAACGATTCCATCTTTTTCAGCTGATTTTACCGGTCAGCCTCAATCAGGTCCGGCGCCTCTCAGTGTCACCTTTACTGATCTTTCTAAAGGAGAACCATCGACGTGGATTTGGGATTTTGGAGATGGAACTACATCTAATATCCAAAATCCGGAACATGTGTATAGTAATCCCGGAACATACTCAGTAGTCCTGAAAATTTCTAAGGGCACCAGCACCGGCATGAAGGAACGAAAATATTACATCAAAGTTTTAGAATCAGCAGCGATTTTTTCTGATGAATTTCATTCTGAAATAACTACACCAATTCAAAAAACAGCTACTTCTGCTCTTGATATTCCTGAAAGCAATTTTATACACCAGGAAGTAACTGAGCAAAAATTACTACAGGCATCTGATAATGAATGTGATTCAGGACTAACTTTTTCAAGTGAAACTGAATTATTAAATCAGAGGGAGATATTTTCACTGAAATTGAAAGGAAACCCTTTAGAAAGAGTATACCTATGGATAACACAGGATTTACAACCAGATTTAGAAAAATCAGAGGTATATCCAAGATTTATGAATGAGGATTTTTTATATGATGAAAAAACAGGACCATACACAATCGGCTCATTCATTCCAAATACTACAACCGGATTATCGATAATTGATACTATCCCGGAAAAAACAGGAGATTATTTTACTGCCTATTATGGACTTGTTGCCCTTGATAAAAATGGAGAACAGGATATTGTGATTGATACCAGTGATTCATCTCCCGGGATATACGCAGTTCATGCACTATCAGGTGATAATTCGGCATCATGTATTAAAAATTTTATATTTACGATAAACTGAAACTGATAAAACAAAAAATTAAGGATTGATTATATTATAAAAAGAGGGGAAAAATGAGAGACAAAATTCAAATCTTATTGTCTATTACGATAATTTTTATATGGTTTATAAGTTCTTTTGTATCCGGAATCCAGGTCACATTTCCAGGAATAATAGGCTTTACAAGTATGACTGATAGTATCTCAATGGGTACGATTTCTTCAGGTATGGGTTCATCGAGTAATCTGGAATTCAGTTCAGATACTCTGATTGTGACAGGCGGTACAACAAAACCAACACCAGTACCAACAATAGCGGCTACTGCCGGACCCGGTTCCCTTGTAATCCCGGCTCAATGGACACAATCGAATCAACCGGGAATTTTTGTGGACCCAATTACATCGACAAGCTGGATATATGATCCTGTTTTTATGAGATACATCGCTCCGGCAGTTGGTTGGTTTTTGATAGTAAAGGGCAACCAACTTGGAGAAGTTGAAGGATTCTATTATTACGATATTGTTGGTAAAAAATTATACAACTCCCTTACCGGAGAGATAATACCAATAGAACAAACGGGGATTACTTCAGGTGGAACTCCTATTTCCGGTGGAATTTCCGGGGGGGCAAATCCTACTTCCATACCCTCAAGTATCCCCACTTCAATTCCATCCGGCCCTGTAATTGTTGCTGGTTCACAGGATCAACAAACAGAAACAAACGGACAGTATTCAACTCAGTCTACCAATCCAAATGAGGGATGTCTGGTTGTGTGTCAGTCTTGTCCTTCCGGATATTGTAATGATTGTAATAATAATGGAACATGCGATGAGGAAGAAGGCAGTCTCCAAACTGATTCAATTGGAGGTATAGATGAAAACCCACAGGACAGTATTCAACGAGACAGAAACCTGTCAAATCAATCTGGTGATATTGATGATGGGGGATTATCTGAAGAACCACAGTCTTCAATCCACTATATGAGAGGAATAGGGTACGGTCCATTCGAGGTAATCGAATGTATTGATCCTTATCCATGCCTCTATTGTATAGATGAAAATAGGGACGGGCTTTGTTCAGAAACAGATTGCCACCTTATCAGTTGTGATAAATCAATGGATTGTATCTACTGTCTTGATTGTGACCATGACGGAGATTGTGACACGGATAAAATCATTATCACAAACTGCACAGAAGAAGAACCATGTATTTCCTTCGATTATTGTGATGATTCGGATTTGGATGGAATGTGTAATTTAAAACTGATAGATCCGGAACTGAATGCTGATTCATTATCGCAGAATATGAGTAATCTGATACCGGTTGAGGAGTTATAGGTGATAAAAATGAAAAAAACCAGACAAATGTTCCATATAACATTATGTATTTTAACTCTCGGGTTTTTAGTATCAGGAGTTTATGCATACTCAGTTAGTTCAGGGAGTTATTCTTCATCAGGTTCGCTTTCATTTGATTCTTCAAAGGGAATTTCCAAAACATCAGTTACTACTATCTCATCTCCTTCCCAAAGTCAATCACCTCAGGGCGGACAGACAATAGCACCTGCATTACAAATTCCACCGACATGGATTCTTGATATAAATACAGCCACATTTTTTGACCCCATAACCAATTCAGCCTGGACATTTGACCGGATATTGCAAAAATTTTATAGTCCGAAATCCGGGTTATTCTTAATCACATTATATCAACAGGACCAGTCAGGAAATGTTGCATACACACAATATTACTATAATCCTTTTACAGGATCTTTTTATGACATTTTATCCGGACAAATTCTCTTTACAAATCCCTTATCTATCGGTTCTCCTATTCAACCCGGAATCAGTGCAACCGCTCTACCAACACAACAACCCACCAATATAGTTGCATCTTCAGTATCACAAAGTAGTTCAACGATTGTGGCAAGTCCTAGCAGAGTCGACGAAACAAGTCCAGGAGGATTGGATGAAGCTGCTCAGAGTTCTTTCATGCCATATGAATGCCCGATCCTAAACTGCCCGGACTGTGATGGAGGATATTGTATTGATTGTGATAATGACGGGATATGTGATGAATCAGGTGAATGGATCTAACCTTTTTTAATTTATTATTTTTTTGTAAATTATTTATTTTAACATAATTTCATTTAACATCAATAATTACGTTCTTTATTCTGAAGAATAATGTGATATCATGGATGATAAAAAAATGAAAGCTCATACAGGAGATTCACATTACTATAAACAAATCATTATCCTGATATTTTTGATTTTTATCTTACATGTATGTAATAACCCGGTTACATCGGTAGGAAGTGTCCATACTGCCGGTGATGCAATTTTAAAAACTGACGAATTACGAAATCTGACTGGTGCAGATGGTTCAGGGATAATTGTAGGAGTCATATCTAACGGTGCAAAAGGTATTTCAGATGCACAAAACACCGGAGATTTACCGGATAATGTTGTGGTATTAAAAGACGGAAGAGGAAGTGAAGGAACTGCCATGATGGAGATTATCCATGACATTGCCCCAAATGCAACATTATTGTATCATGATTTTGGTGGAGGGAAGGATGAGAAATTTATTGAGGCATTTCATAATCTCATTCAGGCAGGAGCATCAATAATCGTTGAAGATGTAGGAAATTATGAGGTTCCATATTTTGAAGATGGCACCATTGCTGCAGGAATAAATGACATCTTAAAAAATAATCAGGAAATAATAATAATAAGTGCTGCAGGGAATTTTGCCGATGTCCATTATCAGGGAATGTTCCTAGACACTGGGGATGGTTACCACTCATTCAATGGATCATCAGGGATACCAGTTACCTTAAATCCTGGAGCACGGTTAAAAGTTGTTTTACAATGGGATGATCCATTCCATGCTGCAACCAATGACTTTGATCTCTTTTTGTATGATCTACAAACTAATTCCGATATCAGTCAGTCTAGCAAAGAGCAAACCGGAGTAGAAGTTGCATTCGAAAAATTAGATTATCAGAATGTTGGTGATAACCCGCAAAAAACCGAGGTAAGAATTAAAGCAAAAGAAGGTACAGGGAAAAATCCCGTCTTACTAGAATTATTTCTCATGGCTGATAAAGAAAAGGCAGAAATAGACAAGAGTTTTCTAACTCCAGATGATTCAATTTTTGGTTGGTCTGCACTACCAGGGGTGATATCAGTTGCCACGATTTCGGCAGATAATATGGAAATTCAAAAATTTTCTTCTCAGGGTCATGTGACCATATCAAATCCGGCACTTGACATCCGGAAAAAACCTGATATCACCGGAGTTGATTATGTAGATGTGACGGGATCTGGAAATTTTATGAAAAAATTTTCCGGGACCAGTGCTGCAGCTCCTCATATTGCGGGATTATTAGCACTTATCACAAGTCTTTATCCTAATCTCTCAACTGATGAAATCCTTGATGCGTTATTCAGGAGTTCTCATGATCTTGGAGAAGATGGATGGGATCAAATATATGGCTATGGTCTGGCAGATGCCATATCATTGTATACCTATTTAGATGAGAAAGGAATTTCCTCGGAACATGAAACAGATAACCAAACCACTATCACTCAGGAAAAAATTGTCACTCCTTCTCTTACGCCCACTCCTTCAAGTGAATTTATTATTACCGAATCATCTGTCTTATCAAAACCAGGTAAATATACAATAGGTGAAGATATTGTCGATTTTTCAGATGCAATAATCACCATCGGAAGTTCAGATATTGAACTTGACGGAAAAAGCCATACTATATCAGGGATTGGAGTTCAATTCGGAACAGCAGCTCCAATTCTACAGACTGGCATTCTTGTTTGGTCTTCTGAAAATGAAATATTATCTAACATCACCCTGAAAAATCTTGCTGTCACTGGCACTTATGCCGGAATATCAGTAAAACAAGCAGAAAATTTAATAATTAAGGATTGTGAATTTCCCTACAATTCCCGGGGTATTGATTTTTCAAATGCACAAAACCTTCAAATAAATAATTGTGTTTTTTCAGGTAGTGGATATGCAGGGATTCTCGCGGATGCAAAAACTTCTGATCTTACGATTTTTGAGAATGAGATTCAGAAAAACTTGTATGGAATTATTCTGGATGGAAGTAACTCATGTCAGATTCTTAAGAATACCATTACAGAGAATCATTACGATGGAATAAAACTAGACCATGGTGTTTCTAATACTAATGTTGAAGAAAATTATTGTTCGAAAAATAGAAATGGCGGAATATCACTCTATTCTGCCACAAACAACAGTATAAACAACAATATCTGTGAATTTAATAATCCGTCAGGTATACTTCTTCATGAAAGTTCAGAAAACGCTCTTTCTCAAAACCGACTCATGAGAAATATCAGGGGAATTAATTGTTATTATTCTGACCATAATACCCTTATTAACAATGAAATTATTGGAAATGATGCTACCGGAATCATGCTCCAGCCATCTGGTCATAATAAAATTTTAAAGAATCTGATTATTGGTAATACTGCAGAAGGAATACTAATCACAAATGCCGTCAGCAGGAATCAACAAAACCTGATTACGGATAATTATTTTGAAAACCAGAAAAATATTCGTGTACAGGAAGGAGGTAATCCAAATTATGTATGGAATGAACCACTTTCACCTGGAACCAACATTGTTGGCGGAGGAATGAAAGGAGGAAATGTATGGGCAGATCCAGAAGGCCAGGGATTCTCTCAGACATGCCAGGATCAGAATAATGACGGTATTTGCGATCTTCCCTATTCCATCATTACTGGGAATACCGATGAATTTCCATTAAAATATTCCGGACAGACCATGACTCCTGATGAACTTAAGAATATTAGTCCCGGGTTTGAACCGGTTACTGCTGATGACTGGGTTACAAAAGGGAAGATTATGATGGGAAGTTCCAATTATGAAGAAGCAATTATAGCATATGATAATGCAATCGCCCTGTCTCCTACTAATTATCAGGCCTGGCGTGATAAGGCGCTGAGTTTACGAGAATTAAAACGTTATAATGAATCCTTTTCAACACTTAACACAATACTTAAAATTTTTCCGGATAATCCTGAACTCTGGTCAACAATGGGAGATATTTATCTGGTAAATCTTGAACAATATGCTGATTCAATACCATTTTTTGAAAAGGCAATTGAAAATGATAATCAGGATATTCATTCACTTGTGAACCTGGCCTTTGCATATGATAAAACCGGACAATCCGAAATCGCACTTGATCTTTATCGGAAAGTCCTTGAAATAAATCCATCCCTTACAGATGCATGGAATAAAGCAGCAAATATTCTTACTCGCGCAGGTCAATATGACGAAGCAGACATGATGTATGATAAAGCTCTGGAAATTGACCCTGGAAATGCATTTGTTATGAATAATAAAGGATATGCTCTTTTCCTGGCAGGAAAATTCCAGGAATCCGTAGAAACTTTACAAAAAGCGATAAGTATTGATCCCGGATATTCTTCTGCCTGGAAAAATTTAGGAGCAGCATTAAATGCAATGGGTAAAAATGAAGAAGCACAGGCAGCGTATGCAAAAGTTGACAAATAAGATAAACTATCCACAACACTTTTTAATACGAACTTACGATCAAAGAGTATGATGCGGAAAACCGTATACATGGTGTGTGTCGTTCTTCTGGTTTTTTCTCTGACGATGAGTGTATCGGCCTTGGTGGCATGGAGTTCTTCGACCCAGTTCCAGTCATCATCAGGTTGCACATTTGATCCATTTTTCGGAACAAGGTGTGGTTCTTCCTCAAGTTTTAGCCAACAGCAAAGCATGGTAAATACCGGACCCGGACCTGCTGTAATAGCGGCAGCACCTGCTCCCAGAATTGGAGGTATGTGGGGTCCGGCATTTGGATATAACGTCTGGAATTATGGAGGTTATGTCTTCTTCGCAAATGGATCTCAAATGGAAGACGTTACTGGTGTTTGGGATACCGATCTTCTCGGTGAAATGAATCTGAAACTCACCGGAGATGACATTATTCGTGGCTCATACATGAATCATGACCACCAGGGATATGTCCAGGGAAATTTTAGTGCAGCAAATGAAACTCTGCCTGTAATGACTGATGGTGTCTGGTTTGAAGAACCATCTTTCCAGCCACCATATTCATTAGGAGTAATGGAGATTACATTCCTGAATGATACCGAACTTGAAGGTATTTTCTCTTATTCAGATGGAACCTGGGGACCCTTTACCGGTAAAAAGATCAGTGGAACATTGACAGAAGAAACAGAACAATTGCTTATGGATATGCCAGAAGCTAACTGGACCATAAATATGGATGAAGAAAAAGATTACATTGTAAGTAATCCTCTGAATGAAAATCCGATTATGGATGCGCCTTCTGACATTTCAGAAGCCTAAATTTTTTTATTTGAATATAAAATCACACCGTAAAAGAGAATTCTTACCTAATTAATTGATCATTAGTCAAATTTTTTTGAATTTACTAAAATTTATTTTCAATGCACTATAAATATCATGAAAACCTATTTTCTGCATCTGGAATTTATTACAGAGGTGAACTATGATGGGAGATCAGGGAACTGACAATGAATACCTCATTAGTGAAATAAAAAAGACTCTAGAATTTCATAAGTCAGGATTATCTGATACAAGGGTTGATGTATCCAGATTATCTGATGATAGTAAAGATATCGGATCTCTTTTCAATGAACTCTTAAATGTATATCAGGAAAATCTGAACCATATAGAAAAATCAGTTAATAATCTTCAAAAAGGAGATTTTGAAACAGAGGGATTTAATCTACCAGGAAAGTATGCTACGATTTCTGATGGAATTGAAACCCTTCGTTCATCAATGCTTATGATTGAGAAAGATATTTCTCGGTTTTCTTCAGCGTTTGACAATGGAAATCTTAATCTGCATGTTGATTCTGCCAAATATAAAGGGGGTTTTGCAGACATCATTGAAATGATGGATAAGGGAATTGAATCTGTTTCTAATCCGGTAAAGATAATGCTTATCGGTATTGCGGATTTTGCAGAAGGAAAAATCCCGACCTTAAATGATGAAAATCAATTTAAAGGTGACTTCCGTAGGATGATTCAGCACCTCAACCAAATCGTTAATGTATCGAAAATGCGAGGTGATGACATTAATTCCCTTATTCGATCTGCTGAAGAGGGAATCCTGGATGCACGTGGTGATCCAACAAAATATCCCGGTTATCATGGAAATATTCTCTCTGGAATCAATAAAATACTGGATGCCTACATCAGTCCGATAAATGTTTCGGCTGAATACATTGACAGGATTAGCAAGGGAGACCTCCCTCCAAAAATTACTGATGCGTATCGTGGAGACTTTAATGAGATCAAGAATAATCTCAATGCTCTTATTGATGTTGTCCATATGAGAAATACAGACATCAATATGCTTATCCAGGCTGCTCTTGATGGCAGACTGGATTATCGGGCTGATCCCTCAAAATATCCAGGGGATAATGGAAAAATGATTCAGGGGATAAATAAAATGCTCGATTCATATCTCGATCCCCTGAACGTATCAGCGGAATACATTGACAGGATTAGCAAGGGAGACCTCCCTCCAAAAGTAACTGAGGATTATCACGGGGACTTTAATGAGATTAAAAATAATCTCAATGCTCTTATCGATGTTGTCCACATGAGAAATGAGGACATTAAGATGCTCATTGAGGCTGCTACTGATGGAAAACTCGATGTGAGAGCTGACCATTCAAGATACCCAGGCGAGAACGGAAAGATGATCAAAGGCATCAATGACATGCTCGATGCATACATCGGACCAATTAACGTCTCCGCCGAATATATAGACAGAATTAGTAAAGGAGATATTCCACCGAAAGTGACTGAGGATTATCATGGGGACTTTAATGAGATTAAAAATAATCTCAATGCTCTTATCGATGTTGTCCACATGAGAAATGAAGACATCAAAATGCTCATTGATGCGGCCCTTCAGGGTAAACTCGATGTGAGAGCTGACCATTCAAGATACCCAGGCGAGAACGGAAAGATGATCAAAGGCATCAATGACATGCTCGATGCATACATCGGACCAATTAACGTCTCCGCCGAATATATAGACAGAATTAGTAAGGGAGATATTCCACCGAAAGTGACTGAGGATTATCATGGGGACTTTAATGAGATTAAAAATAATCTCAATGCTCTTATCGATGTTGTCCACATGAGAAATGAAGACATTAAAATGCTCATTGATGCTGCCATACAGGGTAAACTCGATGTAAGGGCTGATCATTCCAGGTACCCGGGAGAAAACGGGAAGATGATCAAAGGCATCAACGACATGCTTGATGCATACATCGGACCAATTAACGTCTCCGCCGAATATATTGACAGGATTAGTAAGGGAGATATTCCACCGAAAGTGACCGAGGATTATCATGGGGACTTTAATGAGATTAAAAATAATCTCAATGCTCTTATCGATGTAGTCCACATGAGAAATGATGACATCAAATTACTCATTGAGGCTGCTCTTCAGGGTAAACTTGACGTAAGAGCTGATCATTCAAGATATCCGGGAGAAAACGGGAAGATGATCAAAGGCATCAACGACATGCTCGATGCATACATCGGACCAATTAACGTCTCCGCTGAATATATTGACAGGATTAGTAAGGGAGATATTCCACCAAAAGTTACCGAGGATTATCACGGGGACTTTAATGAGATTAAAAATAATCTCAATGCTCTTATCGATGTTATCCACATGAGAAATGATGACATCAAATTACTCATTGAGGCTGCTACTGATGGAAAACTCGATGTGAGAGCTGACCATTCTAAATATCCGGGAGAAAACGGGAAGATGATCAAAGGCATCAATGACATGCTTGATGCATACATTGGGCCGATTAACGTCTCCGCTGAATATATTGACAGGATTAGTAAGGGAGATATTCCACCGAAAGTGACCGAGGATTATCACGGAGACTTTAATGAGATTAAAAATAATCTCAATGCTCTCATCGATGTTATCCACATGAGGAATGATGACATCAAATTACTCATTGAGGCTGCTATTGATGGAAAACTCGATGTGAGGGCTGACCATTCTAAATATCCGGGAGAAAACGGGAAGATGATCAAAGGCATCAATGACATGCTTGATGCATACATCGGACCGATTAATGTCTCCGCCGAATATATTGACAGAATTAGTAAGGGAGATATTCCACCGAAAGTGACCGAGGATTATCATGGGGACTTTAATGAGATTAAAAATAATCTCAATGCTCTTATCGATGTTATCCACATGAGAAATGAGGATATCAAGATGCTCATTGATTCTGCTACTGATGGAAAACTCGATGTGAGAGCTGATTATTCCAGATACCCAGGTGAAAACGGAAAAATGATTAAGGGCATTAATGACATGCTCGATGCGTATATCGGACCAATTAATGTGTCTGCCGAATATATAGACCGGATAAGCAAAGGAGATACCCCCCCGAAGATCACCGAAGAATATCGTGGAGATTTTAACGAAATAAAAAATAACCTTAACGCTTTGATAGATGTTATCCAGATGCGTGGAGCGGATATTCAACTATTGACTCAGGCGGGTATGGAAGGAAAACTGGATGTACGTGCTGACCCATCAAAATATTCCGGTTATCATGGTGGCATGATAAAAAACATCAATAATATGCTGGACACCTATATCAGTCCCTTAAACCTTGCTGCAGAATACATTGACAGAATTAGTAAAGGGGATCTTCCTCCAAAAATTACTGACGATTATCGTGGAGATCTGAACGAATTAAAGAATAACATCAATCAATGTATTGAAGCAATTTCTTTACTTGAAAAGGATGTTACGATGCTTTCAGATTCCGCTCAGGCAGGTAATCTGCATATCAGAGCAGATGAAACCGGACATCAGGGTTCCTATGCAGTGCTGGTAAAAGGTATCAATGATACTCTTGATGCAGTAGTTGAACCAATCGAAGAAGCAATGCGGGTTGCAAAAGAATATGCTCAATGTAATCTTTCAACCACATTTAATCAGGAAATTTCAGTAAAAGGAGAATTTGCAGATTTCAGGGATTCACTTAACACCATAGGTTTTGATATTTCAAAAACGATTAAAACCCTGAATCTGGAGATAGAATCATTACATAAACATGCCGGAACAGCACAATATGGTGTTGAGGATGTAAGCAGAGGAGCTAAGGAAATCGCCCAAAATGCAGAAGAAACCTCAACAAATGCTTCAAAAGCAGAAGATGGAATCGATCAGGTACTTCATGCAATGGCTGACCTGACAATTATGGTCAGTGAAATATCAGCAAATGCGGATTTAGTTGCAAGATTAAGTGAAGATGCCAATGCTCTTGCACAAAAAGGCACTGATCATGCCGGGGCAGCAGACAAGGGAATGGAAAGTATCACCCGTTCCACAAATGAGGTTGAACAGATTATCGGAGCTATCCGCAGTGAAATGGATCAAATCCGAAAGATTGTAAATATAATTACCGATCTGGCCAATCAGACTAACCTGCTTGCATTAAATGCTGCGATAGAAGCCGCAAGGGCAGGAGAAGCCGGAAGAGGTTTTGCTGTAGTGGCATCGGAAGTAAAAGCATTGGCACAGGAATCAAGAACTTCAGCAGAGTCCATTGCAGATATGATAATGGGTCTTGAGAGAAAATCTGACAGTGCCGCTCATGCCATGGAGACTGCAGGAAAAGCAGTAAAAGAAGGAAACAGTGCATTGACAGATACGCTGAATGTTTTTACAGAACTTACCAGTGCAGTAGATACAATAAATCAGAAGATGCTTACCATTGCCCAGGCAACAGAACAACAGGCTGCCTCTTTTGAAGAAATTACCGCTAGTGCAAATGAGATGAGTTCGCTGGTAAAGAAAACAGCAGATGATGCAACCCAGTCTTCAGCAACCAGTGAAGAGGCTCTTGCGGTAGTATCACAAATAAACGAGATTATTAATCTCATCAACGGTGCAGTATCAAATATGCAGACAGAGATGAGTGCATTTACTTTACAGGAATAAAAAACCTTTATTATTTTTGATTTAGTAAAAAGGAACGAATTTCTATAGGATTGATTATTTTATCAACATCACAAATTCTGATTGCCGCTTCAGGCATACTTTTTATTGTGCATGAATCAGGATTCTGAACCACTGTTGTAGCACCAAGGGATTTCAGATGTAAAAGACCCTCTGCACCATCACAGCCCATACCAGATAGAATAATCCCGGTATATTGATTCCTGGAATCCGGAGTTAATGTAAGCATGGTCACATCAATAGCTGGACGAACAAAATTTACTTTTTCTGTTGAGGTAAGAAGAATTTCTTCATTATTACGAAGAATCAGATGAGTATCTCCAGGAGCGATATACAGACTCTTTGGTTTAATATGTTCTCCTCCCTTCGGAATAATAACATCAAGCTGACAAATCTGAGACAATCTTTTTGCAAACCTGGGTGTTGTTGAGAGGGGCATATGTTGAACAATGATTATGGCTGCTTGAATGGAAGGAAAGTCAGAGAATATATCAAATAACACTCTCGGCCCTCCGGTTGAGGACCCAATGATAATAATATGCATATTATATATCTTTTTCAGGATAACATTGTGAGGTAATCATCTACCAGCGCGATGAGGTTTTCCGGTTCAAATGGTTTTGTGATATAATCAAATACGTATTCTTTAAGATGGTCAAGTGTTGTATCAGGAACATCTTTTGCAGTAAACATAGAGATGATGAGATCCTGCATTTGTCCTTTATCAACGATATTCTGAATAGTATCCCACCCGTCCATTCCAGGCATCATGATGTCCATCAGGATAACTCCCTTAAAGCCATTATCAAGATAATCCAGACACTCCTGACCGGAATGTGCTAATAATATAGGAAATGGTCTTTTCTTAAACAAAGAATGAACAGTAAAGAGGATATCTTCATCATCATCGACTACCATAAGTCCAGATATTGTTGTATCCATACCCTTACCCTGTACAGGATCCATATGAATGGGATATTGTTAGTCTGACTATATTATATGCTCGTTTATATACCTGCGATAATTGATACTCTGCATTAAAAATAATCAGGAAGAAAACCAGAATGGGAAAAAATAAACCTTTTTATGTAACTGAAAACGATAAAAAAAGAAAAGAAACTGCATTGTCTTCGAAAAATAAGAAGCAAACCGAAAAAAAATCAACACAATTAACCTCTAGTAAAAAAACAAAACTTAGAATTCCTTCACGTCTGGAACGATTAATTGAAGAATATATAGAATATAAAACCAAAAACCCATATCAATCGCCAGTAACTCTGAACAGAATCCGGCAGTATATTCTGGCACAAAAAGCTGGATATTGGAATAGTAATCCTAAAGCCAGATATGGAAAAGGATATGATGTTTTTGCATACCTTGCATATCAGGCGCCTGGATATCTTATTCAGTTCAAACATATTCTAAAATTTCTGGATTTAAAAGGAGTCCTTCCGAAAGATATCATTTTACTGGACCTTGGAACCGGTCCGGGAGTTGTACCTCTTGCCACTATATGGTATCAGAAAGAAAGAAAAAAGGGTAGTCTGACCATTCATGCCATAGAAAGATCCATTGAATTTCTCGAAGCTTTTCGATTTCTGGTTCCGGAATTCATCAAAGGGACTTCCAGAATTTATACAGGAGATGTTCAATCCTGTGACATTACCGTTCAGGATTGTAAAATTCCAGATAATATCACAGTCTTATCATGTCAGAATGTTTTAGCAGAATTATCCCATCTTTCAATATCTGAAAAAGCGATAATGCTTATGAAATACTGTTCTCATGTTTCTGAAGAAGGACTCATAATTATTATTGAACCTGCAGAGCTCAGGCACTCTATTGAACTTCGAAAATTACAAAAAGAACTTGAAAGTAGAGGATTGTTTGTATATGCTCCATGCAGAATGCTCAGGCAGGGTACCTGTGATTATGAAACCTGCTGGTCATTTGAAGAACTCCCACCAATGAATCCAACCAGACTAATGAATGAACTGGCAGATGAAAAAGATGGGTATCGTTTTATTAATCAGGATATAAAATTTTCATTTACAATTTTTACAAAAAGAAATATCCAAAAACCGCTTCCATCAGGGTTTTTAAATAGTGCCACCCCACTCAGTGAACTTCAAGACCATCTCGGAGAATTGGTAAATGTTACCGGAGTTAAAATGTCCAGAGATATTGGAAACCCAAATTTTTCGGTTTTTTTAATTTGTGACGGGGCAAGTATTACAAAAACCTACCTGATAATTCCAAGAGTTCTGCGTAATGACGATGTAAAATTTGCATATAGAGCAGGATATGGAGAAATACTCACTATTCAGAATGTCAGGGTCAGATGGAATGAGAAGAAGAATGCATTCAACCTCGTTTCCGGAGTTAGAACACGTCTTTCTGCAACGAATATATAGAAACCTAAGTAATTCTTATTGGGTATAATTTACAAGTTGTAATACACCGGGTGCCTAAATGTCAGATGAGGATCCCATAAAAATTCTGCAAATACGTTTTGCCAAAGGAGAAATAACCCCCGAGCAATATGAGCAGATGATTTCATTTTTAACCAGGGATATTTCATCATTTACGAAAAATGAGCCGCAATTAAAAGAAACCGGACAAATAAAGAAAGAAGAAACTATCCAGGCACCTATTCCTGAAGAAAATGAAACAACCTCTCTTGTAATTACTGAAAAATCTGATTCCGAAGAACTTACCGAAGACGATAATTCACCACTTGTCACGACAAGAGTTAAAGAAATTGCAACCGCAATTGCAAATGCAGAGGAACCGGTTTCGTCAGATTCTGAAGAAGAACCCGGAGAGGAATCTGGAGAAGTTAAGGCTGAACGTGAGACTTCAGGTAAAGAAGAAGATATTTTTGCTTCAGGAACAGTCCTTGATACCTCAATCACCGATGAACAGATTGAGGCAATTGAAATATCAGAAGATACCACTGAAGAAATCCAGGAGCAAAAAGAATCTTCTGAACGCTTTTTATCTCAGGAAGATCTTGGCAATGTCTGCTATGTAACTGCAGTTAACCTGGTTCAGGCAGGTGAATTTGAAAAAGCCTACCCTTTTATTGAAAAATCACTAACCATTCAACCAGACCTGACACTATCCTGGTTATATAAAGGATTTATTCATCATAACCGGAAAGAATACCCGGAAGCAATTAACTGTTTTAATAAGGTGATTGCAAATGATCCTTCAGAGCAACGGGCATGGCTCTTTAAAGGATACAGTTTATTTCACCTTCATGATGATGAAAACGCACTTGAATGTTTTAACAGAGTAATTGCTGATGATAAAAACCATCTTCGGGCTTTAATATACAAAGGGTACTGCCTGAAAAATCTGAAAAACTATAGAGATTCAGAGACTGCATTCAAAGCAGCAATTCATCTCAATCCAAAAGATGTGAACCTGCAATTAAACCGTGGGATCTGTCTTTTTGAAGATAAACAATTTTATGAAGCATTGAGTGCATTTGATAAAGTTCTTGAACTTGATAAAAGGAATCTGGCGGCCTGGCTTTTTAAAATTCGAAGTTTAATCAAGATGGACCGCATTCAGGAAGCATTTCAAAGTTCGGGTAAACTTTTAGAGATTCAGCCCAGGGAAGTGTGTGTGTGGCTTGCTAGGGCAGATCTTTTATTGAAAATGAAAAAATTAGAAGAAGCTCTGGATGCAACAAAAAAAAGTCTTCTTCTTGATAAATGGAATCCGGACACCTGGAGCCTTCGGGGACTATGTTTTTATAAACTTGGCAAATTCGATGAAGCGTTACAATGTTATGATAATGCCCTGAAAATCAAGCCGGAACATTTTGATGCAATGAGAAACCGGGCAATGTGTCTTCATAAGCTAAAACGTCATTCAGACGCCCTTGAATACTATGACCATATTATTGGTGAAAACCCACAAAATGTAGAAGCCTGGTTTAACAGGGGACTCATCCACCATAAATCAAAAAAATATGATGAAGCCCTGAATTCGTATATTAAAGTCATCGAACTGAACAAATTCCATGCCAAGGCCTTTTTTAACAAAGGACTTATTCATCGGCATATGGAACAGTATTTTGAAGCGCTTCAGGCATTTACTCAGGCCACCGGTATTGACCCGGGATTCGCTTCAGCCTGGTATCATATGGGACTTATTTACACCGACCTTGTCAGACATAAAGAAGCACTGCAATGTTATGATAAAACATTACGATTAAACCCCAAACATGTTGGTGCTTTACTTAACAAAGGTGTAATTCTAGAAGATGCAGGACTTAAAAAAGAAGCTTTTATGTGTTTTCAGAAGGCAGCAAACCTTGATACAAAAATTGCTGCTTCAATAAAAGGAAAGTTTGCTCACTGATCACGTTCCGTGATCCCAGCTTTCCATATATTCTTTCTGATCTTTTGAAAGAACATCAATCGAGATGCCAAGTGAACTAAGTTTTAATGATGCTACAGCCCGGTCAATTTCATCCGGTACATCGTGAACCGCAGGTTTCAGGCCGGAGTGGTGTAATGCAATATATTCTGCACTCAATGCCTGAATGGCAAAAGAGAGATCCATGACTTCAATTGGATGGCCCATCCCTTTTGGAACTGCAAGATTGACAAGCCGCCCTTCTGCAAGCAGGTGTATTACTTTGTCTCCAATCCAATAGGATTGAATGCCGTCACGTTCTTCTACTGATCTTGCATGTGCAGTGAGCCAGGTACCATCAATTTCAATATTAAAATGACCGGCATTTGACAAAATTGCACCGGATTTCATACACGCCATGTGTTCTCCGGTAATTACATCACGATTACCAGTCGTTGTGATGAAGATATCACCAACAGGAGCTGCTTCTTTCATCGACATGACATGAAAACCATCCATATAAGCTTCAAGAGCATATCTGGGATCGATTTCAGTTACAATTACTTTTGCTCCAAGAGCTGCTGCTTTTCTTGCAAGGCCACGTCCACAATATCCAAAACCTGCAACAACGATCCACTTTCCAGCAATCAATGAATTGGTGGTAGCCATGATTGCCGTAAGAGCGCTTTCTCCGGTCCCATGAACATTGTCAAAAAAATGTTTCATCGGTGTGTCGTTTACTGCAATGACCGGAAATTTTAACTTTCCTTCCGAAGCCATTGCACGAAGCCGGTGAATTCCGGTAGTGGTCTCTTCACATCCTCCAATTACCCCGGGAAGAATATCCTGCCGGGCAGTATGAAGCCGATGAATAAGATCCATTCCGTCATCAATGGTAATTACAGGCTTTGCGTCAAGGACGGTATCAATTGCTTTATAATATTCATCAACCGAACAACCACGGGATGCATAACAATATACTCCGGGAACTTTATCCAGAGCTTTTGCGACATCATCCTGGGTTGAAAGAGGATTACAACCGGTAATGTGAACAGTAGCGCCGCCATCAACAAGTGTTTTTACCAGGTTGGCTGTTTTTGCTTCAACATGAAGAGCCATTCCGATTACTTTCCCTGCAAAGGGCTTTTCTTTTTTAAAACGTTCAGATATTGCACTTAAAACAGGCATATACTGACGAGCCCATTCTATTTTTAACTGACCTGATTCCATAATTTCCTCAAATTTACTATCAACAAAGATATTCTTAGATGTTTATGTTATATCTCATAAATCATCTCTCCATAATCCTCTTCAGGTACAGAGTACAAGGAGTAATACTATGGGACTGACCCGCAGAATCATCCCCTGTCTTGATATTAAAGACGGACGCGTGGTAAAGGGAACTAATTTTGTTGGACTGAGAGATGCAGGAGATCCGGTAGAACTGGCATCCAGATATAACCAACAAGGTGCCGATGAAGTAGTGTTCCTTGATATCACAGCATCCAAAGAAAAACGCTCAATGATAATTGATGTTATTCAAAGGGCGGCGGACGAACTTTTTCTTCCCCTTACCGTTGGAGGGGGTATCCGCACTATTGACGATATTCAAAAGACACTCCGTGCGGGAGCTGATAAAATTTCCATCAATACCAGTGCTGTTGAGAATCCTAACCTGATTTCAGAAGCAGCAAATTCATTTGGAACCCAGTGTATCGTAGTTGCAGTCGATGTAAAAAGAAGAACAGAAGATTCAATAGATAAAACCAGGATTCCTCTTCAGGATGGTAATTCCTGTTGGTATGAAGTTGTTACCCATGGTGGATCCAAACCAACCGGTATAGATGCCATTAAATGGGCCATGGAAGCTGAAACCCGTGGCGCGGGAGAAATACTCCTGACCTCCATGGAAACGGATGGAACAAAAGAGGGATTTGATATACCTATTACCGCTGCAATTTCTGACAATGTCGGTATTCCGGTAATAGCCTCCGGAGGCGTTGGAACCATGGAGCATTTTTATGATGGTTTTGTATACGGGAAGGCAGATGCTGCTCTTGCTGCCAGTGTATTCCATTATGGAGAAATGACCGTTACACAGGTAAAAGAATACCTGACAAAAAAGGGAATTCCAATCAGGCCTCCAGGAAAATAACTATTAAGCCTTCTTTTTTCCAACAGAAGCTAAATAAATACAAAATTCTGATTCACCATCAATTCCCAGGATACAATTCAAATCATTTTCATTATAAGAACCAATAGCACAGGTTCCAAGATTCAAACCTGCTGCAACGATATATAAATTCTGACAGATATGTCCGGCTTCAATAAACAGATACCTCCATCCACGTGAACCAAATTTCCAGATCATCCGTTCGGGTACGGCGGTCCAGATAAAAGTTACCGCTGATTCAGAGACAAGGCCCGGCCTTTTGCAGGTTTTTGCAACAGACTCATGATCTCCGGAGTGACACACTTCTTTTACCAGGGCATGATCCAGAGGTAAATACCGATATATCCCTGGATCAAATCCACTAACCCTGTTAATTACTATGCGTGTTTCAAAAGGGTGTAATGCTCCTGCAGAAGGGACTGTTCTAAGGTGTGAAGCGTTTTTTTTCTCCCGGACACCCTGTGTATAATGAACAAGAAGAGAAAGTTCCCATTTTTGTAATTCTTCATCTGAATAATCGCGAATTGACTGGCGTTCATCGAGAGTATCCCATAATAAAACTGGATCTTTCGGTATATCTGCAGGAGACGGCAGCGTGATTATTTTCTGAAACGGTTCACATACCCCGCAAACTTTGGTTGTTGGTTCCTGACTTTGGAGCGATGAAGTTTCCTGCAGAATTGTCTCTTTCAAAAAACGATAACCGGTCCGTGCAGAATCAGATTGCATGTATAGCAATAGCGCGAGGAAATACCTGAATCTTACTATAGAAATGAGTGGGAGGAGTAAGCCCCCTTCTGTTCATTGCGGCATTCAGCTAAGCATCGAACCCGGGCAGATACCGGGTTATCTATATGCCCTGTTTCGATTTGCACCCGCAGGGATTCGCCGTTTCATCAGTGATGTCCATCTTAGTTCTGCAGTACTGCATCATTACTCCGGACATTCCGTATCGTTTCTGGTCCATTGCCGTGATTCTCACCACCCCTGATTGAACAGGGCTGCGTACCCGGTTGGTGGAGGGACTTTCCTCAGCTGCGTTATTAAACGCTACCGTCAGCCGCACTCTCCCTCTCACTATACCATTAGCGTATTCAGAGAAAAATTATCTTAAATAAAATTCAAATTTTACAAAATTCAAAAAAAATATTTCTAACAACAGAGCCAGTTTTCATATCTCAAGAAAATCATTATTTACAATAATTACGGACAACGAGAGATACTAAGTATTTCATAATATCCGTGAAAAAGATAAAAAACATCAGATATATATAGAAATATCCAGATTAATGTTAATAAATACAGGAGGAGCTTATCACCGCAGTTGCATTTATCCACCATAAAGGCGGAACAGGAAAAACAACCTCATGTCTTCAGATTGCAGGTATTCTTAAACATATGGGGAGGAAAGTTTTAGTAATAGATACAGATCCCCAGGCAAATGCAACAATAGGTCTAGGAATCCATCCGGAATCATTACAAAAAAATATTTACCAGTATTATATCTCTCAATGTTCCGATGATAAACCAGAAATTTTATTTTCAGATTTTATTATAAAAACATTATCCGGAATAGATCTGGTTCCTTCACATCTGGACCTTGTTGGTGCTGAAGCAGTTTTATATCAGAATCCTGAACGATACCATATTCTTTCAACGGGCATAAAAGAGATCAAAAGCAGATATGATCATATCCTCATTGATACACCTCCCTTTCTGGGACAGTTTATGATGAACGGAATGATTGCAGCAGACCATTCGGTTATGGTTTTTTCACCGGATACTTTTGCGATAGCGGGATATGATCATCTTAACCTGGTTATACAGGATATATCTGAAATTCTCGGGAAAAAAATTCATGTCGGGATGGCAATTTTAAACAGATGGAATGAAGGTACAATGAAACCTGCTTCATTTTCAGAGAAAATTGCTTCTTTTTTTGGGATTAATGCACCAAAAAAATCAGATTCACTTCAGGAGATTCAAACGTATCTCGAAACACGAATCAGAGTTGAAATTCCTGAGGTTGTCATTGTAAATGAAGGAAAAGAAATTTCACAATCAAATAAACAGGGTATTCCACTTGTCGTTTTAGCACCAGACGATCCAGCCTTACCGGGTTTTAAAAATGCATCAAAGATTATTGATTCATGGAATACAGGGGGAACATAATGCAAAGCAATCAGGAAGAACAGACTGGACGAAGAGGTTTATTTTCGATAAACCCAAAAGAGCCCAAACCGATTCAATCTGAATATCAAAAGAATGAACTTCAATCCATTTTATCCACCATCCTCTCATATGAAAATGGTGATTTTCCCCCATTACCGGAGTTATTTCATCCAATTCTCGAACGATTGAAGCATGATACACTATTATTACAGGAAAAAACCCGTGAAAATGATGAACTATCATCAGAATTTAATAAAATCCTTGAAGAACAGAGCACTATAAAAAAGGAACATGAAACATACCTGTCCGACCTGATTTCTGCACATACTGAATTTGACCGGGCACTTGAAATTTTTCAATATCATTCAATCCCAATGATTCTCATTGGATCTGAATTTCAAATCCTGGATGCAAATGATATCTTCTGCTCTATCTTTTCGGTGGAAAGAAGTTTAATAACTCATGAGTTTCCTCCATTTTCCCGATATGTTCCTGATGAAAAATCATTCAAATCACCTGATGGAAAAACATATTCCACAATATCTCTAAATCCCCCGATTGTTCCATTCGACCATGATGCGATTTCCTTAAAATTATTGATTGAAACTCCCGAAGAAGAAAAAGATACCGAGGATTTATATTCGGAGATTTTTAAAACGATCCTGGAACGAATTTTTGTTCCAATTGCAATAATAGATGAATATAGTACCATTCAATTTGTTAATGATGCTCTCTTATCACTCCTATCCCGGGAACATCCGGATGTCTATCTTCGGGATATTGCAAGTTGTGGTTTTGCTCCGGATATTGTAACCATTATCAATGATGTTAAGGAATCGGATCAGGGTAATGATTTTCAGACAGTAATTACTCATCAGAATAATGAAGAAATAAAAATCTGGATACAAGTTTCCCCTCTCCTAATTAAAGATAAATCACATTTATTGCTACAGGTTTTTCCAGACGAAGAAGAATCTGAAACCGAAATAGATAGAGATGTAGATTTAAAAGAAGAAAAAGAAGAACCATCCTCAGAACCCTTAAGCCCTATCGAAATCCCCAATACTTATTTAAAGACCCTTATTGATTTTAATCCATCCCCAATTATTTTATTTGATAAATATTACACCATCGTTCTTGCAAACGAAGGTTTTTCTGAATTAATTGGAGTTTCCACAGATCAACTCATCGGTCAGAATATTTCTGATATCGGCCTTAAAATTCCAACAGATGTAGATTTTCATGATCAGATAACCGTACTATCTAATGAAATCTGGATAGAATCACCGTTTGGGATGCTGGCATATTCCGGACTTATTATATCAAATAATTCAGAGGAAGCAGGATATCACATTTTGATCCTCCAGTCATCAGGTGATGAAACCCCATCTCAGGAAACAAAAAAAGAAATTGTAAAACCTGTATCCCAAATCCAGAATAATGAAAAAATTCCCGAACCTAAGCCCACATTGCATCATGACATTTCAATAGAAATAATTCCAATTCCGGTAATCGAATATGACGGAACAAATGTCACCAGAATAAATAATGCATTTTGTGAATGGACCGGCCTTACATTGGAAAGTATTACGGACTATTTACCAGGAATTATTTCACAGACATCCCAGGGATCTCTCGATAGTAACCGGATATTCTCATCGGATTTTCCAACAGGGTCCAGGCACTACCAGTTAGTATCAGTTCCTCATCCGGACCATGCGGAATTTCGGATAATCTGGTTTATTGATAATACAACAGCACAAGGAAAAGTCTCAGAATTAGAGACAAAATTATCAGAATTTAAAAATGAAATCGCACAAATCAGAGAGAAACTTACAGACAAAAATTCAGGAGAAATTCAACTTTCTGATGAGATATCTAAGGAAATTGATATAGTCGAATTTGAATTATCCGGAAACCGCTATGCAATGGATATCGGAATGGTGAGAGAAGTTGTTGAAATGCTTCCGATTACTCCGCTCCCAAAAACTCCCCCGCATGTCATCGGAATAATTAACCTCCGCGGAGAAGTGACTCATGTTATTGATCTTGGCATACTTCTTGGAGAGGGAATGAAAAAAGACAGAACCGGACAGAAGATTATTGTTGTTCCATCGGATGCTGCGCATGGAGAACATTTAGGAATTATTGTCGACAATGTCCGGAGTGTCACTGAGATTGCATATAAACAGGTAACCGCTCTTGGTGATGAGATAAATACCAGAATCCAAACCAGAATTAAAGGGATCATTAAGGTTAAGCATGATGATGTCATAGATAAGCGGGAAGGAACAGAGAAAGGAGACAACCTGGTAATATGGCTGGATATGAAAGAAATTCTTACGGGCCTTGCAGGATTCCGTTAAATATTCTCCTATATTTTTCCCTTTGATTATTATGGATAAGAAAATAACTACCCCTGTTTTCCCCCAGATAAATGTACCACAAGTAAGCGACAAAGGCCTTCCCGAACTTATTCAGGATGTTCAAAAACGTCTGAATATTCAGTTAACTAATTATAAACAGGATTATATCAAACGAAGACTTCTCTCCAGGATGAACTCAACCCGATCAAAAGATTTTGTTGAGTATCATCAATATCTGAAAACACATCCTGAAGAAGAAGAAAAACTGCGTAATGCATTAACCATAAATGTCACGAAATTTCTTCGTGACCCGGATGTATTCAATCTCATTGGAAAAGAGATTTTTAATTCGATTGTAACGGCAAAAAGATCAATAAAAATCTGGAGTGCCGGATGTTCTTCCGGAGAAGAACCATACACCTATGCAATTCTCCTTCATGAACTTTCAAAAGCCGGAATTAATTATAATGGAGCGATAATTGCAACAGACATTGATGAAGAAATACTTAAAAAGGCCAGAACGGGAATATATGAAAAAAATGCACTTGAAAATCTGAGTGAAAATCAGATATCCAGGCATTTTGAAAAGACAGAAGACGGAAAATTTAAGATCAGGGATCACATAAAAAACATGGTACGGTTTCAGTCCCATGACCTGATGAAAGGTGTACCGATAGGAAGAATGTTTGATGTTGTTTCATGCCGGAATGTTACCATCTATTTTAATGAACAACAGAAAAAAGACCTGGTAAAACTCGTATCCGAAAGTCTGGGTAAAGATGGATTTTATATTATGGGAATGTCGGAATATATGTCTAAAGACGTTGAAGCCCTATTTAAACCATATAAACCCATGCTAAAAATATTCCAAAAGGCCTGAAAATATTATTTTCCCTTTTTTAAGAAACCCTTTTTCTTAGGCAGAGGTTCAAGTCCGGACAATTCACGGTTTTTATCTGTTTTCTCATCGTGCGCTTTGACTTCACTATACATCACATAAAAATTTATTCCTACCACAAACAGGATAAGAAAACTTCCAAGAAATAACGCGAGTCCCTGTGGCCGGATCTCCTCAACAGTCCACATGACATAAAGTACCAGAAGTAATCCAAGGATATAAAACGGCCCCCACATCCGGATATTGAGGTACTTCATCTGTTCATCCTGATTTCATTTATTATAATATGAATCTCACTGACATGACTGGTGAATTCACATGATGGTCAAGTAGATAATTCAGGCAGTCGAATGAATACATTATGTGTGTTAATACTCTGAAAACCGGTGTACTTATATTCTTATCTCTTTTGTTTTTCACTATCATAACCGGTTGTGTTGAGGTTACTCCACCATCCGGACAACAGGAAACCGGATCATATGGCCTCGAAACCGGAGGAGACATGAAAGATATGGTTAAAAACCAACAAACAACTTCCCCAGGACAGGAAGCAACAAATACTTCAGATGGACAAAAAACGGGGGATCAACTGAATACAGACAATCCTACTCCGCCCTTGCCTAATGAATCTTTTATTCAGGTAACACCGATGAGTTATGATGAACTTCAGAATGATGAATCAGTTTCATATCTTAAATATAACAGACCTGTTTCTACCACCGAGCGCCAGTATATCACTATCCACAATATGACTAACCAGTTGTTTAGTAAAAATGCATCCGCATATGCGTATGAACTGATTACACCTCCGCTTTATATCGACCTCGGATTTATTCCGAAGATGGTAACCGATGAACAGGAAGTATACAAAAGAACGGGCGATAAAGAAGGAACGATAGTATATACAAAAACCCGTCCATCTCAGGATGCATGGTTTGAAATGAGAGTGTATGACACTACAACAAACCAGGAAATTCTTCGTGAAGGATATGGCAAAACATACAGCCAGACAAACAAATCTGCAGCGGTGCGAAGAGCAGGTAAATATCAATTTGATTTCATGGGAGATGCAATTTGGGTAAATATCACTATGAAGATTCCGGTGGATTCTTCAACCCTTTCTTTATATTCAAACGTATCTGACTTAATCGAAGATCAAAAGAAAAGGGAAACCCTTATGCCGAGTGTTTTTTTAAAGGATAAAGACCTGGGACAAGGATGGCAAAAAATCGGGGATGAAATCCATACAACAACAAAATACTCCTCTGTTTATAATATTCCATCAACCGGATTAAAATTGTCACAGGACATTACCAGATATTCTTCCAGTAAAGAAATTGATGAAGCATACATCGCAACAAAAGAAAATAACAAAGCTGAAAGCCAGGTATCCATTATTACCGGAGATGAAGGGTATGGTTTTGAATCAATCAGAAAAACCGGGATTGTATTTAAAGATAATTTGTACCTGGTTGAACTTACCAGTTATTCAGTTCCGCCTGTCTCTCTGAATGAGTTAAAGCGATACAGTTCCTTAATTTCAGACAGAATATCAAAAATCTAATCTATTTTTTCATTCAAAGATGATAGTGATTGAAGATCATTGATATTTACAAAAACATCGATTCCAGGATCAATATTTCGGATATCCGTTACCGGAATAAGTTTTGCATTAATACCTTTTATTAAGAGTGAAAGACGACGGTTTTGATGGTTTTCATAATACTCCCGAACTGATGAACGTGAGTAAACAGCGCATAATGGTTCATATTTCCCGTCTTCCCAGAAAGGAACCGCACCCCCATATCCTTTTGCAGCGGTAAAAAGATATGAAATAACTTTACACGATAAAAAAGGCATATCACAAGCGGTTATAAAAAAATAGTCCCCACCTGAATTCCATGCTCCTGCATGAACTCCTCCTGCGGGGCCCTGACCCTGCCTGATATCATGAATAAATGAAACACCAAAAAAATGAGGAATTAGTGCTTCCTGATCTTTGTTCCGACCGATGATAAAAATTTCATCAGTACAAAGTCTTAATTCCTCAACCTGTTTTTCAAGAAAGGTTTTACCATCATATGTAAACTCATACTTTGGTAATCCATTCGCTCTCGATGCCATACCACCGACAAGGATGAACGCAGATTTCATACCTGATCCTGTTCATGAATTTTCACTTTTTTCAGGAAATTCGATTCAAGTTTTAAAAGATCCTCTTTTATTGAGATATCAGGTGTAAAGCCACCAAGACCATGAGATGATAAAACACGATGACATGGGATGAGAATTGGTGTAAGATTGCGTTTCATGGCCAGTCCGACAACCCGTGGGGCAGTACCTACAAATTCTGCAATCTCCTTATATGTTTTTATTTCTCCATAGGGAATTGCATGAACCTGCCGGTATATCTCACCGTATGTTCCTTCTTCCCGGAGGTGGATGCTTTCCAGGGGATACAACGTTGTTACTTTTCCGGCAAGATATTTTGATAACGATACTGGAACTGCTCCGGAAACTGCAGTTTTTACAAACCTGATTCTACTTACCAGATTATCCGAATTCCACCGGATATAAACAAACCAGAGACCAAATTTTATTGACCCTTCCATCTCCTTCATTATTTCCAGCCCCTGATGAGAGGAGAAAAGGACTGAACTGATACCTCCTGTAATTCATCCTGCATCCATACAGGAAGTTTCTCTTTAATGGCATCATCCAAAAACCGGTTCTCCCCAATTATCAGAACACCATGATCCTCTGGTGTCCGGAGCACCCGGCCTAGTGCCTGGAGAACTTTGTTCAGGGCGGGAAGAGTATATGCAATAAATTTCCCTTCTTCTCCATACTGTCTTGTATAATATTGCATTATCATCTGACGGACCTGATTCCATGGTGCAAGAGGAAGGCCAATTACGAGAGCTCCATTGAGCATATCACCCCGGTAATCAAGACCCTCAGAAAATTTCCCTCCGCATACTGCAAATAAAATTCCTTTTTTTCCAATTCCCGGAAGATCCATGAATCTGGACAAAAGTGCTCCCGCTTCGCTACTTTCACGCGGCTCAATAAACACTTCCCTATCCAGAATATAGTGTTCTACTTCCCTCGTTACTGATTCAAGCATCTGATAAGAAGGAAACCATACCCCTAAGTTTCCGGGAATATGACAAAATGAGCGAATATAATTAACAATCCTTTTTGTATTATCATTGGACTGTCGTTGGGAGTAGGCTGATGTAATATCTGATGTTACCATGAGCAGCCTGTTTTTCCTTGGAAAATGGTTGGGTAAAGAAAATGTCGAAATTGGATAATCGGTTGGAAGGACACGGAAATACAATTGTTGATAACTCCGGAGAGGCGTTAATGTCCCGGATATGAATACAGAACAGAAGTGCTCTTTAGCAAGAGTTGAAAGAGAAGGTGAAGGATCAATATTCCGAACTTCAAGATAGATATTATCAGGCTCTTTCCTGAATAATGTCAGGTAAGCTGGATTTGTTCCAGAGTTGTGAAGCCGATACAAAAAAGCGGACAATCTTTCTATTCCGGAAGTGCGATAATCTCCTCTCTTGCTGTTTGTTTCCTTTATAGATTCAGCAAGATCCATGAGGTTATCAACCACCTCCTCCATTGAACCAAAAAATGATTCACGAAGGATAATCCTGCTAAAGAGTTGTGGGTCAAACCAGTCTTCTGTTTCTGATGAACGTCTGAGACCATCGAGAAATTTTCGAATTCCAGGAATAAGCCTTCGGATAGCTTCAAGATCCTTCACATCTTTTTTGAGGGAAGAGATATCATGATCTGCCTGTTCAAGAGAACGATGATCAAGACTAATAGACATGATATCCTGCATCGCGTCTCCACAGTTATGTGCTTCATCAATCAGAAGCAGAATGTCTCCAGGTTCTTTCTGAAGATTCAGATACAGTTGTTCCCGGATCTGGTCATCCATGATGTGGTGATAATTACATATCAGTACATCAGACTGCAATGATGCCTGTGCCATGACCTCATACGGACAAACACCATTACATACTTCTTTGAGTGACTCCGGTTTTATGCAATGTTCAATAACCCTTCCTGAAAGCTTTTTGCATGCTTCAGAAGGAACCAGGCGGAATCCTCCTCCCTTTTCATTCTGTATAGCAATTCTGCTTCTAATATAATACGGGCAGATAAGAGGATGTTCCGAATCATTTTTCTGAATCTGCAGGAGGATTTGTTTGTCTCGGGAAGGATCAAGAGAACCCCTGTCTGCTCTTTCCCGAATAAGAGCAGTAGAGAAGGCTTTTACCGCTTCACATTTCCGATAAATATCCCCGGTTCCTCCAAGAGGACACATCGACCCTTTTCCAACCAGGTATGAAAATTTTAATCCGGGTTGTTTTTTCCGGATTAATTCCAGTTCACGTATATATGTTGCAAGTTGAGAAATTGTTCTGACTGCGACTATTATCTGTCGGTCTTTTCTTGCTGCAAGCAATGCTGAAACAACTGAAGATTTTCCAGAACCAGTTGGAGCATCTATCATCAGAACTCCACCGGATTTCGCAGTTTCTGCTGCTTTTCGAAGCATCTCTTCCTGACCTGGCCGAAATGCTTTATACGCAAACCAGTCCTGCAGCTCGTTCATCTCTAGCTCATTGCATTTCTATCATAAAATTAGATGTGAAAGGTGATGATAATAAGTTGATTAAATAAGACCATTTTTTTGAAAGGTTTCTGAATATTTTTTGTCAGTTCCTTTAATATGATTAGAAACCCAGTTTTTCAAAAAACTCATTACTTCCATTGAAATTCCAAGTTTGTTTGCCTGATAATCAGCGATGAATGATTCTACTTTTGAGACAAACGCATCATGTTCTTTTTTATGAGAAAGTAGCCCGATATATTCAAACTGATTCATGTATTTTTCTTCAGTTGAGAAATGGTAGACGGTATAAGCGGCAAGTTTGTCAAGTATATCTCCCATGATTTCTTTTCCTTTTCGCTCAAGCATTGCCTCGTGAAGTGAATTGATAAGATTAATCAGATTTTTATGCTGTTCATCAATTTCAGATATATGAACACTTAAATCTTCAGACCATTTCATTAAAACCATAGTATACCAATTACAATAAAAAGTAATAATATCTTTCCTGCTTTGGGTAAATCAAAAGAATATATCCGGATTATTTATGGGTAAAAAAATATATTAATAATATGAATATGAGGCAGGAAATATCATGGGAAAAACAGATAACCTATCTGGCTCTTGGAGCCCTCTGGATTACACTTTTTTTATTTCCAATAATCGCCTCAGCCGATGTTAATATCTCTGTAAATGAATCAGTTGACGATGAAAGTAACCCATTTATTATAGATAAATTCCCGGTAATTATTGAAAAACCCGGAGATTATTATCTCACCTCTTCATTTACCAGCAATAATACTTCAATATCCATCAGGACATCAGATGTTTCAATAAATGGAATGGGAAACAGTATTGGCGGTAACTATTCTGCCGGGGCAATCGGAATTGATGTCGGCGGATCTCCAATTCAATTACAAAATATCACCCTAAAAAATATTACCCTTCAGGAGTTTGATATCGGAATTAATTGCGATTTATTATCAGATTGTTCTATAAGTAATGTTTCTTTGATCTCAAATTTACGCGCAGGATTTCAGGCTGCAAACAGTTCCTCATTTCTTTTTACTGATAATGAAGTGAAAAAGAATTATAATGATATAACCGGGGGATATGGAATCACCGTTACTAATTCTCATAACATGATTTTTAAAGATAATCTGGTTAATGGAAACGGGAAATCAGATAAAAGTAAATCAGGGGGGTATTTCATCTCAAATTCAACATATTGTGAAATTATTAATTCGAAAATATCAACGAATCCCGGAACAGGTTTGAGGGCAACTTCCGGATCTGATGATCTTGTGATAAAAAATTGTGAAATATCATATAATTCTGGAAATGGGATAATTAGTACAGAATCCGATAGAATAGAAATATCTGACAATGTTCTCGAAAAGAACAAAGGAAATAATATTGATATTTCATCAGCCATTGAACTTTCTCTGAAAAATAATAAGATCAATTCCGGCACCATCGGGCTTAGTATTGCCAATACCGAACATCTGACATTATCTGGAAATTCTTTAACCAATAATCGTATAGGATTTGATATATCCGGATCAGATATCCGACATTTCATTCATCAGGTTGACAATACAAACACCATTAATTCACGGGCTCTTATCTACCTGTATAATGAAAAGAACAAGAAAATTGGACATATGAATAACCCGGGGATGATTGTCGCAGTAAATTGCTCTGACCTAACCATATCTGACATGGTATTATCAAAAACCGGAGCCGCGATTCTCCTCGCAGGATGTCAGAATACATCTGTGGAGGATGTATCATTCATGGATAATGGCATAGGTATCCGGACAGATTTCAATTGTAAAAATATAACGCTTGATCGTTTACATGCCGAAAGAAATATGGTATGCGGGTATTATCTATCAGAAACAAGACAATTTATTCTTCAAAACCTCTATGGGCAGGAAAATCCTCTGGGCATATTTTTAAAGAATTCTCATAACGGAACTATCCAAAAGATATCAATGACACAGATGAGCGGCGTCAAAAACAGATTACCATCCGGGTTGACCATGAGTAATTGTTCAGATATTATAGTTGAGCATTCAGATTTTTCAGAGTGTTCTTATGCGGGACTAATTTCCGATTCACAAAATATTATTATTTCCAACAATTCCTTTCTGAAAAACAGTTATGCAGGGGCTGTTATCTTATCCGGTCCAACTGAACTTACAAATAATTCAATTGCCTTAAACAAAGAATCGGGTGTCATTTTTAGAGCAAAAAATTCACTTATATCAGGAAATTCAATAAAAAATAATGAGAATCATGGCTTGAATATGATTGAATCCAAAGAGAATACCATCTCTCAAAATATTTTTAATAATAATGATAATATCCTCCTTACCGGTTCAAATACCGATAATGCCTGGAATGAATCATCTAAAGGCACACCTGCCAGTTTAGAGGGGGGCAACTTTTGGGGAAACCCGGACAATCAGGGATATTCAGATGTATGCGTAAGTGATTCTTCAGGTTATTGTATGGACCCCTATATAATGGATGAATATAACATCGATTATAGACCTCTTTCATCCGCATATACCGGATATTCAATACTTCAGATATCAGATATAAACGAAAACGGGAAACAGGACCTTCAGGATGTTGTCGCTTTTATGAAAAAAATCAGTTCGGGAGATACCAATCCATCCTATGATTTTAGTAATGATGGCAGAGTGAATCTTCAGGATGTAGTTGCGCTATTTCAATTGGTAAGTCAATAATTATTCGCAAAAATTTATCTTTTTCCATGAAAAACCGGATCCATTAAGAGGGTAAAACCCTCAAATCGGATCAGGATCT
>NZ_QGMZ01000012.1 GCF_003173335.1 Methanospirillum stamsii
TGTTCCCCTCGAAACAACTAACCCCGGCCGCTGGCTCCTGATATTTCAGGAAGCGTGTGGGATAACAAAGTTGCATTGATCAACATATATAGACTTCGATTTGATCCTGAAAAATACAAACAATCATTCATGGAATTAATTGCCGGATCAGACCCTCTTGAACCCCTCTATCATATCAGTCAATAATTTTTCCCTATTTTCAAAAATACACGCAAAAAATCTATTGGCGCGGATTGAAGAAAATTAGGTATTACGCATACCACAACAGTAAAAAAAGTTTATCTTACTCACCAATATTTGATCAATATTATTAGCAATAAAACAAAATTTGTTTTGGAGTTCTTAACATGCACGTAATGGAAGGTTTTCTCCCCCCCCTATGGGCGGCAATTTGGTGGATTATTGCTCTCCCCTTTATTATCTATGGATTTATTCAGCTGAAGAAAATCATTAATGACAACAGAGATGTGTTACCGCTTCTTGGAATATGTGGTGCCCTTATCTTTATCCTTTCAGCACTTAAACTTCCATCAGTAACCGGCAGTTGTTCTCATCCGACAGGAACGGGTCTTTCAGCGATTATTTTCGGCCCATTTATTACAGCAATCATCGGATTCATCGTTCTTCTATTCCAATCTCTCTTCCTTGCACATGGTGGACTTTCCACTCTCGGTGCAAACACATTTTCAATGGCAATTTGCGGGCCGTTTCTTGGATATTATGTATATCGAGCTTTGAAGGACACAAAAGTGAACATCTATATCACCGTGTTCATCGCTGTTGCTCTTGCTGATCTTTTCACGTATGTGATCACCGCATTAGAATTAGCACTTGCATATCCTGCAGAAGCGACTGGTTTCATTGGTTCATTTATAACATTTCTGGGTATTTTCGCAGTCACTCAGGTACCCCTTGCCATACTTGAAGGAGCTGTTCTTGCACTCGTATTCAAGTATATTGTGAATATTAAACCCGAAATACTCATCAAGTTAAAAATTTTCTCTGAAGAAAAAATAAATGCAGCCAGGGAGGTGTAAGGAATGAAATATCAGTTTGAATTAATAGTTGGAGTTATTATCGTCTTATTCATCAGCGTGTTTCTTTACACAGCATCTATTAACCCGGATGCGGAATATGGAGGATCAGACGGTGTTGGTTCTGCAGTGGTCTCCGAGATGACCGGGATTCCGGAAGATGAAATACGGCCGTTAATTCCTCAATGGGCACCACCAAGTGGCGAGATTGAATCAGGCTTGTTTGCATTACAGGCTGCTTTTGGTGGCATAATCCTTGGACTTGGATTTGGTTATCTGTTAGGGCAACGAAAAATTGAGCAGTAATGTTTGTTCATGATTTCCTTGAGGAAGCAGCTCAGAAAAATGCTCTGCTCATGATAAATCCCTTCACCAAGCTTCTGCTTGGTTTAGGATCTATCATTCTCACACTCTTTTCTCCAAATTTCATTAGTCCGCTCATTCTGACAATTTCTTTAAGCTTAATCATAATTTACCTGGCAAAGATAAATCCGCTTTTTTATTTGAGATTGCTGACCATACCATTAAGTTTTGCGATTTTAAGCGTAATGGTTATTGTTTTAATTTCAGGAGGAGAAGAAAAAATATGGTCATATAATCTTTTTTCAATCTTACCTCTCTCAATTACTTCAGAAAGTATTCAAAAAGGATTACTGGTATTTTTCAGAGTGATGGCTGGAATGTGTGCATTATTTTTTATTTCTCTGACAACACCCATGACAGATCTGTTTGGAGTCATGAAAAAATTCAAAATCCCGGATCTCTTTATTGACCTATCAATGATTATTTATCGTTTTATCTTTATTTTTATGGGAAAAGCCCATCAGATTCACCATGCACAATTGATGAGACTTGGATACTCCAAACCAAAAGAGGCACTACGCTCCTACAGCATGCTCTTTGGCAGTATATTTATCACGTCCTGGGATGCCGGAGAGCATTTCATTAATGCTATGGATTGTCGTTGTTACAATGGAAAATTCGCAAAATATCTTGATTATAACCCAATAGAGAAATCATCATTTGGCTATGTTTTTCTCTTTCTTCTTGGAATTACTGCGCTTATCGTTGTAACAAACAGTTATTCATTATAGGATGATTTATGAAATCACTCATTGAAATTCAAAATATTTCTTACTGTTACTCTCAAAATTCACCTGCGATTCATAAAATAAACCTCTCAATACAAAGCGGTGAAAAAATAGCTCTGGTCGGATCAAACGGAGCAGGAAAATCAACCCTCCTTCTTACCCTGAATGGAATGCTAGAACCGAAAAAGGGACATATCTCTTTTCAAGGCACTCCAATCTCATATGACAGACGAGCACTGCGAATAATAAGACAAAAAATCGGATTTGTTTTTCAGGATCCGGATGTCCAGATTGTCGCTCCGACAGTATGGCAGGATGTAGCATTTGGCCCGACAAATCTGGATTACCCGGAAGATAAAATCAGAGAGGTTGTTCAGGAAGCGCTGCGCAAAGTGGGTCTTGAAGGATTTGATAAACGCCCGCCTTATCACCTATCAGGAGGGGAGAAAAAACGGGTAGCAATAGCCGGAGTCCTTGCAATGGACCCGGAGGTTCTCATCCTTGATGAGCCGACCAGTATGCTAGATCCAGCCGGAAGTGAAGACATTATGGATCTCCTTGATGAACTCAACCATCAGGGAAAAACCATAATCATCTCAACCCATGATGTTGAGCTCGCGTATCCCTGGGCTGACAGAATTATCCTCATGGAAAATGGAGGCATAATAGCATCAGGCACACCGGAGAATGCCTTTTCAGATAAGGAACTTGTAAAAAGGGCCAGGCTGAAAACCCCCATTTTGCTTGAACTCTGCCAGGAACTGGCTGCCCGCGGAATAAAAAACGGGGGAAGACTTCCCACCACTGTTCTGGATATCATCCGGATTATCGAAAATGAGCATCACGGAACTATCCGACTTTCAGAAAACGGATATGGGATAATCCATGTCGGAGATGTCGACCTCCAATCGGGGGAAAAAGTAAACGCCCTTGTTAAAAAAATGCACCATGATACCATCGGAGTTATGGGCAGCAGGGCAAAGATATGCGCTAGACAATGGGGAATCAACCCGGATATCTCCTATGCGGTCATCGATAAATGTATACTTCAGGCAATGAATGGAAAATCAAGCCTAATTTTAACAACCGCAGGGATGGTGAGCAGGGTAATTGAACGGGTAACGCACTTTAATCAGACTAACAATCGTTCAATCCCGGTTCAGAAAATAATATCAGAAGATCCTACCGGATAACCCTGATTTTTTAGCTGAAATGAAACCCAATCACTTTTGTGGAAATTAAAGCAAATGGATACGGAGCATATGACAATGTGTCCACTGGAAAAACCCCCAACAGGAGGTCCGACAAAGGATGAAATTCTCGCAATTGCTCTGCAGAAACTTGGGTTACATCCTGATGATATCTTTGCAGATATTGGATGCGGCACAGGAAAGGTAACCATTACTACCTCCCCCCTTGTCTCCGAAATTCATGCAATCGATGTCAGGGAAGAAGCATCCAGATGGACAGAACAAGAAATTATACGACTTAATATCAGGAATGTGACAATCCATCACAAAGATGCAGTAGAGGTTCTCTCTTCCCTAGAAAAACTCGATACAGCTTTTGTAGGTGGTTCAAGAAATCTGACGGATGTTCTTTTTCATTTGGCCAGGCTCAGGGTCAGAACTGTTGTTATCTCTGCAGTTCTCCTGGAGACCCTGAATAGTGCAATAAAAACATTACAGGAGTATGAGATGTTTCATGAAGTAATCCACATACAGGTATCAAAAAGCATGCCTCTGGCAGGAGGAATTATGCTCAAACCAATAGATCCGGTATATTTGATTATTGGAGGGAGGAAAGAATGATTACCGGTCTTGGTCTTGGACCGGGAGACCCTGAACTTTTAACGCTAAAAGCGGTCCGACTTTTACAGGAAGCAGACTGCGTTTACATTCCAGGGGGTCTTGCGCGTAGACTTGTTGAGCCATATTGTGATCCAATCGAACTCTCCTTTCCGATGAGTCATGATGAAGAGATGATCAGGAATCAGATAATTCAAAACGCCGAGATCATTGCCAAAGATGCACGCGAGAGAGATGTCGTTTTCGGTATCATCGGAGATCCAAATATCTTCTCAACATTTTCCCGCCTTGCAGTTATCATGCAGGAAAACCACCCGGAGATAACCATCAGAACTATCCCAGGCATTTCTTCGATAACGGCACTGATGTCTGAAACCGGTCTTCCGATAACCGGCGGGTTCTGTGTGACTGATGGCAGCGGAATACGATCACAGATCCGGATGAAAGTAAGAAAGCCCAGAGAGATTGCAGAATCCCTCCGGGAAGATGGGTACTCCAGGTTTGCACTGGTTGAGCGGATGTACATGGAAGGTATGCAGGTCCTCCATGGGGATGAAATTCCAGAAGAAAGCAGTTACTTTTCCCTCCTTTATGCAGAGCGTGATGTATGAATAAAATCTGGTTTATTGGAGCAGGACCAGGAGATCCAGAACTGATAACAGTAAAGGGACGAAAAATTCTCGATAGTGCTGATATCCTCATCTATGCCGGATCCCTGGTAAACCCGGACCTTGTTGCCAGTTCTCCGGCTATAGAGAAATATGACAGCAATGGAATGAGCCTTGAAGAGATGATCCCTATCATGATTTCCGGAGTTAATTCCGGGAAACAGGTAGTAAGACTTCATTCCGGGGACCCGGCACTTTACGGAGCGATTATTGAGCAGATTTCCCTTCTGAAAGAACAGGGGATTACCGTAGAAGTAGTTCCTGGTGTCTCATCACTTTTCGGAGCTGCCGCAGCCCTGTCATCACAACTTACACTCCGGGGAGTATCAGAGTCGGTCATCATCACAAGACCCGCTGGCGCTACTCTTGAAAAAGATAAGATAGAGGAACTCTCACAATCAGGGGAGACCATGGCAGTGTTTTTAGGTACTGACAAACTGGAAGATATCACCCGGCGCCTTTCCTGTCCCCCGGATACAACCGCTGTGGTAGTTTACCATGCCACCTGGCCGGACCAGAAGATTGTCAGGGGAACTGTTCAGGACATTGCAAAAAAAGCGGCTGATGCTGGAATAACCAAATCAGCACTCCTTCTGGTTGGAGAAGTTTTTTCCGAGAATCCAAAAGGGCACATAAGGTCAGTTTTATACTCATGAACCAGACGGTTGTTACAGCACTTCCCTATTTCAGGGAGAAGGGAGAGCAGATTGCGACGGCAGTTGGTGCCCGGTTTATACCCTACGAAGCTGGCATTTTTACTGAACTCTACCATTCAGCAGAGCAAATCATTGCAATCATGGCAGCAGGCATTGTGATAAGAAGTCTTGCACCTCTTATGACCGATAAATGGAGAGATCCTGCAGTCGTGGTCATCAGCCCGGATATGAGATATGCCATCCCCATTTTGGGCGGGCATCATGGGGGAAATGACCTTGCATATCTCCTGCAGGAGCGCTGTAACCTTATTCCGGTCATTACTACTGCAACCGAAGCAACGGGTAAAGATGCAGTTGAAGTTATTGCGAAAAGCGAAAACCTCCGGATTGTAAACACATCTTCTACCAGGCAGGCAAACGCGGCAATTCTTACCGGCACAGCAGGTGTCTACCGGGTCAGTGAACCAGGCATGGTCATCGCGAGTCCGGGAGTTTCCTTCCTTGTTGCAGAGGGCAGATTCTCAGTCGGGATAGGATGTCGCCTTGGAACACCGGCAGATGAGATAATCTCCGCGATAAACACCGCATTTGAAAATGCAGGAATATCAAAGGAGGATGTGGCCATATTTGCATCAGTGGCCCTCAAGGCTCATGAACCAGGCCTTCTTGATGCAATACGAGCACTAGGTGCTAACATCATCTTCTTACAACCCTCCGACCTCAGTGAAACAGAAACTCTTTCAAAATCAGCGGCATCGCGATTCGGGCTTCCGGGAGTTGCAGAACCTGCAGCTCTAGCGGTATCCGTCCGTCACCAGTTAATCATGCAGAAACAGGTATTTGGAAATGTCACCATCGCCATCGCAGAATAAATCCGGTTCCCTGACGGTTGTCGGGATCGGTCCGGGAAGCCCTGAAATGCTCACCAGGGCTGCGGAACTGGCAATAGGCCAGGCAGATATTGTCATTGGAAATGATTTTTATATCGACCAGATCCCCCACCTGCTTAAAGAACAGGAAGTCATTAAAAGCAGAATGGGAAAGGAAGTTGACCGGGCAAAACAGGCAATCAGTCTTGCACAGGAAAAACATGTGGTCATGGTTTCAGGAGGAGACCCAGGTGTATATGGAATGGCCGGACTTATCCTTGAGATGACTGAACAAACCTCTCCTGACCTTGCAGTAGAGGTAATCCCGGGCATTACGGCAGCTAGCGCGGGAGCTGCCCTCCTTGGAGCTCCTCTCACCAATGACTTTGCAGTAATCAGTCTTTCAGATCTACTCACACCACGGGAAATCATCGAAAAAAGAATCCGGGCACTCTGTTCTGCTGCAATTCCGATGGTTCTCTACAATCCGAAAAGCAGAACCCGTACGAGCTTATTTGAAGATGTCATAGTTATTGCCCGGGAACACCTTTCAGATGACACTCCGGTGGGCATTGTAAAAGATGCATACAGACCGGACCAGAGGATAATCGTTACAACACTCCGCGAAGTAATGGATGTTGAAGACAGCGTTGATATGCACACCGTCGTTTTTATTGGCGGAGAAGAAACACGCATGCTCAGGAGATATAACAATGCCAGAGGAATGTTCACCCCCCGTGGATACCACAGAAAATATGAATACTGATTATACTGACATCGGTGCCGATACCGCTGAAGGATATGCCATATCAAGCAAGTCACGAGATTTAGCCAGAAAAAAAATTGGGAATAACGGCCCTCTTGACCGGATACGCCAGCGCTGTTCCATCGCGGTGGGTGACTTTGCCATGGCTGACCTCATGAGATTTCACGGCGACCCGGTGATGACCGGACTTTCTGCACTGAAAAACAGAGCCACCATTTACACAGATATCAGAATGGTGCAGACCGGTATCCAGAAGAAAGGCCATTTTAGTGAAGTAAAATGTATCCTCGATACCCCCTGCACTCCTGATTCAACCGGAAAGACCCGGACTTCTATTGCACTCATGGCTCTTGGAGAGCAGTTAAACGGTTCAATCATAGTGATAGGAAATGCGCCATCTGCACTTCTGGCTCTTTGTGATCTCATACAAAAAGGAACCCTCCCTGCTCTTGTGATCGGGATACCAGTCGGGTTCGTAAATGCTGCGGAGTCAAAGGAACTTCTTCGCACCCTGGATATCCCTTCCATATCAAACGAAGGAACACGAGGGGGCACTCCGGTAGCGGTTGCTGCAATGAATGAGATAATCACCATGTTTGCAGAAGAAAACAGCACACTCTGATACTATGCAGGATCCCGTCAGTGGATTTGATTATCCTGTATCCTGGGTGGAACGCTGTAATAACCCAGGTTTATTGGAGTTAGTAGATAAGGGACTTGCAATTCTTACCGCAGATGGGGAAGTAAGAAAACGGGGGTTTACCACCGGAACAACTGCCGCAGCCGCCGCTAAAGCAGCAGTGCTTTCCCTGGCTGGAGATGATATCAGGGAGGTCACTATCCTGACACCATCAAATATCCGCATCCACATCCCGGTATTTGCAGAGAACGGAACCGGGAGGTGCAAAAAATACTCCGGAGATTATCCGGGAGATGTAACCGCAGGGCTTGAGTTTGTTGCACAGGCATCCCCGTCTGTATCTTCCAGTGAAACAAAATTGACATTTGGCCCAGGAATCGGAATATGGGATAGGGATATTCCCCGGTATAAAAAAGGTGAACCGGCAGTATCATTTCAGGTTATGGATGAAATCAGAACTGCGATTAATGAAGCAATCGCAGAGATCGGCATTTCAGAAATTTCAGTGATGATATACGCCCCCAACGGAGTTGAGGTTGCAGAAAAAACACTGAACCGCAAGGTAGGAGTTGTCGAAGGGATATCAGTTCTTGGTACAACAGGGTTTGTCGAACCCTGGGATGATCATCTTGAACAGACCGTCTGTGAACGGGCAGCAGGCGCAGAACGGGTTGTCCTCACAACCGGAAGGATAGGCATGCGGTATGCTAGAATGCTTTTTCCGGACCATGAAGTTATCCTGGCAGGTTCTCGACTTGGGACCATTATTCCTCATCTTACCGGAAGGATAATCATCTGCGGTCTTCCGGCACTGGTTCTAAAGTATGTGAATCCCCGGTTCCTGGAAAATACCGGATATCCTACGGTTGAAGAGATGACAGGTTCTGAATTTTTTATACCGGCAATGCATGCCGCATTTGAGATGTATAAAACACAGCACCCGGATATCAGGATCGTTATTGTGAACCGTGAAGGAGAAATAATCGGAGATTCGGAATGAAAATCGTCGGTGTAGGTTGTGGTCCGGGAATGCTCACTGAATCGGCAATAACAGTGATACGATCCGCTCGTCTTATTGTGGGATCGGAGAGGGCAATCAATCTTGTAAAATCCCACATATCCAGGAATGCCGAGGTCAGGATCATTGAAGATTATTCATCACTGCGGCAACTCCCGAATGATGCAATTGTTCTCTCAACCGGAGATCCCATGGTTTCGGGACTTGGGTATCTTGGCGGAGAGATAACACCAGGAATATCCTCGATACAATTAGGAGCTGCACGAACAGGAATTTCCCTCACAAACCTGTTCATCATCACCGCCCATGGAAGGGACCATGAAAAAGCAATCGATGATTGCTGTGAAATGCATGTAAAGGGAAGAAAATCGTGTATCATTGCCGACCCCCGGTTTCCTGTAAATACCCTGGCCAGCAGTCTTTCAAGACTCTCCATTCCCGCACGAATAATTATCTGTGAAAATCTTGGATATCCGGATGAAAAAATACACGAAGGCACTGCTCAAAACCCTCCGGTTCCTGAGGGGAATATTTACATCCTATTTGTTACAAATACTGAAAAATCCTGAAAAACAATAGTGGAAAAGGGGATTGGTCTCTGCACCCTTGGGGCAGTCAACCAGTGATATCGGGTATCACAGAGACCAATGGGGTCTTCATCGAACATTCTCCTCCTACAAGAACCTCATGAATTGATACACACATTTGATGGGGGGTGTGAAATGAGGCATTTCACATGTATGCGTCAGGTGTTATTCGGATGGGGGGGTGTCTCCATGCAGGTTCTAATGCAGAGAGGTAATTATAGGTTATTTTTGAGATATATTAAATTTAGCCCCAGTGACCTCATGAATACGTGATTTGATTTTTATTTTTAAGATTTAAATTAGGCAACCGATTTTGTCATCATATTTCTAATCATTACCTAATAAAAAACAAAATTATAAAATATACAGCATGCCTATAAAGATATGTGAAAACGACAACCCGGGTCAAAAAGATCAACGGGCATGAATACCTGTATGAGATCACCTACTATTATGATAAAGAGTCTAGAAGAACCAGGCAAAAAAGCAGATATCTCGGTAAAAATGTAGACGGGCAACCAGTCAGGGTCAGAGAAAAAGCAAAAACACCTGAACGAGTCTACGCCTATGGAGAGTTCATTCCGTACCTGCAGGCCGTGAAAAACCTCCGTATTCAGGAGATTCTGGGATCACACCTCACAGACCATGAAGTCAGATTATTCCTGGCACTTCTTTTTGCAGGAATTCATCATCCGGATGCATTACACTCACCAGCGTCCTGGTATGAATCTACTGTCCTCCCCCGGGTATTTTCAGGTCTGAAAATAACAACCCAGAGCATCACCAGGCTCCTGAAAAAACTTGGTGAGGGCTCAATTCACCTCAGTATATGCAGAGCACTCTCCCAGATTCCGGATAGCGGGAACATGCGTGTGTTCAGTATTGATCTACCGATGTCCAAACCGACTACCTGGAATAAGGGAGTCACTCATCAGAGTATTGAACCAATTGTCCTTTTTTATGACAATATTGAGAACATACCTGTAGGATACCTCTCATCAGCGAGATATCTCATCACCTCAGACCTTGTGAAAGCGATAAGCGCAGGGATGAGCCTCTTCTCTGGGAAAAAGGCAACAATAATTTCAGGTAAAAATTTTGAATCCTCAATGAATCTGTATGGGGCCATATATAGTGAAATACCCCTCATTTTTCCCCTGGATCCGGAACATGATCTTATCAAAGATGAGATCAAACAGCACCGCTCTGAATTAATGCACCCTAAAAATCTGAAAATTTTCCGTGGAGAGACATTATTTGTAATTCCAGTAAACCTCACGCTGGAAACCCATCATCTGAAGGGATATATCATTTATAGTCCCCGGCAGGAAGAGGAAATAAGGGAACGGTACGCCGAAGATATCGATCTCATTCTCGAAAATCTCAATGAAAAGCCAATATACCGCTGGGTAAACCCTGCTGAGGCAGTTGCGGATGTTGCCGGAATATACAACCAGTTCCTCCAATGGAAAGTTGAAGATAACCGGATGTTTGTTGACGTAAAAAGAAAGGCACTCGGAAAATACCTGAAAAATAGTGGAATATCGGTAATTATCACCGGAGATCCCGAATATCAGTGGGATACCTGTCTTGAGTGGCTTGAAGAACGTGCAGAAGCTGAAGATTTCATTACTACTTTTCTTAAGAATTTCCAGGTTTTCCCACTTACTGTTGACAGTGATGTAATGAAGAACGGGGCTTTTCTTATTGCTTTCATCGCTCTCGTTATTGAACGATGGGTACATGAGCAATATACAAAATCAGGACTTCTGTCAATATATACATCAGAGAGAATACTTCTGGAACTGATGAAAATCCGCTTGATTGGACTTGGAAATGAAAGAGTCATCGTGACAGGGCTGTCCTCAAGACAAAAAGAGATTCTTGACTCTCTCAAATGGAGTGCGGAACTCTGAAAAATATCCCTTTTATTACATTCTAATTAGGCATTTTTTTCAGGATTACCATACCAAATCTTTGTTTAGGCACGCACCCCCTGTACCTCGGAACGCGTAAAATATCAGGAGAAATGGATGGTGGTATGATCTTTTACAATGAGCCCTTCAATTATCATTTGGGAAATAATCTTTTCAGTTCTTGAATGTTGATCCCCCACTATTCCAACCAGTTGATTATACTGTGTCGGCCCGTTCTCAAGGAGGATTTTTATGACCTGCCCCCGTATCTCCCGGTCTGAACCAGCGAAGGGTGACTGCACCGCATAATGCCTGCTCCTCCGGTTTGGATTCTTTATCTTTCCGGCAAGAAATGTTCCATAATCCATCAGGCTGTAATACCACTCGCGTGGATTATTTTTATTTAGCGCACGGCTGATAACCGGAATGATCTCCTTGTCAGAAACATCCGCTTGATCTTGAAAGAAATGGTGAATAAATACCCGCCGGATATTAGTTTCAATAAAAACAACCGGACGATTATATGAAAAAGCGACAATAGACCCGGCAGTAGCAGTTCCAATCCCAGGCAGAGTTTTTAGAATTTCCGGATCATCCGGCACTATTCCATTCCATTTTTCTACAATCGCCCGGGAAATCTCCAGGAGATATTTCGCCCGCCGGTTATAGCCAAGACCCTGCCAGGCTCTCATGACATCTTCGAGGGATGCTCCGGCAAGTGCATTAAAATCCGGAAACGTCTGGATAAACTGCGGAAATTTATCCATCACCCTTGGCACCTGTGTCTGCTGAAGCATTATCTCCGATACCACCACCCGGAACGGGGTGATGTCATCCCGCCATGGCATCGGGCGCTTATTTTTTTCATAAAATTCCGCCAGGTAAGCATTAAACTGCGAAATGGCATCAGAGTCAGCAGGATTATAATACTTATCCATGTTCACCTTGGGATCTGTTTAGTGAGGCCTTATCAGGGGCCTTGAGTGATTGAACCGGAAACCAGGATCAGGATCAGGAATACAGCTCGAGCATCCGACCCACCCATCCGTCCAGCCTGAACTTACGCCGGAGTCCTGCCTCATTCATGTACCGGATGGTTCCGAATATCGGGCGCTCCTTCCATGGGCGATCATGTTTGCCAAAACACCAGGCAACCCCACAGTAACCATTCGGGTCACGCCCATCCAGTTCATACCGGTTATTGAGAGAAAGCGCAATGTTATACGCCTCTTCAGGTGTTTCGGTCCATTCAAGGATCTTCTTTCCCCAATACATACGAAGGTACCCATGCAGGTATCCGGTCCGAATCATCGAGAGTTGCATGGTATTCCATGCCGTATCATGAGTCCTGCACTGCTCAAAATCTGCCAGCGTGTATGAATATTCCCGTGTATCGATCCGGTGTTTTTCAAGGGTCTTTTTTGTCCATTCCGGAAGTCCTTCATAGTCATCATACCGGGGATTATACCAGACAAAATTGTGTGATAACTCCCGACGAACGATGAGTTGTTCCAGGAATGTATTTGTTCCCGGTCCGGGATGTTCCATCACCCGGAGGGCGATATAAAGCGGTGATATATGACCGAAATGTAAGTATGCGCTCAAATATGATGTCGCACGGGCTGTCGGATCATTGTGGGTGGTCTCATACCGGTCAATGGTGCCAGAGAGGAATGCAGAGAGATAATTGTCTGCAGCTGTCTCTCCTCCGGGAAGAAAGTGAGAAGAAGTATCGTCTTTGATTCGTTCCTGTGTGAACTGCTGCTCTGCTCCGACCGGGATCCCCGTGAATGGCTGATAGTCCTGGGATTCCACCTGCACATGCCGACTGGTGAGGGTGTGCAGAAAAGTGGGTAGTTGCCGGGTAATTTTTGGCCTGAATGTTCCTGCCGACCATTCTTCTTTTGGTGAAGCAACCTGAACCGGCACGATCAGGTTGGTCTCTACAATCACTACCTTACAGGGAACGGTATCAATGACCTTTTGCCTCCATTCCCGCTGAAGCCGGATCCAGCCCTGATCGGTCACCATCATGCATGCATCGTCTACAATCCGGGGAATGATATCAACCGGACTCCCGGACAGGATCTGAAATCCGATTCCCCGCTTGGAGAAAGAACGATTCACGTCCTGAAGACCCTCCCATAAAAACCGGTAATGAACTGGTGTTGCCTCAGGATAGGATTGGGCAAGGCAAAAGACGACGATGAGAGGTTTTTTTAGTTCGTTCGATCTTTCAATTGCATATTCAAGGGCATGATTATATCTGGTCCTGACCGCTGATTGCATCCAATAGAGGATGTACGAACCCTTCGATTCCTGATTATTGAATGAAGTAATGCGTTCAGGCTGGATCATAATTTACACCAGATGCCACAGATTTTTTATCCGGAAATATTACATGCTCTTAATAATCACAGATATGTAAGTTCATCATGAGATGAGGACTTATGACTTGTGCATACACGGGAATTATAAAAAGATCTGGAGATTTTTACATTGGTCTTTGTCTTGAACTCAATGTCGCCAGTCAGGGAGATAGTATTGAGGACGCAACCACGATGCTTCAGGAAGCATGTAAGGAGTACCTTTCTTTTGTCAAAGAAGAAGGTATCGAAGATGAGATAAAGCCGGTCTCGTTGGATCTGCTCAGAGAGTTTCTTATTGGAGACGAGATGTCCTCTAATTCGAATGGTCGTTTGTTTTCAAAAAAAATAACAATCTCCGATCCCTGTGCCGCATAAATTACCCCCGATGCCAAGCAGAAAATTTGTGGCCCTGTTGACTAAAGGCAATGCACGGTTAATTCGTCAGCGCGGAACGAGTCACGCAATATTTGAGAGAATATCCGGAGGAATAAAATACCATGCACCGGTGGTTATGGCAAAAGATGAGTTGTCTTCTCATTATATGCTGATTGTTCTTCGGCAACTGGGGTTCACCGATGACGAAATTGAGGATTTATTGGGATAATTAGGTTGTCGGATGACGGAGTATTCCTCCTCTTTTCCGATATTGCTCATTTTATTAGACATTACTTTGTCTCTAATGAGAAATTTCTCATAAGATTACTCATAATCTCTGGATTCATATGGAGAAGTTCAATCCCAACAATTCTGTTATCTTTGGCATAATCCAGAATAACTCCTGATTTAACCTCTTCAGAACCCACAATTGGTGATTCATCAAACCGAATATAACAAGCTCTGATGACAGAATCTATAATAATTTTCATCCTTGTATTGAAAAACACCACGTTTCAGAGTTTAATGAAACTATACCCTTTTAAACATTTTTCCTAATTCCTGACTTGAGAACGAGATTATCGTCGGCCTGCCATGCGGACAGGTCCAGGGATCAGCAGTCTGTGACAACTGGGTGATTATATCCATTCCCTGTTCCGGGGTGAGCACCGCTCCTGCCTTAACCGCACTTCTGCATGAAACAAGCCGGAGAACCCGTTCTTTTAACCTGACTGGTCCCTCGTCCTCTGAAAGGATCGTTCCAATGAGCTCCCTGACCGTTTCAGGATCCTCATACCTCCCTAGGACCACCGGAACACCCCGCACACACCAGGTATCCTGACCAAAGGGTTCAATAATAAATCCTTCATCGGTGAGAACCGGAAGAACAGAGGGAATAAACCCGGCCTCGGAAGGGCTGAGGGTGAGCACTACCGGGGCAATCAGTTCCTGGGTTTTCAGGTGCAAAGACTCCTGCTGTTTTAACTGATCATACCTGACCCGTTCATGGGCTGCATGCTGATCAATCAGGAATAATGCCCCGGTCTTATCACTTGCAACAATATATGTCCCACCGACCTGCCCAATCCAGAAGAGCTCGGGGAATCGTTCATCCCTGACCGCAGCAGCATCCGCACTCTCCTGTAACCTCGACTGCAGGAGCTGGCGTGATGTGGTCCGGTACCCGGCAAGGGTTGCTTCACATACCTGTCGTGCAACCGGAGCCGCTGTTATCGTTCCATACCGGACGGGAGCTGGTGCCGGAGAAGGAATATCAGAGAGAGAGATCTGGGCATCTTCATCCATCCCGGCCGGGAGGTCTAGCAAATCTGCATCGTCAAGTGCCCTTCTGACCGTCCGGACAAGCAGGTCAAGGATCTTTCGTTCTGCGGAGAACCTGACCTCACGCTTGGTCGGATGGATATTCGCATCCACCTCTGCCGGAGGGATTTCAAGCATCAGAACCGCAACCGGCCAGACATTGCCGGGTATCAGGGAACCATATGCCCGTTTTACAGCAGATATCATCGCAGGGGCCTGAACAAGGCGACCGTTCACGGCAATAAGAAACCGCTGGCGATTCTGTTTAACCAGTTTCGGGAGCGATACAAGGCCGGTCACGAGGGTATTACCATCCTCGCCTCTGATGGGGATCATCATTCCTGCATCAGACGGGTAGAGTGCCCTGAAGATATCAGAAAGATCAGATCCTCCATGGGTGGAGAACTTCTCAATACCATTTACGAGGTACCTGAAGGTGATGTCCGGATACAGGCATGCAAATGACTCAAGAAGTGACGTGATGTGGGCAACCTCTGTCTGCAGGCTTTTCAGGAACTTCCGACGTGCAGGTGTGTTAAAAAACACCTCCTCAACAGTTATCGAGGTCCCGTTCGGTGCCCCGGTCTCGGTACATTCGACGACCTCTCCCCCCGTGATCCGAAACCGGATTGCTGTCTCCGATTCTTTCGGCTTTGTGACCATCGTCACGTAGGAGACAGCCGCAATACTCGCAAGTGCCTCCCCCCGAAATCCAAGAGTCCGGCAGGAAAGCAGATCATCGCCGGTCCTTATCTTGCTTGTGGCATGGGCAAGAAAGGCAATACTGACCTCTGAAGAAGGAATGCCAACCCCGTCATCGGTGATCCTGATGCGGGTAATCATCCCATGTGCGGTAGAGAGTTCCACCGTAATCCGTGATGATGCCGCGTCTATAGCATTCTCGACCAGTTCTTTAACGATGGAAACCGGACGGTCCACCACCTCTCCGGCAGCAATCAGATGGACGGTGGATTCATCAAGGACCTGGATGACCGGGGCAGATTCTCTCATGGATGTCGTGCCTTCTCCTGCAGACCGGAAAGGATAGTGAGTGCCTGCATCGGTGTGATCTCATTGACCTGAAGGGAACGGAGTTCTTCCCGCAGGGGATCAGGCCTGGACTCCCTGACTGGATCATTACCGGCATCAAGAAGGATCATCTGGGTGTACCGCTTGACACTTCCGCCCATCAAATCCTCACCGCTCATGATCCGTTTCATCAGTTCTTCAGACCGGGTGACAACCGAAGCCGGGACTCCGGCAAGCTGAGCCACATGGATACCATAACTCCGGTCAGTTGCACCGGGCACCAGTTTCCGAAGAAATATGACGTCCTTGTCTGTCTCTTTTACCGCAAAATGACAATTCCTGACACGTTTCAGGTCTGCTTCTATCCCGACAATCTCATGGAAATGGGTTGCAAAAAGACATCGCGGCCCTTTAGACCTCTTACCGTGAAGGTGCTCGAGGACAGCTTTTGCAATACAATAGCCGTCAAGGGTGCTGGTCCCTCTACCAATCTCATCAAGGACAACGAGGCTCCTCTCCGTTGCATGATTGAGAATGGTTGCAAGTTCAATCATCTCAACCATAAAGGTACTCTGCCCGGAGGCAAGATCATCAAACGCCCCGACCCTGGTAAATATCCGGTCAACAACACCGACTCTGGCATAAGTAGCTGGAACATAACTCCCCATCTGGGCAAGAATGATGGAAAGGGCCACACTACGCATGTAGGTGGACTTTCCAGCCATGTTTGCCCCGGTGATGATCAGAATCTGGTCTGATCCTGCAGAGAGTTCTGCATCGTTGGGGACAAAACCTCCCCCAATACTACTTTCAACAACCGGATGACGTCCTTCCCGAATCAGAAGGGTTGGTTCATCAACAAGTTCAGGTCTGACATACTGGTGTTTGAGTGCTGCTTCAGCAAGTCCTGCATAGAGGTCAATCTTTCCAATCGCATGGGCGATCTCCTGAAGAGCCGGAACCTCCTTGCTGGCCAGTTCAAGAATTTCCTTAAATATCTCCTCTTCAAGACTCAGCAGCCGCTCATCTGCCGTTGCTATCTGGGACTCCATCTCGCGGAGTGCTGGAACCGTATACCGTTCACCATTGGCTGTCGTCTGGCGGCGTTCATAATCATCAGGAACACTTGCGAGATTTGCCTTTGTTATCTCGATGTAATATCCAAATACTGCGTTGTATTTTATTTTCAGGGATTTTATCCCGGTCCGTTCCTTCTCCTGCTGCTCAAGGTCTGCGATCCATTGTTTCCCGTTTCGTGAGATGGTCCGGAGATGATCAAGCTCCTCATGATACCCATCCTGTATCACCCCTCCTTTTCGGACCAGGGCGGGTGGGTCCTCGACAATTGCTTTGGTAATAATATCAGCCAGAGGGGTGATGTCCCTTATCCCGGCGATTGCATCGGACAGTTCTTCAGGAATATCATGCTCGGTTGAAAAGACTAACTTAAGGTTCTTCACTGATTCATTTGCTGAAGCAAGGGTTACCAGATCACGCGGACTTGCATTTCCATAGCTTACCCTGCCCGCAATCCGTTCAAGATCAGGAAACCGGTGGATACGGGTCCGGACCTCATCCCTGACTGCTGACCGGTCAATACAATACGATACGGCATCAAGCCGGCGGTTAATTGCTCCCGGGTCCAGAAGTGGTGCAGCAATTCTTCGTCGCAAGAGACGGCGACCCATCGGGGTCAGGGTCATGTCAATGGTAGCAACAAGGGTTCCTTCTTCGGTCCGGTCCCGGATATTCTGTAGTACCTCGAGGTTCCGCAGGGTAACGGCATCAAGGACAAGCTGTGATCCAATATCTGACCGATGGACTGACCTGATATGAGATAATGAATCAAACTGGGTCTTCTGGGCATACAACAGTGCAGCTCCTGCTGCTATGGTTCCTGCAGGATAGCCGGCACAGGGTAGATCCTCCGGCTCTTTGATACCAAACTGTCTGCAAAGAGCCTCCTCCGCTGACTCCTGTGTAAAGAGTGTGGGATTCTGGGATGATACAAGCGATAGGGCAAGATGCAAAAACCTGATAAGATCCTCACCTGTCCCTTCAGGAACAATACATTCTGATGGATGATATCGTGCTGCTTCAGAACGGATACCATCATTCATATCCTGTGATGGAATCTCGGTAAACTGAAAGTCTCCGATTGAGATGTCGATGAAAGATAATCCGACCCGTTTCTTTTTCAGGTCAGGATAAACTGCCATCAGGTATCGTGCCTTTTCAGTTGAGAGAAGAGCAGCATCGATGACGGTTCCGGGTGTGACGACTCTGACGACCGCCCTCTTCACAATCCCTTTCGCTTTTTTCGGATCCTCGACCTGTTCACAGATGGCAACCTTGTACCCTTTGCTGATCATGCGGGACAGGTAGGTATCCAAGGCATGGTACGGGACCCCGGCGAGCGGGATCTCCTGACCATCCGGCATCCGACCCCGTGAGGTCAGGGTGATATCCAGAACCCGGGCGCAAATCCGGGCATCATCGCAGAATGTCTCATAAAAATCACCCATCCGAAAGAAGATGACACAATCTGGATACTGCTTTTTAGCATCGTAGAATTGTTGCATTGCCGGCGTTATTTTCCCCGGTTTTTCTGTACTTCCCTTTTGCCCGGTTTCTTTCTGGGCTGCCGGATCACTCATGACTGGTACACATTAGGAAAGAAAGACCAAAATGGTAACCTCATCGTTCTGAAACCCCGCCCTTTTCAGGATGATTTAAGAATCAAACGCAATTCAGCAGGAATAATGATAGTATTAAACCTCTAAAGACCAGAAACTCTTCTATGAAAGCTGCAATCATCGGCGCTTCCGGATACACCGGTGGAGAACTGATCCGACTGATGCAATCACACCCTCATGTGACCATTGATGTTGCAACATCCAGGCAGCTGGCAGGCAGGCCAGTGACGTCCCAACATCCCCATCTCAAGGGTTTTTGTAATCTTACCTTTGAAAATCCGGATATATCTGCACTTGATACAGATATTGCGTTCCTCGCAGTACCACATACCGCTGCAATGGCATATGTTCCGGACCTGCTCGAACAGGGAATAAAAATAATAGACCTCTCTGCAGATTACCGTCTCCCAAAGGCAGTCTTTGAAGAAGTATACGGGACACCACATACCGCATGGAAGGATATTCCCTACGGGCTTTGTGAATTACATCGGGATGCTTGTAAAAATGCACCATTTGTCTCAAACCCCGGCTGCTTTCCGACCGGTGCTACCCTTGCAGCAGCGCCCCTGGCTGAAAAAGCACATACTGTCATCTATGACTCCAAAACCGGAGTGTCCGGTGCTGGTGACAGTCCGTCAGCAACAACCCATTTCCCAAATGTGGGGGATAATTTCACAGCATATAAACTGACCAGTCACCGCCACCTTGCCGAGATGAGACAGGAACTGGTCCACCTTGGATCACCGGCCCGGTGCTACTTCACCCCCCATCTCCTTCCGGTAAATCGGGGAATTCTCACCACAGCCCATATCCTGCTTGATGAACCAATCGAGCAGAAAGAGGTTGAGAAATTATACCAGGACTATTATAAAAACGAACCATTTGTCAGGTACCAGCGACCGTCCCTCAATTCAGTCAGAGGATCCAACTTCTGCGACCTGATGGTTGAAGCCTCAGAAAACCGGGTTGTAGCAGTGTCGGTTATTGATAACCTGGTAAAGGGAGCAAGTGGTCAGGCAATACAGAATATGAATCTTATGTGTGGATGGGACGAGACAACCGGGCTCATGACCCCGGGGATGCTTCCCTGACGGAGAAAATATGATTGTTCGTAATGCAATGACAAAAGACCCGGTGACCTGCCAGGCAGGCGACAAAATTGCCGATGTTGCCGGAGTAATGCGAAGCAGAAAGATAGGCGGAATCCCCATCCTTGAGGGAGATACACTCATCGGGATTGTTACCGAAACCGATATCATTCAGCTCCTTATGACAAAAGGACCTTCTGATGATCTCTGGCTCCCGTCCCCCCTTGAGATCATCGAACTCCCGGTCAGGGAATTCATCAACTGGGAACATACGAAAAAAGCCCTGACCGATATCAGACAGAAGAAGATAGCAGACATTATGAGTAAACCGGTGATCACCATCTCTCCAGATGATGACATCGAGACTGCAGCACAGAGGATGCTTGAGAAGAAGATTGACCGTCTCTGTGTTACAGAAAATAACAAACTTATTGGCATAATCACCCGTGAGGACATTGTCTGGTCTCTGGCGGGCGAGAAGGGTATGTAAGATGCAATCAATTTGTGCAATAGAGGGAGTAAAAGCTGCAGGGATCAAAGAAGGCAAATACGGCCTTGCACTTATCCAGGCGGAGGGAACCGCTGCAGCTGCATTTACCATGAATAAGGCGAGCGCAGCCCCCATCATCCTCATGCGTGAACGGATAAAAAAAGGGTACCTGACCGCTACGATAACAAACAGTGGCTGTGCAAATGCCCTTACCGGAAAACAGGGAATATCAGATGCCATGGAGATGGCTGCAATAACCGGAGAATATCTTGGTGTTGAGCCGGAGACTGTTGGTGTTGCAAGTACCGGGGTCATCAGCCGGTTCCTGAACCTGCCCCTTATCCGGGATCAGTGCTCACGCATTGCCCCGGCACTTACCCATAGTGCGGATGCAGAAATTGCTGCTGCCCGAGCAATTATGACTACCGACCTGACCGAGAAACATGCTCTGGTTGAAAAAGATGGGTTTGTTATCGGGGGAATCTGTAAAGGTTCAGGAATGATAGCCCCGAATATGGGTACCATGCTCGGGTATGTGTATACCGATGCAGAGATAAGCCAGCCCGATCTTCAGGAGGCACTGAAATCCGCTGTCCGGCGGAGTTTCAACCGGGTTGTTGTTGATGGTGACACCAGCACCAATGATGTAGTATTTCTCACCGCTACCGGAGCAGCAGGAAAAGTTCCAAAAGATGAGTTTGCAAAAGCGCTGGAGGAGTGCTGCACGATCCTTGGAAAACAGATCGCAAAGGATGGTGAGGGAGCAACAAAGATGATAGAGGTGGTTGTCAGAAATGCCCGGACCGAGGATGATGCTGAACTTGTTGCCCGGACGATTGTGGGGTCGCCTCTTGTTAAGACCGCAGTATACGGAGAAGATCCAAACTGGGGACGTATCGTTGCGGCAGCAGGAAGATCAGGTGCTGATATTGATCCCGAGATCGTCTCCTGCTGGATTGCAAACCGGAATATCAGGGCACAGGTATGCGACCGTGGCACCATTTCAGCCGACCTCACACAGGCAAAAGCTGCACTTTCAGGTAGTGAAGTAAGAATAGAACTGGACCTTGCCATGGGAAAAGAACAGGCAACGGCATGGGGCTGCGATCTCACGGAAAAATACGTGGAAATTAACGGGAAGTACACCACATGAAACGTGAAGATGTCCTGATGCAGGCTCTGCCCTACATCCAGAAATTCCATGGCAGGAGTATGGTCATCAAGCTTGGTGGTCATGCCATGGTTGACACTGATATCATGGATACCGTGATCAGGGACGTGGTCCTTCTCCAGCTGGTCGGGATCAAATGTGTCATTGTTCATGGGGGGGGTCCGGAGATCACCGAGAAGATGAAAGCGATGGGAAAAAAGCCACGCTTTGTATCCGGGCTTCGGATTACCGATGATGATACCCTTGAAGTTGCCCAGATGGTACTTGTCGGTAAGATAAACTCCAAGATCGTCTCACTTGTCTCCCGGGCAGGCGGAAGAGCTGTCGGGATATCCGGAAATGATGCAAACCTTATCATCGCTAAGAAGATGGAACGACAGAAGGTCAGGATTGACAACCATGAAGAAGAGGTAGACCTTGGACATGTCGGTGAGATAGAAGAGATTCGCCCGGCTGTCCTTCACACCCTTCTGGATAACCAGTTTATACCAGTAATCTCACCACTTGCTATCGACCGGAATGGCAATGACCTGAACATTAATGCAGATACCGCAGCCGGGGAACTTGCCATTGCCCTTGGTGCATACAAACTTATCAGTATGACTGACGTTGACGGGATCATGGACCGTGAACGGACAAAGGTCTTCCACCGGATGACTCCCCAGGATGCAGAGAATCTTATTGCATCGGGAGTGGTTTCAGAGGGAATGATTCCAAAAGTGCTTGCAGTCCTTCGTGCCCTTCAGGGAGGAGTCCCGTACGCACATATTATTAACGGCAACCTTGCTCATAATCTGATTATGGAACTCTTCACATCAGAAGGTGTGGGAACAATGATAACCGACCGGGATGACGAGGTGTAACTACAGATTGATCGGAAAAATTTCTTTTGCCTGCATTATAACCGTTTTTTTCTTTTTTATAACCGCAGCAGTGAGTGGTTCAGTGTACCTGAAAAACGGAACTGAAATCACAGAAGATAATGCCTATATCACAATTTTACAGGATCAAAATACCACTTCTGAAAATTTTTCCATTACGTTCTTTTATAACACCCATTGTGGGGCCTGCCACACTGCGATGTCCTATCTTGATGATTACCAGGAACTAAATCCAGGGGTTGTTATCTCATATTATGACCTTTTTAACAGTACGGAAAACAGGGAACTGTTTGAAGGGATAAAAAAGGAATACAACCGGCAATATGCCTCGGTCCCGATTATTTTCATGGGGAATGCTGTTCTTGAGGGGGCTGGTGCAATCAGGACAAACTTTGAGCCGCTGGTTTCCGGATATGCAGGAAAAAACTCACCCGGGTTTTCAAGTCCAACGCCTCAGGCAGTCATTTCACCTGTATCATCCGGACATGAGGGGATCAGTATCCCTCTCATTGTTGGAGCTGGGCTGCTTGATGGCATTAATCCCTGCGCATTTGCGGTTTTGGTAATTCTTCTGATTTACCTGATGAGTCTTGGCAGCAGGAAACAGATGATCCTGGCCGGAATTGTCTACTCATCCGCAGTGTTTTTCTTTTATTTCCTCTCCGGAGTGGGCCTGTTTACCATTATCCAGACAACCGGACTTGTAAAAGCCTTTTCATTTCTTGCTGCGGTATTCGCGATTATTGCCGGCATACTCATGATTAAGGATGCGTTCTATCCGGGGAAAGGGCCGTCACTTGCTATTCCGGAGGCCAGAAAAGGAACAATAAGCAGATATATTGAAAAATCATCCATTCCGTCCGCATTCATATTAGGTATCCTTGTCGGAATGTTTGAACTCCCATGCACCGGAGGGATTTACCTGGCTATTCTCTCGATGATCTCTCTCCGGATGGATATTGGTTCCGGTCTTGGATACCTCCTTATTTACAACCTGGCGTTTATTATCCCACTTCTTGTTATCATTGGCCTGGTTGCATGGGGATTACCACCGGAACGGGTAAACGAATTCAGAGTTGAACAAAGAAGAGTTATCAGGATTATAATCGGATGTGTGATGTTCTTCTTTGCTGCAATAATCCTGCTTGAATTATTCTGAATTCAATCAACCTTTTTTTCACGTGATTCCTCCTGGAAGTCCTCACTCATCCGGACCAGTAACTGAAATATCTCCTGCACTGATGCAGGATCCAGACCAAGACGTGAAGATTCCAATGCAGCCCGTTCAAGTACCACGTGAGCCTGGTCAGGAACCCTGACCGGAAGTCCCTGCCTTTCTTTTTCCCTGGCTATGTCCCGGACTATTTTCATTCTTTCCGCTATGAGACTGATTATGGCAAGGTCTTTTTCTTCAATGGAGTGACGAAGTTGGTCAAGTGACATCTTCAGTATCATTGGTGTTTGTGAGTAATAGGAGGAATGGATATACCAAAATGTTGGATATATTCTGGATCATTTACTTTGTCCATGGTTGATATCCAAAGTTAACGTTGCTATACCAACTCCATTTCAAACTCTTCCACGAAGCAGACTCTCATCTTTTTTTGATTGTTAAAACCTAATCTGATAAGAATGAACAGGAATATCAGAATTATCCTTTACGGAATTATTGTATGGCTAATCCCTTTCCTTGTTGCAATACCCTTCTATTCGCCGGATGGAACAATACAGGTAAGTGATCAGCTTTTTAAAAGTATCATGATTGTAACCGGATCCATTGTCGGGGCATATCTCCTCATCAGGCTTTTTTCCGATATCCAGGAGAAATTTATCCAAACAGGCTGGATAATCGGGGGGATATGGCTGATTATAAACTGGTTTTTGGATGCTGTTATCCTCCTTCCGCTAAACGGCATGGACCCGGCCACATATTTCAGCCAGATAGGACTGCGATACCTGATGATCCCGGTAATGAGCATTATGGGAGGATATATTGGAGAAAATGCAAAAAAGGGAAGAATTGATCCCTCTGCATACCATTGAATCACGAACCGGTCATGAAATATCCTCAATTCGGGGGTTTTTTCCAAAAATATATGTCTGAAAATATGGCCCCTCAAAATAAGGGAAAAATAAAGCCTAAATGATGGAAATCGCACAGAATGCCCTCTTATAGCCTCACGCTATTGGACCTATTTAAAGGGGGTTATCCTACCCTCACTGAGTATGAGATCCGGCAATACCGTCCCACCACAAAGGCGTCTGGAATTCGCCTTTTTGTCCCCCAATTAAGAAAAAACGCACTATATGAAAAAATACTCGGATTTAAAGCAAGAAATGGTGGTTCCAAGTTTTAAATAATCGACCCCGGTATCTTTATCAAAAATAATACAACGATTTCCCTCGACCATGGCTCTCTTTGAAGCATCCGGAAATTATGAATCCAGCGATTCTGGAAAATAGAGAGGAAAAGATACAGGTTTACATAAAAAGGGAGACAGTATACATCAGAAAATCATATCCTCCTGCGAGACAGGGATGTACTCATTGCCAGAGAAATACCCTTTCTGATACAGGAATATCCTTCATCATTATATCCGGTCTTACAAAGGGTCAACCCCTTATTATACCAGATCTCTGCATTATATGGATCGTAATCCAAAGCTTTGCCATACCAGAGCAGTGCCTCTTCATGATTCCCCATACATGAAAAGACATCTGCAATACCCTGAAGAGCCTTAGTATTATTCGGTTCTTTTTCAACAATTTTCTGGTATAACCGGAGGGCATTATCAAATTCCCCGTTCATCTGGCATTCACAGGCCATATAAAAGACTGACCCGGGTACCGGATTAATAATGTCAGATATTCGTTCGTATGTAGTCTTTCCCTCTGTTCCCATTGTAATCATTTCCTAGATAAACGAATCCGGGAGATATTACCCCAAGACGCTTAACACACACAATAATACCATGTAATTCCCATAAACCCCGGTTCTCCGGCAGTCAAAGGTTTTTGTGAAAACAACATACATCCCTTTTACGAATCTCTTGTCCATAAAGTACCACAAAATGAATGCGGAATTGTTTTCACATTTTTTAAATCTTGAGGTAATTGAGAGTTAATTTAATTAGAGTATATAAATATGCCAATCAGAAATGCAAAGCAGTAATGCTATGCATAAAAAAATAAAAAACAAAGAATGGAAATTTTTTAGAAGAGAATTATAGGAGTTATCCAGGAAAATCCAGACTTGTTATTCGGAAAATTTCCCCGGAACAGAAACCTTCAATTACAAACCTTTCTCATCAGATTCAGAGATCTGATTCGATTTTTGTGATCATCGTCCTGATATCAAGCCAGACGATTAGACCACTTTTATCCTTTTCTCCGGCAACTTTTGTTTTCTTTCTGATGACACCGAGAATATCCCGGTGAGATTTTTGTGAGGCCGAATTATCTTTATCAATATCTTCCTGGCTGTATGTCGTAACTGAAAACACATCGTCAACCAGAATACCAATGGGTTTTTCGGTAATTGATCGATCTAATACAATTATTCTTGATTTTTTCTTTCCGGATGCTTCGGTTGTAATATGCATCAGATCTTTAAGATCAATGATAGTTGTAATCATACCCCGAAGATCAATGATTCCCTTAAGATATGAGGGAGTACTGGGAAGTGGAGTTACCTCTGTCTGGGTAATTACTTCACGGGTATCAAAGAGATCTATTGCAAAAAGTTCATTCCCTAAGACAAATTCAACAACCTGGATGGTACCAGCCCCTTTCGTCCTTATCCTTGACGCTATATGAACCGGCGACTGAACAACAGAACTTTCGTCTTCAATTGTTGCCTGGGCCTCAACACTATAAGTTGCCATGATGATCCTCTTAGTTAATACTGATACTTATTCTGTAGAGCCTTAAACTTACTCCTGTGCTCGGTAATAATTCATTGACAAATACCAAAGGGTGATCCTTTGCATCTACTGAACATTCCAATAACCATCTAATTAGCGATAAATGCCACAATTTTGAGGTTTTTGGCAAGATCTAGACGAATTCGACTGGAAATAGAGGGGTCTTGAAGCAAACTCCATATTCCGGACAATTGATGATATGAGTTTCAAAAGTTAGTCTAATTGCGCTTTTTTAAAAAACCTCTGATCAAAAGACTCAAGAAGAGAGGATCATACGTTCCATCCGTCAAACCATTGTATAATTGGAACAAATATCTTACCCATGCAAATATGGGATCAAATACCCCTTCGTGAAAGAAGAGATCTACTTGTCGCATGGCTGGCCCTTTCTGCGGCATTTACCCTGGCAATGGTCTGGGGACAACGATTAGACCCGCTTATTATCGGCCAGTTCTTTGTTATTTCTCTTGTAACCGCCGGAATTGCGTTCATCATTCATGAAATGGCGCACAAATTCACTGCAATGAAGTACGGATACTGGGCAGAGTTCCAGATGAATAGTATGATGCTGGTTGTCGCAGTTGCCATGGCCGCACTTGCAGGTATTGTATTTGCAGCTCCTGGGGCAACAATGATTTATGGGAACCAGATCTCCCGTGAAGAGAACGGGAAAATTTCTCTTGCAGGCCCGGTTAGTAACCTACTTCTCATAATACCATTCGCAGCGTTGGCATTTTTAGGGCATACTCCGGGACTGTACCTTCTTGCCATCATCGGAGTTGTGGGAATAAAAATAAACGCAATGATTGCTGCATTCAATCTTCTGCCTATCGGCCCCCTTGACGGTGCAAAAATTCTCGCATGGAACCCGGCTGTTTTTGCAGGAGTTTTTCTGATAGCCTTTGGAATTCTCTTTGGTTCATTAAGCGGATTCTTTTAATTTCAAACAGATTTCCACCCGGATTCGTCAAAACCCGGGTGACTACTCTTTTCACCCAGCAAACATATCAGGTATCAGGCTGAGGTATGTGCTATCCATGGTACTGGAAGAAGAGATCTGGTTTTCATCAGAAGGAGAGGCACAGGAATGTTCCCGTATCTTTAGAAAGATGAATATTTCAGCCCATATCAGAACAAAGGTAGAGCTTGAAAACATGGTTCAATATAAAGCACCCTATTCTGCATTAAAAGGAATAATAGAAGAGGAAATTGAGAGGATACGAAGTGCAGAAGACGATGATGTGGAAGAACTCACCGAATCATATCAGGAAATGTGCGATTATCTGAAAACTATTCATGACCTGATGGAAAAGACATTTACAGAAAAATCACCGGGGGACCACATCGGAACAACCGTCTATGACTTCTTCATCAAAGAAGGAAAAATGCCGGAAGATGAAGAGTCAATGGTTGCTTTTTTTCATGAAGCCGTCCTCATCCGGGTTTTAGAGCTCAACAATTTAATAGATATCAATGAAGAAGGGATGACTCTTGCCAGAACCATCTCCCCGGATGACGCACAGATGGTGATATTTGAAGATGAGATACCCCCATTGAGGGAAGAAGCCCTCCAGAAATGGAATATTCAGAGAAGTCTTGAATCAAAAGATATCCTCTCATACATTGTAACAACCAGCCCGGATATTGTATTCCTCGAAGACCTGACCGAACTGGAAAATTTCTTTGAACGAATTGAATATGATCCTGAAAACTTGTCTTTCTTCGTCAACTTACAGGTAAAACAGGTATTGGTGGCTGAGATAATCAGCATGATTCAAAAGACAGGGAAAAATACCCGGGAGCAGTTGATCGTAGAATTTATACACTATGAATTCCCGATTCATGACGAAATGATGGGTATTGGCCTGCACCTTTCACAAGATTTCATCGGAGGAGTTCTTGATGACCTGAAAAAAACAGGAATCCTGAAGGGTAAGGATTCCAAACTGAAAGTCATAATATAAGATACAATTTTATTTTTTCGCATTTTTCCTGTATTCATCCGAAAGCAGGTACTCCGGATTAAACAATGCAGTCAGTCGGAATGTTATCGTGTCAGACTGTCCGTCATCAGTAATAGTCCGGATAAGATCTTCAAAATCTATCCAGACAAGATCATCATTACCTGCAGCATACTGTCTCCCGTTCTGGTGCAAAAAGGTATCAAGAGAACATTTCAAAAAGCCAAGCATGAAATTATTCTGAATCTTTGTATCAGACCGGTCCAGAAGATTCACGACAGAATCCGGAACTTCCATGATGCCATAGACATCATCCACCAGCATCCCGAACCTTGTTGCACTCTGATTTTCAGGAACGAATACGATTATTTTCTTTTTTAACCCTTCTTTAGCCAGAGGGATAATCTTCCGGATATCAATAACCTTGACAACTTCTTCCCTGATGTGAATGATTCCGGGAATAAAATCCGGTGCCCCGGGGAGAGGAATTTTTACCTGGTCCTGAACAATTTCACGGATATAAGAAACCTGGGCCCCATACAGTCCTTCTCCCAATGCAAATAATAATAACCGGTGAATGATTTCCTTATCTGCAGGCATCAGTTCCATTCTCCAAAGGATAATACAGACGAATCAGCCGGGAACGGTCTGACTCTTGCATTTATCGTATGAACAGTATAAGAGATAGGATTTTGCATCATATGCGGGCGATGATCGAAGAATTTGAATAGGGGGAACTCTGAAGATAACATCAACAAAAGACCGGATTATCATGCAGGACCATCTGACGCTTATTGAGATACTATTAGGAAGAGACCGTTATCTTATTGATGGTGATATGATCGATAAGTTTGTCAGACCACTAAAAACAATGTCAGTGTATGATGCTCCTCCCTATATTGAAGGGATGGCAAAATGGGGTGATGAGATGATCCCGGTCATAAATATCGCTCCACTTCTCGGGATGGAACGGGATGAATCGAGCAAACAACGAACGCTCATTGTTCATAAGGGATCAGTGAGTGAACATGAGATGGCTGTTTCGGTTGATGACGTATTCAATGTCCGGACCGTTCTACCCGGAGATATCATGCCTGCAGATATTTCAGCCTGCGAAGGGATGGAAGAATACGTAAAAGGATTAATCCGCCTGAAAATTGTGACCGATGAGAACGAGGAAGAAATTCTTCTTTTATACCTGAACCTCTATAAGATGCTTACTGACTTATTGCGGGGCAGAATTGCGCGGCCATCTCCGGATTTTTATATCTGGAGATGGGATTCCACAGATAAAACAAAAACAGTCTGATATCCGGTCAGGTGTCCAGTCAGTCTGACAACCCATTTTTTTAAAGCCATGCCTATGTACTACCCATGAACTGGAGTCCGGTAGAACTGGAGGACTGGCTGATACGACAGAAAAGCACCCTTGATGAAGTCAGAGGTTCTGTTGAGACGATAATAAATGAGGTAAGGACTCGCGGGGACGCAGCACTACTGGATTATGCTGAAAAATTTGACGGGGTAAGACCTGATGCCGTCAAAATGAGTAATGCTGACAGAGATGCTGCATACGAAGTTGTTTCGCCGGATGTTGCTGAAGCTCTTTCTGAAGCATATGCAAGAATTAGCCGGTTTCACGAACTCCAGCGTCGTGATGATCTCTGGCTGGTCTCAACCGAACCCGGCATCACCCTTGGAGTAAAAACCACTCCGCTTTCCCGGGTCGGGATATATGTTCCCGGAGGGCGTGCTTCTTACCCGTCAACCGTTCTGATGTGTGCAGTTCCGGCAAAGGTAGCCGGTGTTGAGAAGGTTATCTGCTGCACTCCGCCACCGGTAAATCCACTGACGGTTGTTGCCTGCGATATCGCTGATGTTGATGACATCTATCTTACCGGTGGTGCACAGGCAATTGCTGCAATGACCTACGGAACTGAGAGCATTCAGCCGGTGGAGAAGATAGTAGGACCAGGAAACAGGTATGTTACCGCTGCAAAGATGATGGTCAGAGAACAGGTGGAGATAGACTTTCCTGCCGGACCATCAGAGATAGCCATCATTGCTGATGAAAGTGCAAAACCTGATTTCATCGCAGCGGATATCATCGCCCAGTCAGAACATGATCCCTTATCTGCATCAATTCTCATAACCACCAGTGAAAAACTGGCTGGTGAAGTGGGAAGATATGTAAAGAAACTTGCCGGAGAAGCAGACCGGAAAGAGATAATCAGGCAGTCCCTCTCAAGGTCAGGATATCTTATCGTGAAAGATCCTATGGAAGCAGCGGATGCATCCAATATCATAGCGCCTGAACACCTCGCAATTCAGGTCACCGATCCGTTGTCACTCATGGGAAGAATAAAAAATGCAGGATCTATCTTTGTCGGGCCATATGCAGCAGTTGCCTGTGGGGACTATGCATCAGGAACAAACCATGTCCTCCCGACCGCAGGAAATGCCCGGTATTATTCAGGTCTGAATGTGGCACATTTCACCAAAACATCAACCATCCAGATGATTGAAAAACAGGGACTTGAAGAGATTGGAGATATTGTTGAAACCATTGCAGATGCTGAGGGACTGACTGCCCATGCTGACTCGATCCGGATCCGGAGAAAAAAACCTACCAACTGATCCGGATTACCGCTTTTTCTTCTTCCGTAAGTACCGGCCCGAGTGATTCCGGACTGATATCATACCCGGCCATGGGATCAAAATCTGGATAGAGATCGCACTTATCCAGGATATCCACAAATTCACGAAGGAATATCCTGGGCATAACATCAATTCTTCCACCGAAATGGCTGCAGATACGTTCGACCATGGTCCGGATAAACCGGTGGGATATCCTGTTTCTGTCAACTTCGCCATATGCAGAAGCATAGACACCCGTCACCCGGAGAGCGACCTCCTCCAGTTTTCTGGCGTCAAAAGATTTCAGTACTATCTGTGTCTGTCTCGGGTTGGGAAATCCTGCATGTTCCGGGACCATACCTATCCGTTCATACAGCGGGGGGACTGATTTCATACCCCGTGCCCCGTCATATAGAAGCGGTGTTCCTCCGATTATAATGAACCAGTGCGGAAGAAGGCCACCGTCAAGTGCATCAATAATCTGAACCAGGTTTCGATATCCCCGGTCACGAAGGTTCCGGGGAAGACTCTGGGTAATTTCAAGTTCATCAAGAGCAAGGGCACATCCAAGGTATCCGGCACCCCGTGCGACAAGGGATACAACCTGCATGAACGATAGAACCGAACCATCATCAACCCCGCCCCTGATACCTGCCTGCTGTTTTACCCCCCGCCCAACCTGGGATTCTCCGGCCAGCCACCCGATTGCCGCCTGTGCGGTCTTGAAATCACCTGCATCTGATGCCTGGTAATATGTCCGGATCATTGCTGCAAGAGAGGAATGGATTTCACTGATATCAGAAAGGGCATGTTCCACCTCTTTTAAAACAAGACTGTCGATTAAACCCTGATCATTCAAAGAACCAGCATCCCGGTTCCGGACCCGTTCTTCTATTGCAAATAACCAGCCGTCAATTAAAGAGCGAAGGGCATTTTCCTCACCTCCCGCAACAAGAGAGGTCATCATCCGGGTGTATATCGTACTCAACTTATACAGGGGGTTTGTAGGTGATAGCGGAACACGTGCGGTTACAAACCCTTCTTCCCGGGCAATTTCAAGAGCTCTGGATATCAGAAATGTTTTTCCGGAGCCGTATTCACCACGGACTGCCTTAATATCAGCCCCGGATCGTGCAACCAGTCTGAGTTGATCACGAATTGCCTGCTCTTCTGATTCCAGACCAACAGCAAATCTTGAAAGGCCCTGTGCAGGGACGGTGCCTCTTCGTAAGGCATTGATTATCCCGATACTTTCCAGCACAACCGGCTCTACCGGTTCAGGGACCTGCATACCGATATACCTCTCCTGATTCAGTTATGCCTTCTTTCATAAGTATCTGCCACCCGCCTGCAGAGGTTTTTCGCATCAGGCGGTTCATCAGACCTGCTATCCGCTTTGTCCCACAAACAGTACGGAGCTCTAATTCAGAACACACCAGATGTCGTCTCATATACTGGAGCACCGCTTCTTCAGCAGATGTAAGACCGGGAATTGTGAGACTTCTGCTGAAATTACTCTTCTCCTGCTCCGGATTATCGAAGGTATATCTGACCGGAAGTCCGGGTGTTTTACAGGACATCAGGAGAGAGAACAGGTGATCAGCCATTTTCTTCTCCTGAGCAGGCACATGTGCAAGGGCTTTCAGGCACAGAATCATTCCTTCTCCGTATCGTCCATTTTTCAACTCCTCTGATGCAAGAAGACCAGCAACCTGGCAAAAGATTCTTTTTCCGCGGGTTGAAGAGACGGGAAGACATTTCTGAAATTTATCATGGAGAAAATGGAGCAGATTTACATTTTCAGAGATGTTTTCAAGAGCAGATGCAGCGACAAACTCAAGGTCTCGTACCTTTCCGGTATTTTTCAGGATATAGGTGATTATTTTTTCCCATTCACGCATGTTCCCCGTCCTTTCCAGGTACGCAGCATATAATAGACCTCCCTTTACTATGTCTGACCGGAATGCTTTCTGAAAATACTGATGGGCAAGATCATGCCTGCCTGTTCTTTCTGCGCAAAGACCTGCAAAGGCTGCATAGGAGGGATGAAGAACCTGCCCGGCTTTTTCCATCAGATCCTCTTCTGACTGATGATTTAACCTGACAATTTCTAAATATTCATTCAGCCACCTCATAATGTCATCTGCGGATGCTACAGGAGGATCCGGAAAGAGCACTGACTTATAGATCTCTTCCGCACGGGGTAATTCACCAAGCCTCAACAGTGAAGAGCAGATAAGAGTCCGGACACCAGGATCAGTTATCCCTGACAGGTATGTTGAACAGACCCCTGCTGCTTCTCTATCCCGCTTTTGCACCTGTAACAACCGGACATACTCTACAATAACCGGTATTGTGCCGGTCCTGGCAATCCGGGGAAGGATAACAGAATCAGCCTTCTCCGGTGAAAGGCCTGTAATGGCTCTGACGAGAAGAACAAATTCATCATCAGAGGGATTTTTTTCCGGATTGATTTCAGAAAAGATCTCTTCAACTCTTCCTGCTTCAGATAATGCCCGCAGGTATTCAGGACGGCAGCAGGAAGGACGGTTGTTATGCAAATATAATTGGATAGCCTCTTCAGGGTTTTCATTGCGAAGATGGGCATCCATTAACCTGCATAGATCGCGTGAGTTTTCAGAAAGAGTATACAGCCGGTTTAAAACTGGTATTGCTGCAGAATAATCTTCCTGTGACATTACATATTCAGCATACCATAAGAGTCCGTCCCGGTTATCCGGGTCAAGACAGACCGCATCTGAAAATACTGCCCGCGCCTCATCGTCACCCCGTTCTTTTAGTATCCGGCCAAGATAGATACAGACTTCAGCAGAATCAGGAACCGTAACCCGGAGATCACGAAGGCAGACCTCCGCATCATCAATGGATCCGGTCTCGATAAGAGAGACTGCTTCAAGAATCCTTATCGGAACATCTCTCTCTCCTGGAGAAAGACCATGAATAAAACCAAGACATTCAGTATAATGTCCCTTTTCAAACAGACCAAGTGCTTTTTTGTGTATCTGTTCAGGAATCATGTGGCAGGGTATGAGTCCTTATCCGTAGGAGTGTTGCCAACATTGCGATGGTATCAGATAGTCTGAGCCGTGAATCCAGCGTGTCATTCCATATAACCGGAACTTCAATGAGTGAATATCCCCGTTTTTTTAACTGCCATAACAGTTCCACATCAAACTCGAAGCCTCTGCAGTGGAGATGGGGAAGAACTGTATAAATTGCCTCTTTTCGGAATAATTTTGCCCCGCATTGGGTATCGTGGAAAGGAAGACCGAACATCAGGCGGATAAGGCCATTAAATGCCCGACTCTGAATTCTCCTGTATAGTGGCTGTTTCCGGTGAATCACCTGACCGGGGAGATGACGTGAACCGATGATGCCGTCATGATGGCCGATGAGACTGCATAGCCTTATTAATTCTGAAACTGACGTGGAATTATCTGCATCCATAAAGCCAATCAGAGGTGCTGATGCCTTTTTAAAACCAGTATACACCCCTCCTCCTTTTCCAAGCCGGTGAGGAAAAGAGTAACATTGGATATTTAATTCATCGTGTGTTTCGGCATAGTTCCGGATTATAAAATCTGTATTGTCATCTCCATCGCAGATAAAAATATATTCAATTTCCGGATTGGTCAATCCTTCAAGAAGGGGTGAGATCCGGGTTTCTTCATTATATGCAGGGATAACGATGCTAAAAGATGGCTCTGTCATTGATGGTTTTCAAATTAATACGTTACCTTAACTGTTTCAGTGGATATCCTCATATGTGTTCCCCATTATGAACGGTATCATCAATCCTGCTTAACGTGAAATAATAGGTATGAATTATCTTGATGAAATTCGTGGAAGAGGACAGGAGGCCAATCCATTTTTCTGTCTTATGGGGATAAAACCGATAGAATTTGGAGAGGGAAAGGCACGGCTTGCCATGGATGTCCGCGATGACATGAAAAACGGAGAAGGGTGGCTCCAGGGCGGAATATTCACCGCCATCGGGGATGAAGCAATCGCTCTTGCCATTTACACATTACTTTCCGAGGGAGAGACCATCGCGACCGTGTCATGTACGACAAATTTTATCAGGGGGATTCAGAACGGAACCATCCACGCAGATGGGATAGTTATCAGAAAAGGCAGACAGATGATCTATGCGGAAGCTTCAATAACCAATGCGAAGGATGAAAGTCTCCTCGCAAGGTGCTATGCATCTTTTATAGTACGGACCTCCCCGGGCACATAATAGAAGTGGTATTACAATCAACATTTGAGCAGGTTTTGGGAGGAGCATAGTGAAGTATATATTTGTTACCGGGGGTGTGATGAGCGGGCTTGGAAAAGGTATTACCGCTGCATCCATCGGACGTTTACTAAAAAACCGGGGATATCAGGTTACAGCGGTGAAAATTGACCCGTACCTGAATATTGATGCAGGAACAATGAACCCGGCCCAGCATGGAGAAGTATTTGTCCTCCATGATGGAGGAGAAGTGGATCTTGACCTTGGTAACTATGAACGGTTCCTGGACATAGAACTCAACTCTTCCCATAATATCACAACAGGCAAAGTGTATCGGCTTGTCATCAACAAGGAACGGAAAGGTGACTTTTTAGGTCAGACAGTCCAGATTATCCCGCATATCACCGACCAGATTAAGGAATGCATCAGGTCGGCAGCAGAAGAACCGGTCTTTAATGGAAAACCAGCGGATATCTGTATTGTTGAAGTTGGTGGAACCGTCGGAGATATAGAGAGTATGCCATTTCTCGAAGCAGTCAGGCAGATGAGAAGTGAACTTGTGATATCGGACCGGGCCCTTGTTCATGTTACCCTGATGCCTTCGGATTCAATGGGTGATCTCAAGACAAAACCCACCCAGCACTCCGTAAAAGCACTTCGTGAACTTGGTCTCTTCACGGATATCATCGTCGGCAGAAGTGAACGGCCATTAAATACTCATACCAAGAAAAAACTTGCTTCTCTTTGTGATATTCCACAAAACGGAATAATTAGTGCAGCCACCCTGTCTGATATTTATCAGTGTCCGATGGAACTTGAGAAGGAAGGGCTTGCTACCGTGCTTTGCCAGCTGCTCCAGCTCGTAAATGAAGTGGCTGACCGTGAATGGTACCGGGTGGTTACAAGGGAATATACTCACCGGATTACCGTTGGAATAGTAAGTAAATATGGAAAGGAAGATGTTTATCTCTCCATTAAAGAAGCACTCAAACACGCAGGAAGGGCACTTTCAACCGAAGTCTCAATCAGGTGGATGGATGCAGAGCGGGTAGACGCTGCTGATCTTCGGGAATGTGATGGAATACTTATCCCAGGCGGATTTGGAATCAGGGGAATTGAAGGAAAAATCAGTGCAATACAACTCTGTCGTGAAGAAAAGATTCCACTTCTGGGGCTCTGTCTTGGATTCCAGTTATCAGTTGTAGAGTTCACACGACATGTCCTTGGAATCGCCGATGCCTGCAGCAGCGAATGTGGAGATGGAACTGCGGTTATTACCATACTGCCAGAGCAGGAAGGTGTCGAAAACCTTGGTGGCACCATGAGACTTGGTGACTGGCAGGTCACAATAAAGCCAGGAACCCGTGCCTTTGAACTCTATAAAAAACCTGAAATAACCGAAAGGCACCGACACCGGTATGAGGTTGATCCTTCATTTATCAGCCAGCTTGAAGAGGCAGGTCTGGTTTTTTCAGGAACAAATAAGAACAGAATGGAAATAGCAGAGATAGTGGATCACCCGTTCTTCTTTGCAACACAGTTTCATCCGGAGTTCAGGTCACGGCCAACCCGTCCGTCTCCACCATTCCTCGGATTTGTTGAGGCATGTATGAAAAACAGAGGGAAGGGAGAATAATGGTAAAAACAGAGAAATTTATTGCTGAAGCAATTCGCAGGATTCAGGCTGAATCCGGAGATGAGAAAGTAGTCATCGCATTATCAGGGGGAGTAGATAGTTCAGTATGTGCTGAGCTTGCCTCCCGCGCCATTGGTGACCGCCTTATCCCCATCTACGTGGATACAGGCCTTATGAGAAAAGGGGAAACTGCACGGATATCAGAGATATTCGGCCACCTCGGATTAAAAGTGGTACATGCAGCAGACGAGTTTCTCGATGCCCTTGAGGGAGAAGAGGACCCGGAGAAGAAACGAAAGATTGTAGGGGAACGATTCATTCGTGTCTTTGAACGGGAAGCTAAAGCAACCGGTGCAAAATATCTTCTCCAGGGAACAATTTACCCGGACTGTATTGAAAGTGAGGGAGGAATAAAAAGTCACCACAATGTCGGCGGTCTTCCCCTTTCGATGGAGTTTCAAAAGGTAATTGAACCACTCCGGGAACTCTATAAAGACGAAGTAAGGGAAGTTGCAGAGGCTCTGGATCTCCCAAAGGAGATTGCCCACCGGATGCCATTTCCCGGTCCGGGACTTTCGGTCAGGGTTGTCGGAAAGGTTACCCGTGAATCCATTGAGGTAGTCAGAGAGGCAAATGCCATCATCGAGGATGTCCTCGTAGAGAAGTACCGGCCATGGCAATGTCTTGGTGCCCTTGTCGGACGTGGGACAGGGGTGAAAGGGGATAACAGGCTTTTTGGCTGGATAGTATCAGTCCGGGCAGTAAACTCCCGTGACGGCATGACCGCAGATCCTATTGAGATTGCATTTGCCGACCTTCAGGAGATAGAGTCCAGGATTACTTCCACTATACCCAGTGTTGCCCGGGTGGTATACGACATCACTCCCAAACCTCCTGCAACGATAGAATACGAATAAACAAAATTTGAGTTGATATTGTGAATTACGAAAAAGATTATCGCGAACTTGATTCATCATACTACATGCCCGCTTTCGGCCGGGACATGATGCTGGTCAAAGGATCAGGATCTACTGTTACGGATGCGGATGGAAAAACATACCTGGACTTTGTTGCAGGAATTGCTGTGTGCAGCACCGGACACTGTCACCCGAAGGTAGTAAAAGCCATACAGGATCAGGCAGCAGAACTCATCCACTGCTCAAACCTGTATTATGTTCCTCACCAGGCAACACTGGCAAAACGTCTTGTTGAGTATAGCGGACTTAAAAAGGCCTTTTTTTCTAACTCCGGCGCAGAAGCAAATGAGGGTGCAATCAAACTGGCCCGGGTCCGGACAGGAAAAACTGAGTTTGTCGCCTGTGAAGACGGGTTTCATGGCCGTACCATGGCATCCCTCTCATGTACCCACAAACCCGCAATCAGGGAACCATTTCTTCCCTTAAACCCCCGGTGTTCTTTCGTTCCGTATGGAGATGCAGAGGCCATCAAAAAGGCAATAACAAAGGACACCGCAGGAGTCATTGTAGAACCAATCCAGGGAGAAGCAGGGGTTATCATTCCTCCGAAGGGGTACCTTAAAGAGATCCGTGAGATCTGTGACGAAAAAGATGTCCTCATGATCCTTGATGAGGTTCAGACAGGAATGGGGCGAACAGGGAAATGGTTTGCATACCAGCACGAAGGTATTCTGCCTGATATTGTAAGCATTGCAAAAGGAATTGCAAGTGGTTTTCCGATGGGAGCTATCGTAGCACGTGAGGGCCTTGAATTTTCCCGGTCAGAACATGGAAGCACCTTTGCCGGAGGGCCCATCGCCTGTGCGGCAGCAATCGCCACTCTGGATGTCATTGATGAAATCCTGCCCACCATTTCACGAAAAGGAGAACATCTGAAGCGCTTACTTTCAGCATACAACCCGCGGTCAATGGGCCTGATGACAGGAATAACTCTCGGGGATGCATGTCCGGCAGTCCAACAGTACTGCAAAGAGCAGGGAGTTCTGGTGAACTGTGCTGCTCATGGAAATCTCCGGCTTATCCCTCCCCTGGTAATTCGTGAAGAGGAGATAGAGAAGGGATGCGGAGTCATTGATGCAGCAATCAAAACAGCCTGCTAAATTAATCCGGGACATGTACCGCCAGGGTACATCCTATGTTTTTGCCAAAAAACCAGGGGATATTGCAAAGGAATACGGGTTTGAAAAAGTTGCCAGACTTGCAAGTAATGAAAACCCCTTTGGCCCTTCGAAAAAAGCATTAGAAGAGGCTGCATCAGCCCTTTCATCAATGCACCAGTACCCAGACACTGTCCATGCATCACTTATCAGGGCTCTCAAAGACTATCACGGTGACTTTGATTTTGTTACCGGAGTCGGAATGGACGGGGTGATAGAAACCTGTATCAGAGTACTGATAAACCCGGGAGATATTGTTGCAATATCCACCCCGACATTCTCATTTTATGGGCTGGCTGCAGCGGCGCAGGGAGCAGAAATCAGAAATATACCCCGCTCAGATGATTTCACAGTGGACATACAGGGATTTATCGCCGGAGCAAGGGATGCAAAGATCTCATTTCTTTGTTCACCGAATAATCCGTCAGGAACCGTAACTTCAGCCGGAGATATTGAAATAATCCTTCAGAATATAACCGGGATGCTCTTTCTTGACAACGCCTATGTTGAATTTTCAGACGAAGAATACAGATACTTGTTAAAAAAATATGATAACCTTCTCATCGGCAGAACCATGTCAAAAGTGTTCGGTCTTGCAGGCTGCAGGGTTGGTTATGCGTTTGTTCCGGACTGGTTTAAACCGGTATATGATAAAGCAGCAACCCCTTTTACCCTTAATACCATTTCAGCAGCGGCTGCAACCGGCGCCCTTCATGACCAGGAATATATTATAAAAACGATTCAATATACCCGGGATTGGCGTGAAAAAGTGATGAGAGAATCCCCTAAACCGGTATTTCCAAGCGGCGCAAATTTTCTGATGATAGATACTGCCCCTCTGACCGGAGACCAGGCATCAGAGTTTTTCGCAAAGAACGGAGTTCTTGTCCGTTCATGTAAAAGTTTTCCCGGACTTTCAGATCATTATATCAGGGTTTGTGCCGGAGAAGAATGGGAGAATTCACGCTTCCTTGAGGTACTCCGCGCATTATGATGATCGCCTTATCCGGAACTCCAGGTACCGGAAAAAGTTCTGTTGCTGATATGCTGCTTCAAAATGGGATCACGGTAATCAGAGCCACTGAAACTGTTGATCCATATCGCCTGGGCGCTGATCCTGACCGGGATACCGATATCATCGATGATGAACAGTGGGCTAAAGAATTTCGTCCCATAGACGGGGTCGTGGAAGGACATCTCTCACATCTCCTTCGTGCGGATCGGATAATCATACTGAGATGCAGGCCTGATATTTTAAAAGAACGGCTAGAAAGGAGAGGATATTCTGAAGACAAAGTCAGAGAGAACGTCGAGGCAGAACTTCTTGACGTTATCCTTGCAGAAGCTGTCGATATCCATGGGCCTGAAAAGATCTATGAAATTGACACAACCAAAGACGATATGACATCTGTTACAAGAAAAGTTTTAGAAGTAATCACGGGAACCGCAACACCTGCATCAGGAACCGTTGACTGGCTCATTGCCTGTGGAGATATGCTATGACGCTTGATTCTTATCGTGACCATGTAAAACCAATAATTGACCCGGTGGTGTCCGGATGTCTGCGGCTAGGAATAACTCCGGATACCTGTACTGTCCTCTCCCTCATTGCTGCTGCTGGAGCAGGGATTGGTTTTTATTTTTATGAAATCGGGATAGGGACGCTCTGTATTCTTCTCAATGCAATTTTTGATGCACTTGACGGATCCATCGCCCGGGCTATGTCAATACAAAGTCTCAGAGGTGATTTCCTTGACCACACCGTGGACAGGTATGCTGACATCTTCATGATCTGTGGAATATTCGCCGGACCGCTCTGTCCCTGGCAGATCGGAGTATTCGGCATGACCGGCGTCCTTATGGCATCATACCTTGGGACACAAGCCCAGGCAGTCGGGATAGGAAGATTTTATGGAGGATTTCTCGGAAGGGCTGACCGGCTTATCCTGCTCATAGGTGCAGGAATACTGTCACTCATATCATCTATTCTGATACTTGGATTATCCCTTTTTGCATGGGTATTATTCATTTTTGGAGTATTTGGACACATTACCGCCGCACAGCGGTTTATGCATGTCTGGAAACAACTCTGAACCCTAAAAGGGTTTTCATAATTTCTTTCCAATCATCTGCACACTGGCATTCATAAAGAGCCAGTACCCCTTCGTCGGATCCATTTCTGATCCAACGCTATCAACTCCTTTTGTCACCGGTGCCAGATACCGCTGTTTTACTGCATCATACCCGATTGCATAACTCCAGAATTCTTCAACTGATCGGAATGCTTCATCCGCTGAAACGGTCATTACATCAGCGAAACTGACCAGGTTCCATCCGGTATCCAGAGTCCGGGTAAGGTTTTGCTGAGGACCTTCCTGAGAGATTACAAGTGGCACGGTGACCATTTCAGGGACATACATGAAAAATGCAGAAAGGGGTGAGAGAGGATAATCCCTGCCCACCCGGGCCCATGATCCCGACGTGCTGTTCCAGGTAAAAACCGAATGCCCGGCGGTATTCACACCAGACAGGATTTCCATGATATCATATCCCTGTTCAAGGGTAACCGGAACTGATACGAGATTCCACCCGGGAATCAGAGTCATATTCAGATAATTCGGGGATACCGCAACAACATATGCCGGCTTTTTGATATCTTCGCATCCGGTATCAGACTCACAGGCATGAAGGGAAGGAGAATAGATACCAGCCGTATCATAACAGTGGAAAGGGTTTCGCTCGACCGTCTTCTGACCATCACCGAAATCAAGTTCAGACTGCTGCATGTTTCCGGTTAGTTTATAGGAAGTATAAAGAGGGGCAACTCCCCGTACTGGAAGTCCTGAGAAATCGTACGAAATATCTTCTTGTTTTAAAACTTCAATAACCTGTGACTTTGTACCCCGACAGTCCCCGGCCCCCCAGACCGTAAAGGTCACATTGTACTCACCAGGTTCGTCAAAACGATGATCTACGATTTTTTCCGTATCAGTAACCGTATCACCAAAATTCCAGTACCGTTTCTCGGTATAATCAAGAGTGGTATCAGTGAAATGAACCGTAAGTGGTGCATATCCGCTTGGAGGGTAAGCAGTGAATGATGGTTTTGGGACAGCATGAGCGGTGATATAATTCTCTTTCACCACCTCTTCAGTCTGGTTTGTAAAAACATCTGTCAAAGTAACCGTATAAGGCCCCGGGAACTGGTAACAGTGGAACGGATTCTTGTCTTCACTGGTATCCCCGTCACCAAACTCCCATAACCTTGAGAGAGGGATTTCAGGAGACTGTTCATTGAACTGTACACAGTGAGGTGCACACCCTGAAAGTGGTGTTGCAGTAAAATCAAGTTTTTTCTTCGGTTTTACCGTTATTTCCTTAACCGTTATAGCATTACATCCGCATACCCCGTTCACCACAAGCGAAACCTGGTATGTGCCTTCTGAACTGTATGTATGTTTTACCGCAGCACCTTCCGCTCCACTTCCATCACCAAAAACCCAGCTGTATTTCAGACCTTCCGGAGCGTCCGTGGAAAATGAATACTCATTCGGTGTACTGCCTGCTGCAACCAGGATTCTGGGCTGATGCACCATGACAGGAGAGGGATATTCAATGGTGTCACAAAAATCGTTTGAACAGTAGGTAAGAGAAGGAAAATACGTCCCACTGGTCCCAAAACAATGGGTAGCGGATGCACCGGTTCCCGTACTATTATCTCCAAAATTAAACGTCCATGACTGTGTGGGATTTGTAATACCATACGTAACACAGAGCGGAGCGATGCCTTCAAGAGGAGTTACTGAAAATTCAGGGATTATTTTCGGAGTATATACAAGATACCTGTTCTTTGTTATAGTATAAGGAGCCCCGTCCCGGGTATATGTCATGGAGACGGTATATGCTCCGGAATCCGCATAACAATGGACCGGACTCTCTTCGTATGATTCTCCCCCGTCACCAAAATCCCATTTAAAATCGTCTGCTTCTCCCGTCACTACGAACCTTGTACATACCGGAGCAGTTCCATTCGTCCTTTCAGCAATGAAATCAATATCATTCCCCTGCTCAACTTCAATATAGTTGAATTTTGATATCTTGTCACATGAACCAGCAAGGCAATAGGTAAGGGTGGGACTATAGTTACCAGGGTAGACAAACTGGTGACGAGGGTTCATTTCAGTGACATCATCACTCCCGTCTCCAAAATGCCATATAATATTTGTCGGATTACCGGTAATGGAAAACTGTGTTGTCAGAGGTGCTGAACCATTGGTAGGACTGGCACTAAAATCCACAAATAATTCAGGATCAAGCACTTTTATGCAGTCAGGCTTGGATACTTCTCCGGCTATTGTTCCATAATAATATTTGAGTTTTACCCAGTAGATTCCTTTCTGACGGTAACAATGAACTGGATTCATAACATTTGATGTTGCCCCGTCACCAAAATCCCAAGAATATTCACCTTTTGGTCCGGAGACGGTGAATTGTACACAAAGGGGAGGATATCCTTCAAAAGGAGATGCAGTAAAGTCAACGACCCATTCTGCAGAGAGGTTGGTGGTATTATTCGTAAGATTTGTTTCATCCTCATCTGATTCTGCCAGACAGACAGATGAAACGCTAAATAGAGCCAGCATGAACAATACGATAATTCCAATAAGAACATGACCGCTTCTCTGCATCACACAAAAACTCCTGTAAACGAGTTATAATCAGGTACCGTATGGTGATTAAACTATAAAATAAGTCATGAAAAAGAGGTTAAAACCAGCTCTCCAGAGTTTTCTGTTTCTCCTTTTTCGCAATTTTGTCAAGAACCGGGTTTACCCGGTCTGGAGAAAAGCTGTATTCATCACAAAGAAAGGAGAAAACTCCATCCCTGTCAACCGGAGAAGTTTCCAGATTATACGAATCAGTTACTGGTGGTTTCTGAAAAAACAGGCGAACAGGTTCAGGGTCAAACCCTGGTGATTTATCCCGGATAATACCATCAAACTCTCCATTCTTTACCTTTTTTAGTCCGGTTTTTGCCCCGATACCTTTTATACCCGGATTAAAATCAGTTCCGGTGAGGATTGCAATATCCACCAGATCTTCTCTGCTGATCTCAAGGGTTTGCAGAACATCGGATAGAGTAATCCGTTCAGGCTGGATTGTTACCTGTCTTCCATGGATACGGCGTTTTCCGGAGATGGTGAGATTCCGGACCAGTACCGGGGTTCCAAAAAGGAGCGTGTCATAATCCTGTGAAATAACATAATCCACATCACCCTTACGTGCCATGTATGCAGCCTGTGCTTCTCCTTCTGAAGGGGCATTCACAACCGGAAGTCCCATGAACTGAAGCAGAGTCCTTGCAGAAGAGATGATATGCTCATCGACAACTGAACTGGACATGGCGTACCTGAATGCTCCGGTAAGGTCTCCTTTTCTCTTTGCTTCATCCCACTTCTCTTTTGACTCATCGCGGATATCTCTTCTATCCTGTATTGTGGAACTTTTCATCTCCGGTGGTTTTCCATCAAACACAAAGACCGGACGTATTCCCTGCTGCAAAAAATTTGCGGTACGAAAGAAGAGACCAGAGAGGTGAGATGTGACTCTTCCTTCATCATCCATGAGAGGAGTCCCATCAGGTTGTCTGATGATGGAAAGAAACTGGTATAGCGCGTTGAATGTATCAACCGCTGCTACTCCGGTCAGTTCATCCTGACCTGCCGGATGTTTAAATTCAGTGAGAATATCTTTTAGTGCAACACCCATGGTAAGCCTACCGGTAGATCCTTCTTGTCAGGTCATTTTGCGTATCAAGAACCAATCTGGATGTTTCTTCATATTTCTGTTTCAGAGAAACAGCCTGGTCATCAATTGCACGATGTATCCCTCTTCCTTGAACTTTTACTCCCAGGATCAGGTTTTCCAGCCTGATGAAAATATACCAGATAAGAAAGATGATGGGAAGCGTCATCAGGAGAAGTCCGATTATCGCTTCAATTGGGAATGAATATGCAGTTCCTATTAGTATACACCCAGAGGTAACCATCAGGAGAGGAACAATACCGGCCAGAAGGATCCGATCATCCATATATTCAGATAGGTGGTTCTCCCATGATTTAAGTACTGTTTAATATGAGATCAAAGGAACAATTCCGGGAGTTACTTGCCCTATTAGCAATGCCGGTGATGCTCCTTGCTGTCGGGATTGGATCAGTTCTTCTTGCAGTACCCATGACCGCTTCAGGGTACGTTGTTTTTGAGGATCCTGAATCTTTATCAAATCCGATCTGGTTTATCGCCATGCTCCTTGTCTTTACAGGATTTCTTCTCGTCCTTATCCGATATAAATTCAAACGGTTTCTTGACTGGATAATCCGGATATCACTCTTTATTGCATATATCTATGTTTTTTCCGGACTTGCCGGGCTTATCACCAATTTGGATATAGCTCTGGTTTTTGGTATCATCGCAGCTGCCTGTGCAACCCTGCTCCTGTGGAAATACCCGGAGTGGTACGTTGTGGATATTCTCGGGGTTCTCCTGGCTGCAGGGGTCGCTTCCATGTTTGGGATATCATTAGAGCCGGTCCCGGTTATCCTCCTGTTAATTCTCCTCGCACTCTATGATGCAATATCAGTCTATAAAACAAAACACATGCTCACCCTTGCTGATGGAGTTATTGAGGGACGGATGCCTATCATGGTGGTTGTTCCAAAAAAACAGGGATACTCCTTCATCAGAGACGGGATTGGCGGAACGATATCTCCGGATGAGAAATTAGAGACAGATTCACCAAAACATGACCGGGCTGCATATCTTATGGGTCTTGGAGACCTCATCATGCCATCAATCCTGGTGACCTCGGCGGCAGTTTTTATGCCCGGAGGAGGACTTGGTATTTTCAGTATTCCATCAATAGGAGCTCTTATTGGCTCACTTGCAGGACTTTATATTCTGCTCCGCTCAGTTCAGTCTGGAAAACCACAGGCAGGACTTCCTCCATTAAATGGTGGTGCGATACTAGGTTTTCTAATCGGATGGATGCTCATGAATTTTACCTGATCAACTTCCAGGAGAAAGATAAATGAACTTACCAGTCATTGAAGCCAGCGGCCTGATAAAACGATACCGGGACCTGACTGCAGTGAATTCTATTCATTTTTCAGTCCCAAAAGGAGAACTATTCGGGTTTCTTGGTCCGAATGGTGCAGGTAAAACAACAACCATGAAAATGGTTCAGTGTGTCTCGCCCCGGACAGATGGAACGCTCCGGGTTTTTGGTATGGACCCTGATACCAGTGGCAGGGAAATTCGCAAGCGAATTGGTGTTGTACCCCAGGAGACAAACCTGGATCCCGACCTGAGTGTTTTTGACAATCTTTCGATGTATGCACGCTTCTTTGATATATCATCCCAGGATGCTGATTTCCGGGCGCAGGAACTTTTAGAATTTTTCGAACTGGAGACCAAGAGAGATACCATTATTGAAAAATTATCCGGGGGGATGAAAAGAAGACTTCTTCTGGCACGTGCTCTTATTAACCGACCAGAACTCCTTATCCTTGATGAACCGACCATCGGCCTTGATCCCCAGGCCAGGCATCATATCTGGGAGAAATTGATAAAATTACGGGCAGACGGGCACACAATAGTTCTCACCACCCATTATCTTGATGAAGCGGCCCGCCTCTGTGACCGGCTTGTCATCATGGATGTGGGATCCATTCTGGTTGAGGGTTCTCCGGATTTCCTTGTCAGCCATTATATCGGCATGGATATTGTAGAGACTGAAAACACACCTGAAGTAGCATTATTTCTTGAAAAAGCAGGCATCCCATATGAAAAAGGTGGAGAAATGATTCAGGTAAGAACCACAGATCCGGGAAAAATTGCAGATGCCCTACGGGATACCTTTCAGTCTATCCGGGTCATCATCCGGCCAGGTTCACTCGAAGATGTCTTCTTACTATTAACCGGGAGGAGGATCCGGGACTAAAATGAAGACACATATGCATCTTCGAGCCTGTCTCAACGGAGTGTTCCGGGTATGGCTGAGAAATGCTCTCGTGTTTCGGAAAAATATCCGTGTCAATCTCATTCCCCCGTTTATAGAACCACTCCTGTACCTTGGAGCCATTGGATTTGGTATAGGCACTTATATCACAGATATTGATGGACTCCCGTATGTCAGATTCATAGCTCCGGCAATTCTTGCTGCTTCGGTAATGAACGCATCATTTTTTGAATGTGCTTACGGAACCTACGTCAGGATGTATTACCAGAAAACATTTGATGCAATTCTGGCAACACCCGTAACACTCAAAGAAGTAATTCTTGGCGAAATTGTGTGGGGAGCTACGAGGGGATTGATTTCTGCACTCTCTATAAGTATCATCCTCTTCCTGTTTGGTCTTGCATCGCCTGGGGGACTCCTTATTGCCATTCCACTTTCATTCATTGCCGGTATTTTATTTGCAAGTATTGCCGCATGCTTCTCAGCTCTATCTCCCTCTATCGACACCATTTCTTACCCGGCAACACTCTTTATTGCACCAATGTTTCTCTTTTCCGGAACATTTTTTCCCTTGCACCTTCTTCCCCAGGTTGTTCAATATCTTGCTCTGGCCTTCCTGCCTTTAACCCATGTAGTCAGCCTTACCCGGGCTCTCCTGACCGGAACAACCGATACCATGTGGGCACTCAATATGACATGGATAGCCATTGGAATCACCGTCTTTTCATATCTTGCGATCCGACTTTTTGAGCGGAGACTGATTGTATGACTGAAAGTTATTTACTCTCCATGAAAAAGTTATGTTGAAGTAAAAGTCTTCAGAACTTCGGACAAACGCCGTATCCCTTCTTCAATCTGATCGAATGAAGAATTTGAAAAGTTCAGCCTCATGGTATTTTCTCCACCTCCATGAGTGTAGAAGGGTATACCTGGGAGAACTGCAATTTTTTTCTCCAATGCCTTATTAAATACTTCAAGTGAAGAACAACCATCCGGCAGTGTTACCCATATAAACATCCCTCCATCAGGGATTGTATAAGAAACAGAATCAGGAAATTCTTTTTTTATAGCATTCAGCATGCATTCACATTGTTTCTGGTAAGTTTCAGTTATCTTCCGGATATAGGAATCAATAGGATATTCAGATAAATACCGGGAAATGATTCTCTGGGCAAGAATACTCGAATGAAGATCAGTAGCCTGTTTGGCAGTAACCAGCTGGGTCATAACTTCTTTCGGAGCACAAACCCAACCCATTCTCATCCCCGGGGTAATAATCTTTGAAAAAGACCCATTCATGACAACCTGGTCAGGGATATATTTCTTTACCGGTGTTGGAATATCTCCGGCAAACCTGATCTCACCATATGCATCATCCTCGATAAACATCGAGTCACTGCTCCCGATAATACCTGCAACTTCTCTTCTTTTTGTTTCAGACCAGGTGACTCCGGAGGGATTTTGTGAGTTTGGAACTCCATAAAAGAACCGGCATTTCTTCTCCATAGAATCTCTGACATCATCGATAACAGGACCATCATACTCCAGTTTTATCGGAACAAAATCTGCTTCATATAAAGAAAAAGCCTGTATAGCTCCAAGATATCCTGGTTCTTCAATTGCGACAGGTGTTCCTTTATCAATGAATACTTTTCCACATAAATCCAGGCATTGCTGTGAACCATGAGTTATAAGGATTTCATCCGGGGATACAGACAAACCATACCGGTGTGCATAACGGTCTGCTACCCATTCACGAAGAGGGAGGTATCCTTCAGTGGTTGCATACTGAAGAGCTGCAGCACCCTCATCAGAGATAACATCTTTTGCAACCTCTGCAAGTTCCCTGACTGGAAATACTGTCGGATTTGGAAGCCCTCCGGCAAATGAAATAATATCCGGGCATTCAGTTACTTTTAACGTCTCACGAATGAAAGACCGTGGAGTTTTTCCCATACGTTCAGCAAACAGGCTGCTCATGATATCTCATATGTTAGCCTGAATCCCATTTTGGTCTTTGTATGAAAAACCGATATCCAGGTAGAAGAATAAAGCAGCGGCTGAAGAGAAATATTTCCAAAAAAAAGAACCCTGGTGAAAAACCAGGGAAATCAGATATTAAATCTGATTATTTTATGCAGTTGCGTTTACAGGTTCTTCTGCTGCAGTTGCGTTTTCAGCTGCTTCTGCAACAGGTTCTTCTGCAACAGGTTCTTCTGCAACAGGTACTTCAGTTACAACCGGGGTTGCAACTGCGACTGGTGCTGCGCCTGCTTCAACAACATTGAAGAGAGCGGTCTCAACGACATCGGTGGTAACACCTGCGACACGGACGATGTACTCATCCGGCTTGAAGGTGCTTGCATCGACGGTAAAGCTCCACTTGTTCAGACCATCAGTGCCCTGCTGGACCTTGATAGTTCCGGTTGCACCGTTGAACTCACCACTCTGTGACTTGTCGGTCGGCTTGAATGAAGAGGAAGTTACCTCGACAAGCAGATCGTTGTCATCGTACATGAGGTTGGTGGTACCGGCAATCTCGAACTTGGAACCAACAGACTGCTCACCGATCGGGTTGATGGTGACCTTTGGCTCCTCAACGAGGAACTGCATCTTGGTGTAGATATCGTCTACCATTGCAGAGTCGATTGCCTTGACAAGTGCTTCTGCTGCATCAGTTCCCTGAAGTGCACCTGCTCCACCAATTCTGAAGAGTTCAGAGTCACGGGTTGGGTATGCACCAAGGACCTTCTGTGGCTCGAGCGGGTTGTCTGGATAGACATCAAACTCGTTGTTGTACATCGGGTGCTGAACAACTACAAAGTACTGTCCTGCATAGAGTGATGCAGTCTCAGCGCTCTTGATTTCGTGTTCGAATGACATGTCATCGTTCACGGACTCAGTTGCGTAAAGGACTTTGTTCTTTCCAAGGATCCACAATGCGATACCCTTGGACGGGTCGCCTTCTGCGGTTCCACGGACGTACAGCTTGTCACCCTTTGCAACAACACTTGCAGATGCGGTTGCCTGGATGTATGGTTTCTTGATCACGAGTGAGACAGTGTCATACTGAGCGTCACTGAGGTGATCCTTGTCGCGCGGGGCGCTGACTGCGTATACAGTGTAGGTTCCTGCATCCATCTCAAGGTTGGCGGTCTGCCACTTGAATTCGTAGTTGTCATCGTCCTGGACATCAGCCTGATCAAAGGATGCTGCCTGGTCGTTGTTGACTTCCTTACGTGGAGATTTCAGCATTCCTCCGTTGGTTGGGAGGTTTGGACCGGTTATGAAGAGATAGGTAAGATCAGTCTCGGAGTTAGTACCGGAGAGCTTGACTTCCTCACCAAGGTAGTAGCTCTGGTCACCAGATGCGACGATGGTTACATCGCCCTTCTCTACCTTGACATCGACCTCATCAGACTTGTACTGGCTGCCGGACTTGCGTTCGACACGGATTGTGTACTTCTTGTCCTTGGTGTCTTTGGAACTCTTCCACTCAACGGTTCTGGTACCACTGGAATTGAGTTTTACAAGTGCGTAGAACTTGGTTCCGTGATAGTCGGGATCATCGGGGACATCCTGCTTGATGCTCTTCCCTGCTCCGCCTTCATACTGGTACTTACCGATTTCGTACGGACCTGCGGCTGCGTCCTGCTTGACATCAGCCTGGGTGTCGAGGATCATCGGTGGCTGGTCATCGGGCTGTCCGGTCATTGAGCCGGTTCCCTTTACCCAGACATAGTACTCAGCATTTGGGACACCAGTGATGGTGACAGAGAAGGGGTTGCCACGGACTACATTGTCCTTGTTGGCTTCGATCTTCACCTGGTCGGTGGCGATCTGAACACTCTTTACTGCAGAGATAGTCTTACCGGTGTAGTCAGAACCATCAGGTGCGGTGTACTGATCCTTCATGCTGTTGGCATTACACTCAGCCCAGACGGTGTAGGTACCTGCCTTGTACATGCGGTTTCCATACTTGTCCTCGGCTGCAGTGTTCCATCCGTCATTAGTTGCAGGCTCAGTGTGCTTGTTATCTGGAGATACCCAGTACCAAAGCTGCTGGTTGACTGCAAGCTGGGTCAGTGCAATTTCTTTACCATTGTTTCCAACGAGGTTGGTGTAAACACCACCATCTGCACTCTTTACTTTGATCTTGAAAGGTGCATCTGCAGGCTGGTAACCCGGACGGGTGATAATGCTCTGCATGTTGGTCTCAACGACAAAGTTACCGTAGTTTCCTACTGGAATTGCCTTGCCAGTTACGTCTTCATCAACAGATCCATCCCAGACCTTAAGGTTAAGGGAAGGTTCCTTGATGTTAAATGCAAGCTGACCTTTTACGCTGCCATTCCACTGATACCAGTTGCCGGTTTTTCCGACGAAGATATCTGGGGAGACATAAAAGGACTGTGCGTTGGTTACCTGCTGAATATCTGCAGGCTGCTCAGTCTCAGTGTTGGTACCTGGCTGCCACCATGCAATCTGGCTTACGCCACCGGTTGCTGCAGAGACATCAAGACTCTTCTCACCAAGGAAGACTTCTCCTCCGGCGGGAATCTTGTTGATTGCTGCAGTAGCGGGGAATGCCATGACTGCAAGTGCAACGAGCACCATCATGACAACTGCAAATCGTGCGTTCATTACATGTCCTCCGAATGAAAACGACCCATACTTCTGACATCAGCATGTTAATCCTGATGACTTCCGGTATGGAATACTCCGAGAGTAACTCCGAAGTATCATTACTTAGTTGTCTGATATCCTTTATATTCTTGCGATCCGAATTACCGGAGTTTGAAAACCCGGACCTCTGGAGAAAGGGGAAATGTAATAAAATTGAACCTCTTTTTGAGAATATAACACAGATTGAGGCATATAATGATATGAGGAGAAAGTATATAATACATCGTAAAAAAACTTAAGACTAATACCGCTTTTCTTTTGTATACAGCGCCGCACAAAAATCTGAATGGGAACTATATTTTTTTCCTGACCGCTGTTTTTCCAAAATAACTTCATGTTAAAAGTCATAACGCTGCCATTCATGAATTAAACTCCCTTATGAATGGAACAGATTATCCTGAAAATGTATGCGGGTTTTGTACGTGTGCCGCAGTATTTCTCGAAAAAAATTTAGGGCTTTGGACACGGTGTCCTTAAGCCTCAGCCGAGATTTGAACTCGGGACCTGTTGATTACAAGTCAACCGCTCTGCCAGCTAAGCCACTGAGGCGCGGAAACATGTAGAACCTATCAACACATAAAGATAGTGTTTGATCGGTTTCTTTTTCCACTTCTGGTACAGACCAATCAGGAATGGTACAGCTCACAGTGGATATCGGAGGCAGACCAGGGATTGATTGCCGGGGATTTTGCTCATACTGTTATTTTAAACACGCCCAGGAACTCCCTCCATTTGGATGCAAATACTGCCTGCAGTTCACAAAGGGCTGCGATTACTGCTCAAGAAGTGTTCAGGAAAAGTACTCCGGATTTCTCCCGCTCCGCGAGGTTGCTGAAAATGTTCTTTCAGATCTTCAGAGACTATCCGGGGATTTAACCAGGATCACTATTTCAGGAGGAGGAGATCCCAGTTGCTACCCGGAATTTATGGAACTCGTAGAACTCCTCTCATCGCTCGAAGCCCCGCTCCACATCGGATATACCAGTGGTAAAGGATTCGATAACCCGGATATCGCCGAATTTATGGTAGAGAAAGGGATGACGGAGATCTCATTCACCGTGTTTTCCAGTGATCCTTCTTTAAGAAGGAAGTATATGCATGACCCGACACCTGAAGCCTCCTTAGAGATCCTTGCACGCCTGGCCAGTAAGATAGATGTCTACAGCGCACTTGTTATCCTACCCGGGATCAATGACGGAGAGAAACTGACAGAAACAGTCATGTGGCTTGAATCTGTAGGGGTGAAGGGACTCATTCTTATGAGATTTGCAAATACAAGTAATCAGGGACTCATTCTTAATAATGCACCGGTTATCCCGGGACAGACGATCCATTCCGTTGAAGAATTTGCTGAAATAGTCAGGAAAGTCAGAGACATAACAACCATGCGGGTTTCAGGGACACCGCTTTGTGATCCGGACCTTCAGTCTCCCTTTATACTGGCAAATGAGGCAGAAATCCTGGGAAAACTTCCCACAATAACTAAAAGAGCGGGCGTTATCACTGGAAGTATCGCAGCCCCTTTCATCAAAAAAATCCTGGATCAAAGAGGTGGAGAAAACCAGGTTATACAGGTAGAAAAAGAGATAGCCGACCTGATAATCATTGATGATTTAAAGAGGTTGCCCATCTCTGACCTGCCTGAAACTCTAATCATCCCAGGAAGATCTTTTGTCCATATCAGGGAAGCCGAAGAAATATTGTCCAGCGATGGAAATGTAAGAACCATAATCCGGGGACCTGACATGCTTACAGCCGATGGTGAAACATCCATGGGAATGACCAGGGATGAAGTTCTGGAACTTGAACTGGACGGCTTTCGGACTCTCATTAATCTTATCAATCAATGGGGGAACTGACGGCATGCTTATTATCTGCGAATTGTAACATATTACCGCACTTTTTATAGTGCTGGCAGATGCAAATCCGACGTGATAGTTATGTCACTGCCCCTAATCCGGGCTTTGGGATTGCAGAGAGTTGGCAGGTTATCATATCTGACTCTTTTCTCTCTCTGGATTTTGCACTGTTTTACAGGAGGATATAGAAATGGCACGAATGCATGCCCGCAGAAGAGGTATCTCACGCTCAGTCAGACCCTACCGGACAGAAGCACCGGAATGGTCTAACAGGGATAAAGAAACCATCACAAAGCAGATAATCGACCTGCGCAAACAAGGACTCTCCACCGCTGAAATAGGTCTTATCATGCGGGACAAATTTGGAGTTCCCAGTGTAAAGCTCGCAACGGGCAAAAAAATCAACCAGATCCTGAGGGAAAACAGTCTTGCAACTGAAATTCCTGAAGACCTGCGGAACCTTATCGAAACAGCACTCGGTATGCGTAAACATCTCTCTGAAAATAAGAGAGATATTCACAACAAACGCCAGTTAATGCTGACTGAGTCAAAGGTGCGCAGACTGGTAAAATATTACGTGAAGAGCAAAAAACTCCCCGCAGGCTGGGTATACAAACCAGAAACCGCAGAAATTCTTCTGTCCAGATAATTACGGTAGATATGTCCATTGATACTGCTGCAAAAGATCTTGCATCCGAGCTCTTAAGACAGGAATACGTTGAGGTGCTCTGTCATCATGATGCAGATGGTATCGCAGCAGGAACAATCATGGCAACAGCACTATACAGGGCACGCATCCCATTCCGGCTCCGGATAACCAACCGATTAACCGAAGAGAATGTCCCAGCATTAAAACCGCTGCTTCTCTGCGATCTCGGGGCAGGACTATCCGGACTTCCTGAAGATACCATGGTCATTGACCATCATGTACCCTTTTTTGAAGGACCATATCATGTGAATCCAAGACTTGATGGTATAGACGGTGACCTTGAACTCTCGGCAGCTGGCGCAGCATACCTTGTTGCAAATGCTCTTGGAGATAACCGCGACCTTGCAGGTCTCGTCCTTCTCGGAATTATTGGAGATGGACAAAAAGTAACCGGAAAAAACCAGGATATCTATTTTGAAGCACTTGCAAACGGTATAACTACCAAAAAGCGAGGAATGATACTACCTGGCAGAACATACAAAGAACAGGTTATGCTTTCAACTGAACCCTTTTTTAAAGGGATCTCAGGATCAGAAGAAGAATCTGACAACCTGATATCAATGGCTTCAGATGGTGAAGAACTATCAATGGATACCCTCTGTTCACTTCTGGTAATCCATGCTTCAGAAATTTGCCGTCCCGAAGTTTTGCATAATCTGTGGGGTGATGTCTGGCATCTTGAACGGGAAGTCGTTGAAAATGCTCATGATCTGGCATTCATTGTCGATGCATGTGGAAAAGCAGGTGAGGGAAGTGTTGCAGCATCCCTTTGTCTGCGTTCACCACAAAAGATAGATCTAGCCTATGAAACTGCCAGAAACCACCGCCTTGAACTTATCAGGGAGATGAACCAGTACTTCACCTTACCGCAAACCCATGAGGTCACTCCGGTTTTTTGCAGTAAAAAATCATTGTCAAGTGATTTGGCCGATGTTATCCATAGAAATATTCCTGGTTACCTTCCGGTTATTGTAGCATTCAGAAATGATGACGGAACCTGTTCGTGTTCAATCAGAACAAGACAAAAGACCGGGGCATTTCTTGGTGATGTGGTGCATGAACTGGCCGGGGAATGTGGTGGATCCGGAGGGGGTCATCAGTACCGGGCTGGAGCTACAATATCCTGTGACCGGCTGGATGCATTTGTTTCAGGGATTGCGGAGGTATGCAATACATGAAAATCGAAGGAATAATTCGTACTAGGCATAACATGGCCTTTTGCATTGCAGAATCTGTGGCAACAGACAACCTCTCCGAAATGGATACCCGTGCTGAAAATGGCTATGTTATTACACATATTACAAGTACCAGAATACGGTCGGTAATTGCTTCAATGGACGATTATATTACTAATATCACCGTTGCAGAAGAACTCTGTAAGAAAACTCAATCAGCATAAATTCATGTAAAAAAGGTGTGAATAATGGCAGCGAAAAAACCAACAGGTAGAAGAGTCGACGGATGGAAAGCAAAATCCTGGTACAAGATATACAGCCCTGAGAATGTCGGGAAAGTGTACCTTGGTGACACTGTTTCAGACGTCCCGGAAAAACTTATCGGACGGGTGATCAATGCACCTCTCTCCGAACTGGTAAATGATTATACCAAGCAGAATGTCAAGATGAAATTCGCCGTAACCAATGTTGCTGGCGATTCAGCATACACTTCATTCATTGGTCATGAAATTGCGCGTGATTTTATCAGATCACTCGTAAAACGCCGGACTTCACGGATTGACTGTGTGGTCAACTTTGTAAGTAAGGATGGGTGTAAGGTTCGGGCAACCGTTACCTGTTTCACTCTTATCCGGGCAGATCAGAGCCAGCAGCACGAAATACGCAGAATCCTGACACAGGATGTACTGACATTCGGAACCGAAAATGAACTCGGTGTTTTTGTCAACAACATCATCAATGGGGATCTTGCTAAAGAACTCTTTAAAAAAGTGAAAGAACTTCACCCGGTGCGCCGTGTTGAAGTCATTAAAACCAAAGTAGAACTTCCCAAAAGCTCTGCTTAATCTTTTTTTTTGTAAACCTTCCTGGTTACATTCAGATTTTGATATAAGTTACACACCTGATTATGGATCATGGTGATGTAGAGGGAAGACCAAACGTTATGAGAATCCCGACAGAGATATTCTGACACGGGGATCCAGGTGTAATGAATGCTCGATATACGATTTGTCCGGGAACAACCTGAAATAGTTAAGGCCGATCTCAGGAAAAGAAATGCTGACGAGAAGATAGCATGGGTTGATGACCTGCTGGAACTGGACATCAGGCACCGTGAACTCATCGGGCAGACGAATGAACTCCGGAGAAGAAGAAACTCCATATCATATGATATCAACCGGGCAAAAAAGGCCGGCGAGGATGCGGGAGAACTTATTACCGAGGCTGCAAACCTTCCAAAACGAATAAAAGAGAACGAAACTTACCTGGAAGAGGTTTCAGATAAAATCCATTATTATCTCATGCGTCTTCCGAATATTCTTCACGAGAGTGTTCCTGTTGGTGCTGACGATACGGAGAATGTTGAAATATACAAATATGGAACCCCTCGTTCTTTTGATTTTGAACTCATCAATCATGGTCAGCTTGCATCAGACAATAACTGGGCCGATTTTGAACGGGCTACAAAAACTTCAGGTGCCGGATTTTATTTTCTAAAAGGGAGTCTTGTCCTTCTTGATCTGGCACTCCAGCGCTTTACCCTGGATCTTTTAATGAAAAAGGGATATTTACCGGTAATTCCACCTTACATGATAAACCGGAAATCATACGAGGAGGTGACAGATCTTGATGATTTTGAAAAGGTCATGTATAAAATTGAAGATGATGATGCGTACCTGATTGCAACCAGTGAGCACCCGATCGCAGCAATGTACCAGGATGAGATATTCGAAGAAAAAGATCTCCCTATCAGGTTCGCAGGACTTTCACCCTGTTTCAGGAGGGAAATAGGATCACACGGTCTTGACACAAAAGGACTGTTCCGCGTTCACCAGTTTCATAAAGTCGAACAATTCGTCTATTGTCATCCGGATGAATCCTGGACAATTCATGAGGAATTACGGGATAACGCCGAGCAGGTATTCCGGGAACTAAATCTTCCATACAGAATTGTGAATATCTGTACTGGTGATATTGGAACCGTCGCAGCCAAAAAATACGACATTGAAGCATGGATGCCGCGAGAAAATGCTTACCGGGAAGTTGTTTCATGTTCAAACTGTACGGCGTACCAGGCGGTCAGACTAAATATTAAAGTCAGGGACAAGCATGATTTCGAAACCAAGCAATATGTTCACACCCTGAACTCAACTGCAATTGCCACATCACGTGCTATGCGTGCCATCCTTGAAAATTACCAGCAGGAAGATGGAAGGGTCGAGATACCAAAAGTTCTCAGACCATACATGAATGACAAAGAATTCCTCTGAAATATTTGCATTATTCCATTCAGAATTTCTTTTTTTATTCCATGTAATCCCATAATAAAACGGATCTTTTTTAACGAATTCTGACAGATTGTGTCCTACACCATGACCATCGCAGACCTTCTGGAAATACAAGAGATAACACTGTCAGAACCCCTCTTTTCCGATCTTCTTTACCAGGATATGGATACCATCATCTTACAAGAGCCAATAGAAAAAGGTAAGATTCTGGTTGATGAAGAAGAAAACCCGGTTATTTTTGCAGGATATAATTCAAATATTGGATGGATAGGTTGTTGTACATTGTTTCGAAATCCATCCCTGCCCCTGATCGAATATTTCGAAGAGGCAGAACTGGAGATGTACCAGGAGAACAGATCCATAGTAACTGACACCGTAAGGGAATACTATAGTAAAAATCTCCAAAAGACGGTTCTTCCCGGACCTGATGATCTCAATCCCAACCGGGCAAGTAGTATTGATGAACTTCTGAAAAAGACCATGGGTTTTGAAACCGGATCTCTCTGTCTGGATTGTTGCTGTGGAACCGGAGTTGGATCCATGGTTATGAGAGATCATGGAATGATCCCTCTCGCCTATGACAATGATGAATCTCTCCTTGTGAGGGGGATGAATGAAGGAAGATTAAAGCCTGAACGAACGATGTGGATTGACGGCAGGCTTATCAATGATTTTCTAACAGAACCAGTACCAGTATCCTGCGGATTTATGATAGGAGAAGTTCATTCATTTAATGCTCATATCTGGAAGGACATTATTATCGCGGCCTGCAATGCTTCTGAAAAGATTTTATTCACTACAGGAACCGAACCTGAAATCATCCAGGTTAAAGACTGGGCATCAGAGGCCGGAAAAAAAGTTGAGATATTTGAATCTGATTCTGATCCGATTTATGATCGGTGGATATGTTTTTCTGAATGAATTTTTTATTCTTTCAGCACTTCCCCGGTCCTGATTTTTATTGATTCCTCAATTGGAATGACAAATATTCTTCCATCCCCGATTTTTCCGGTATATGCTCCTTTCTTTATCACTTCAATTACCGTTGATACTTTTTCAGCTTTTACCACAATCTCCATCTCAATTTTCGGGATGAGATCGACTTCAATGGTACCCCCACGGTACTGCAGGCTGATACCTTTCTGTTCCCCACGGCCCTGGACCTCGGTAATTGTCATACCAAAAAACCCAGCTTCTTCAAGGGAGGATTTTACCGCATCGAGTCTTTCTGGTTTTATGATAGCTTTTATGAGTTTCATACTGCACCTCTTTTTTATGCGTGAGCCCGTTCTCCATGCTGTGAGATGTCAAGCCCGACATATTCTTCATCTTCCGTTACACGAAGTCCGATTGTTCTGTCAATGACCAGAGCCAGGACATAAGTCACGATGAACGCATATCCTGCTGCAATGAGGGCATCAATCGTATTGATCCCGAACTGATAGAAGTTGCCCTGTAATAGTCCGGTGTGACCAATACTGGCAAAGATACCAGTTGCAATTGCACCCCAGAGACCACCAACTCCATGGATAGCCCAGGCGTCAAGACTCTCATCAAATCCTTTCTTAAGCCTCCACAATAATGCACTGTAACAGAGAAGACCTGCAACAGCACCAATGACCAGTGAGGAGGGGACATCGACAAATCCGGCAGCAGGGGTAATTCCTACCAGACCAGCAATCGCTCCGGATACCATGCCCACAGCACTGGATTTTCCGCGAATACTGCTTGCAACCAACCATGCAAGAGCTCCGGCGGCGGCAGCGGTATTCGTAACCATGAGTGCGTTTGAAGCAAGACCATCAGCTGCAATGGCAGATCCCGCATTGAACCCAAACCAGCCGAACCAGAGAAGTCCGGCACCGAGCAAGGTCAGCGGGATGTTGTGAGGCTCCATTGAATTTTCTCCAAAGCCCATCCGTTTTCCTATCACTAGTGCTATGGCAAGGGCACCAAACCCTGAACTGATGTGAACCACCGTTCCTCCGGCAAAGTCCAGAGCACCGAGCGATGCTGCCCATCCTCCTCCCCAGGCCCAATGCGCAAGGGGGTCATAGACAAGGGTTGTCCACAACAATCCAAACAGGACAAATGCTGAAAGCCGAATCCTTTCAGCCACACCTGAAGTCAGGATTGCAAGAGTAAGGCCGGCAAACACCAGCTGGAAGGCTGCAAACAGGATATCCGGTATGGGAAGACTTGTTGCCTCCATTCCAATTCCGGATAGACCGAGATAATCCAGCCCTCCGATGAAACCTCCAATATCCGGGCCGAATGCGAGAGAATATCCACATAAGACCCACTGTACACTTACCAGAGCGTAAGAGAGGAATGCCAATGCCACCATTGAAATGACATTTTTCCTCCTGACTAATCCTCCGTAGAATAACCCGACCCCTGGAGTCATGAGCATGACCAGGCAGGTAGAGGCAAGTATCCACGCAGTTGCACCACTATCGAGCGTCATATTTTTTTCACCTGTTGATCACCAGTATTGCTGATAGGGTATCATTGTCGGATTAGAGTTTCGTTCACCAATCATCACTAACAATGATACATTCAGCCTTCCCCAGTGGGTCTGATCCACTTGGGTAGTAAGAAGTTGTCTTCTACCATTTATAAAATTTGTGCTGAAAGAACTGCCAAGATCTTGAAAATATTACATAAAATACAAAAAAATTAAAAAAGCAGGTTGAATCTAATATACTAACGGTTTTTTATTCTTCTTCCTCTTCGTTTCTTTTTCCTGCCTGCATCATCACTACCAGAGGAAGTTTTTTTATTTTTTTCTTCTGCCACTTCTTCATCTGATGCGCATTCAAGATCTGAAAGAATATCCAGGGGATCTTTCATCTCATGGACAAGCCCCATGATACGTGATAACCTTTCTACCCCGATGAAATGCTCAGCCATCACCCGTGCAAGAGGGCTGAGACGAATATTCCCTTTTTCCAAAGAAATCAGGTTTTTCCGAAGGAGAACCTCTTCAACCGGTTCGGTTTCACCCACAAGGGTTCCCTCAATCTTCTCCATGGATTCCCGTATCCCTTTACAGATAACTGCGTTTGCAACATAGAGTTCAGAACTTTGTTCAAGAGTATACTGAGGAGCTACTTCACCCATCTCACCTTTCAGAAGACCCATTGCCACTTCTTCTTCTGTCAGGTGGGAACCTCTGATATAACTGCCACCAGGCTCGGCAAGAATGACAACCTTCCCTAGATCATGATAATCGGGTCTTCCGGCCCTTCCAGACATCTGCTGAAACTCCTGAACCGTGAGCCACTCAATGCCCATTGCAAGTGAATCAAAAATTACCTGAGATGCCGGAAAATCAACTCCTGCAGCAAGAGCTGCGGTAGTGACTACTGCTCGAAGTTGTCCCTTCTCAAATTTTTCTTCGACCAGCCTTCTCTCGGAATGGGTAAGACCGGCATGGTATGGGGCAACTCCCTCACCGATTTTCTCTGCAATAATATGACATCGGGCTCTTGAGTTGGTGAAAATTATCGTCTGCCCATGATACCCTTTTTCAGACACACGATTGTATTCTTCTGCGACAAAAGCACGTTCAGTGGGGATTTTTTGTTCTCTCTCCGTAAAGATGAGGTATCGCTCAAGAGAAACCGGCCTGTCATCATACCGGACCAGCTGGCAGCCAAGTTTTGCAGCAAGAAGTTTAGGATGACCGATAGTTGCACTCAGGTAAAGATATTGAGCTTTTGGAGAGGCAAATTTCATTCTTGAAATGAGTCCGTCAACACGATGACCACGGTCACGATCCTCGAGCATCTGGACCTCATCAATGATAACAGTCCCAATACCAGAAAGAGACTCTCCAAGACGCATGAGATGATCTATCCCTTCATAGGTAGCTACCAGAATCCCTGCATCAGCATTTCTATTGGCAGGTCTTCGGTTTTCTTTTACCATTATCCGACTTGAACCGGTAATAATAGAGACATCAGTGAGATGTCCGTATTTTTGGGAGAAACGTTCATATTTCTGGTATGCAAGAGCGACAAGCGGGACCAGGAAAAGAACTCTTCCTCTTTTCTCAAGATAGTTTTTAAGACCTGCCATCTCACCAATGAAGGTTTTTCCACTGGCTGTGGCGGATACCACAAGAAGGTCTTTGCCATATAATAACCCGGCCTCTACTGCCAGCTGCTGAACCGGCATCAGGAATTCCACACCACAGGCTGAAACAAATGAATGAGGAAAAGGGAGTTCTTCAATTTTCAATGTCTTTAAAACCGGATGAGCTTCCAGTCGGTCATACATGGTGTGACCCATTGATAGCCTGTCTGGCTCAATGGTTGCCAAAACCCGGTCGACACTCCGGTACTTTTCCAGGAGTTCATCAAGGTGCGTAAGAGCTGACCTCCCAAGTCGTCCCATATGGATAAGTTCCCTGCGAAGCTCTTTTCTAGCACAGTCCATGCAAATTTCTTCATGCTCTCCGAAAGTAACCGCATTCTTTTTATCTAGTTCGGTTACCCTGTCATCCATGAGGCAGAACCTGCACAGAGAAACATAAGAAAATTGAATCTGAAGATCCTGAAGAAAAGATTCAAAGGGCTTGTCTCTTGAAGTCAGATGAACCCTGGCACGACGAAGATGTGTAACGAGATCCTTACTGGGAGTATTCCGGTATCCACCACTTTTTGTGTGACGAATCCTGTATTTTACCGGTCTGATACCTTTAGGGGTATCAATCAGTTCAAGCATTCCGGTAATCCGGATATGATGGGTATCAAGGTATAATACCCGATAATATTTTTTTGTCGGCTGAATTATTGCCTTCATGCAGACACCAGGTCATGGATTTCATAACCAAGGTCTGCCTGTTCTAATTGTTTGAGAAAATCCGTGAAAAATTCATCAACTATGACAATGGCACAGGGAATACCATGAAGTGCTGCTTCTACTGCCCCCTCACGTGAACCAAAGTATAAATCCGGAACCCGGTCAATTTTTTTCAAAGATACCCATGCTTCAAGGCCCACACAGGCAACCACCGTAACCCTGCTGATTACTTCTTTTAAGAGATCATACCTGACTTTTCGTGATCCGCCCCTCTCAACCCGCGGAACCTTGCAGACCAGAACCGTTGATTCACGATGTGTAATGATTCCGTCAAGATTTGAAATCCCGACATCTTCACCCTTCGGAGTGTCAGATACTGCAATACCATTCGCTGACTGACGTTTCTTCGAAGCATATAACAGACCATTTTTCATATACACTCCGGCAGATTCTCCTTTCTTAAAATCATCAGCTGCAATAGCAGTCCAGACCGATACCTGTTTAATGATATCATTCCGGATGTGTTTTGCGAATGTTTCAAGCACTTCAGCGTGATGCAGAATCCACTCTATGCCCTCCCTGGTAACCTCATACCTTCCCCGTCCAGGGGCTTTGAGCATACCTTCTTCGGTCAGTTCTCTGACATACTCCGATATCGCCTGGGGAGTTACACCAAGACCAGCTGCTACTTCCTGCTGACGGATAGCAGGCTGATGAGCAGCAATATCGACGAGTATCTGAAAACGGGTTACGTCCCGTTTATTTTTCAGGATTGTATATCCAGGATCATCTTCATTCATCCAAAACAACCAGTCCCTGTCCTTTTACATCAAGATGGGGAATTCTTTTTGCGATCCCTTTGATGAAAACCGGAGAAACTCCAAACTTTCTAGCGATATCAATAATTGAGGAATTACCTTTTAATAGTTCTGCTTCTACGCTATCACCTTTCATTTTCAGATCATCCCCGTTTGTAAATGCTATCGCAAGCAGATCTCCGAGATCTGAAAAGTTACACTGAAAGTTCGCTCGGACCTTACTGTAATTGGCCCGGTATTCTTTCTCCGGTTTCTTCCCTGGTTCAGGCATTCTCCACTTTTCCTCAATAAGATTGCCCTTGCGAAGAAGGAGCAGTCCATCCCGTACAAATTCTGCTCCCACCACATCACTGAGCTCTGAACACGTCATCCAGTTTTTATTCAGGAGTTCGAGAATTTTCTTATACTGGGTGTTATTAAACACCACAAAAAGGGGAACCAGCTCCACCGGATCATTCACAATCCTCACATGACCCGTCAATTCAAAACCCTATTATAATATCGTTGGATAAAAAATTAAAGGTTTGTTGTACTAAAAATGCCAAATAAAGGCCATATTTTCATAAGGGGTATCGTTCAGGGCGTAGGATTCCGCCCGTTTGTGTATGCAAGGGCCATTGCGTACGGAATATCCGGATCAGTGTGGAACAATGGATCAGAAGTCCAAATACAGGCATGGGGAGAGAAGTTCGATGATTTTTTAGAAGATGTAAAAAAAGGAACTCCTTTATCCGTTATTGATTCAGTTGAAGTCTTCTCTCTGTCTGGCTCCCCGCCACCTGATTTTTCCATCCTGAAAAGTCATGACGGGGTAAGATCCGGCCTTATCCCCCCGGACATTGCCACATGTGCGGATTGTGTCCGCGATATTCTAACTTCCGGAGGCAGGTATGAAGGATACTTCGCTACATCCTGCGTAAACTGCGGGCCCCGGTATTCCATCATTACATCACTTCCGTATGACCGGGAACGCACTGCGATGGATACATTTCCTCCCTGTGAAGCATGTTCAAAGGAGTATAGTGATCCTGCCTGCAGGCGTCATCATGCCCAGACCATAGCGTGTACTTCATGCGGTCCTGCTCTCTCTCTTCATTCAAAAACAGGACAGAACATATCTAAAGACAATCTGATAAGACACACCGCTGAACTACTTGACAATGGCCATATAGTTGCTATCAGAGGAATCGGGGGATTTCATATCGCCTGTACCGGTGAAGTATCCGGAGAATTAAAACGAAGACTTGGACGGACAAAGCAACCGTTTGCCATAATGGCCCGCAAAGACTGGATCTTGCAGCAAACCCGGATATCTCCGGATGAAGAATCACTTCTGCAGAGTGACATCTCACCGATTCTTGTATTGGATAAAAAAAATCCAGCTTCTCTTGAATCAATAAGTAATCTCCATACTCTCGGGTGCATGGTGCCGTATACCGGTCTTCATCATCTTCTCTTTACCCACCTGAAAGCACCGTTCTTAATCATGACCAGTGCCAATGCTCCCGGATACCCTATGCTTACAACACTGGATGAAGCAGTGGAGAAATTATCAGGAACTGTGGACTTTTACCTCACTCATAATCGTGACATCGTCAACCGTTGTGATGATTCGGTTGTCAGAAAGGGCCATATCATCCGGTTATCAAGGGGTTTTGCACCCAAACGAACAAAAATATTCCTTGGAGATAAGGCTATTCTTGGTACCGGTCCGGAACTGAATGCAACCGTAACCCTGTATACAAACGGGTTTTGCATAACATCTCCCCATGTTGGAAATGTCAGGAACCCCGGAACCTACGCATACCTGCAGGAAACTATCAAGTGCCTGAAAAACCTGATGCAACCGGATATTCAGATCATCGCTCATGACCTACATCCGCAATTTCTCTCGACCAGGTATGCAAAAGAACTCGCAGAAGATATTGGGGCAACACTAGTCCCGGTGCAGCATCATGTCGCCCATATTGTTGCAACGTATCCGGAAGAGTGTATCGGAATCGCCATTGACGGGGTGGGATATGGATCAGATGGGACGATATGGGGAGGAGAGGTTTTCCATGGGGCTGCACCTGAATTTTCAAGGGTCGGACATCTGCTACCCGTCCTAATGCCCGGAGGAGACCTTGCAACTATCTGGCCTGAACGGATGTTATATGGAATTCTTCCGGATGAAGAGACCATTTCATTGTTACATTCCCGAGGATGGACAGAACAGGATCTCACAATCTTAGAAAAACAGGTTTCACGAAGGTTTAATACGGCGGTAACTAGCAGCACCGGCAGGGTTCTTGACGCTGCTTCAGCACTCTTAGGGATATGCAGAAAAAAGACCTATGATGGAGAACCTGCAATGAGACTTGAATCCTTTGCTCATGGAACCACACCAGAAGTCTGGGAGATACCCATTGTTAGAATAAACAACGCCGAAGTGCTCGATACTTCCCGCCTCCTTAAAACAGCCTGTGATTTGTATACAAAGAATATATCAGATACCAATGCCACCCGGAAGATTGCTGCATCTATCCAGTATAACCTGGCAAGGGGAATCGCTGGTATCGCATGTAATGCTGCTACAAATGCAGGGATTACAAAAATTGCCCTCTCCGGCGGTGTAGCTTACAATGAAATGATACGAAACACAATCCAGTGCACAGTTCAGGAAAGGGGATACGAACTTGTTATAAACCGGGATATGCCTCTTGGAGACGGATGCATCTCATTTGGCCAGTGTGTTTATGCTGGAAAAAAAGATATTTTATGATGCTTCTTTCAGCATTACTTTTGGAATCAGCTTAATTTCTCCCGGACGGATCGTGACCGATACGGTCTTATTCAGATATCCCTCTTTTTCAAAGGTTAATGAGCGTGATCCTGCCGGAACGATAAGGGTTGCCGGTGTCATTCCAAGATACAGTTCACCCATGTTAATCTCTGCACCGGAGGGCTTCGAGGTAACCATTACAAATCCTGATGGACCGACGGGATAATCCCCGACTACCCGTATCAGTTCAGGTTTTTGTTCGATGGATGAAAGGTTCCCCTTTGTTACCTCAAGAGTTACCGTATACCTTCCGATTCCTCCATACACATGAGTCGGGTTCTGGAGTGTTGAAAGAGTACCGTCACCAAAGTCCCATTTCCACTTTTTCGGACTACCGGTAGAATAATCAGTAAAGTTCACCGCCAGTGGGGGAACTCCTGTCATGGGCATCGCAGTAAATGATGCCTTGAGTGTTTCTGTATCGGGAGTATGAGTAGGTTCGATAGTCGGCTCTGCGGTCGGTTCAACCGTCGGAGTTACTGTCGGAGTTACTGTCGGAACGATGGTTGTCGGGACGGTTGTTGGTTCTGAAGTAGGCTCACTTGTCGGAGTCACCGTTGGAGTTGCCGTAGGCGTTACCGTCGGTGTTACTGTTCCCACCGTGATTGTGGAGCCTGAGACGGTTGCGTCAATCGGACTTCCCGAATCATCAGTTAATTCAGATATTGCGATCTCCATCTCTGTAAAGCCTTCAGCAAGTCCGGTTATTTCCAGATTTGCAAGGATGGTATTGAGTGCCCCTGCTGTAACCGCATCATTCAGATCGACTGCAACAAGAGTAATTTCTGAGGTGGGAGGATCAGGTGACTTAGAATTCATCACAAAGGCAGATGGCCAGTTTACCTTCGTCACCTGTGCAATACCCCCAGGATTAAAACTGATTTCAAGCATATATCCAGCTAATCCGTTCGTTGCTTCATCAAGCATCAGATCAAGGGTTCCTGTTGAACCTGAAGAAGCAAGACCCAGATCTGTTCCGGATAACACCGCTCCTTCAACTGAAAGTCCTGAAATGAGGAACAGACAGAATACGGCGATGATATAATGTAATTTTGTCATATCCATTCACCTGTCCTTACCAATGAGTATGATGGCATGGAAAGTTCATTGAAAAATATTGGTTGAATCGGATCAGGGATACTGAACATATTCAACCGTCCTGTTCAGGGGGAAATACGGCTCCTCAAAATGATAAGTCTGAATCACTGCAAGGCCGTTCTTCACTTCAATGGTATCATTCCAGGGTTCATACCCTTCTTTCTTTAACGTCAGGTTATGAGTGCCTACCCCAAGATTCATTATCATAATGTCTGTCTTTCCAACCGTGGTGTTGTCAACGATAACATCAACAAGTTCCGGATAGGAAACAATGTATGCAGCTCCGGTCTTTGGTGGATCGGCAGACAACTTACCTATCTCTGCGAGATGAGGCATCATCTCAAAACCGGAGATAAACGTAGGGAGCACATTATCAAGAACTGTCACCGGAGATACTACATCATAATATCCCTCTTTATGAAGTCTGAGTTGATAATCACGAGTCGTAAGATTGGTGAGAAGCACCGGAGTAACACCCTGATATGCATTATTCAGGTATACTTCAGCCCCTTCAGGAACTGAAAAGATTGTCACATTATTTTTTGCTCCCCGGGTTGGAAGAGCCATCGGTTTTACGGTGATGAAATCAGACTTGGTTGTAATATTTGAATACGCACTGTTTGAGGCATTGAGTGTTACCGTATAAACACCTGGAATCCGGTAAATGTGCTGTGGATTTTGGAGCGGCGAGGTATTGTCACTTGAACCGTCTCCAAAGTTCCACAAAAATTTGCTCGGGTAACCTGATGAGTTGTCAGTGAAAAAAACCGTCATCGGAGCTGAACCTTCCTTTAATTGAGCAGAAAAATCTGCAACAACAGTCGGAACCGGGGTCGGAGTTACGATGACGGCAATATCATTATTTTTCGGTTGTTCTGTTACTTTCGGTTGAGTCGGAACCGGCGTTGGAACAGGAGTTGTTACAGGTGTTGTAGATTCAGGCGGTGGAGTCTGAACCGGAACTATGCTATTATCCAGGCCTCCCACACTGATTGTTGCATTCGTTATCTCAACCGGTATCGGATTTCCATTGTCGTCAGTAATCTCTGAAATTTCCAGAGAAAGGGTTGTTGATCCCTCTGACAGACCTTCAAGGGTAAATGTGCATACCGGTACAGAGGTAGCACCTGCTTCCACCTTCATGTTCAGGTCCACCGCAGAAACCAAAATTGTCTCTCCCGGAGTTCCCTCTACGACTTTTATCGAAGCCCATTCAGGCATCGATACTGACGATATTCGTGCAATTCCATCCGGAGAAAGAGATGTGGTAAATTTGTATCCGGATACTCCAGTTACAGCCGAATCAAGGATGATCGGCATGTCAGTTTTTTGTCCGATTGTACTGATTTGAACATCCTCAAGAGTGATTTTCTCAGCACTCCCTGCTCCACACAGAAACAGGGCCACCATACACAGAGTCAGGATACTTGTTATAAACTTGATTTTCATGAGATTCACCTGCTTTTATCACCATATTCGGTTGAAATACTTAACAATGTCATCAGTATCGATAACATTATTATTGTTATAATCAAATGGCGGAACCGGCATTCCGGCAAAGCCGGTATCAACCCAGGTATTAAAGAAAACCGTCACATCATTGGTATTCACAACACCATTTCCATCAAAGTCATCAATGAGCCCGTCATGTTCCCCTGCCGGCCAGATGTCAGTCGGAGGATTCGATTGTCCCGGCAGAACACTGACCTCATATACATGAATATCCGCAGGAACATTTCCGGTAAGACTCATGTAACTTGATCCATACTGGGCCGAAGAGGAACTCACATTAAAGGAAAGTTTCGCATCACCAGTCGAACTACCGACAAGGCTGATATTTCCAAGGGAAATATTTCTTGAACCAGGAGGTACCGACCCGCTGTATAAAAGCCCTGAAAGGGTAATTGAGTCATATGTCGGACTCACCGTATATGCAAAGTCATCCACCCAGGAAGGCTCTGTCGCCCAGTTTCGGATTTTTGCATGGGCAGTAGAGTTCATATCAAGTTTTACTTTGTAGGAAGAGAGCCCGTAATCAGCTTTATTAAGCAGAATGTTCACAATCCGGTAATTTGGATCCCCGGTCATAAGAGTGACATTCTGTGGAACAAAACTGATATCCCCACTCGTATCAGCCGCGTTAATATTTACCATAACGAGGGGACTTACCTTTGTTGCGCCATATTTATTTTCCACTATAAGCTGAACTGGCCAAACGGCAGTACTTCCATACGAGTGAGTAACAGACGGAGAACCTGATGTGACCGTGCCATCTCCGAAGTCCCATGTCCAGTTGATGGGATTCCCGGATGAATGATCCGTAAACAGGATACTCTGTCCCACGATACCAGTGGTGGGTTCTGCGGTGAAATTCGCAATTAACGGAGGATATACCCCGATATAATTAGTATACAGTCCTCCGGAATAGCCCCAGTCATAGCTGTTATTAAACACATCAAGATGTGGGGTGTAATCCCCTATTGTGTAATACAGATGCGATGTATTGAAATAACTGTTATCAGCGGGCCACCAACTCATTCTGGTCTGGGTTGTGGTATTAGCGACTCCATCTCCAAATTTCCATACTGCCTGGTCAATAAGTGTTCCATCAAAGGTATCTCCAAGGAAGGTCACATTCAGTACTGCAGTCCCATTTACCGGATTAGGAGAGTTGGGGGGCACATTATTCCCAAATATTATTTTGGGAGTCATATTCCCATTAACGGTGATGTAATCCGTATTATTTGCATGTGCAGACGGACCACAGGCAGAACCTGCTGTAAGATTTACGGTATAAATTCCTGCAGATGTGTAAATATGATATGGATTCTTGCTTGTTGTATTCGTACCACCATCACCAAATTCCCAAATATAGGATGTTGGAACTCCATCAGATCCGTCAGTAAACTGGACACCCAATGGAGCGGTACCGGTTAATGGTGAAGCAGTGAATCCTGCAGTTACGTTCCCGCTAACGATAACATATCCAGCTCTTGAATATGAATCTAAACCTGCAATATTTGATGTTGTCAGGGTGACCGTGTAGGTTCCAGGAAACACAAAGGTGTGTATTGGATTCTTTTCTGTTACGTTGTTAGTATTATCTCCAAAGTTCCATTGCCATGCTGTTGGCTCTCCATAAGAGGGATTAATCGGAGAAATGTCAGTAAATTGAACTGTTAAAGGTGCACATCCAATCCGGGCGGTACTATTTACAAACCTTGCTAGTGGTTTCTTGAGTACCCTCAGGTTTTTGGATCCCCGGACATTCGTGTTGTTATCACAACAGGTCCCGGATGGAGCGGTCATATTAACGGTAAATGTTCCGTTTTTGGTAAAGACATGATGAGTTTTCTGTCCGGTCTGGTTTAATGAACCGTCACCAAACTGCCATTCGTATGAAGCCGGAGTATAATTCAAAGCCCATCCATCAAAGGTAATATCAGTATTATACGGAACGTCTATGATCTCTGGAGTGTTGTTATAGCCTGCGACGGTGAAATTGGCACTGATATCATCTCTGCAGAATGTAATCCTCGTCGGATCACTGGTCAGGACGCTTGTATACGTATATAACGTGAGGGTTGCCAGGTATGAACCCGGATCGGTATAATTATGAGAAACAACCATCGGAGTAGAACCGGAATCAAATATCTTCCCATCTCCGAAGTTCCAGATCCTATTCAGAATGTTTCCTGTTCCGGTTGTTGTTTCGGTAAAGGTAACCGTCAGATTCGGATCACCCGTTCCACATGTAGGAGTTGCAGTAAAGGAAGGATGTAAGGAAGACTGTCCGAATTTCAGGACAAAGGCATCAAAGCTACCGGAATAACTACCGTTGAATTTCCCACCATCATAATCCCAACCCCAGTATGTTGTCTGGTTAATCCACTTGTAAACAGGAAATGCCTCACTTTCACAGTCTACACCACAGACAAGGTTTTGCATGGTTGGCGAACTGGTATATCCGGTCACATAACTGGTATTACCATCAGGCGATATGGCAACTCCATGGCTGACATCATCACGATACCCACCAAAGAGTGTTGAGGACAGAGCAGATCTTCCATCACTTTTTATTACCGTAAGGAAACCATCCTGGCCACCGGATGCCTGTTTTATGGGATCTACAAGACCGCTTCGAGGAATCTGTGATGAACGGCTATATCCGGTCACATGTGCCCTGAAGGAAGAGTCAACCTTGATATCATATCCCCAGTCATCCTTGGTCCCTCCAAGATAAGTTGAGTAAACAAGCCCTTCTCCTTCAGAATTGAATTTTGTGACAAATGCATCTTTTTCAAAGTAGTCGTATGGCCATCCTTTCACGGTCTGCATGGCAAGGTTGGTCACCGGGAAATCAGTTGAAGCGGTTGCACCGGTTACATAGGCGCTCATTGCCGAATCAACCGCGACCGCCTGACCATAATCATGACCAGTGGTACCACCAAGATAGGTTGCGTAAAGTGGGGGAATTCCTGCCTGGAAGTTCATCTTAAAGAGGAATGCATCCTGGCCACCTTTCAGAGACTTCTGGTAACCCGGCACACCTGAAGGCAGGAGGTTGGATGACGTGGTTGTCCCGATAACATAGGCCATTCCCTGTCCATCCACCGTGATTCCATTCCCGGAATCCTGGCCTGAACCGGAGATATATGTTGAATATTCAAGTGTCTGTCCGGTTGGACTGATTTTCACCGCAAAAGCATCACCCATTACTGCATCAGGGTTCGGTGCTGTCTGGTAGGCATTCGGCGTAACCGGGAAATTTTTCTCAAGTGCCTTGTAGGGGCTGTTTCCAACCGTCTGACCGGTCAGGTACACAGCATTGAGACTGTCAAGAGCAATATCATTGGCCTGATCTGCAAAGTTACCCCCGATATAATCGGACCAGTAAATCACCCCTCCGGTCGGATTCAGTTTTACAACAAAGGCATCGTTTGAGCCATGAAGAGCCCCTCCGTATGCAAAGGGAAGCATACATGGGAAGTCCTCTGAGAAGGTATCTCCGGTCACATAGATTGAGCCAACCGGATCAACAGCAATTCCTCGACCAAAATCAGACTTTGACCCACCAAGATAGGTTGAGAAATCAATCGTTGCATTACCGGTTGTTTCATTTACAATAATTTTCGTAATAAAAGCATCACGGCTGTTATGACAATATGACCCGTTATATTTCATGAACGCAGTATTGATGATAATCGGATCTTCCAGCGGGAAATTACATGAAGAAGTATACCCCGTGACAAATACATCACCGTTTGCATCCCGGGCAATATCCATACCATAGTCTTCCAGGCTTCCCCCAAGAAGCGTGGAGTATTCAAGAGAAGGATCAATTACCAGCGGATAGGCGGGATCAAAATCCCCAATGTCATATCCTACTTCTCCATTCTCTAATATCCGATAGGAAGATTCAACCTCAACCTGGGTTCCATTGATATCCTGGTATGAATATGGTGCAAGTTCGGTAAGGTTTCCAAATGATGTTGAAACCATAAGAGAGCCATCATCAGCAATAGAAAGACCATCTGATCCTCCATATACCAGCCGGATTGCGTCCGGATTTGCACCTTCCTTGAGGACAAATTCACGTTTCAGGACACCATTCTTTCCGGTGTAGGTAAGATTTATCCCGGGAAGAATATCCAGGTATCTGATTCCCCCATACCAGGGGACGTATTGTTGCCAGTCTGACTCGTTTCTGCCAATAAGAAAATTCGCATAACCCGGAAGCTTATCAAAAGCTTCAACAGAAACGTTCTTTTGGGCACCTGCAACCGTCACAATTACCGGTGATGAAATGTTTTCTTCACATTCCTCACATTCTGACGGTCCATTGACTAAAAGAGCATCCCGGGTAAAATCAAACGAAAATTTGGCTGATTTCACCTGATAAAGAATGTCTTCATGTGCCTGTCCGGCGTTTTCTATAAACTGCACCTGATGATCGGAAATATCAGGAATAGTACTCTCCTGAATATCTGCCATTCCCAGGCTGCAACATAGTATACACAAGAGCGCAGTAAAGACTGCACATATAATGATCCGGTTCATTGCATCCTAACCCCCAGTCCACGTATTGACCCCATGGTAAAACTCCCGCATCTTTTCCAGATACCGATTCTATGAAATTTTCTGCCATTACATAAATCGATCATCTGGTGCAGGGTCAGTTCTCCAGAAAGACACCTGTTTTATGCCATGTACAATATGACAAGGATGTTTTTTATTGACGTATAATATTTTCTAAAAAATATTAGAGAATCTGATTCATATTAAGAAAAAAAAGGTTCAAAAATGAGAAACTTCAAAACAAAAAAACAAGAGAATTTGAAATGATTTGCCGAATAAAACAATTAAAATAAAAATTATGCATTCTCATCATCAGAAGGGACTGCTTCATTGTCAGTTTCAGGGGTTACCTGTTCACGCTTCATGGATGGGAAGAGGATCACTTCCTTGATTGAGGAATTTCCGGTAATCAGCATAACCAGCCGGTCAATACCAATTCCGACTCCCCCGGTTGGAGGCATTCCATACCCCAGGGCATTGACAAAATCATAGTCATGCATCTGTGCTTCCTCATCTCCAAGACGTCGCTTCTCTTCCTGCCCCTCAAACCGGTGCATCTGATCAAGGGGATCATTTAACTCGGAAAACCCGTTCGCAATCTCCATTCCGGCTATGAAGAGTTCGAAACGTTCCACATACCCCTCTTTTACCCGGTGGGATTTTGCAAGGGGTGAATTTTCCACCGGAAAATCGGTTATGAATGTTGGCTGAATCAGTTTATCTTCAACGAGAGCCTCAAAGAAGAGAACAAGCATCTCTCTTAGGGAACTGGTTTCCTCAATTCCTTCAACGCCCTTCTCGTTTCCAATTTTTCTGAGTGAGTCAATGTCATGGGCAAAAATATCCACACCACCAATGGTTCTGACCGCATCCTCCATGGTCATAACCTGCCAGGGAGCCTTGTAGGATATTGGATTTTCTTCAAAAGATACCTCGACGCCACCCGTGATATTGACTATTATTGAGGAGATTACCGATTCAGTCAGCCTCATCATGTCCTGGTAATCAGCATACGCCTGATAAATCTCAACCATGGAGAATTCCGGGTTATGACTGGTATCAATATCCTCATTCCGGAAATTCTTGGCAACCTCAAAAACCTTTTCAAACCCTCCGACAACCAGGCGTTTAAGATAGAGCTCAGGTGCTATCCGGAGATAGAGTTTTTGCCCAAGGGCATTATGAAAGGTCGTAAAAGGACGGGCATTTGCACCACCATAGAGTGGCTGAAGGGTAGGTGTCTCAAACTCAAGGAATCCGTCGTTTGTAAGATAATTCCGGAGAAGTGAGATGATCCTGCTTCTGGTCCTGAAAGTATCACGGCTCTCTTCATTGACAATGAGATCCAAATACCGCTGCCGGTATCTTTTTTCAAGATTTGTAAGCCCATGGAATTTTTCCGGAAGTGAACATAGGGTTTTGGTAAGCAGTGTCAGATCATCAACAAATATTGAGATTTCACCAACTTTTGTCTTAAACACCCTTCCGGTAACACCAATAATATCTCCACGTTCAATACAGTTTTTAAAGGTCTGAAACTTCCCCTCCGGAAGGGCGTCCTTCCGGATATAGAGCTGAATCCTGCCGGTTTCATCCCGGAGGTCAGCAAAAAAAGTCTTCCCATGATCCCTAACCCCGTATAACCGGCCGGCGGTGCTGATAACTTCTGAAGACGGGTCATGACCTGCTTCACAAAATTGTGTTCTGATGGAATCTATTGTATGAGAGCGTTTATACTCATGAGGATACAGAGATATTCCTTCTTCTAAAAGCTGCTGGCGTTTGGCTAGTCTTTGATCATCGAACTGAATTGATGGATTGTCCTGCATGCTCTTCTCCCGAAAACATCACCGGATACCGGTATTAACAATATATGATTATATTCATCCGGTAACCGGTCATGCAAATTAAGCTCTCTACATATTGCCCGGCACGGTATATATCTGCACGGAAAGAGGAGGAGAAAATTATTCTCCTTACTTCCTTCGTGTAAATACCAGCAAAGATAAAACAAGAATTGCGATAATAACAGGAACTGGAGCCAGGGGTGTCTCCTCGCTAGGTTTGTCAACCGGGATTAACACGGTATTTACCTGAAGAACCTGTCCGGGAATTAAATCAACATCTGAAGAATATTCCTGATACTCTTCAAGAACCAGCCGGTAGGTATGCTTTCCCGAGCATACAGAATCCACTGTAGCCGGAGTTACCCCAACTAACTTTCCATCAACGTAAATGTCCGCACCGGAGGGTTCTGTATTCAGAATCAGTTTCCCACAGTCCTGGGGCATGGGACTTGGGTTTAACCTGATAGAAATCGGAGTAATCTCACCAGCTTTTACTTCTATTGTCGAGGTATTATCTTCGTAATTCCTGATACTCAGATATACGGTATGATTTCCCGGACTAATTCCGGTCAGTTCCAAAGGCCGGCCGGTTTCAGTAGTCCCCTTGAACTGGCCGTCAAGGAATACTGATGCCCCTGGTGGATCTGAAGTAATAACCACCGCACCATCTGAACTTTTCGTTGCCGGGACGAGGTTTTTGTTCAGGAATGTCACCTGTTTCATACTTACTAATACCCACTCCTCAACATCCTCATACCCTGCCTTGGTTATGACTACACGGTGTTTTCCTGGAGGAATATTTCCAATCGCCGTATTGGTAGTTCCGGAATATACTCCGTCAACATAGACTGACGCTCCTCCGGGAACCGTGCTGACCTGCAGAGACCCGGCACCTGACCGGACGGTCATCTGTGCATGTAGTTTCGTCACCTGTCCGGGGGGGACTTCAATATTCACTATGTACGGCTCAAATCCGGAAAGAAACAGGGATACAAGATGGGTTCCTGTCGTAATATCCCGGTATGTCCAGGGTGTCATCTGACCCATTCCATTATCAACAGTCACTAATGCCCCGGAAGGAGATGAACTGACTTCGAGGGTACCAAAGGGAGAAAGTGGAACGAGTAGTGCTTTTATCGGAACTACCTGACCAGGCCCGGGGGTTCCGGCGATATTCTGTTCCCATGTTTCATAATCCCGTTTCATCACTTTTATGGTAGTCCCGCCGGTCTGATTCCGGGATGAGACTAAAACAGGAGTCTCGCCCATAAACTGGGAACCAATAAAAACATCTGCACCTTCCGGAACAGAGGTAACTTCAAAATATCCTGCATTTTCTTCAACTGCCAGAGCAGGTGTAAAGATGAACACAATTCCTACCAGAACGGTTAGAAGAAAGAGTCTTACAGTACGTGTTATCGATGGCTGTTTTTGTTCCTGCATACAATACAAAATAATTTTTATTACTAGGTGATTATAGTGCCTTACCAATCATCCCGGAATTATCAGAAATATCAGGATGTATCCCAGGAGATTATCTGATTTTTCACATTTAGAGAGGAAAAATCCGGTTTGGGTACCATATTCACTCCCCCTCCTGCAATGACCATTCAGAAAGATGATTACGAATACAGACAGAGGATACCATATAAAAAACATTGTCTGTTGAGATGGAAGATTCCTGAAATTCGGGTTTTGTCCGGACGGATAATGTCAGGGGGTTTTTGAGTATGTGGGGCAGGGCGAGTTTAACGTTATGTGTACTCATTGTGCTGGTAAGCCTCAGCTCTGCTGCCATTTCTGATACCAATTTTACCGGTAATCAACCTGACACAACCATCGTCACCTGTGCAGGGACACTTCAAACGGAGGGCGACCTTCTGGTCAGAAGTAATGGTATCAGGGAAGTGTTTGGATCCACAGGGAAAGGGGTGAAGGTCGGAGTTATTGGAAATGGTGTAGAATCACTGCAGGAGTCCCAGGAGTCAGGAGAACTTGCAGAGGTCACCGTCTTTGCCACAGGGTCCGGTGATGAAGGCACTGCAATGCTTGAAATAATCCACGATCTTGCGCCTGATGCAGATCTTTACTTCTACGCATATGGTGGAAGTTCAGCAGAATTTAAAAAAGCCGTTTCATATCTGGCTCAGGCAGGTTGTCAGATTATCTGTGATGATCTGTATTTTTTTCAACAACCCTTTCTTGAAGATGGCGATGTTGCTGATCACATCAGAAATGTGTTAACAGCGTATCCAGACCTGATATACATCACCGTTTCAGGAAATTTTGCATCCCTCCATTATCAGGGTTCATGGAAACCAGGAATCACTGCCGGACCTGACAAAACGATCCATGACTTCGGAGAGGGTGTATCAGCAATCAAGATTACCCTTCTTCCGGATGATGAAGTGATTATCACCCTTCAATGGGATGATCCATGGGGTTCTGCCACCCATGATTACGACCTGTTTATTACTGATCCAAAGAAGGGTGAAGTCCTTGCCACCAGCAATATGAATCAGGAAGAGACAGGGGAACCTTTTGAACACCTTGTTTATCACTGGCAGGGCTCTGAACCAATCCAGGCTTCTTTATCAATTATCCGGAATGGAGAAAACCTGACTCCAAACATCCTGGAGATGTTTATTCGAAATGTTGATATCCGCCAGGTTGATTCAGATATCGTAAAAGATCCAGCTGATTCTATATTCGGACATGCTGCCCTTGAAGAGGTAATAACGGTAGGTTCTGTTGGTATTGATACACCATATGCAATTTCTCCCGATTCATCCCAGGGACCGGTTACCATTCAGAATCCGGTGCCGACAAGAAGATGGAAACCGGATATTTGTGCTCCGACAAACGTCCAGGTAAGTGGGGCCGGGAGTTTTCCGGTTCCTTTCCCCGGAACAAGTGCAGCAGCACCACATGTCGCCGGTGTTATTGCCCAGCTTCTCTCATCCTTCCCTGATATTTCCAGAACCGAACTTATGGGTGCGGTGTATGCAAATACCTTTGACATAGGAGAATCCGGATGGGATCCCATCTATGGGTACGGGCTGATTGATGCAGTAAAAACATTTCAAAGTCTTTACGAAAACAACAGAGAAATTTTAATTGGACAAGATTTGGAGAATATTACCGGATATCAAGGCCTCTGATCGTCTCCAGAAGGGAGGGAATATGGAGGGAGTCTGAACACCATTGTTCCCATATACATGATTCAGGGAGCAGGCTTAGTCTTCTGTCACCACTTTTTTTGGGACCGGGTATGTATTCGGCAATATCCTCCCATGAGCAATCCTGAAGATATTGAATGATTTGAGTAATAGTTGTTGAAGACAGGATGCCTGAAAAAGTAATGGAATATAGATCTGAGTGAATATAACGGAATTCATATTTTTTTTCGACAAAAATCCCAATTACCCGGTTCCACGCCTTACCCAGAAATGTATAGAAGACTGTTTTATTCCCAATAATGCGAATAGAGATAGATTTATCAGGTAAGTCAGGGGGGAATTGTTCTCTGAATATGTTTATCTCATCCCTGATTTTATCAGAAACAGGAAATGGAACCGGGACACCTGCAACAAGGGATCTCACCTTTGAAAGAATCAATGGAGTTACTTCAGCAGGAGTGCCCTGCCAGGTAGGAGGAGAAGCAGAACAACCAGATGGAGAAACAACCAGAGAATCACCTTCTTCCTGGCCGGTTGCTTCCCAGGCAGTACCTCCAAGAACAAAACAGTGTAATGGAACTGAAGAAACCGGAACTGAACCAATCTCTTCACCATCACGGGAAATTATTCTGGTAGATGGGAGATCTCCTATGAGTGAGTATAAAAATCCGGGATTTCTCCTAATCTGTTCCATCTTTCCGCCTTGAATATACAGATCACCATCACAGGTTATCCAGTCATTAAAAATGAGATGAGAGAGGATCTCCTGAAGACGCTTTTCCGGAATCCAATTGTAGGGTTTTCTGGATAATAACTTCTTAAATACAGAATATGATACCCGGTACCTCGTCATCACCAAAAGCAGTAATTCGCGGACAAGGAGATCATACGGATATCGCGGAGTGATAACAGGTTCTACTCTGCCATTCTTTGCGCAACAAAGTGCTGCGAGATTATGACAGGTCTCTTCTGGGCTCGTTGAAAACAGATACATCAGTGGTTCACCTCCCCTCCTTCCTGCTCTTCCAAGACGCTGTAGAAAAGATGCGACCGATGTGGCTGAACCTGTCTGAACAACAAGATCCAGATCACCGATATCAATTCCCAGTTCAAGTGTGCTTGTACATAGAACGGTGAATGGAATGCCCTGAGTAGTCTTCTCTTCAGTCTTTTTTCTTATGCCTGAAGATAATGATGAATGATGAACAAAAACATCCGGAATACCATTTTTTAGCGTGGATGCCAGGACTTCTGTCTCCTTTCTGCTTCCGGAAAAGACAAGAGAGCGTTTTCCTGGCAACTCCCGGGACAGTATCAGGGGAATATCTGTTTTTTCTGATGAAAAGAGATGAAAGGTATTATTTTTAGAGAGCTTTTCTCCGGTTACCACTAATCCCTCATGACTTCCTCTCATCCATTCAAGAACATCTCCAGGATTTCCAATAGTTGCAGAAAGACCGATTCTTGTTATTCTATTCCTATTTTCTTCTTCAATACGGTTTAATGCAGTGAGGATCTGTGAACCGCGGGTTGTTCCTGCGAGGGTATGTAACTCGTCAATAATACAGTATCTGACTGAAGAAAGCAGTGATACGTTCTTTTTGTATAAAAGAACGGTCAGGGTTTCCGGGGTGGTCATGAGAATTACCGGAGTTTCAGATTTTTTATCCAGAGGGGTGTCCCCATGACAAACCAGGAGATCAAATTGCAGGGGATATAAAATATTTTGCAGACGCTCTGCGATATCATTTATCAAAGCCTTCAAAGGCGCCACATAGAGGCAAACAGGCAATAAATAGCCATTTTTTATGATATTATCCAAAACCGGAATAAATGCAGCTTCACTCTTCCCTCCGGCGGTTGGAGAGATGATCAGTAAGTCAGATCCGGTTCGAAAGGCCTGAATTGTCTGTAACTGGATGTCCCGAAGATCTTCCCACCGCATCCATGAGGCAAGAACATATCGAAGCGAGGGATGAAGTGAAGAAAAAATATCTTCTTTTTCCATTTTTTTATGCCTAAGTTTATGAATTTATAACTTACAAATGACTAATTCGCTTTTCTTCAAACAATTTTTTG
>NZ_QGMZ01000013.1 GCF_003173335.1 Methanospirillum stamsii
TCATACACAAAAGTCTAATGGATCACAAACGATTTTTTTTTACCATCTATGCAACAGCCTCTATTACTGCCGTAATACTTTATGCATCCGTGATAAGTGACCCCCTTTCCCCGAAAATCACCGGCCAATATCAGACAGATGATAACGGGACAAGATCAATGGAAATAACAGTGTATCAGTCGGGTTTATGTGGGAATCCGGATTCTGTTATCCGCTCAACGACAATTTCTGAAATAGATTCTATGGATGAGTATGAAGCAATGGAATACTGCCAGTTCCGGCGGGAGAGTTTCCGGGATAATGAGCGAAAAGGAACTATCGGAATGACACTCGGTTTGAGCGTTGCTGCGTTATTACTACTCTTCGGAGTCTTTAACCTCTATTACCTCCGTAAATACTAAAGGGTCCAGTTCATGAAAAACAGGATTAAGGTACTGAGAGCCGAGCGTGACATGACCCAGGAAGAACTCGCAAACCTCATCGGGGTGACCAGAAATACCATAATTTCTATTGAAAAAGACAAGTACTGCCCGTCGATGAAGGTTGGATTTAGGATTGCGAGAGTATTCGGTGTGGGGCTTGAAGATGTTTTTTTCTATGAAGAAGAAAAAGACGGACCTGGAACCGAAGGATAACTTTGTTTTACCTAAGTCTGCCTACCTGCCGACCGGAATAATCCGGATTAAACAGGAGAATAATCCGGAAAAATTATCAAAATATACGAAATTCCGGAGAATTCCCAAGAGCTTTCATCGTGCCACCATCGCGGAGATATAATAATCCATACCCAATAGCCAGACCTGAAATATCATAGGAATCATCTGTTTTTAACATCCATCTGATTCTTGGACCATTTTTGGTATTGAGGGCATAAAGGCGGGAATCATCACTTTTCACATACACGATACCATTCGAAAAAATGGGAGAAGACCGCACATCTTTTCCCGTCTCACACATCCATCTCCGCTCTCCGGTCAGGGCATCAATGGCATATACCCAGGTATCACCACTTCCGATATAGACTACTCCATCTGATACCGCCGGACTTGACATCACATAACTCCCGGTCTGAAAACGCCATTTTTCAATACCCAACCTGGCATCAATGGCATGGACCAGGTTATCATCACTTCCGATATAAACCATGCCATATCCAATCGCCGGAGTAGACTGGATGGGCCCACCGGTTTGATATCTCCATACAATTTCTCCGGTATCAGTATCCAGAGCATATACGAATGAATCGATGCTCCCTACATATGCAAGATCGTTATCAATTGCCGGACTGGTTGATCCCGGAATTTCCCGACTCCATAGAATATGACCATCATCTACCGAAATGGCATAGACATAGGAATCAGAACTTCCGAAAATGACTGTTCTATTTATTACTGCCGGCGAGGTATAGATAGCCTCTCCGGTTTTCATTTTCCATTTCATCTGGCCGGATAAAGCATCAAGGGCATAAAGACAGGAATCGGAACTTCCAACATAGAGGGTATTGTTATTCACTGCAGGAGTGGAATAGACCTTATCATCTGTCAGGAACTGCCATTCTTTATGACCTGTCAGGGCATCAAGAGCGTACACACCCGGTCCGCTGCCAAAGTAAACCGTCTTGTTGACGACAACCGGACCAGATCCAGTATCTGTATCAACTTCAAAACTCCAAAATTCATCAATGTCCGGCCGGATGCCACCATCATCATAGACACCTGAATTATGCAGATCTGATCGATATTTCCCATCTTTGGGACTATCCATGTTCGGATTCATAGCTTTGAGTTTAATTGTCAGGTGAAAAGGATCTGATAGTTGAGTAATCCCAAAATCACCATGACCGGTATCTTCATCTACTGTTTGGATGACATCTCCGATGAATTTCGAGAACGGAGCCGATATAGCAGAGAGGGAATCCGAGATAACGTGATCCAGATCGGTGATAACAGGAATAACTATCGGTTTTTTAATGAATAGAGCATCAGGGAGAATAAAACTCTCATCTCCCTTCCTCATGCCAAGATCCCAGAACCCTGGTGTTATGTCTGACAGAGGAAACTGGCAAGTGAGAGATACGGGAGAGGTGATTGTAACATTCAATCCCGCCTGTGAGTACTCTCCCGTTTTCATGAGAAAAACCTCGTCTCCCTGATGAAATCCGGTCCCGGTAATCCGGAACACGGTATTGCTGTCAGGAACGGATGAACGGGGATCGATTCCGGACACTGAAAGAACCTGATTCAGGACAAATCTCAGAGGTTTATCTGGCAATATATGAGGATCTATAGTCACCTGATGTGAATCGGATTTCAATGAGAATCCGGAGGGGAGATTTTGCCAGTCGGTGATATTAAATATCAGGTCATCGGTCTCATTGAAGATTTTCAGGTGATATCCGGCCGGTCCAATGAGGGAGAAAGAGACATTCACCCCAAACTGCCTGCCTGAACTGACCCAGAACTCGGAGACAGGATCGGTCATATTAACCAGATGTTCAGATTCTCCGGAGAAAAGCACAGTCCCCTGACGAGATGAAGAACCTGGAGAAGTATTCTCTATGTCCGGATGATTACTGATTGTTATCTGATATAAAAACCCTGGATCAATCCGGACCTCTGACCTATTCCGGAACAGGTAAGAAATCGAATCGTACGTCGTATTTCCTGAATCAGGGAAGAAGATATCATGAGAATGCCTTTCCGGGCGAGAATCCAGATCAGACTGATTGTTCAATGTCCGGTTGAAAAAATATAATTCATCGTCTTCATGGACCAGAAAGGAAGAACCGATTCCGTTATTCGAAAACCCAATGATTCTCCACTTGTTTGCATCGGGTTTTTCTTTTTCTTCCGGCAGGGTTGGAATTGGATATCCATCAAACGTGAAGTAATACACTTCCGGTATAGGCGGGGGAAGTCTGTCTCCCATTACCGGAATGAAAAAAGAAATAAGAAACAGGAGAATGACCAGATAAGAAAGCAGTTTTTTCAATCCCTGTGATCCTGAATAATTACTCGTTTCTCTTCAACTCCGGGTATTATCGATTATAAAATTTATGCAACTCACATCATCTGTATGCCAGGTGAGGGGATCTTTTATCAGATATGATCATATTCTTTGACAAAGAAAGCCTTGTTGATTAATACTATCCGGTTTATCCGGATATATTATCCAGGTACCGGCGATTAAACAACAGATAAACAGAGCTTATTTATTGAAAATATGGACGACCTAAAGCAGAAATGATAGTCCTTGAAGAGGACAAAAACCAATCCTGAAATCCAGATTTCAGACAGAATTATCCATATAAAACGATAGGGTAATCGCACCGGAGAATAAACATAATACGAATTAATGACCCAAATACCGAAAAGATACCCGGCATCTGCTTTTGACGTCTTCAATGTCTTATACGAATGTATCTATGAACCCTCAATGCATGTTGTCTTTGAAATCTCGGGTGAAATTTCCATCGAACGCCTTAAAACTGCAACCCTCCGGATGGTAGCGGCAAACCCTTACCTTCATGCGAAATTCACCATCATTAACGATACCCCATTCTGGGAAGAATTATCGGAAAATTTATGGGAACAGGCCTTTGTCATTGATTCAGAACCAGGACTGACACCTCCGGACTACATGCCCCTCCCTCTGGATGTCTATGCCGGACCACAGATACGGGTCACCCTGTATCAGCGAGAGGAAACGAACAAAATATGTGTAACCTGCCATCATGGATTTTGTGATGCGAGAGCGATCCTTTTCCTATCCAGAGAACTCTTCGATATTTACCGCCGGTTAGCAGGAGATCCGGATTACACTCCGGAGCCCTTGGAACCATATGACCGGACATCACAGGCTCTACTGGCTACCTATTCGGAGGAGGAACTAAAAAATGCCGAGACAGATACGGAGATATTCGAGGATTACTGGCGTTTTCCCCATGAAAACACCAATCAGGGAATTCCAAAACTTGCATACCTGACATTCCCTGAAGACCGGCTGAAAACTATCAAAGCATTTGGAAGATCTCATGGGGCAAGTGTCCATGATATACTCATTGCGGCATTTTTCATGGCAATGATCCGGATACGAGACAATCCACAGGATTATAATTCAACCTTAGGTATTTTGACAACCGCTGATATGAGACGGCTGCTCCCCGTATCTGAAACCAGCAATCCCATGAATTACTCGATTGCATTTGAAATACAGCTCCGGATTCTTGAAGAAGAGACACTGCCGGATATCATCAGTGATGTAGTAAAAAAACTAAAAGCCCGAATAAATGGAGGTCTTGGACCATCCTGTTTTACCATGTTTGAAGATCTGCATAAGAAAGGAATGCCGGAGGTCAGATCGTTTTTCGAGGGTATGAAGACCAAATATGCATCAACCGGTCAGAAAAATCCGGTCCTCTCAAACATCGGAGTCATTGATCTGGAATGGGTCAATCCAGCAGGAAATTCGGATAATAATACTCTCAATCTGAAGGATGCATGGTTAATCCCCTGTGTATGCTGGCCATATTGTTTCCTTACCGTTGTATCAACATGCAATAACCGGCTGACTCTGATGATTGCGTATGAAGAAGGGCCATATTCAAAAGATACGATAGAGGAATTTCTCAAACTCATGGATAGCCATCTTCCCTGATTTCGGTTTTTTGTTTGAAATCTGCCATTCGGAAGGATGTGATTGCTCTCCGGGTATAACTTAAGATTATAAAGACTTGAACCGGTTTTATACTATTCCGATGTCAGAGAACCATCACTTGTTTTTGATCCTGATAATCTCATAAACATATAAAAATGAGATTGAGCCAATAGATGACTTATTAGAATGACTGGTTTTCATTCCATATCCGCTCTCATCATAATCCTGGCTTTCTGTCTTCACGGAGCTGCAGTACCTACACCGGACGATTGGAGAGAATCCACACGTGACCACTTCTCTGCCATGACAAAAGAAGAAATTGATCCGTATATTACTCCCCTTATTGAGTATAACCTGAGTAATGGTCTCATGGTGGTCATGGTAGACCATAACGGATATGCCATCCACCCATATGGCAATATAAAACCAAAATCACCGGACACACCGTCAAACGAGACACTTTTTGATATTGGATCACTCTCAAAGGTCATGACCGGAATCCTCATGGCAGACGGCGAGATTAGGGGAGTGTATAATCTCTCATCCCCGACAAACACCTGGCTTTCCGGAGGATACAGACTTCCGGATTATGAAGGACTGGAGATCACCGGTTTTGACCTGGCAACCCACCGGTCAGGACTACCAGCTTCTCCGGACAAGTTTTCTGAATATGATTCATTGTTATCTTATGCTGACCAGATTGAACATTCAATGCAGCATTTTCAGACCATGACTGCCGATGATACTTACACCTCGGTAAGCAATAGTTCACTGCTTGCTCCCCCCGGATACCAGTTTTTGTACTCAAACCTCGGGGCAGCAATCGCCGGAGATACGATTGCCCTTTCTCAGGGCGTTTCGTATCCGGAGTTGTTATCGAAGCAAATCCTGACGCCCCTTGGAATGACCAGCACCGGGGCTATCTGGACCCTTGACGACCTTGACCGGAGAGCCCAAGGGTACCGGGGATATGAATACCCGACAGATGAGGCTCACCTTATCAGATTTAATGATTTTTGGACCGCTACCGGAGGTATCCATTCAAATGCGGAGGATATGGCTGTATTCCTCGCTGCACAAATGGGCCTTTTGGATACATCACTATCCGGTGCCATAGAAAAATCCCATATTCCGGTTGCAGAGATGTATGAAGGCCCACCAAGAAGTGAAATAGGCCTCTTCTGGGAAATCATCTACAATAGTGATGGGACGACCATTATTAAAAAAGCCGGAGAAACAAATGCACACCAGGCAGCAATCGCCTGGAATCCTGATCTTCAGGTAGGAGTGGTAATACTTTCAGATACCGCAACCATCACCGGCACCCATGTCATCGACAATGCGATTGCCCTTCTCGAACGAATGCAAGTGAAAAATCTTAATAACCAGAGGGGATTGCCAGGATGATACAAAAGAATACATGGTTTGTGCTGAGTAGCTTCGAGTAAAAATTAATTGGGGATTATTTCTCCATTACCACTCCATGAATGCCCCAGCATTCACTAAATCATAACCTGCCCAGCCAATTGTTGTTTCGGGGCATTTTACATGAATAATTACTTCCATCCCCTGATCAAATGTCCTGTATTCCCCTAAATCAAAATAATAAGTACGAAGTGTTTCAACAGGTTCTGGACGGATAACATTATCCGATTCGTAAATATTCATAAGACCGCTTTTCACAAGGATTTTTTCAATAGTACAGGAAGAACCATGATCGGTAAGTCGTACGTACCTGATATGTGCATCCGGATTTATCGGAACCGAGATATAAAACTTGACGGTTGCTCCAGGCAATAATGCTCCGCCAAGTCCGAGATCATGGTGATGCTGGTGTCCAGGGGATAAAAATTCCTTCTGATCAAACTCATCAATACTTGCAGCCGTTCCTCCTATTACTACCCATTGTGAATATTCATACGGACCAGATTTAATTTCATCCTCTGTGAGTTGCATCATATCCAGAAGTGATTGTGCTGCAACTCCCTGTTTCTGACTGATTTCGTCTATACTTTCTTCCTTTGCCAGGGTATTAATCGCACTTTTTCCAACAAGACCACTTGTCTTTGTTTCATTCACCTTAATCGGTGCAGATTGAGTACTTTTTTGATCGGTTGCTTTTAATTGTCCTGAATCTGTAGATACATTTATGTCTGAAATTGTGGTACTAACCGGGATTTTTGCGGCGAATACTGATACATGGAGTATGAGGAAAAAAAGTCCCAAAATGAGGATATAAGGTACATATTTAGAATTCATGAACTAGGAAAGGATGTGGGAAACGATAAAATTTGCCATGAAGAAGTAACAGTGCTTTCAACATTTCTGCAAAGGATTGGAAATATCCAAATTTTATAAAATTTAGGTCTGTTATTGCATGGCATATCTTAATTATAGTGTAAATGAATGCAAGTTACATGGCAAGAAAAATAAGATACTCAAACCCGGTTATCCTTGTTATAATTGCTGTATTCCTATGTTGTATAATATCTGCTTCTGCGGCAATAACAGAAAAAAGCGTAAAAAATCTCAATAAAGATGAAAATGACTATCTGATAGAAAATAAGTTGGTAAATAAAGGTAATGTGGGTTTAACATTATTTGATGGAAAAGCAATCATCCAGAATAAATCGGTAATGAATCAAGCTCAACAAAATATCACCATTATGGAGACTTTATCATCTGATTTATCTGCACGAAGGGATAACTATAATTGGACTATACGACAATACGCTGATTATGTAGCAGATCCTTCGCATTCAATTCAGTATTGGATATCTTCTACCGAGGGTCGCTTTATGACGGCATCATCCGGGACGCTAGGCTATAGCGCAACAACGGATCAAATTATTGGAGAGAAAAACAACAAATATGGATTTTATTTGAATAATATTCTCTTAGGTGATGACGAATTTATTAATTATCCTTCCCAATGGCGCCTGACAATTTATCCAAATGAGAACAAGATGTTAATCCAGGAGTATGGTTACGAAAACACGGGTATAACTCCTGATGAGGAACACATGGTGACACTTACTAAAATGTCATTTGGAAGGTTTGGTGGAAAAATCGGAGACCGATCCTACTTTGCCATAGGTTTTCATCCATATCCTGAACCCGGATATTAAGAAATAAAATAATTTTCTTTTTTCCCCTGAAAAATACCATCAAAAACAATGAGCGACTATATGATACTATGTACACATCTTCAATAAAGCTGCATTTTCTGTTTTTTGTAATGATCATAGCCATTCTGATAATCCCGGCTTATTCTGATATTATTTCTGATTCACCAGTCATGTACCAGGCATCCACCTACGCCATGGTAGAATCCGGAAATTATTCAGAGGTTATCACCGTTGATGAGATGAAATCCTTTGGAAATTTCGGAGTTGGCGGATTTAAAGACCTTGATGGAGAACTGACCCAGATAAACGGAGATATCTATCAGATAAAACATGACGGATCAGTCCTAAAGCCTGAGGGAGATACCGGAATATGTTTTGCAAATACCATCACATTTGACCCGGAATATCTCATCAATCTAAATGAAACCATGAATGAAGATACCCTGCTTGCAAATATCCATGATTCATTTCCGGATGAAAATGTCATATACGCCTTCAGAATTGACGGAGAATTTCCGGAAATCACGGTTCGGAGCGTTCCACCCCAGGAAGAACCATACCCTTCGCTCAGTGAAGTTATCGAAGACCAGTCAGTATTTCACCTTCAGAATATCTCCGGAACAGTGAGCGGGTTCTGGTTCCCGGAGTGGATGCAGGGAGTCAACTATGCAGGATTCCATACCCATTTCATCACTGATGCTCGGGATGCAGGTGGTCATGTCCTGGATATGACCACAGAAAATGCAAGCGTCTCTATTCAGCCGATATACACATTCACTATGATACTTCCGGATAAAAAAGAGGATTAACTGATAGGAATATCCCCTCCGGATTCCTTTTCTGATTTTTTAAATTTTACCTCCAGCACACCATTTTCAAAGGTTGCACTGGCACCTTCATCAGTCACATCTGAAGGCAGGGGGACACTCCGGCTGACCGAACCAAAGAACCGTTCCCGAATAAAAAAGTCCTTTTCTTCCTGCTCCATCTCATCAGATCGTTCACAGGAGATCTGAAGAAGGTTGGGTCTGACAAGCCGGATTTTGACATTGTCTTTGTTACAACCCGGAAGGTCGGCTTTCGCAATAACCTGATCATCCTGCTGCTTCACATCAATCGTAAAACCGCCGGAGAAGACCGGAGCCAGTTCACGTCCTCCCTGGGAATATGCAGGAAATGTAGGAAAAAATGACTGAAAACGGTTTTCCATCTCTGCAAACATATTATCCAGTTCACCTCTGAACACATTGAATGGATCACGTTTGATGATTGCCATGTCTATCTCCTCTTGTCTGACTATCAGACAAATGTTCTATCGATGTTCCATACCATAAAATTATTGAACAAAAAGCTAAAAATTATTGGTTGTTTTTTATAAAATATGCAAAATTTCGCATTTAAAATATCCTGACAAAGAGATTAATTCACTTCCGGACCAGACTATTATCCATGTCCGGATTAATTCCAACCGTATGTGGTTTGTATTGTGATGAATGCGACCATTACGAAAAAGACTGCCAGGGATGCGATGAATCAGAGGGGGCAATATTCTGGGCAGAATATGTTGATATTGAAACCTGTCCGGTTTATGATTGCTGTGTTAACATGAAACATCTGGACCATTGTGGTCAGTGTGATGAAATGCCCTGTGAACGGTATTTCAGATTCCGCGATCCCGGTGTAACTGAGGAAGAGGCTAAACAAGTGCTGGAGAAGATGAAAGCCTGTTTAACAAGGAGAGCCAAAGAGGAAGGGCAATTGTAACCGGATCGTATTACGCTCTTTGTCGATTGAACCTTCGTTAATTATATAACTCCCCTGCATCCTAGTGTACTAACATGGAATCGGGACTTCGTCATCGGCTCGCGGAGAAGATGGCGGGGGAGATAACTCTTTCTGATTCTCCGGGAAAAACCCTGAAGAAATGGCGACTGAGTTTTGACATTTCCCAGGGTCAGCTCTCCGAATATCTTGGCGTATCGCCGTCTGTCATAAGTGACTACGAGAGCGGAAGGAGGAAAAGTCCGGGCACTGCAATTATCGGCCGGATTGTTGACAGTATTCTTGCCATTGATGAAGGAAAGGGTGGGAGGTACATTCACAAGTATGCATCTCTCCTCTTTGCTGAAATTGGAGACGGGGTAATCTACGACCTTCACGATTACAAAAATCCCATCGACCTGTCAACATTCGCAAACGTAATTGGTGCCGAGGTTATTTCCGGCCAGGTAAATCTGAGCATTTACGGGTATACGGTAATTGACAGCCTCAAGGCAATTATGAACCTTACCGCAAGCGAATTTAACCGGATATACGGATGGAGCACTGAGCGGGCGCTCATTTTTACCGGAGTTTCAAACGGAAAGTCACCGATGGTGGCAATCCGGGTTACTCCCTTCAAGCCCCGGTGCGTAGTTCTCCATGGTATTGATTCAGAGAAAGTTCATCCAATTGTGCCAAAAATGGCAGAAAAGGATAACATTACCCTGATGTGCACAACACACGAAATCGAAGACATCGTGGAAAGACTGAGGGAAGAAAAATGGTAGGAATCATCTCGTACGGTGCATACATTCCACGCTACCGTATAAAAGTAGAAGAGATTGCCCGGGTGTGGGGTGCAAACGGCACTGAGATCTCCCGTGGCCTTGGCGTTTATGAAAAGGCACTGCCTGACATGGATGAAGACACGATAACCATCTCCGTTGAAGCTGCTCGGGCTGCGATGGCAAGACGGAAGATAGATCCGGTAGAGATTGGTGCTATTTATGTCGGGTCCGAGTCACACCCTTATGCGGTGAAACCTTCAGCAGTAACGGTTGGTGAAGCAATCGGTGCAACTCCTGTTATGACAGCAGCAGACTATGAGTTTGCATGTAAAGCAGGAACTGCAGCAATCCAGACCTCAATGGGCCTTGTAAAATCTGATATGGTCACCTATTCGGTTGCAATAGGTGCAGATGTTGCCCAGGGAGAACCTGGCGATGCACTCGAATATACCGCAGCAGCAGGTGGAGCGGCCATGATTATCGGGAACAAAGACCCGATTGCAGAAATCAACCATACCTGTTCATTCACCACTGATACCCCGGACTTCTGGAGACGTGAAAACAAGCCATATCCAAGACATGGCGGAAGGTTCACCGGAGAACCGGCATATTTCAAGCATGTTATCGGAGCATCAAAGATGATGCTTGAGAAGATGGGAACAAAACCATCCGACTATAACTATGCAGTCTTCCACCAGCCAAACGGCAAATTCCCGGTGCAGGCAGCCTCCATGCTCGGATTCACCAAGGACCAGTTAAAAGCTGGCCTTGCAGTCACTTATCTCGGAAACACCTACTCCGGTGCCTCGATGGTTGGTCTTTCTGCCGTCCTTGACGTTGCAAAACCGGGCGAGAGGATTTTTATGACCAGTTACGGATCTGGTTCCGGAAGCGATTCATTTGACCTTACCGTCACTGACGTAATTGATTCTGATGTTTTTGACCGGAATGCGGCACCAACTGTGTCTGCTCTCCTTGCAGACAAGAAGTTAGTGGACTATGCAGTCTATGCAAAACACAAAGGTAAAGTGGTGATGATGGAATGAGAGAAGTTGCAGTAATCGGTGTAGGCTGTACAAAATTCGGAGAGAAATGGGAGAGTTCATTCAGGAACCTCTTTGTTGAAGCAGGAGCCCTTGCTCTCGAGGATGCAAACATCTCCGGTGAACAGATAGACGAGATTTTTGTCGGGAACATGAGTGCAGGGCGGTTTGTCGAGCAGGAACACATTGGTGCTCTTATTGCCGACTACGCCGGACTTGCAACAAATAATATTCCGGCAACCCGTGTGGAAGCAGCCTGTGCATCCGGAGGTCTCTCATTCAAACAGGCATATACCGCTGTTGCATCGGGGATGTCTGATATCGTGGTTGCAGCAGGTGTCGAAAAGATGACCGATGTAGGAACCGAGGTCACCACCGATGTTCTTGCAGCCGCAGCAGATAGAGAGTGGGAGGGTATTGCAGGAGTTACCTTCCCCGGTCTGTATGCAATGATTGCAACCGACTACATGAACCGGTACGGTTTGACCCGTGAACAACTTGCACAGGTTGCGGTAAAGAACCACGAAAACGGTGCAAAAAACCCGAATGCACAGTTCAGAAAACCGATAACCCTGGATACCGTTCTCAATTCAACTCTCGTTGCAGATCCTCTCCGCCTGTTTGACTGTTCTCCGGTTACCGACGGAGCAGCAGCAGTTATCCTTGCACCGCTTGAGCGGGCACGTGAATTTACCGACACTCCGGTTAAAGTGCTTGGTTGTGGACAGGCTTCTAGCAGTATTGCTCTTCATGACAGGAAAGATATCTGCACTCTTGATGCAACCGTTGCAGCAGGAAACCGGGCATTTCAGATGGCAGGTGTTGAGCGGAAGGATATCGGGTTTGTCGAGGTCCATGACTGTTTCACTATTGCCGAGATCTGTGCAATCGAGGATCTCGGGTTCTGTAAGAAGGGTGAGGCAGGTAAGCTGACCGAAGATGGACAGACCGCAATCGGCGGAAAGATCCCAATCAATCCAAGTGGAGGCCTTAAGGCCTGTGGTCATCCGGTTGGTGCAACCGGTGTCAAACAGGTCTATGAAACCGTCAAACAACTCCGGGGCGATGCAAAAGGCCGGCAGATTGATACCGAGATTGGAATGACCCATAATGTTGGGGGTACCGGAGCCACGGTTGTCTGCCACATATTCGGGAGGGTATAAGATGTCAGTTGCACGTTTCTGGAGAAAACAGCAGAACCGGTACAACCTTATCGGAACACACTGCACAACCTGCGGGAAATATTTCTACCCGCCCCGTGCATTCTGTCCGGACTGCAGAAGAGACGGTAAGATTGTTGATCACCAGTTCAAGGGAACCGGAAAGGTTGTTACGTACTCCATCATCCGGAGTTCATCAGGCGACTTCAAACTCCTGACTCCATATGTCCTCGCAATCATCGAACTTGACGAGGGGTCACGGCTTACCACTCACCTGATATGCGACATTGATAAGGTAAAAATCGGCATGCCGGTAAAGAGGGTCTTCAGGAAACTCGGAGAAGAAGGATCCAGCGGCGCAATCCATTATGGGACAAAATTTGTCCCGGCCTAACTTTTTTATCTGTTTTTCTTCGTTTTTCAGTTTTTCCCACGTTGTCCATAGCATCGGATTTATAGGCACGCTTTGTATCTGTCGATGGACACTACGTTAATTATATAACCCCCTGGATGGTAGTATTACTTATCACACCGCCACCCCCCGGGATGGCAGGAGAATTTCCGGATTGTTTCCGGATAACTACCTCCGAACTTATAGCGTTCATAACATCCTCCTCTTTCCGGGGAATTCCCCGGTTTTCATGCAACGCTCTCTTCTTTCAGTCATTTAATTACGTAGCACCAGATTGCTGTTTTTCATCGACAATTATCATGAGCAAACCATTCAAGGTAAATCCGTACCAGAACCCCGGATTTTCCCCTTTTTTTCCATTCCCAAAGATTCATATCCGGCCGGTGAGACTTTCTTGCTATGGATATTGACCGCGAGGAAATTGCGCAAAAATCACTCGCTCTCCACCTGGATAATCATGGGAAACTGGCAATCTCTTCAAAGGTGCCGGTAAAGACCAGGGAGGATCTGTCAACAGCATACACCCCGGGAGTTGCTCATGTATGCAGGTATATTGCGGAAGATGAAAGAAGGGCTTTTTCCTGCACGTTAAAGCATAACAGTATCGCAATCGTCACCGATGGTACCGCGGTTCTGGGTCTTGGAAATATCGGCCCGTACGCTGCAATTCCGGTCATGGAAGGAAAGGCAATTCTTTTCAAGGAATTTGCCGGAATAGATGCATTTCCCATCTGTATCAAAGGAGACCATGATGATCTTATCAGCCATATCAGAAGCATTGCTCCGGTATTCGGAGGGATTAACCTGGAAGATATCGCGGCTCCCCATTGTTTTGAGATAGAAGAGGAACTTCAGGACCTTGGTATTCCGGTCATGCATGATGACCAGCACGGTGCAGCTATCGCAGTTATGGCTGCTCTTCTTAATTCCTGCAGAGTGACCGATAAAAAATACAAAGAACTCTCCGTTGTTGTGTCCGGGGCAGGAGCTGCCGGATATGCCGTTTGCAGGCTGCTCAAGTGTATCGGGTACGAGGGAGAAGAATGCCATGCAGTAAAAGAACTCACGGTCTGTGACCGGACCGGTATTATTTACCGGGGAAGACCGGGTTTGTACCATAACATCTACAAATACCTCCTCGGAGATGAAACAAACCAGGATCTCCGGAAAGGAACTCTGGCTGATGCATTAATAGGTGCTGATGTCTTTATCGGTGTTTCGAGCGGGAACCTGGTGACAAGAGAGATGGTCCGGACCATGAACAAGGATCCAATTGTGTTGGCCCTTGCAAACCCGACTCCGGAGATAATGCCGGACGAAGCAAAAGCAGGTGGTGCAGCCATCATCGGAACCGGGCGGTCAGATTATCCGAACCAGGTCAATAATGTTCTTGTATTTCCGGGAGTGTTCAGGGGGGCTCTGGATGCCGGGGCAACAAGGATAACTGAAGAGATGAAAGTTGCTGCAGCGTATGCAATTGCCGAGTACATTAATGATCCGACTCCGGACAGGATTCTTCCGGACCCACTTGACCGGGGGGTTGCACAGGCAGTTGCGACAAAGGTTGCTGAAATGGCGAGGAAATGTGGGTGTGTAAGGAAGATTTAATTACCCGGTAGAGACGGAGTTTTCCTGGATCACAACATTGAAACAACTGTATTGATAATGAGGAGATCATGGCCATATGGAAATGCAAAATCTGCGGATATCTCTATCAGGAAAAATACGGGGATCCTCAGACAAATGTCCCCCCGGAGACACCATTCACCAAACTTCCAGAAACATGGCTTTGTCCGGTATGCCATGCAGAAAAACGTGCATTTGAACTAATGCAGCCTATCGAACAGGAAACATCCTCTCTTCCCACCGTATCAGAAGTATTAATTCAAAATCTTGTCCATTTTGGCATCACTGATTATTTTGGAGTTCCTGGAACCAGTAGTCTTGGAATTATTGATGCCATTCGTAAAAACAATAATACCCGGTTTTTTCTGTTCCGTCATGAAGAGAATGCTGCAATGGCAGCTTCTGCGTACAATAAACTAACGGGAAAAATCGCAGCATGTGTGACGATTGCAGGACCCGGGGCTACCAATCTGGCAACCGGCCTGTATGATGCTAAAGAAGACAGGGCATCTGTTCTTTCATTAAACGGGCAGGTTGAGATGCAATATGCAGGTCCTGGGGGTTTTCAGGAGATAGATCAGGATGGCTTTTTCAGACCTATCACAGTTTTCAACAATACAATATATGATAAAAAAATGGCAGCCAGGATATTAACAATGGCAGTACAACATGCTGTTGTCAGAAAAGGAGTAGCCCAGATATCTGTTCCAAATGATATTCAGAAAGAAACGGTTGACCCTGAGTATACTGATATCAGGGGAACAATCCCGTCTTTGATAATCCGGCCGGATAAAAATACCATGGATATAGTAATTAAGGAGATTCATTCAGCAAAATTACCAGTAATTCTTGCCGGATGGGGAGCATTTCAATACCAGGAATTGCTGGTGTCATTTGCCGCAAGAATTGATGCACCAATTCTTTCTACATTCCGTGCAAAAGGAATACTACCTGAGAATCATCCATTGTATGCAGGCATTTTAGGAACAGTCGGATCAGCACAAGCTCGTGAAATGGTGGAACACACCGACCTTCTTATAACACTTGGTGTTGGTTTCTCTAAAATGACCAGGGTTCCTGAAAATCTCAGAATTATTCAGGTTGATAATGATCCTATACGTCTGGGAAAAGGAAAAAATTCTCTCCCGGTTTTTGGAGATGTTGGACAGGTCCTATCAGATCTGCTTTCAAAAATACCACAATCATCCCACTCTACTGCCATGGAACGGACCAGCATAACAAAAACACCGTGGGAAACAGCCCGTAGATCTGAAGCCAGTGACACATCAGTCCCTCTCCGCCCTCCCTATATCATGGAAGTCCTTTCTCAGGAGATCCCGGCAGGAGCGATAATATCCCTTGATGTTGGTGAAAATGGATGGTGGTTTGGCAGAAATTTCAGAATGAACGGCCAGAAATTTATCATGTCCGGATACCTTGCAACAATGGGGTTTGGATTTCCTGGAGCCATCGCAGGAAAAATCGCATGCCCAGATAAACCAGTGTTTTGTATCACAGGCGACGGCGGATTTGCTATGGCAATGGGGGATTTTGTTACTGCTGTAAAATACCACCTTCCTATGGTCGTGATCATTTTAAATAATCATGAACTTGGAATGATCCGGGTTGAACAACAGATTGAGCAATATCCGAACTATGCAACAACTCTTCATAATCCTGATTTTGCCATGTATGCCAAATCCTGTGGAGGTGAAGGAATTTTGGTGAAAAATCCGCATGAACTTGCACCAGCGATAAAATGGGCACTAAGTCAGGATTGTCCGGTTATTATTGATGTTATGACAGATCCGAACAGGTTTTAGAAAATCCCAGATTTTTCCCTATTCATTGAAGAGTAATGCAAACGGTTCAAAACCCACCCTAAATAAAAGCCAACTGGACAATCTGGTGATTTGTCGTAAGGCAATTCCACCATACTTTTATTACTAATAAACAAAAAAAGATTTTTGTTTATTGATAATATATGATAGCTTATCATATCCTTAAAGAAGTAATTGGAGATCAACATTAACGGTTTCTTAATCAGGATCCCGGCATACCCCGGAGAATTGACCCTGAACAGTTCCGGAGCAGAAACAGAATTGTAATCATCTCAGGAGTTCGCAGATCCGGGAAATCCACCTTCATAAAACAATTATCACTTGGATTCCCTTCGTTTTTATATCTGAATGCTGATGATGACCGGCTAATCGGAGCCACCAATGATGACTTAGGATCTCTGCTCCTTATCTGGGAGGAATTATTTCCCGGAGTAAGAACGGTATTTTTAGATGAAATCCAGAATATTCCCGGATGGGAACGGGTTGTTCGAAGGATGCATGATGAAGGATACCGGATTTTTCTGACCGGATCAAATGCACAGATGCTGAGTAAAGAACTGGGAACCCATCTGACCGGGAGATATGTAAGAATTGAATTATACCCTTTCGGATTTGATGAATATTGTACCTTTCATCAATTTACCTGGAATAAAACCGGCATCCATACCACCATTGAATCTGCTGCAGCTCTCCGTCTTTTTTATCAGTTCATTGAAGACGGGGGATTTCCGGAATTTCTAAAAGATCCTGATCCCGAAATATTACGAAGAACCTTTGACGACATTCTGTTTCGTGATATCATCGCCAGATATGCCATTCGTGAAATCAAGGCATTTCGTTTGTTATGCAGATACTTGTATACGAACATGACAAGAGAAGCAAGTCTTACGTCGCTGGCTTCAATTGTTCAGATGAAAAGCCCGGTTTCCCTAAAAAACTGGATTGGATATCTTGAAGATAGTTATCTTATCGGAAGTCTTTCTCCTTTTGAATACTCAATGAAGAAACAACTCTCACGGAACCAAAAATATTATGGGATTGATACAGCACTTCGTAATGCCGTAGCATTCAGATTTTCAGACGACTATGGCCTTCTCCTTGAAAACATCGTGTGGCTGGAACTATGCAGAAGAGGGTATGAATTATACTGGCTTAAAGGACAATACGAATGTGATTTTATCGTCGTCGAGCAAGGGAGAGTATGTATGGCAATCCAGGTATGCTGGCACCTCTCTGATGAAAATAAAAAAAGGGAGTACGATGGAGTTATTGAGGCATATAATATGTTTCCAGGTTCAAATGGCTATATATTGACACTCCATCAGGAAGAACAACCAGCTGAAAATATCAGGGTAATGCCGGTCTGGAAATGGATACTTGAACAGTGAGTTTGAGAGAGAAATGTTGTATCATCCATAAACCCATATCACCTCACGCTCTACATAGGGTCTCATGTGTAGAGAGAGTCCCTTTACAGTTACAAGATCTACAAAGCGACCGAAAATCTCCTCCAATTCATCTGCAAGGTTAATATATCTCCGATATATCCCTTTTTCAGGAGTTAAATCCACGAGGATATCTATGTCACTATCAGATGTATCTTCTCTCCGGCTGACAGAACCAAAGATGCCGAGCCTTGTCACTCCATAATTTCTCTTCATCTCTTCTATGTGAGAATTTAGTTTTGAAAGAACAAATGGAAGAGAAGAATGAGAACTCTCGTTCATTATGATATTCATCATTCTCCATCCATATTACAGTATCGAAAACCTAATCGTTTGAACCTACATTACTCATTATATAACAGGGTAAACGGCTCAAACAGTAGTTTTATACTCTCAACCCCTTCAAGCCCTGCCGGACCAATAAAAGCGGTCGGGGCCATCAGGTTTTTCTGCTTATATTCTTTCATATAATCCTCGAACATCAGTTTATTTGTTGTATTAAGATGGAGATCATAGTACTCAATATCAATCTCCGGATATTTTTTTTCAAAATCACCAAGATATTTCATCGCATCCTCGCAGGTTTCACAGATAGTGTCATGAAATACGATTACCGATCCGGTTTTGGGATATTCTTCAAACCGTTCCAGGATTTCATCTTTTGAGAGAGAGGAACTATAGAGGGTACCATCTGAAAAGAATACCCGCTCTGCGGTTATCGGGGTTGTAATGATGATGAAAAATAAAAGGATCGTACCGATCCTGAGGGAAACCATACTCAGTATTTCTCATCGTAAGTATGTAAGATTGCTGAGAGAATAGCCATTATATGGATGGAACCTAACCGATATACCATGAAAAAACCAGCTCTCCTCATCATCGACATGCAAAATGACTTTGCATCCAAAAAAGCAGTCCTCCCGGTTGCCGGAGCAGAAAATGTCATTAGCCCATTAACGCAGGTTCTTTCAGAATTCAGAGCCCGAAACCTTCCAATCTTTCACGTTGTCCGGGTCCACCACCCGGATGGATCTGACGTGGAATGGTTCAGGGCTGAAAAATTCAAATCTACGCCATTTGCAGTAAGAAGGACACCCGGAGCCGATGTCATTGACGAACTAAAGCCAAAGCCCGGAGAATACCTGCTTGAAAAAACCCGGATGAGTGCATTCATCGGAACCGGACTGGACCTGACCCTCCGGACTCTTGGAATAGAGATTGTTGTCATTGCAGGAATCCAGACCCCGAACTGTATCAGGACCACGGTATTTGATGCCATGGCATATAATTACGAGACGGTCCTTGTAAATGATGCAACAGGGGCACAGACCAGGGAGATCCATGAGGCAAATGTCCTTGACATGAAAAATATTGGCGTTACAGTCATCAACGCACCGGACCTGGCTAACTGGCTCGATTCTATATAGACAGGTTATTCTGTCCGGTACCCGTGGGTTTTAAAAAACCCGGAGAGCCATGAATCACGCTCTTCATCACTCGCAGGAAGATCTGATACACATGATTCATACAACGCACGAAGTCCGGAATCGTTCGAATGAAGAGCTCCCATCCCGGTGATATACCCGACCATGGTATCACCGGAATAAACTCTGACCGCTACACACCGGTAAATCTTACACTGGGCAGGACTTGTGTTATGGATGGTGCAGACGATCCGGTCATCTCCTGCCGGACGCAAAAAAGGACAGGCATGGGGATGTAAAGCGGAGAAATCCCGATTATTAAATATATTCCGTTTGTCCTCATCCACAACAGCCTGAAACGGAGTATTGGTGGAAACACAGGAACAGGCGTAGGTGTATGGTCCGGTCTGCTCCTCGATAACGATATAGTCACCTAAGTATATGCAACATTGACCACATTGTGTGCAGGTAAAGACCATGATCAGTATTGGTCGCACCGGTTTATGCACCATGTGGTTGTACGTATCCGGATAGGTGGTGCAGGTGATGAAATTTTTTGCACCACCATCCTTTCCTTTATCTTCTGGTCGGCCCAATCTGTTCATGAGTATCATGCGGAGTGATGAGGTCAAAACCGGATACGCCCGGGCACCGAACCGGTCGCTTATCAGATCTCTCGGGATTGATGAGAGTGAGATGAACCAGCCGTTCATCGGGATTGCAAACTCCTGGAATACCATCGTCCCCGGTCACATGCACCTTCGAAACCTGGGAGAGAGGGTTCGCGAGGGAATTGCTGCCGGAGGCGGGACGGCATTTGAATTTAATACCATCGGGATATGCGACGGTATCGCCATGGGACACGAAGGAATGCGGTATTCACTCCCTTCACGGGAAAATATTGCAGATTCTGTGGAACTCATGATCCAGGCACACAAATTCGACGGTATTGTCTGTGTATGCACCTGTGACAAGATTGTTCCCGGAATGCTCATGGCAGCGGCAAGGTGCAATATTCCGGCAATAGTGGTTACCGGTGGAAACATGCTCCCCGGTCATTATCATGGCTGCGAACTATCCCTGACCGATGTATTTGAGGGAGTCGGAAAGGTTGCCGGTGGAAAAATGACCGAGGAGGAACTACATGAACTGGAAGCTGCAGCAATGCCAGGATGCGGATCATGTCAGGGCCTTTATACCGCAAACACGATGGCCTGTATGACCGAGGCAGTCGGCATGTCTCTTCCCGGATGTGCAGCAACACCGGCAGTTTATGCAGAAAAACTCCGGCTTGCATACCGATCAGGAAAACGTATCTGTGATCTGGTGAAAAAGCAGGTCCTTCCCCGTGATATTATCACTCCGGCAAGTCTTCGCAATGCCATCAGGGTGGACATGGCTCTTGGCGGATCCACAAACACCGTCCTCCATCTGATGGCCATCGCAACCGAAGCAGGCGTTCCCTTTTCTCTGCAGGAATTTAACGTCATATCCGGCCAGGTGCCCCATATCGCCTCCATGATGCCCGGAGGCCCGCATTCAATGGAAACCCTGCATCATGCCGGAGGAATCCCGGCGGTTTTCAGACAGATTAAAAAGTATCTGGAGAATTGTGAGACGGTTTCCGGAATGGACACATATTCTATCGCCAATGCAGTCAGGTATGTGAATAAAGAGGTTATCAGACCACCTGAATCACCGGTTCATGCAAGCGGCGGCCTTATGATTCTGACCGGAAACCTGGCTCCAGGCGGTGCGGTCATAAAAAGTGGTGCGGTCCAGGACGAGATGTGGAAACACACCGGTCCGGCACGGGTCTTTGATGGTGAAGCCGATGCCATGAAAGCCATCCTTGAACGGCAGATAACCGAAGGAGACGTAGTGATTATCAGGTACGAAGGACCAAAAGGCGGACCAGGTATGCCGGAAATGCTCTCTCCAACCTCCGCTCTTGTCGGTCTTGGATACAGCAGAGTTGCCCTCATCACCGACGGGCGGTTTTCAGGTGGTACCAGAGGGCCCTGTATCGGACACGTATCTCCGGAAGCTGCAGTAGGAGGCCCCATTGCCTTTGTCAAAGAGGGAGACAGCATCTCAATCGATCTCCATACAAAGAGTATCGAACTCGGGGTCAGTCCGGACGAACTTGAAAAGAGAAAGGCTGGATGGAAACCGACACAAAGACCACTCACCAGTGTCCTTTCACGGTATGCTGCAGCAGTAGGTCAGGCAGATGTTGGTGCAGTACTACTGCAGAAGTAAATCGGGTATTTACACTTCTTTCTTTTTTTAAATAATCCGGAGAAGAACCACTCCGGTGTCAAAACCCACATCTATAATTTCTTTCACCTCCTAACAGGTGATCATTATGGAAAAGTCCATCGATGAGATCAACCGGCGTATACGTGACGGTTCAGCCCGGGTGGTCACTGCCGATGAGATGCCGGACATCGTTGCCGAGCTCGGAGAGGAAGGAGCACTGAGAGAGGTGGATGTTGTAACCACCGGAACATTCGGGGCTATGTGTTCCTCCGGAGCATTTTTAAACTTTGGTCATGCCGAACCACCGATAAAGATGGAACGGCTCTGGCTCAACGATGTTGAAGCATACGGCGGCATTGCAGCAGTGGATACCTACATCGGTGCGACAAACAAGTCAGTTACCAGGATGGAAAGTTACGGGGGTGCCCATGTTATCGAGGACTTTATTTCAGGAAAGTCTGTTGAACTTCGTGCCCAGTCTTCAGGATCTGACTGTTATCCCCGGAGAAGTATCACCACCGAAATCAGGCTGGAAGATTTAAACCAGGCCATCATGGTCAATCCGCGAAATGCCTACCAGCGATACGATGCAGCAGTGAACACCTCAGAAGATACCCTGTACACGTACATGGGAACCCTGCTGCCTCACAGTGGAAATGTTTCATTTTCAGGGGCCGGAACATTAAATCCGATATCTAATGATCCAAACCTCCGGCTTATTGGAAGTGGTGTCCCAATCCTTCTCGGTGGTGCACAGGGAATGGTTGTGGGTGAAGGAACACAGCACTCGTCAGCAGGGAACTTTGCAACCCTGATGACCACTGCAGATATGACAGAAATGAATACCGACTTCCTCCGGGCAGGGTTCATGTACAGGTACGGGCCTACCCTGTATCTCGGGATTGGAATTCCTCTGCCGGTTCTTGACATTGAGACCGTCAGGAAGACTGCAGTAAGGGACGAAGATATCACGGTTAGTATCAGGGACTATGGTGTTCCGTCACGGAGCAGACCGGTTATCAGGCAGGTAAGTTATGCGGAACTGAAATCCGGAACCATCGAACTGAATGACGAGGAGGTTAAAACATCCTCTCTCTCTTCATACCGCCGGGCAAAAATGGTCGCAAATACCCTGAAAAACTGGATTGAAGAGGGTCATATGACCATGTGTCTCCCGACCAGGTATATTGACCCGTCAAAACAGGCAAAACCTATGAGGGAAACCAGGAAAATGGTTCTTGTTCAGGAGATTATGCAGCGACGGGTGGTCACTATCAAGGAAGATCAGGATATCACGGATGCAGCAAAAAAACTCCTGAAAGGAGAAACGAACCATCTGCCGGTCCTCAATGAAGAGGGAAGACTGACCGGTGTTGTTACGACATTTGACATCGCAAAAGCAGTTGCACGTCCGGAACGAAAGGTAAAGGTTCAGGATGTCATGACAAGAAACGTGATTACCACACTGGTTGATGAACCGATTGATATTGCTGCACAAAAGATGGAACATCACCGGATTAGTGCCCTTCCGGTAGTCGATGCACAAAACCAGTGTATTGCAATACTCCATGCAAGCGATTTAGGGAAACTGTTCAAACCCGGAGGCAGCCGGCCATGAAACTTCTTGTCAGACTGTACCATGAGAGCAGACCGATAATTGCCCAGGTAGTAAAGGATACCGGCATTCTTATCAATGTAGACCGGGCACGATCTGATGCTCACGAAGGAGAAGAAGCCCTGGTTGATGTGCCGGATGAACATTGCATACTGATAAGTGAACGGATGCGAAGCCTTGGTGCGGAGGTCAGGATCCTTGAAGAAGGAATCAGGCATGATGATGATGAGTGTGTAGACTGCGGAGCCTGTATCTCCATCTGCCCCAAAGGGGTCTTTTATTTTGATGATGAATGGAAACTGCAGGTCAATACGAAAAAATGCATTCTCTGTGGCAGATGTATTATCAGTTGTCCGCACTCGGCCCTCTCCCTCAGTTATTAAGGGATGACCATCCGTTACCATTTTGAACTCAGGGAAACAATCGCAACAATTCTCGCCGATAACGAAGAGGTTATTCAGGCAGCATCCATGGGGATGAGAACTGCAAGGTCTGAACTCGAACGTTATCTTGTCCGGGATCCCTTTTTTGGTACCAGTTATGAACCGGTACAGGTTCCGGACCATCCCATTATTGCACGAAGAATGGCACAAGCAGCAGAAAAGGCAGGAGTGGGGCCGATGGCAGCGGTTGCCGGAGCTGTTGCAGAACATGGTGTTGCAGCAGCACAAAAAAGCGGTGCCTCATTTTGTGTTATTGACAACGGAGGAGATATTGCCCTGATAACCGACCGTCCAGTCCGGATAGGAATATATGCAGGAGAATCTCCGTTATCCGGAAAATATGCCTTTGTTATCAGACCAACTGATGAGATTTATGGGATCTGCACATCATCTGCCACGGTCGGTCATTCTTTTTCTTTTGGCACAGCAGACAGCGTCACGGTTTTTTCTTCTGATCCCATCCTTGCAGACGCTGTGGCAACAGCGGTATGTAATGTCCTGACCATTTCAGATAAATCCTGCCTGGATGAACTTGATACTGAAATTGACGGAGTTTATGCGATATTTAATGATACCAGTATAATCTGGGGTGAGGTCCCGCCCCTGGTCCGGGCAGAAAAAAGGGATGATCTCATCACCACCGGAGGCTTAGGTTTTTTTACCAGGGAATCATAATGAGACATCTGGTATGCCAGTAATAACCCCTATTGTCGTCACCCTGGACTTTCTTGAATTCCCCCCGGGATATACCTGCAGGGGAGAAGACAGGACACCGGCACTAAATATTTCAAACCTCACTGCAAAGTCCCTTGCAATCATGGTTTTCAATCCGTTTATTAAATCCTGCTGTTCTTTTTCGACCTGGCTTATATGGAATATCCCTGCAATGGCAAGAATTCCGGAGGGTTTTCCAAAAGAGCCTGTCGTTACCAGACCGGTTTCAGCAGTACAGGGAAAAAATGATTATGGAACCATCGGGTATCACGGACCATGCCCGTTGGATGGAGAGATGCATCGGTACCAGTTCAGAGTCTATGGACTGGATACATTTCTGGACCTTCCTCCAGGATCGAGAAAGGATGACCTTATTCATGCAATGCAGGGTCACGTCGTCCAGTATGGGGAGACGGTTGCCCTGGCACGATGAGAGTTGGTTAAATTTTTACTGAAATTTTCGGAACTTTTACTGAAGATGCAGAAACATTCCCATTAATTCCAGTATTCTGGAGATCTCTTACCGGACATTTCCAGAACGGATACGGGCATTCACGATTACTTTTCTCTTCTGAACATACCGGCATTCCATGTATGTACCAGAGGTACAGGCAGTGTGGCCTGTTAGAGTGCTTCCCAGTGGTTCCTGTCACAATACACCGACTTCCTACAGTTATCAGTAGTATATTTTTTTCAGGGCTTTTAGAAGTTACGAATAATTCAATCGAAAAATTTTTTAATTGGGACGAGATTTCAGTACTAGTATCCCTCCGATAAGAAGAGCAATACAAAGAATCCCACCTGAAAGCCCGGCTCTGGTCGGTTCAGGCTGAGGTGGCTGAGTAGGATTGGGCGTTATGACCTGAGTCAGGGGAGGAGCAGGAGAAAGCACGGCTGAGATACTTACCGCCTGCTTTTGAGAGATATCAACCTTGCAGACATAATCTGTATACCCCTCCTTTCTTACCAGAAGAGAATGGGTTCCGGCTGAAACGGTGCTCAGCACAACCGGTGATACCCCCCGGTATTCATTATCAAGGTAAACCCCGGCTCCTGAAGGTTCAGACTGGACTGATATTGATCCGGATTTCGAGTAGGTTTCTCCAATCCTGACCATATCTGCATCAATATAGACCGTCCTGCCTCTCGATACATAGACATCTTCATAATAGTCGTAATATCCGGAGTATTTGAGACGAATCGTATAGGTTCCGGGCCTGATGTTTTCGAGAGTCCGGTACCCGGAGTAGGGGGTGTAGCCCCTGAAGGAATTATCCACGTAGATTTCTGCCTGATGGGGAGTACTTGCAATCTTCAGTACTCCATCAACGTAATAATATGAAGAATACCGGCAGTCATAATCATCAGGGTCATAATATGACGGACGATAATACTTTTTATCGTAGTAATACCGGTCGTCATAATCACGGTCACGGTGATCATAATAATGGTAGACCACAGATGGTTCCTGGTACCGGGGCTCGGGATAATAAACCCGGGGCTGTTGAGTTGGAGTTGGTTCAGGAGCAGGAGTATAGATAGGATAATACGGCTCTGCAGTCCCAGGATCCTGCGGACTGACCGGTGTTATCACCACCGGGTTTCCGGTCGGATAGGGAGCAGGGGAAGGAGGATTGGACGGATAATATGGCTCTGCAGTTCCCGGATCCTGATAACTCCCGACAATCTCGTTATTTCCAATTGATATGGGTGGATTGTTCGAAGGAGAGACAGAAATTTCCTGGTTGTCAGGTGAGACCGGAATCTGCACCGGTCCGGACCCGGGGCCTATCTGAATCATTTCTCTCCCTGTCTCCGAATTTTCCTCCACCAGCGGGATATTTGTCGGGTAAAAAGGCTCTGCTGCCCCATAGTCCTGCATACCCATCATGTTCATCTGACCTCCGTCGCCGGGATTTTGTGCACAGGCTAATCCGGCAAGGATACCGATGCAGATAAAAAACCCGATTATATGAAATATTTGTTTCATGGTCACCAGACCTCCCCTTAATTAGTCAGGCCATGCCTCCATGACCCGAAGAATGAAATAACAATATGATAGACTTCAATCACTATAATGGTCTTGATCTCAGGGAAAAAGAGAAAAAAGGTACAGTTCATAATCAGTGAAATACGAAAGAGACACCATATCAGCAATGTCACAGATTGAGGGGTAAAACCGAGGTTATGTCTATGTCGACAAGATTTTCGTCCATCCTATCTCATAGTAAAATCTGGCGGGTAATTCTCACCGGACCAAAGGAATGATCAGATACCGCGAAAGTCATCAAAAATCCTGGCACATGATTTCTTTCAAGCAGACGACCTCCATAGTACTTCTTTTTGTGCTGATGATTCCCTTGTGCATTGCATGTTATGGGGATGACGTCGATGAAACAGAGAATAAAAGCAACTCTCTACCTTCATATTTCATCCCCTTCACCAGGGAATCAATCGAAGATGATGTAAATGACACCATAGACCGGACAAATGGATTGATCCAGGAGATATGCGATGTTCCAGAAGATGACCGGAATGAAACAAACACCATCATCGCATTTGATTCTGCCCTTTCAGAGATGGACACACATTTGCTTAAATACCAGGCTCTTTTGGGGCTGTACCCGGATGATGACCTCCGGACGGCTGCTGAAACTGCAGCACAAAAACGAAATGACCTTATCAGAACCATTGCAGAGGATGAATACCTGTATCAGTGTATCAAAAAGACAAAGCCGGCGACCACATATGGCAGATGGCTGTATGAACAGGAATTAACCTTCTTCAGACTGGGCGGCGTCGGAAAAACTCCGGAAGAAAAAGAAGAACTGAAACATCTGCATCAGGAGCTTGAATTACTGGACGGACAGTACCTGGAAAATATCAGGGATAATAGGCCGGTCAGTGAAAACCTGCAGATACTAACAAAATCTGCAGTAATCCGCAGTACTATTGCGAACCGTTCAGGCTATGATACCTGGACAAACCTGGTCACCGAAAGCCAGGGATCAGGCATGATGAATTTTGAAATTAATAATTTCCTGAACACCACCACCCCCCAGGTTCAGGAGGTGGTAAAACCCATGATGGCTGAACTCCTGACCCTGAAACAGGAGACATACCCGGATGCCAGCAGAGTCTATGATTTTGAAATCGGGCAGTTGATCAAAAAACACGGAGAACCTGCTCTGTCCGGGGAGGACCGGACTCATTCCATACCTGCAGAATTACTCTTCACCCGGACACTTGCCACAATATCCTGTCTGCTTGGAGTAAAAACAGAAAAGATACAAGAAGCCGTTACCTATGCACCGGATGTCACATTATACCAGGTCTTTTTGCCCGGAACAGACCAGACCATCGGATGGTTTTACCTGGATCTTTCAGACCGTCCGGGAAAAAGCAGCCAATGGCTTACTGTTCTTATTCACACCGGATGGAAGAGTGAGGCAGCAGCGGATCCGGTCTTCATTCTGAGCGGGACACTCAGAAATACCTCTGCCGGACCCGAATTCGGCGATGAAGAACTGACCCTCTTCTTCCACGAGTTAGGTCACCTCTATACCCGTATGCTGGCCGGGACCAGTACATCAGATATACCGGCAGTACTTCCGGTTGAACTCACCGAGACCCAGTCACGGTTCTTTGAACTCCTTCCATGGACTCCGGAGTTCCACTCACTTCTGTTCAATCCGGAAGGGGGTACTTCGGTAAGAAAAATCTCCAGGAATGGCTATTCGCCCCCTTCAGCACATGATCCCAAGTCTTATGAGTATCAATGGTTTCTTGCCAGGGATACCATCATAGCAGCACTCGACTTTAAAATAGCCGGAGCATCAGATAACGTGCGATTCGGGGAATGGTATACTGATATCTATACCAATACTACCGGAATACCCCCCAGTGACCAGGGAGGATACCTGCTCACGCACCCACATTTCTCCGGTAGTACAGCAGGCACGTACTGGATCTATCCGGCGGGTGATATGTTTGCCAGAGATATATATCAGAGGTTTCAGGAGGAGGGTTTTCTGAACAAAACCACATGGAATGATTTCATATCAAAGGTTATCCGGCCGGAAAACCAGGACATGACAGCGGAAGAAAGAATCAGGAATTTTTCTAAAGAGAGAGGAGAAATAGAGAATATTCGAGACTCGCAGATTGAGAATTCACCAGTTTATAAATGGCGTTACGTTCCCCGGTGTATCTTATAACCCATAACATCGGTATCAGTTTACCTGCACGTACCTTTTTGAGTGTTCCGATATTGTTCTGAACCCCTTTATTTCCACTGGAGCGCGAATAATTTCAGAGGATAATTCAAATTTAAACAACTAATTTCGGGATTTACAAAAATCAAATCGAATCATTTATCTATAGAAAATCCGGAGTATACGGGTGCCACATATCTGCTCACTCTCACCGCAGATTAAAACTATTATGGCTGATTTTCAGAATAAAATTCCTTTGGAAAAAAGATAACCGGTTTTTTGGGTTCAATCCTGCGCGTTAAGCGGTACCCGTTTTGATCCGATCCCTGACACAACACTAACCTGAAGTTACTAAAAGGAGCAGAACGGTAAACCAAATTATTCGGCATAAAATTTATTTTTAACGCCGAATAGAGAATTATTTTAACGGATAAGGTGATAGTTTAATTAGAGGCGGATGTTGCATTTGGATAAAATATATATAGAACCACATTACAACAATAATGGTGAACCTCTATGAACGACTCCGCAGATACTCCGAATGAGCAGAAATCAGAAATGAATCAGGAAGATGGAGGAAACCTGATTCCGGAAGGATCACCTCCGGAAGAAGAAAAATCCCCATTAGAACTGTTAAAAGCAGAATATGATGAACTCAATGAAAAATATCTGCGGCTTGCAGCTGACTTTGAAAACTTTCGAAAACGATCTGTCCGGGATGTTGAGCAACGAATCACACAGTCCCTTGGCCAGTTTGCCAAAGACATGCTGGAAGTTGCTGACAGCCTTGACCGTGCCATCCAGGCCGAGGGCGGATCTCATGAGGGGCTGACCCAGATTCAGAAACTACTGGTCCAGGTGATGAAAAGACAGGGAATTGAATCTTACGAATCAGTAGGGGAAAAATTTGACCCGACCCGTCACGAAGCGATTGCAATGATTCCGTCTCCTAAAGAAGAGGGCATCATCTGCGATCAGGTCTGCAGAGGATACTGCCTGAAGGACAAGATAATCCGTCCGGCCCAGGTAGTAGTCTCCCAGGGTAGCGTTTCAGAAGAACGACATTAACATTCATATTAAGGAACTAAAATCATGGCTAGCGAAAAAATTCTTGGTATCGATCTTGGAACAACGAACTCCTGTATGGCAATTATGGAAGGAGGAAAGGCAGTCGTCATCCCGAATGCTGAGGGTGGCCGGACAACCCCTTCAGTAGTTGCGTTTACTAAAGAAGGAGAGCGGCTTGTCGGAAGCCTTGCAAAACGTCAGGCAATTACCAATCATCAGAATACCGTCATATCAGTAAAACGTGATATGGGAACTGCAAAAAAGATTGAGATCTCAGGAAAGAACTTTACTCCCCAGGAAATCTCTGCAATGATCCTGCAGAAGATGAAGACGGATGCCGAAGCATACCTTGGAGAGGAGATAAAAAAAGCAGTCATCACCGTTCCGGCATACTTTAACGATGCACAGCGTCAGGCAACCAAGGATGCAGGAACCATCGCGGGACTTGAAGTTCTTCGTATCATCAATGAACCAACCGCATCCGCCCTTGCATATGGTATTGACAAAGAAGAGGATCACACCGTTCTGGTCTATGACCTTGGTGGCGGAACCTTTGATGTTTCCATCCTGACTCTTGGAGACGGAGTCTTTGAAGTAAAAGCAACCTCCGGTAACAACCATCTTGGTGGAGATGACTTTGACAAGCGTATCATCGATTTCCTGGTCACCGAGTTCAAGAAGAAAGAGGGCATAGATCTCACAAAAGATCCGATGGCAATGCAGCGTCTTCGTGATGCAGCGGAAAACGCAAAAATCGAACTTTCACAAAAGCAGAAGACAAATGTCAACCTGCCATACATCACCACCGACCAGTCAGGTCCGAAGTTCCTGGACATTGACCTTACCAGGTCACAGTTCGAACAACTGGTATCTGACCTTGTTGAGAACACCATCGGGCCGGTAAAGCAGGCACTCTCCGATTCCGGAATGAAAGCATCCGAGATTGACCGGGTTCTTCTCGTCGGTGGATCGACAAGAGTCCCCCTCGTCCAGCAGAAAGTAAAAGATTTGCTTGGAAAGGAACCGGATAAGGGAATTAACCCTGACGAATGCGTCGCAGTCGGTGCAGCTATCCAGGGAGGAGTGCTTGCCGGTGACACAAGCGATATTGTGCTCCTTGATGTAGCCCCGCTGACCCTCTCAATTGAGACGCTCGGAGGCATTGCAACCCCCATCATCGACCGGAACACAACCATCCCAACCAAGAAGAGCCAGATCTTCTCTACCGCCGCAGACAACCAGACCTCTGTTGAGATCCATGTTGTCCAGGGTGAGAGAAAACTCGCAAATGATAACTTTACCCTTGGAAAGTTCATGCTGACTGGTATTCCTCCGGCACCCCGGGGTATTCCGCAGATTGAGGTTACCTTTGATATCGATGCAAACGGTATCATCCATGTGGCGGCAAAAGACCTTGGAACCGGAAACGAACAGACCATCACCATCAAGGGAAGCAAGAAACTCTCCGATGATGAGATTAACCGGATGGTTGACGACGCCAAGAAGTTTGAGGAAGAAGACAACAAGAAGAAAGAAGAGATTGAGATCAGAAACAACGCAGATATGGCAGTCTTCTCCGCTGAAAAACTTCTGAAAGAGAGTGAAGACAAGATAGAAGAAGAAGACAAGACCAACATCCAGGACCAGATTACCAAGATGAAGACTGCTCTTGAAGGAACCGATTCAGAGGCAATCAAGAAGCAGATGGAAGAACTCACTGAAGCGGTGTTCAAAGTAACTACCAAGATCTATCAGAAGGTCCAGGCAGAACAGGCAGCACAGAAGACTGAAGGTGCAGATTCATCCTCTGCACCGGATGACAATGTCGTTGATGCTGACTTTACCGAGAAGAAGGAGTGAGATTTAACGAATGGCTGCGGGAGATTACTACGATATCCTTGGCGTGTCCCGCAATGCCGATGATACCGAGATAAAGAAAGCATATCGGGGCCTTGCGAGAAAATTTCACCCAGACGTCAATAAGGATCCGGGAGCAGAAGACAAGTTCAAAGAGATAAACGAGGCATATAGTGTCCTTTCTGATGCACAGAAGAGGCAGCAGTATGATCATATGGGACATGATGCCTTCACAAATGCTTCAAAAGGATCCTACGGCGGAGGCGGGTATGGCGGCGGGTTCAACGCTGACTTCTCCGGATTCGGAGACATTTTCGATTTCGCAGGAGATATCTTTGGGGGTTTTGGGAGACAACGCGGCCCGAGACGCGGCGACGATCTTCTCATGCGGTTTGAGATAACTCTCAAAGATGCCGTGTTTGGTGCAGACCGTGATATCGAAGTGATGCATGCCGAAGCATGTTCCACCTGTGACGGCACCGGATCAGAGACGAAGAAGACAAAAAACTGCCCGAAATGCGGGGGGTCCGGCCAGGTAAGGCAGGCAACACAGACCCCCTTTGGAAATTTTGTCAGACAGTCCACCTGTGATATGTGCCATGGCAAGGGAAAAGTTGCCGAGAAGCCCTGTGGAAAATGTAAGGGAACCGGCCATGAAAAGATAAAACGAAAGGTATCGGTTCACATTCCACCCGGCGTTGACACCGGAATGCGACTTCGTCTTGAGGGATATGGAGAAGCGGGAGATCATGGTGCTCCGAACGGTGACCTCTACATCGAAATCCATGTCAAACCAGAACCTAGGTTCCGCCGTGACGGGGATACCCTCCTGACAAAGATACATGTGACACCAGCCCAGGCAATCCTTGGAACAACCGTGGAAGTCATCACCATAGACACCAGACACCTTGAAATAAAAGTCCCTGCCGGAACACAGGGAGGAAAGAAACTGCGGGTTGCCGGTGAGGGTGTCAGAAAGCGGGGACGACCAGGAGATCTCCTCGTTGAAGTGGAAGTCGTCATCCCGAAGCATGTATCCGGAGAGATAAAAGAACTCTATGAAAAAATCCTTGAACTGGAAGGCGGAAAATCCGCATCAGGACAGGGAAATAATGAAAAGAAAGGGTTTTTTGAATCCATCCTGGGAGGGTGATTTTTTTACCCCCCTCCGTACAGTAACACAACACTTAATTGTTTTTGCAGGAAATGTACAAAGTACATGGCGCGGATCCTCCTTGTTGATGATGCAGGTTACATGAGGCGGCTTGTTGGTATCATGGCCACCAAAGGAGGTCACGAAATAGTTGGAGAAGCCGAAACCGGTCAGATTGCAATAGATCTCTATAAGACGACCAAACCCGATCTGGTAATTCTTGATATCCTGATGCCTGATATGAACGGGCTTGAAGCATTAAGAAAGATAAGAGAGATGGACCCGGATGCACGGGTTCTCATGTGCACCGCTTCAGAACAGTCATCGCATGTACAGGAAGCACTCTCTCTTGGTGCAAAGGGGTATATTGTGAAACCTTTCACAAAAGAAGCAATCCTGAGTACAATCGAGAAAGCTTTTACTGACTGATTCTTTTATTTCATTTTTTTAAGGAGACTGCTTGAAACTCATTCTGGAATTGTCAGGTGAGCATCCGGAGATCCCCTATGCTGAAGTAGCAGCAATTCTGCCGGTTTCTCATCACAGCACCCAGGTTTTGATTACTGAAGCTCCGGACACTACAATCATTGACAGGTTTTCATACACCCATCTTGCCATGCGGTATATCGGGGAGTGTGATGCAGACAAAGACTCATTTGTCCGGATGCTTGAAGGGCTTGCATTACACAGTGACAGACCATTCTGCGGCAGGATAAAAAAGATGGTAGATCATGGGATGAATACCCCGTCTGCTGATCTTGAACGACTTATCGGATACCACATCTCCGGGCAGGTCTCTGTCTCATCGCCGGAACGGGTGTTCAGAGTAATCATAGCAGAAGGGCGCTGTTATCTGGGAGAGGTGCTCTGGGAGATAGACCGGAACCCGTACCACATGAGAAAACCCGGAAACCGCCCCTTTTTTCATCCGGGTGTCATGATGCCGAGAATGATCCGGGCCCTTGTCAATATCTCCGGAGCACTGCCCGGGGAATGGATACTGGATCCCTTCTGCGGGACCGGGGGAACGCTCATCGAAGCCGCGATAATCGGGTGCCATGGGATTGGAACCGATGCAGATCATGAGATGATCACCGGGTGCAGAATGAACCTTCCGGCCGCAATGGCAGGAGTGGCAGATGCACGCCATCTCCCGTTCCCTGATGGGAGTATTGATCACGTGGTATCCGACCTTCCATACGGGCAATCGGTGGTCATTATCGGGTCCGGACTCACCGACCTGTATCTTGACTCACTGAGGGAGATTAAAAGAATAGTAAAACCAGGTAAAAAGTCAGTTCTGGTGACTCACCAGGACATCCGGCCCCTGGCTGAACGATTTTTCTCCATTGCCGGATTTTATGAACAACGAGTTCATAAAAGCCTGACCAGAAGAGTCCTGATCGTCCAATAAGTATCAGGTATACTCTTTAAGCAAGAAAAGAAATCTCTACAAAGAGAAGACACCATGGCTTTTACCTTCTTTTTCCGGGATGCCCAGACATTGGATCTTGCCATCGACCACTTTCTTCCCTTTATCCAAAGCAGGCGGACCATTACCATCTGGAGTGCAGGCTGTGCCATGGGCCAGGAACCATACACGTTTGCAATTCTCCTCCGGGAACGTATGGGACCAAACCTCTTTCGGAACGTAAAGATTTATGCAACCGATATTGATACCTACAACCAGTACGTCCAGGTAATCGGAACCGGACGGTACCCGGAGAAAGATCTGCAGCGAATACCCCCGGAGATCTTCAGCCAATACTTCAGAACAGATCCAGCCGATCCCGGATATGTATATATTTCCGATGAAATAAGAACGTCAGTTGTGTTCAAAAAGCATGATCTACTCACGTTTGAGCCAATCCGGACCGGAGTTCATATGATTATTTGTAAAAATGTGCTCCTTCATTTTTCCGCAGAAGAGCGGCTGAAGGTCTGGAAGATGTTCTATGATTCACTTGAGGCCGGCGGTTTTATGCTTCATGAGCACACACAAAAACTTCCGGAAGAACTGAATGATTGCTTTACCCGGATAGTGATGAATGCACAGATATTCAGGAAAATTTAAAAATCCATGATCATTCATAACCTTACTGAACAAAGTGAGTATTATACCTCAAATGTATGGCACATCTGCGGGCAGTACAATACAATGACTGATTGTAATACTCTCATTGATACCGGAAGGGACCCGGAGATCCTGAATTTGCTCACTTCAGCAAGGTGCGGTCTTGGAAAACATATCGTTGAACAGATAATCCTGACTCATTCACATTTTGACCATGCAGGTATGTTATCTGCACTTGTCAATTCCTATCATCCCAACGTCTATGCCCATCCGGCAAGCAGAATTGAGGGTATTATCCCCCTTTCTGACCGGATGAAGATACAGGTGGGTGAACAGGAATGCACCATTGTATTCACTCCGGGGCATAGTGAGGATTCGATTTGTGTTCTTTGTGAGGAAGAACACCTGCTTTTCTCCGGTGATATTCCAATCCGGGTATATTCTGATGATAGCACCTTTACCCGGCTCTTTGTTGATGCATTTGAACTCTTTGCAGCTTCAGAACTCAAGGTAGTGTATCCGGGACACGGGGATCCAATCACGTATAATGTTCCCCATCTCATCGACGAATCACTTCGGAATATCCACCACAGTCAAATTGTATAAGACATGCATATCAAAAACCTTACAGAAGAGAGTATCATCTATACATCAAATGCCTGGCTGTGTTCGTGTAATTCACCGGATACACGATGCAAAATCCTCATTGATACCGGATGCGATCCAGCAATTCTTGATATCCTCAGGGAAATTAAGATTAGAAGCGGAAGAACGCCGGTGGATCACATCATCCTGACTCATAATCATTATGATCATTCACGACTCCTCGGACCGGTAAAGGAGGAGTACGAACCGGTAATCCATGCATCATCCCAATACACTGCCGGAGTAGATCATATCCTTGGTGATGGTGATGTTATTGAGTGTGGGAACTGTCACTTTGAGATAATCGCAATACCCGGGCATACATCAGATTCGGTCTGCATTTATTGTCCAGAAGAAGAGATTCTTTTTTCCGGCGATACACCGGTCATTATCTGGGGCACCGAAAATACCTATGAAAAATCATTTGTCAAGGGGTTTGAATACATCGCCGTGAAAAAAATCAAGGCCATATATCCGGGCCATGGAGAGGTTATATATAATGAAATCCCTGCCATTATGCGTCAATCTTTGGAAAACCTGAAAAACAGCCGAATCTTTTGAGAGTAATTTTCTGATTTTGCCTGCAGACATTTTTGTGTTAGCCGGCCAAACATGTAAACGCAAACCCGGAATTTATACTATGATACTATCCAGAAAGCATAGCAGGTTTACCATCATTTCCCTTCCATTCACATTATGAAAACGATTATTCTCGGAGGAGGACTTACCGGAATCACTCTTGCCCGTCTCCTCTCAAAGCGGGGCGAGGAAACTGTCGTTCTTGAGCAGGAGAGGATTCCCGGTGGCCTGTGCAGATCACAGGAGATACAGGGATTCACCTTTGATACCGGCGGATCCCACATCATCTTTTCACGGGACACTGAAGTCTTATCCTTTATTCACGAAGTACTCGGCACGAACCGGGCAGAGCGGGCACGAAATACCAAGATTTTATACAAAGGAAAATATGTAAAATACCCCTTTGAAAATGCCCTTGCAGAGCTCCCTCCGGAGGACTGTTACCACTGCCTCCACGAATATATAAAAACCCTCATTGCATCAGAGAAAGGGGAGTTTTCAGACCCAAAAAACTTTCACGACTGGATAGTCCAGACATTCGGCAGAGGGATTGCTGATGCCTACCTGATTCCTTACAATACAAAGATATGGAATTATCCTCCGGAACTGATGTCTGCACACTGGATGGAAGGCAGGGTTCCCCGGCCCCCCGTTGAAGACATATTAAAATCTGCGGTGGGCATTCCAACCGAGGGATACACCCATCAGGCAATATTTTCCTATCCGGTAACCGGCGGAATAGAATCGCTTATCCATGCCATGGCAGAACCAGTCCGGGACCGGATTATCACCGGATTTACGGTTACTTCCATCACCAGACATGATGAGGAATTTAAGGTCAGTAATGGAAGAGACACATACACAGGAGACCGGATTATCAGTACCATCCCGCTCCAGAACCTGCTTCCCTGCCTTGAAAGTGTTCCGGAGAATGTTCGAAAGGCGGTAGCAGACCTCAGATACAACTCAGTCGTTTCTGTGGGTGTAGGCATAAAAGGAGAGATGCCACCATATTCCTGGGCATATATTCCGGATGCAGATGCAACGTATGCAAACCGGATCTCATTCCCATCCAATTTTTCAGATTCGGTGTCTCCTGAAGGCTGCTCTTCGGTTCTTGCAGAGATTACCTACAATGACGGTGACAAGGTCTCACAGATGTCAGACGAACAGATTCTTGACCATATCCTTGCGTCACTCACAAAAATCGGGCTTTTCTCTCCGGACCAGGTACAGGCAACCTGTGTTACCAGGAATACCTTTGCATATGTCGTCTATGATCTTGCATATCTTGATAACATTGCAATAATCAGGGATTATTTCAAAGATACGAGCATCTCTCTTGTCGGACGGTTTTCGCAGTTTGAATATCTGAATATGGACGGGATTATTCGCTCGGTCTTTAATTTTCTCAAGGATTGACATGAAAGTAAACTTTGTCGTTGAAGACATGTTTGTCTTTAAATACATCGGGTGTTCAACGGTTGCTAGATCGCTGTACCGTGGGCTGAAGAATAGTAATGGGATCAATATCAGTTGGGAGCGGTACAAATTCGATGCAGATATCTCTCATTATCATACATTCGGGCCGATAGCACTGTTAAACCGAAGATTTGCATCAGGTAAGAAACTCCTGACCGCTCATTCCACTCCCCGGGTCAATGTCGGAAACCTTGCTCTGACCAATACCATCAATAAGAAGTATCCGGAGATCTACCGGAAATTTGACCATATCGTCACCATTTCAAAGACCTGTGAGGATGAGATAAAAGAGATGGTACCTGACGTTCCGGTCACGAGAATTCCAAATGGGATTGATCGGGATTATTTTTCCCCGTCGAAGAAAAAACGCGAGGATTTCAGGGATTTGTGGAATATTTCACCTGATGAGAAGGTTGTCCTGACCGTCGCCCAGATAAGTCCCCGGAAAGGAATTTACACTTTTTTGGACCTTGCACTTAAAAACCCGGACACCCGGTTTATCTGGGTCGGCGGATTTCCGTATGGTCCGGTTTCAAAGGATTACCTGAAGATAAAGATGAAGAAGCAGAGTCTTCCGGATAATATCCTGTTTACCGGGTTTGTCAGGGATATTGCCGAGGCATACAATGCAGCGGATGTATTTTTAATGCCAACCTATGCTGAAACATTCGGCTTATCCGTCCTTGAAGCACAGTCCTGCGGTCTTCCGGTTATTGCCCGGAGTATTCCTGAATTCCACGAAGTGTACGAAGATTCCATCAGGTACTTTTCATCTGTTTCTGATGCAGATGCACAGTTACACGATGATCAGTCACTCCGGACCTGTGCCGCTCAAGCACGGGAGTATTCGTCACGGTATGATATCAGAGATGTGTGCTTCGACCATCTTTCCCTTTACAAGGAGCTTATTTCATCATGATTTCTGTAGTTATTCCCTCATTTAACGAAGAAGAACGAATTGAACGTTGTCTTATATCACTTACAAAACAGAACCTGCCCAAAGACGAGTACGAGATTATCGTGGTGGATGGCGGATCAAAAGATAAAACCCGGGAAATTGCAGAGAAGTATGCAGATCTGGTTTTTATCCAGACCAGCCCGAAGGTCGGAGGTGCCAGAAATGACGGAGCCCTACGCGCAAAAGGAACAATAATTGCCACCACCGACGCTGATACCATCCTTCCGCCTGACTGGCTGTCAAGAATTAAAAAAGGATTTGAAAACCCTGATGTCGTACTGCTCTATGGTCCGGTAAAACCGGTTGAAGCAACGATAAAAAACCGGCTTTACCTATTCCTGGCAAACAGTTTTGCCCATATCGGGTACCTGACCGGAACTGTCCTCTTTACTCTCGGATGCAACAGTGCATTCAGGGCAGATGTTTTCAAAAAAGCCGGTATGTACCGGGTATCTGATGCAGGGGACGACCTCGAAGTTGCACACCGGATGAGAACTCTCGGAAAGGTAAGATTTGACCGTAAACTGTTTGTCTGGTTTTCAATGCGAAGGTATGACCAGTTTGGAGCACTTAAGTCAATTTATGAATGGTTTTATATTGTTTTTCACGGAGGAGATGCTGATAAGTATCAGTATACGAAACGTGAGTACCGGTAAAATTCAATAACCGGGAAATAAATAAACCCAAATACGCATAGAGATAATATCGCGACTGGCAGATATCTCCATCCGGCAGGAAAATAATGTTTGAGTCACACAAAAATCCTTTGCATGAGATTCTCATTGTTGAAGACGATGAGATCATTGCAACACTGATAGAACGATTTCTCACTCAGCATGATTATGTAGTGTGTGGCAAGGTTGCATCAGGAGAAGAAGCCATATACAAAGCAGCAGAACACCTGCCTGATATTGTCCTCATGGATATCAATCTTGCAGGAAAGATTGACGGGATTACTGCAACCAAATTTATCACGGCAATGTTTCAGATTCCGGTCATATTCCTGTCCGGACAGGATGATGAGACCACCCTTGAAAGGGCTACTCTGGCTGAACCGGCAAGTTTTATCATCAAACCTTTTAATGCAAAGGATCTCTATTCCAATATCGATATTGCCCTTCACAATGACCGGATTCTGAAAAAATCAAAAGATTACCAGCCGAGTAAAATCCGGCGCATTGCACGGGCTGCATTGTCAGAACTTGATGCGTACTTCATCCTTGACAAAAGGGGAAGGATCATGTTCGTCAATCCCTACGGAGAGCATCTCCTGAATGTTGACCGGAATGATGCCATCTTAAAACCAATCGGTAAATACCTGACATTTTATGATACCAGACAGAATACGGTTTTTTCGGATACATTCAACGATGTTATCAGGGAAAGTCTGGTTCTTGGTATCCGGCACCATATCGCGGTGAAGATGAGTGATAATTCCTACCGGCATGTTGTTCTTCAGTCAACCTCAATCCGGGACTCTGAAAATGAGACTATCGGAATGATGGTCCGGCTTCATATGAAGACGAAAAGTGAGATATGAATACCTTCATATCTGATTAGGGATAACATATGCAGGCACGGTTAGTCCCGGTAGGGTAGTGGATATCCTAGAAGCCTGCGGAGCTTTTGACCTGGGTTCAAGTCCCAGCCGGGACGTTGGAGCGGTTTTTTCGCTTTCTTTTCTAAAATAATATTTTATTACGACGGTTACGTTTTTTCATACCTCCGGGTAGACCAATCTCGGAATTTGTCTTTCATGGAATAACGCAGGATTATTCTGATTGATAGATCCAGAAACCCGGTTCCGGAGAGATTATTGATACAATTATGGAAAGCTGGGAATGGTCATGTTTTTTCAGATGAGCAGGCCCTGTGGCTGGAGATTATCCGGGACCATATTGGAACTTCTCTCAGCATTGAGATAGATGATCTGGATAATCTTCAGGTATTCCTTTGAGAACAGAAAAACAATGAGTAAATACAGCAGGGAGGAGAACTATGACAGATTACGATGAGATTGGAGACAGGTGGACTAAGCAGGCAGTCCATGATCTCCAGATTGCTGTAAAGAATCTTTCAATCGGGCGGGTAGTTTCTGAATGAATGATCCGGTCATTGATGTATTCCGGTCAGAGATACTTCCAAGACTGATTGAACTCTTTTAGCCTGAAGAAGTTATCCTGTTTGGTTCACGGATGCAGGGAACTGCTCATGATGAATCAGATCTTGATGGAATAGTAGTATCAGAGTCTTTCCGGGATGTTCTCCAGCATGAGCGATTTCCCCTGGTCAGAAAAAGAATCAGAACTGAGTACTCAATTGATTATCTCTGTTATACTCCGGAAGAGTACGAACGGATGAAGACCAGATCGAGTGTTCTGGAGAGTGCATTATCCGGACCGCATCAGGCAGTTTTTGGGACTGTTTGAAATGTTTTAAAAAAAGTTCATATGTTTTTTATTTTTTAATTTGTTACTATTCACTTTCGCCATATAACATGGATAGTATTACAGTACGTTAATCAGGAAAACCTGACACATATTACTACAGGTCTCTCTAAGTCAGGAATTCCGGACTTAAAAGAAATTCAAATATGGAGCATATGAATGATTGAAAGCAGAGCAGGCGTAACAGTTCGGCAAAAAGAGGGCTACATGGCTTTTATACCAAAACCACTCCCACCAGAACCTCCTCTTGAACTTAGTAGCAAATTACTCTTCCTCCTCTCTCATGCAGATCGAGCTCTTGCTCGTCTTGATGGTATTACCTATGTTCTTCCTAGTCCGGACCTTTTTCTTCGAATGTACATACGGAAAGAAGCTCTTCTTTCTACTCAGATTGAAGGAACCCAGGCTACCCTGAAAGGAGTTCTTGCATACGAAGCCGATCTCCCCTCTTCTGATGATCCTAAGGAGATCATCGAAGTAATTAACTATATTTCTGCAATGGAACAGGGATTAAACCGAGTTTCTGATATAGACATTTCTCTCATCCTTTTACTTCATAAAATTCTCATCACTGGTACAAGAGGGGCATCAAAAAAACCAGGAATACTCCGGGATATTCAAAATTATATCGGACCGCCAGGTTCTACAATATACGAAGCCGTTTTTGTTCCTCCACCTCCTGAAAAAGTGACTTCATTACTTGGAGATCTCTTATTATTCTGGAATAGTGAGGATTCCTTACCTCCGCTCATTAAAGCATCTCTCATACATGCACAATTTGAAACAATACATCCTTTTCTGGATGGAAATGGGAGATTAGGTAGACTTCTAATCATACTCTATCTGTGTGAAAAGGAAGTACTCCATAAACCTCTGCTTTATCTAAGTCTTTACTTGACCTAAGTTTATGAATTTATAACTTACAAATGACTAATTCGCTTTTCTTCAAACAATTTTTTG